>NZ_FOMS01000003.1 GCF_900112685.1 Roseivivax sediminis
GCAATCATCGCACCGCCAGCGCTGCGCGCCGGTTCGGGTATGCCCCCACCGGCACCGCTTCGACGAGGCGCAGCGCGGACAGCCCCGGCCAGCTTCCTCCCCGCAACGGGCATCGAGAGCGAGCACGGCCTCGACCCTTCGCTGGGAGTCTGTCACGGCTGTGCCCAGCTGCGCCAGCTGCTGCGGCGTCAGGAGCCGAAGCCTTGAGACGAGGTCTGCGAAGGCGGTCTTGTGCATGGGGGTCCTCCAGTAGGCTTGGAGGTGCAATATTGGCCGTTTCCGGCAAAATGAAGGCGCACCAACACGCTATGCGGACACCGCCAACGAGATCGTAACGCGTCGACTGGAAAAAGTAGACTATCTCGTCCAGGTGACGGTTAAGGATCGAGTCCTGGTCGTCCGAAGAGGGTCGTATCTCGATGTCCTTCAACGAAATGCTTTTGAGCGACACACCGAAACTGGCCACGTAGAAGTGATGGATTACGGACCAGAGAAAGATCAGCACGAAAACGGCTACGGAGATATCGATCCAGCTCGTGATATCGAAGGGCTTAAAATATGACCCGTCAAAAATCGCTGCGCGATTATTGAACATATACCAGAGAGCGAGCAGTCCGATTAGAATGTAGAATGAGCGAAAAATCGACCAAAAACTAGGCGATTGGATACGCTTGAAACGCGAGAGCGGCAGCTTGTTTGCGTCTGCGCCATAGAGCAGTTGCTGGAGGATGCTCCGTTCAACCTCCTGTTTGGTCACCGTGCGCCGCTCATCTTCTGCTTCTGGCAAGAAGGCGGCGAGAGATATGTGCAGGGCTTGGCGAGGATAGGACCTGAGAAATGAGCGGATGATGCTGCTCTTGCCAGAGCCATAAGGCCCGGTGAGTGCGATGTTCGATACGTCCGGACTGTCGGTCGCGAACTTCAATGCAGCCGAATACACCCCGCCTTGGTCGGCCTCGTCGGTTGGGGCGAGATCAACGAATTTCTCTGGACCGACAGGCGAAGCAGATTTTAGGCGCAGCGCTTCCGCGATCTTGATGAGCTTATCGGTGGTCCAATGGCCGATTTTTGAAAGGCTGTTATTCATAACGGGCTGTCTACCATGTGCAAAATTTTGTCCTGAGCGCGGGCAGAGATTAGGCGGCTACGCGCGTTAGGTACTGAAGGTCCGCTGTGGCGCCGAATACCTTTATTACCGGCAACTCTCTATTGAGTTTCGAATTAGCCATTTTCCGCGACCGAAGCAAATGTCCAAGTTCTACCCGGTGTAACGAGAGTCTGTGTAAGCTATGAGCCGCTTTCAGTCACTCACCTCTGGGATATCGGAGGCAGTTTTTTTCCCGCGAAACGCTCGTCGGCGCCGTGCGCGGCAAATGTCAGCTCTCCGCCTTCGCGCCGAGAGTCGAGGTCACGCCGCGGCAGCAACCGATGTCGCAGAAGGGCTGGGAGTGGACGCGAGCGAGTGCGAAATCGTGGGACGTGCAGGTGGCGCTCTGGCTTTGCAATGGGCGCATTCGCGCTGAGTTGCCACTTCAGCCTGGCATCGCGGAGCCCAGGTCGCTTTACCTGGCTGCTTCTTCGAGTTGACCGGGCCAGACAGTGTTCCCAACATCATTATTATGAGCATCAGACAACATCGGTTGGCTGGCGGGCACGTGGGCGCGGTTCATGGTGGACGCGCGCCAGCAACTGGTCTCAAGTATCCTTTGCTTGCTCCGACCCAGCGAGACGTATAGCTGTTCGCTAAATGGAGGAACACCTGCGACCTTGAACACCTTGCCGCTCTCCGTCCAGCGCGTGGACCAAGAGCCCGCATTCTCGTTCTTGTCGCGGCTTGCCCACCATAACGGCCTTCCGGCCGCTATCTTCGCGGAAGACCTCGGCATCAAGTTCAGTGAGGTCGTCGCCGGACACGCAGACGCGATCATTCGATTGGCCGCACGTGCAGGGGTCGAACCCGAGGAGATCCTCGGATGGACCCCGAAGCATCTCGGTGATCGCGAGCATGAGTTTCGCGGCGAGATTTTCCACGCCAAGTCGATCAAGGCGACTTCCATCAAGGCCTGTCCGGCATGCCTTCGCCAAGACATTGAGAGCGGTCGCCATATGGGCGCCTTGAGGGCCCAATGGATGCCGAGATATTCGTACATTTGCCATGACCACGGCTTGCCGCTGGTAGCTATTTGGTCCGAACGTACGCCCTCCAGACGCTACGACACATCCCTTCACCTGCCCGAGCTGCGCGATCGAATCTTCGCTGGCGAATTCGATCGTTCGCCCCGCGAACCCAGTTACTTCGACACGTACTTGTACAACCGCCTTCGCAACGGCCGTGGTGAAAATTGGCTCGACAATTTCGATCTGCACGCCGCATGCGTCTTCTGCGACCTGCTCGGCCGCGCGGTGATGAAACTGAACGGACAGACCACAATCCGGCTCGAAGAGACCACGAAATGGATTGTTCCCGCACAGGGCTACGAGGTCGCACTGCATGGTGAAGAGGCGATCGAGCAGCTCTTGTTCGAGCTCGAGAAACGCGCCGAGGCCCCTCAGGCGCGTCCCAAGGGCGTGTACGGCGATATATATGACCGCCTGGCCCATGACCTGACCTCGCCCAGCTATGATCAGTTCAGAGAGATCCTCGCAAGGCGACTTCGAAAAGCATGGCCTCTGGGCCCCGGCGACGAGCTCATGGGCGAGCCTGTACTGGAGCGTCGGCTTCACTCCGTACTCACCGCGTCCCGTGAGACAGCACTTGACCGCCGGAGACTACGGAAGCTCCTCGCGGAGCGCGGATTTGTCCGGCCTTCAGGTGAAGGGCTGACAGACGCATGGGAGCTGTTCGATGCGTACGACGCTCAGTCGTTTCTCTCAGATCTAGACGATCTGGTCTCGGCTAAAGAACTTCGCGATGCACTGCATATCCCACGTCCGCAGTTGGACCTCCTGCGCGAGGATGGTTTCCTGCAGCCCAAGCTCGATCCCGACGATGCCAAGCCCCTCTGGAGCCTAAAGGAGGGGACGAGATTTATTGATGATTTGCTCAAAGGCGCCCGACCGATCCATGTTGCGATGCACGGATGGTCATCAATTCCTCAGGTCTGCAAGTCGCTTTGGATCCGGCCAGGGGAGGTGGTCCGCCTAATTCAAGCCGGAGAGCTCAAGCGGATCGGTAGTTATTCGCAGGCAAACGGCTACGGGTCCATCCTCGTGGACCGGGACGAAGTAGAGCGACACATCTCCCGGGACGAGGCTCCTGGAATGACGATCGAAGCGTTCGCCAAGGCGGTCGGGCTGAAGCCGCCGGAAGCACGACGGCTCATCCTGGACGAGCAGATGCCGTCTACCATCGCGCAAAATCCAAAGCGCAAGGCGAGACAACGTTACATATCCGCACAGGATCATGCCGCGTTCGACTACCGCTTCATCACGTTGCGGGGGCTGGCCCTGGTCCTCGGCGACACCTGGCAATCAACACTCTCACGGCTCGGCGCCGCCGAGGTCCGCCGCTTCACGGGGGATGGGAGGGATTATGGGCCAGTCTTCCTGTGGGAAGACCTAGAGGAGAAGCTGATCTGCAGGTGGCCGTCGGAGCAACGTGTCCGCGAAATCCGCGCATCAATGCACAGCGGACAGCCCCACGACCACTGAAGGTTCGCACACCTACAGTATTGACAGCCAATTCGCACGCTTTTGGTCAGAACTCGCACTCTTTTGGTTTGCTGAGTGTGCAGCGCCCCCAATCACCCTGAGCACTTCGAATGGCCGCAGGCGGCGCAGGTCAGGCAGCCCTCGACCATGCGCAGCTCGTACTGGCCGCAGGCCGGGCAGGCTTTCCGGCGCGGAGCGGCAGTGCGGGCGGTCTCCGCCTGGGGGTCGGTCTTGAGACCCATGCCCTCGGCCTCAAGGAAGCCGGTAGCGACGAGATGCTGCTCGATCACGCCGCCAATCGCGGCAAGGATCGAGGGAATGTACTTGCCCTTCACCCACGCGCCGCCGCGCGGGTCGAAGACGGCTTTCAGCTCCTCGACCACGAAGCTCACGTCGCCGCCGCGCCGGAACACCGCGGAGATCATCCGCGTCAGCGCCACCGTCCATGCGAAATGCTCCATGTTCTTGGAATTGATGAAGACCTCGAAGGGCCGGCGCCGGCCCCCGACGACGATGTCGTTGATCGTGAGGTAGATCGCATGCTCGCTGTCGGGCCACTTGAGCTTGTAGGTGTTGCCTTCGAGCGTCTGCGGCCGGTCGAGCGGTTCGGACATGTAGACGATCTCCGCGCCGCCCTCGGCCTCCTTTACCAGCACCGGAGTCTCTGCCCGATCCTCCGACGCGGTCAGTACAGATCCCGTCACCTCGTTGGGCCGGTAGGTCGTGCAGCCCTTGCAGCCCGACTCGTAGGCTTGCAGGTAGACGTCCTTGAACGCCTCGAACGAGATGTCCTCGGGCACGTTGATGGTCTTGGAGATCGACGAGTCGATCCATTTCTGCGCCGCCGCCTGCATGCGCACATGGTCCTCGGGCGCCAGCGTCTGCGCGTTCACGAAATGGTCGGGCAGATCCGCGTCGCCATGCGTCTCGCGCCAGAGCTGGACGGCGTAGTCGACGACCTCTTCCTCGGTGCGGGTGCCGTCGTTCTGCAGCACCTTGCGCGTGTAGGCATAGGCGAACACGGGTTCGATCCCCGACGACACGTTGCCGGCGTAGAGGGAAATCGTCCCGGTCGGCGCGATCGAGGTCAGCAGAGCGTTGCGGATGCCGTGGCTGCGGATCGCCGCCTGCACATCCTCGTCCATTGCCCGCACGGTCTCCGAGGCGAGGTAGCCCTCGGCGTCGAAAAGAGGGAAGGGGCCCTTTTCCCGTGCCAGCTCGGCGCTGGCGAGATAGGCGGCGCGGGCGATGCGTTTCAGCCACTCCTCGGTCTGCGCGGCGGCCTCGGGGCTGCCGTAGCGCAGGCCGACCATCAGAAGCGCGTCGGCCAGGCCGGTGACGCCGAGGCCGATGCGGCGCTTGGCTTCGGCCTCGCGGGCCTGCGCCTCGAGCGGGAAGCGCGAGGCGTCGACGACGTTGTCCATCATGCGGATCGCGGTGCGCACCAGCTCGTCGAGCGCCGTGTCGTCGAGGGCGGCGCCCTCGGTGAACGGCTCCGTCACCAGCCGGGCGAGGTTGACAGAGCCCAGAAGGCAGGCGCCGTAAGGGGGCAGGGGCTGCTCTCCGCAGGGATTGGTGGCGCTGATCGTCTCGCAATAATGCAGGTTGTTGGCCTGGTTGATGCGGTCGATGAAGATCACGCCCGGCTCGGCGTAGTCGTAGGTGGCGCGCATGATGCGGTTCCACAACTCGCGCGCGGGCAGGGTGCGGTAGACCTTGCCGCCAAAGGTCAGATCCCAGGGCGCGTCCGACTTCACGGCTTCCATGAAGGCGTCGGTGACGAGCACCGAGAGGTTGAACATGCGCAGGCGCGCGCTGTCGGCCTTGGCGCCGATGAAATCCTCGATGTCGGGATGATCGCAGCGCATCGTCGCCATCATCGCCCCGCGGCGCGATCCGGCGGACATGATCGTGCGGCACATCGAATCCCAGACGTCCATGAAGGACAGCGGGCCGGAGGCGTCGGCCGCAACGCCTGCGACCGCCGCGCCCCTGGGCCGGATGGTTGAGAAGTCGTAGCCGATCCCGCCACCCTGCTGCATTGTCAGCGCGGCCTCTTTCAGCATGTCGAAGATGCCGGCCATCGTGTCGGGGATCGTGCCCATCACGAAGCAGTTGAAGAGCGTCACCGACCGGTCGGTGCCCGCGCCGGCGACGATGCGGCCCGCGGGCAGGAACTTGAAGTCCTCCAGCGCGCGGTAGAAGCGATCCTCCCAGGCGGCCGGGTCGGCCTCCCGCTTCGCCAGGGCGCGGGCGATGCGGCGCCAGGTGTCCTCCGCGGAGCCGTCGACGGGTGTGCCGTCCGCCTCTTTAAGGCGGTACTTCATGTCCCAGATCTGTTCGGCGATGGGGGCGGCGAAACGGGTCATGGCGGGCGGTTCCTTGTGCGGCGCGGCGTCCACTAGGGTTTGAAGTGCCGGTATGAAAGGATACAATATAAAGCGTGGTGAGTGGAGATTCCATGTCAAAGGTCGTGCACCTGATAAAGCTGAGCGCGGGCACCGAGGCGGTGGAGCAGCTTCAGCGCTGGCAGGCCTCGGCGCGCGCGCAGGGGCCGGACGGCTATCCGCGGCACGTCACCCGGATGTGGCCCAAGCGCGAGGCCGAAGTGCTGGCAGGCGGGTCGATCTACTGGGTGATCAAGGGCCTGATCCAGTGCCGTCAGCGGATCCTGCGCCTCGACGAGGTGACGGGCGGCGACGGCATCCGCCGCTGCGCCATCGTGCTCGAGCCCGAGATCGTGCGCGTCGCGCCCGCCCCGCGCCGCCCGTTCCAGGGCTGGCGATACCTTGCCGAAGACGATGCGCCGGGCGATCTTCGCCCTGGACGCGAAACCGACGATACGCTCCCGCCGGAGCTTGCCGGCGCGCTGGCCGAGATCGGGGTGATCTGATCAGGCGCTGCGCGTGGCCGCACGGCCCTCCTGCGCGCTCGCCACTGGCACTCGCTGCGCCAGCCGCTAGGTTCGGCCCGAACGCAACCGAACCGGAGCCCTCGTCATGAGCTATACGCCCCCCGAAGTCTGGACCTGGGACGCCGAGAGCGGCGGCAAGTGGGCCAGCCTCAACCGGCCCATCGCCGGGCCGACGCACGACAAGGACCTGCCGACCGGCCAGCATCCCTACCAGCTCTATTCCCTCGCCACGCCCAACGGCGTGAAGGTGACGGTGCTCTTCGAGGAGCTGCTCGCCGCCGGGCACACGGGCGCCGAATACGACGCCTGGCTGATCCGCATCCAAGACGGCGACCAGTTCGGCTCGGGCTTCGTCAAGGTGAACCCCAATTCCAAGATCCCCGCGCTGGTCGACCGGACGGGAGGCGTGCCGGTGCGCGTCTTTGAATCCGGCGCGATCCTGCTGCACCTGGCGGAGACCTTCCGCGCTTTCCTCGGCGTGCCCGAGAAGCGGCCCGAGATGCTGTCCTGGCTGTTCTGGCAGATGGGCTCCGCGCCCTATCTCGGCGGTGGCTTCGGGCATTTCTACGCCTATGCGCCAGAGCCGATGGAATACCCGATCAACCGCTTCGCGATGGAGGTGAAGCGCCAGCTCGACGTGCTGAACCGCAACCTGGCGGAACGGCGCTACCTCACCGGCGACGACTACACCATCGCCGACATGGCGAACTGGGCGTGGTACGGGCAGCTCGCGCTCGGGCGGCTCTACGACGCCGGCACGTTCCTGCAAGTGGAGAGCTACGAGCACGTCCAACGTTGGGCGAAAGAGATCGCAGAGCGCCCGGCGGTGCAGCGCGGCCGCATGGTCAACCGCACCTTCGGCGAGCCCGAAACGCAGCTGCACGAACGCCATGATGCCGGGGATTTCGAGACCAAGACCCAGGACAAGGTCGGTCAATGACCGCGCCCAACGCCGCGCAGGCAGACGCATGGGGCGGCGACATGGGAAAGCGCTGGGTGCGCCGCGACGCCGACCTCGACCGGCAGATGGAAGAGGTGTCGGACGCGGTTCTGTCCCGCGCCGGGCTACAGCCGGGCGAGCGCGTGCTAGACATCGGTTGCGGCTCGGGCGCGCTGTCCCGCCGTGCGGCCGAGGCGGTCGGCTCCGGGGGCCGGGTCACGGGACTCGACCTCTCGGACCTTCTGCTGGCGCTGGCCCGCGAGCGGGCACCGGCCAACATGGAGGTACTGCACGGCGACGGGCAGGTCTTCGACTTCGGCGGCGCCCGCTACGATGCCGCGATCTCGCGATTCGGGGTGATGTTCTTCGACGATCCGGTCGCGGCCTTCGCCAACATCGGCGGCGCGCTGGCGCCCGGCGGGCGGCTCGCGATGGCCTGCTGGGCGTCGGCCGAGGCCAATCCCTGGTTCCGCGATCCCAAGGCGGCGGCGGAGGCGCGTCTCGGCCGGACGCCCCCCGCCGATCCCGACGCGCCGGGCCCGCTCGCCTTCCGCGATGCGGACCGGGTGTTCGGCATCCTCTCGGCGGCGGGCTTTTCCGAGCGGGAGGTCGAGACGATCGACCTCATGCTACACCAGCCCGACGGGTGGCCGGCGATGGAACGGATGCTGCCGGAAATCGGCCCGATACCCGGCGTGATGCGCGAGTATGACGGCACGCAGGATGACCTTCGCGCCATACTCGGCAGTCTGCGCGAGACGTGGGCGAGGTATCTCGGACCTGAGGGTCTGCGGATGCCAGCACGGGTTCACATCTATCGGGCGGTCGCGCAGGCGTGAACCGGCGAGTCAGGGGATGCGGTTGCCGAGCCAGTTGCCGTGGGCCCAGCCGAGCCGGTTGTCCGGCCCGAAGCTGATCCCGAACCACGGACCGCTCGAAGCATAGGTCCCCACCCGGTCGCCGTTGTGGATCCTGCCGATCATCGGGTAATTCGATCCGGGCCCCGTCCGCACCGCAAGGAAGCCGTCGCCGTTCGGGTCGAGCCCCATCACGGTGGCGGCACCGAAACAGGCGGCCTGACTGTCCGGCGGGCAATAGGTCGAGAAGGGCACGTCGAGGGGCTGGGCCACGGCCGGTGCCGCGAAAAGGGCGACAGAAAGCGCCGTTACGGCGCCCGCTCTCGGAAAGGCAAGAATTGGATGCATCGGAAATTCCTAGGCTTCTGAAAAACGTGCGCGCAGTCTAGCCCGACCTGGCGTTTGGGCGAAGCGCAAAACGCGCAACCGCCTGCCAGCGCCTTTTGGGTGCGGCCCGGTGCCATGCGGCACCGGACCGCGACCACGCGTTATTCCAGCGCGCCCATCACCGCCTCGGCGGCGTCGCCACCGTCGGCCGTCGTTACGCCGTCGAGCCAGTCCTCGACGATGCCGACGTTCGCCGACAGCCACTCGCGCGCGGCGTCCTCCGGATCGGCGCCGTCGTCCAGGATCGCACCCATTATCTCGTTTTCCATCTCGAGCGTGAAGGCCAGGTTCTCCAGCAGCGCCTGCACGTTCGGGCAGTCCTCGGCGAACCCGGCGCGGGTGTTGGTGTGCACCGTCGCGCCGCCGAGATTCGGGCCGAAATAGTCGTCGCCGCCCTCGAGGTAGGTGAGGTCGAAATTGGCGTTCATCGGGTGCGGCTCCCAGCCGAGGAACACGATGGGCTCGTCGCGGTCGGAGGCGCGGCCCACCTGTGCCAGCATCCCCTGTTCGGAGCTTTCGCGGATGTCGAAGTCGCCGAGACCGAAGGCGTCCTCCTCGATCATCGACAGGATCAGGCGGTTGCCGTCGTTGCCCGGCTCGATGCCGTAGATTGTCTGGTCGAGCGCGTCTCCATGTTCCGCGATCGCCTCGAAGCTGTCGATGCCGAGCTCGGCACCGGCCGCGTTGGTTGCGAGCGTGTACTTCGCGCCTTCGAGGTTGGTGCGCACCGTCACCACGCTGCCGTCCTCGCGGTAGGGCGCGATGTCGTTCTCCATCGTCGGCATCCAGTTGCCGAGGAACACGTCCACGTCTCCGTCGGCCATCGCGGTATAGGTCACCGGCACGGACAGCACGCGCGTCTCGGTGTCGTAGCCGAGCGCCTCGAGCACGAGGCTCGTCGCGGCCGTGGTCGCGGTGATGTCGGTCCAGCCGACATCGGCGAAGGTCACTTCCTCGCAGGTCTCCTGCGCCGCGGCACCGCCCGCCACGAGCGCGAGCGCCAGGCCCGCCGTCAGTTGCGTCTTCATCGTCGTCTCCCGATTTGTGTATCTCAGGCGGGCATCATGGCTCTTGCCGGCCCGGAATCAACCGCCCGTGCGCCTTCGGCCTGACCGCATTTTTTCAAGGCCGGGCCGCGCTCGTGCCACAAAGCCGCGGTTGTCTGCGCCGAACGCCCCGCGCCAGACCACGAAGGACCCTGCCCGCCCATGAACATGCAGACCAACGTCCTCGCCCCGCCGCCGCCGAAACGGCTGGACGAGATGCAACTGCCGCTGGTGATGATGCGGGACATCGTGCTCAAGACGATGTTCCGCAAGAACACCGGCACGGTGAGCGAACTGGCCACCGCGATCTGCCTGCCCGTGCCGATCGCGCAGGAGCTTGTCGACCTCGCCCGATCGCAGCTCCTGCTGGAGGCGATGGGTACGATGAGCGCCGGCGCCGGCGGCGAGATGGGCTACCAGCTGACCGAGAGCGGCCGGGCCCGCGCCGGCGACGCGCTGTCGCAGTCGGAATATTACGGCGCGATGCCGGTACCGCTGGCAGTCTACCGCGAACAGGTGGAGCGGCAGTCGATCCGAAATCTCCAGATCACCCGCGACCAGCTGACCGAGGCGATGGGCCACCTGATCCTGCCGCCCACGCTCCTAGGCGATCTCGGCCCGGCGGTCAGCGCCGGCCGGTCGATCCTGATGTACGGGCCCCCCGGCAACGGCAAGTCGTCGATCTCCGGCGGTATCCGCGACGCGATGGGCGACAAGATCTACGTGCCGCGCGCGCTGGAATATGCCGGCCAGGTCATCACCGTCTACGACCCGATCGTGCATACCGCCGCAGAGGAGCAGCAGGAGGATTCCACGCAGCTGCGCCGCCGCATCCGCTTCGACACGCGCTACGTGCTGTGCCAGCGCCCGACGGTGATCACCGGGGGCGAATTGTCGCTCGACATGCTCGATCTTGTCTACAACCCGACCGCGCGGACCTACCAGGCGCCGCTGCAACTGAAGTCCACGGGCGGCATCTTCATCGTCGACGACCTCGGCCGCCAGGCCGAGCCGCCGCAGAAGCTGGTGAACCGCTGGATCGTGCCGCTGGAGGAGTCCAAGGACATCCTCGCCCTCCAATCGGGCGAGAAGTTCGAGGTGCCCTTCGACACGCTGGTGATCTTCTCCACCAATTTCCACCCCAACGAGATCTTCGACCAGGCGGCGCTGCGGCGGATCTTCTTCAAGATCAAGATCGACGGCCCGGATCAGGAGAACTTCCTGAAGATCTTCGCGCTGGTGGCGCGCAAGAAGAAGATGCAGCTCTGCGAGAAGAGCCTCGTGCATCTGCTGAAGTCGAAATACCCGCAGATCGACAACGTCTATGCGAACTACCAGCCGGTGTTCCTGATCGACCAGATGCTCGCGGTGTGCGACTTCGAGGGCTTGCCCTACAAGATGACGCCCGAACTCATCGACCGTGCCTGGTCGAACATGTTCGTCAGGGACGAGGTGATCGTGAGGTAATGCCGAGACGCGTGGAGGCGGGGCCGGCGTGCCGCCATGCCGCCATGCCGCCCGTTGCCGACTTCAGCGGGTCGGCACGGCGATCAGCTCGACCCGGCGGTTCTGGCGGCGCCCCGCCTCTGTGTCGTTGCCGGCCGTCGGCTGCGATTCTCCGGCGCCCGAGGTGGTGAGCGTCACGTCCTGTAGTTCGGGCCGCGTGGACAGCCAGTCGCGCACCGCCTGCGCGCGGTCGAGCGACAGCTGGCGATTGTAGTCGTCCGCACCGCGCGAATCCGTGTGCCCGACCACCCGGACCTCGGACAGCGCGCGGATGCCGATGGCCTCCGCCGTGGCATTGAGTGCTTCGCGGGCGCTGTCCCGCAGGGACGCGCTGTCGAACTCGAACAACACCTCGCCCGACAGTACGAATCGTTCGGCGGTGCCGATGGCCGCGACGGCGTCGATATCGGCGCCCGGCCACCGGCCGCTGCACTCTTCTCCGTCGTCGGTCAGCCGGACATGGCTGAAACTGGCGCCCTGCGCGACGTACGGCGCGATGTCGACATCGGCCCGCCCGCCCGAGATGTCGCCGATGTCGGTCCAGGTCTCCCCATCGGCGGAGATCGCCAGGAACGTCGGTTCGACATCCGGCCCGACCTCGAAGACGTAAAGGTCCGTGCCCTCGATATCGATGAGCGCGTTGTCCTCGAACCGGAGCACCACGGAGCCGCCGCAGCCGAGCGTGAGCTCGCGCTCCGGCGTGTCGAGGCTTTCCCAGTCCGGCGGCCCGATCGCCGCGCGGGGGTCGCGCGACGGCTCGATCGGGGCGGGATTGCCCATCTCGTAGCGCAGTGCGGAATCGGCGAACGACAGATCGCCCATCGGCAAGGTGACGGTGCCGTCGCTGCCGTCGGCGTAGGTCTTGGCGGATTGGGCGATTGCCGGCCCGCATAGTGCGCCGACAATGAACGCGATAATGGCGGGTCGAATATGCATGGCTACCTCCCACGGCCAGACTGACACAGCGCAGGCCGGGGACGCAAAGGGCGACGAAAAGTCGTCGTCGGACAGCCGAAACGGTGCGGGTTGCGTGCGTCGGAAGGGCATCCGAAGGTGATCGGCCCGGCCGGTTCTGGGCGATGAAATTTCGGCTTGACCCCTTCGAGAGCCTGCCATACTCAGCGCCACGCTCTTGGCGGAGTAGCTCAGTTGGTTAGAGCAGAGGAATCATAATCCTTGTGTCGGGGGTTCAAGTCCCTCCTCCGCTACCACTCTTCCTCTCGTGGGATCTGAGAGAAGAGGGGAGCAGAACTCCAGCGAGCCTGTCCATCAAAGTTACACTGTTGCCGGGCCATGACGGGGCCGGTTCGGCGCGGGTCAGACCGTCAGGACGACGCGCTTGCCCGCGATGTCGTGCACCTCGAGCGGCGTGTCGTAGAGCGCGCTGAGGATCTCCGGGGTGACGACTTCTTCGGGCGGGCCGCTGGCGAAGACGCGACCCGATTTGAGCGCGACGATGTGGTCCGCGTGACGCGCGGCGACGGTCAGGTCGTGCAACACCACGGCCACAGCCGCGCCGGTTTCGGCCCGTGCCCGCGCCACGGCCATCACCCGCCGGACGTGCGACAGGTCGAGGTTGTTGAGCGGCTCGTCCAGCAACAGTGCATCCGGTGTCTGCGCAAGCGTCATCGCGATCAGCGCCCGCTGTCGCTGCCCGCCGGAGACGGTGTCGAGGTAGCGCCCAGCAAGGTCGGTCAGGTCGAGGTCCGCAAGGCAGTCGCGCACGATATCGTGGTCCTGCGCGGTCAGCCGGCCGCCGGAATGCGGGTAGCGGCCGAACCCGACGAGGTCGGCGACGCTCAGTCGCGGGGCGATCACGGCGTTCTGCCGCAGGATAGCGAGCCGCCGCGCAAGGTCGGGCGAGGGGATGCGCCCGATCTCCGTGCCGTCGACCCGGATCGCCCCCGCCGCGGGCGGCACGAGTCGGCCGAGCGCGGCGAGGAGCGTCGACTTGCCGGCGCCGTTCGGACCGACAAGGGCAGTGAGCCGGCCGCGCTCCACGGTCAGGTCGATGTCGTGGACGACTTGCGCGCCGCCAAGGCTGACGCAGAGGGATTGGGTCTCGATCATCTGGCGGCTCCCTTCAGGACGAGGGCGAGGAAGACGAGGCCGCCCAGACCCTCGATCACAACGGCGACAGAGGTCTCCAGCGCCAGCACGCGCTCGAAGATCGTCTGGCTGCCGACGAGGACCGTGGCCGAGATCAGCGCCGCCAGCGGCAAGAGCACCGCGTGGCGCCACGTTCCGGCCGCCGCGTGGGCGAGGGCGGAGACGAGCAGGCCGAAGAACACCACGGGTCCCACGAGCGCCGTCGAGACCGACACAAGCACGGCGACGAGCGCCATCGCGCGCCGCGCCTCGCGATCATGGTCGACGCCGAGGCCGATGGCCGTCTCGCGCCCCAGCGCGATCACGTCGAGCCGGGCGCTGCGCCGCGCAAGGAGCGCGACGCAGACTGTCGTCGTCGCCGCGGCGATCCACAGAAGGTCCGTGTTCACGGCATTGAACCGGGCGAAGCTCGCCGCCTGGACCACGGCGAATTCCGACGGGTCGATGAGCCGGTTGAGCAGGCTCGACAGGCTGCGGAAGAGGATGCCGAAGACGATCCCGGTCAGCACCAGCCGCCCCAGGTCGTCGCTGCGCCGCAGGAGCGCGGCGAACAGCGCCAGCGCGGCGCCGAGCATCAGCGCCGTCTCGATCCCGAATTGCAGGCGCTGGCCGAGCGCAGCGAAGCCGACGCCGCCCAGGGTGAAGACGAGAGCCGTCTGGATCAGAAGGTAGAGTGCGTCGAACCCCATGATCGACGGGGTGAGGATGCGGTTACCGGTCACCGTCTGGAACACGATCGTCGACCACGCGACGGAGGTCGCGACCACCAGCAGCGCGGCCAGTTTCTGCCCCCGGAAGGCGAGGACGAACCCCCAGTCGCCCCGCGCGCCCAGCGTCAGGAACAGGCCGCAGGCGAGCGCGCAGGCTAGGCCGGCAAGGACGAGCGGCTTAGCCACGGGCGGGCCGCGCATGCAGAAGCCACAGGAAGACCGCCGCGCCCAGAACGCCGAGGATCGTGCCCACCGGCACCTCGAACGGGTAGCGCAGCACGCGGCCGAGGATGTCGCAGGCCAGCACCAGCCCGGCGCCCGACAGCGCCACGAGCGGCAGCGTCGCGGCGAGGTTGTCGCCGCGCATCCGGCTGACGATGTTGGGCACGACGAGCCCGACGAAGGGCACGAGCCCCACCGTCACCACCGTCACAGCCGTCACGATAGACACGATGGCAAGGCCGAGCGCCATGATGCGCCGGTAATCGAGGCCGAGCCCGGTGCTCGCCTCTTCGCCCATCCCGGCGATGGTGAAGCGCCGCGCATAGGCGAAGGCAAGGGCGGTGAGCGCGCCGGAGATCCAGAGAAATTCGTAACGGCCGAGCATGACACCGGAAAATTCGCCGTTCATCCAGATGTCGATGTACTGCATCAGGTCGCGCTCGAAGGCGAGAAATGTGGTCGCCGCGCCGAGGATGCCGCCGTAGACGATGCCGGTCAGCGGCACCAGGAGCGGCGCCTCGGGCGGCAGGCGGCGGACGAGCGCCAGGAATCCCGCGGTCCCGATCAGCGCCGCAGCCGTCGCCCCGGCCATCTTCAGCCAGAGCGCCGCCGCCGGGGCGAGCAAGGTGATCGCGACGAGGCCGAGCCCCGCCGCCTGACCGGTGCCGGCGGTCGCCGGCTCGACGAAGCGGTTGCGGGCGAGCATCTGCATGATGACACCCGCCACCGCGAGCCCCGCGCCGGTCAGCAGCGCCGCGGCGGTGCGCGGCGCCCGGCTGATCGCGACCAGCCACAGCCCCTCGGCATCCGCCGACAGCGTGCCGACCCCGACAGCGAGGCTGACGAGCGACAGGGCCAGAAGCCCGCAAAGTGCCGCGGGCGTGGACGTCAAGATTTGCCGCCCGCCAGCGCATCCTCCAGTATGCCGAGCGTGTCGAGCGTCGCCTGCGCGCCGCCGCCTGCAATGTAGACGCGCGCGGCGTCGAGATAGACGATCCGGTCGTTCTGCCAGGCGGCGGTCTCGCGCACGAGCGGGTTGTCGAGCGTGGACCTGGCGCTCTGGCTCTCGGCGCCGATGGCGGCGCCGCGGTCGATGACGATCAGCCAGTCGGGGTTCACCTCGCGGATGAACTCGAAGGACACCGCTTCGCCGTGGGTCGAGGCATCGAGCCCCTCCGCCGCCTCGGGCAGGCCGCTGGCCGCATGGAGCCAGCCGAACCGCGAGCCTGCGCCGTAGGCCGAGACCTTCGGCCCGTTCGTCAGCACGATCAGCGCGTCGCCCTGGCCTTCGGCCGCGGCCTGGACGTTGGCTATCGCGTCGTCGATCTGGGCAAGGAGCGCCTCGGCGGCGTCCGCGCGGTCATAGAGCGCACCGTATGAGGTGATGCGGTCACGCGCCTGGCCGAGGATATCCTCGCCCCAGATCGTCATGTCGATCGCGGGCGCGAGCCGGGACACAGGCTCCACCTGTTCCGCAGAGCGTCCGCCGAGGATGACGAGATCGGGCTGCATGGCGTTCAGCGCCTCGAAATCGGGCTCGAAGAGCGTCCCGGCCTCGCCCTCATAGTCCGACAGATAGTCGAGATACGTGTTCCCGATGGAGGCCAGCCCCGGCACCTCGAGCGCGTCCAGCGTGTCGAGCGCGGCCATGTCGAAGACGACCGTGCTGGCCGGATTGGCCGGCACTTCGGCCGTACCGGTCGCGGTCTCGATCCGGGTAGTCTCGGACCAGGCGGGCGCGGCGGCGATCGCGGCGCTCAGGGCAAGGGCGATTAGGCGCATATGGGGCTCCTTGACGGTTCGGACAATTCCCGACTTTTCCGATAAGGTACGTGGCGCAGAGGGTCCAGAGGTCTTTCCCTGACAGATCCGAGAACGCCCCTTGTGTCACGCACAAAAGTTTATAAAAATACTCGGAAATGTTCCCCGCCAGGACCCCCGAGCCCCGGAACACTGACCGCCTGAAGGGGAGACCGGCATGTCACATCTGCATTACAGCGAGCGCGGCACGCCGCTTTCGTCGCTTGGTTATTCGCGGCCGGAACAGGATGCGCTGCGGGTCGCACGCCACTTTTTCCACGCCTTCTGCGAGCCGGGCAAACAGGGGTGGATTTCCGCCTTCGGTCATGCGCTGCGCGTGCGCGGTCCCGAGGACGGTCCGCACCTCGCTCTGGCCACGCTGAACGCGATCCAGTCGATCCGGCGCATCCGGCCTTCGCCGTTCCGGTTCAACTGCCCGACCTGCCGGGAATGCTCGCTTTACCTCTCGGGCAACGAACGCAGCTACATGAACGCGCTGAGGGCGGCCATGCGCGGCGACCAGGTCGCGCTTGGCAAACACCTTTGGCTGCTGTGCGAAGGCAACGATCCTGGTGCCGCCGAGGCGGCCTTTCGGACGCTTGCCGAGCTCGTCGAGAGCCCGGCGCCGGTGGCCGGCTGAGCCGGTCCGGGCCGCCGGGCAGGGGCAGGCCGCTTCGTCACCGCTCCGACAGGCCTTCGCAGCCTGGCCGGGGCCGGTCTGCCTCCATCGTTTTGGAGCCCCGATACCCGCGACCAATCCGCCAGCGGCTGCGGCTCGCCGCGAGCGCTTTGGGACGGATGTTCGTCCTGCACGCTTCCGGGCGCGGGGGCTGTCAGCCCGATATTCACGGGAGCGCAAGCGGTGCGGCCCGGCGCCATGGCGCCGGGCCGCCCCCGTGGTCGATCAACGAAACTCGATCCAGATCGAATAGCTGCGGTTCGCGCCCGGCGGCGGCGGGGGGAACGGTGCGGCGCGGCGGATGATCTGCACCGCCGTCCGATCGAGCGCGCCGGCACCGGAACTCGCCGCGACACCGAGCGCCGCGAGACCACCCGAGCCGGCGATGGTGAAGCTGACCCGCGTGCGGCCGCGCCGGTTCATGCGCGGGCGTCCGACCCGGTTGATCTTTGCCATGACTTTCCCGGGATAGTTACTGGCCGCCGCATTGCCCGATTGCTGCGCGGTGCCCTGCCGCGTGCCCTGCTGGCGCGACTGCGCCTGGCTCTGGCCGGTGGCGGACCCGGACCGGGAATTCTGCGAGGCATTGCCGCGCTGCGTCTGACGTTCCGGCGCCGCCTGCTGCTGTTGCTGGCGCTGCGGCTGCCGCTCTGCCCGCTGCGGTTCGGGCTCTGGCGGCGGCGGCGGACGGTGGCGTTCCTCGAACTCCGCGCTGCGGCGGGACGGGCGCAGGGACCGGGTCGGGGCCGCACTGTCGGGATCGCCCGACTCGACGGTCTCCGGCGCAGCCTCTGCCGCCTCGGCGGGGGCGGGGGCCTCCGGCGTGACGGGCGTGAGCGGCTCCGGTTCCACCGGCTGCGCGGTCTCCGGGGTGTCGGTGTCGGGGGCCTCCGCCTCGGGCACCGGCGCTTCCAGCGGTTCGGGTTCCACCGGGGTGGCTTCCTCCGGCGTCACCGTAATCGTGCCGTCGGCCCGCTGAGGCAGCAGGGCGGCCATGGCCTCGGGCGCGGGCGCGGTGTCCGGCTCGGCCGGGGCCACGTCGTCGGGCGTGCTGCGATCGGTGACCGATCGTTCTGCCTCGGGGGCCTGCTCTGCCTCTGCGGTTTCGGTCGGCTCCGCTTCCGCCGGTTCGGCCGGCTCCGGTTCGCTCTGCGCGGTCTCGTCGGGCGGGGTGTCCTGCTCCACCGGCTCCGGCGGCGCGGGATCGGCCGTCTCTTCCGTTTCCTCGGCCTCCATCGTGCCTTCGACGAGATCGGCGAAGCTGCCGGTGCGGGCCGACTGGCCGCCTTGTGCGCTGTCGATCTCGGCCCGTTCCTCGGCGTAGAGCGCCCAGGCGAGGCCGGCATGCACGGCGCCCGCGGCCACCAGTGCCGTCACCTTGGCCGCCTTCGAAGAGATCACGCTGCGTTTCATTCCAGCCCCCGTTCGGTCACCACGAGCACGCGGGCCGCGCCCGCCGCGCGCAGCTCTCCGGCGATGCGGACGAGGTCGGAGGCGTCCAGATCGCGGTCGGGCACGATGCGCAGGCTCGGCCCGTCGTCGCCCGGCATCGTCTCGGCGTCGGTCATGTCGAGGTAGGCGGCGGCGGAGGCCACGTCGTCACCGCGATAGCTGAGCCGGCCGTCGGGATGGACCACCAGCGCGTCGGGCGGTGCGCGTCCTTCGAGCTCACGCGTCTCCACGAGGTTCAGCTCCCCGTCTAGCGGCGCGGCCAGCGTGCCGGCGACCATGAAGAACACGAGCATCAGGAACACGATGTTGATGAGCGCGATCGTGGGCTCGCGCGCCGCGCGCTTCGGTCTGGCTCTCATGACGCCCCCATCACGGTCGGTGACAGACCCTCGATCCCGCGGAGCGCCACCAGAAGGTCGGTCAGCCGCTGCGCCGTCACGCCGTCGCGCAAGGCGACGAGCAGTACCCGCGGGGTCTCGGCAGTCTCCGCGCCGAGGGTGCCGGGCAGGGCGTCCAGTGCCACGGCCTCGCCGTTCAGGCGCACATCGTCCGCCCCGAGCTGGAGGAACAGCGGCGGGCTGTCGTTGTCCGCGGCCGACCCGCGCGCCGCCGCGGTCAGCTCGACCTCGGAGAACTTGGAGAAGGTTGAGGTCAGCATGAAGAACAGCAGCAGCAGGAAGATGACGTCGATCAGCGACGTCATCGACAGACGCCGCCGGGTCCGTGTCTTACGCATGGGCCGGCGCGAGCCCGTGATCGGAGGCGCGATCCGCAGCACTGCCCCGCGGTGCGAGGATGGTGTGTATGGCGCGGCCCGCGGTGACGCGTTCGGCATCCATGCGCGCCTCGAACCAGCTGAGCGCGAGCGCCGTCGGCATGGCGACGACGAGACCGACTGCGGTGGTCATGAGCGCGACCCAGATGCCGCCGGCAAGGATCGACGGATCGACCTGCGAGCCGGCCTCCTGCAGCGCCTGGAACGCCTCGATCATGCCCAGGACGGTGCCGAAGAGGCCGAGGAGCGGCGCCAGCTGCGCCACCGAGTCGAGAAAGCGCAGCCCGCGTTCGAGCCGGGCAAAGCGGGTCTCGGCCTCGTTCTCGAGGCGCGTCGCGGCCTCGGGCCCGGCGCTCAGTGCCATGTCGACGACGGGGGCAAGGTAACTCTTGGAGCGATCCAGCGCGGCGCGGGCCCCGGCCCGGTCGCCGCGGTCCCAGGCGGCGACGGCATCCGACAGCGCCTTGTGCCGGCCGACGCCGGCGCGGCTGAACTGCCACAGCTTGTAGAGCACGACCGCCAGTGTCAGCACCGACACCGCGATCAGAAGAAGGACGACCGGACCGCCGAGATCGGCGATCCGCTGGATTGCCTCGGTGAGCTGCGTCATCCGATCACCTCGATGCCGGTGCGGCTCTCGAGCCGCAGGTCGGTCGCGCAGGCGGCGGGATCGAGCGCCTCGGCCTCGCAGGTGTCGGCACCGTTGAACAGCACCCGGCCGAGCCCGTCGCAGGGCGTGCCCGAGATCACGAACTGGCGCACGCGCGGGCGGCCGGTGGGCAGCGCGCCGAAGTCGAACAGCGTCAGCCGGTCGACCTGGCCCTCGGCATCGAACAACACAGTCTCGAAGACCGCCTTGGAGATGTCGCTGTCATGGCCGTTGACGACCACGAATGACATCTTGCAGGCAGCGCCGTCGGTTTCCGCCGCGTTTAGCTCGATCGACAGGCGCGGGCCGAGCTCTTCCTGGGCAAGGATGGGCGTGGCGGTCGCGGCGGCGCAGAGCGCCGTGATGAGGGCGCAGGGTTTGAAACTGATCATGTCCGGTCCATCTTCGGTGCTGTTCTCGAAGTCGAGGATGCGTGGCTGTCGGACATTGGCTGGCGCATGCGACTTTGCGCTCAGAGGGAGCATGTTTTCCGCCGGAGGGCAATAGCCGATCAATTTCGTCAGGATGGGCCCGCGCGAGGAGCTCGCTCTCGCATTCGCGGTTGAGTCTGCGGCGTTGCTCTGTGATAGGTAATCCTGACTTAAACATTCGGGAATGTCCGCTCGATGAGTTTCCGCCCCGATGTGACCTCTTTCCTGTCTGGCATCCGGCCGGCCGCGCCGCTTGTCTGCGGGTTCTGGCATGGTGCGGTCGCCGATCTGTGGCGGGTGGAGGTCGGCCGCGACGGGCATGGCGCCTATACCGCCCGCGATCCGCGATTCGTCGTGGTGCTGGACGAGGGCGAGAGTCCGCTGCGGCTGAGCGGACCGGGGTTCGACATCGCGGCGCCGGTGCGCGTGGCCTATGTCCCGGCGGGCCTCGCCGTGCGCTCGCGGTTCTCGCGCGGCGGGCACCTGACCCATCTCGACCTGCATTTCGACGCGGCCAGCCTGCACCACCGGCTCGATGCGGCCGGGCTCGACGCGGCGGCGCTGATGGCGCGGCCCATCGCGCTGCCAGAGGCGCCGGACGTGGCGGCGATCGCGCGGCTGCTGGCGGGGGAACTGGACGGCGGCGCCGGATCGGCGCTCGTGCAGGATTCTCTCGGCACGGCGCTGGCCGGCAAGGTCCTAGCCGGGGCCGGGCGGGCCGTACCGCTTCCCGCCCGCGGCGGGCTGACGCCGCGCCAGCTGGCCAGGGTCGATGCGCTGATGCTGTCCCAGATGCGCCGCCGCCTGCCGGTCTCCGAGATGGCAGCAAGCGTCGGGTTGTCCGAGAGCCGCTTTGCCCATGCCTTTCGCGAAAGCCGCGGCCAGAGCCCGCACCGCGCGTTGCAGACGCTGCGGGTCGCCTCGGCGCAGCGCCTCCTGCGGGATCCCGCGCGCAGCATCGCGGACATCGCCGCGGAGGTCGGCTTTGCCGACCAGGCGCACCTGACGCGCGCCTTCGGCGCCGTCATCGGCCAGACCCCCGGCGCCTGGCGCCGCGCGCAGCACCGGCAGGGTGCACAGCAGGATCGCACAATTCCCGACAGTTTCGATCAAGACAGGGGCGATGCCGCGCGGTAGCTGTCGCGGTCAAAGCCGCCGCGCAGTAGCGCCAGAGCGGCCGATACCCATGTCGAAAAGGGACAGCGATGACACACCGCAGGACAGTCGCACGCGCCGCGCTCGCCACAACCACGATCCTGGCGGGGGGCCTTGCCCTGCCGGCCGCGGCGCAGGACGGGGCGGTCGATCTCGGCCAGATCACGTTCGAGGTCCAGGGCGCAAACCCGGTGGGCGACGCGGTCAACCCCGACACGCTGTCGGGCATGAAGACCGCAACCGAGGTCACAGAGGTGCCGCAATCGGTCAGCGTCGTAGGGCGCGAGGCTTTCGACCGCGAGACGCCGAGCAAGGTCGACCAGGTCCTGCGCGACGTGTCGGGCGTGCAATCGCAGCTCTACGGCTATGACAGCGACACCAACTGGTTCTACATCCGCGGCTTCAATTCGTCGGATACCGGCGCGTTCATGGACGGGCTGTCGCTGTTTTCCTACGGCTTCGGCACCTTCTACGTCGATCCGTTCCTGCTCGACCGGGTCGAGGTGCTGAAGGGGCCGTCGTCAATGCTTTATGGTGCATCCAGCCCCGGCGGCGTGGTCAACTACGTCTCCAAGCTGCCGGACGGCACGACCGGGCGCTCGCTCACCTTCGGCGCGGACAGCGAGGGGCGCGCCTGGCTGCAGGGCGAGGCGGCGGGCCGCGTCGGCGATGACCTGTCCTACCGTTTCGGCGCCAAGCTGCAGCGTCAGGACGGGCACGGCATGTTCGATCCGGGGCGGGAGGGCGTGATCTACGGCGGCGCCACGAAAGCCTTTTCCGACGGCAGCAAGCTGACGCTGCACCTGAGCTACACCGACATGGACGAGGACCATGTCGGCGGCCAGTTCCTGCCCTATTACGGGACCGAGAAGAAAGGTCCCTTCGGCTATTTCGACGAGTACTACAACGGCGGCGACCCCGATTCGGACGAGTACGACCGCGAACAGCTGATCGCCACGGGCATCTATCGCCGCGATATCGCGGGGTGGGAGATGACCGACACGTTCCGGCTCGGCTATGCCGACCTCGAGGAGCTTTACGTCTACCCCAACGGCTTCACCAGCGGACAGGACCCCGAGGCGGGCGCGGGCGTGAACCGCTTCGTCTTCGCCCATGACAGCTATGCCACCATCGCGCAGAACGACCTGCGCTTCACCCGCGAGGTGGCGGCGGGCGGCGCCACGCACGATCTGCTCGTCGGGCTCGACATGCGCCGTTACCGGCTGGACGAGGCGCAGTCCTTCGCCATGGGCACGCCGCTCGACCCGGACGATCCCGATTACGGTGCCGACCAGCCGCAGGTGGGCGCGCCCTATATCGACGGCGTCCGCGTGCAGGACCAGATCGGCCTCTACGCGCAAGACCAGATCCGCTGGGGCGGCGGCTGGATCGCCACCGTGAACGCGCGCTACGACAAGGTGTGGTCGTCCTTCGACAACGACATCGGTGAGGATCTCGACCGCGAGGATGACGCCTTCACTTGGCGGCTGGCCCTGGCGCGTCAGTTCGGCAGCGTGACGCCCTATGCGACCGTTGGCACCTATTTCAATCCGCAGGCGCTCGATGCCGCCTCCAGCGATGCCGAGCCCGAGGAAGGGCGCCAGGTCGAGGTCGGCGTGAAGTGGCAGCCGAACGCATCCTCGCTGGTGACGCTCTCGGCCTTCGACCTCCGGCGCGAGAACGTCTCGCAGGCCTTCGTCAACGGCGGCACGTTCGACAGCCGCACGCTGGGCGAGGTGCGCTCGCGCGGGGTGGAGCTCGAGGCCGACTGGCAGGCCACAGAGGCGCTGCGGCTGAGCGCGGCCTACACAAACCTCGACGTCGAGATCACGGAGTTCGAGGACGACCGCTCCTTCGAGGGCAACACCCCGCAATCGGTGGTCGAACAATTCGGATCGCTGCAGATGGCCTACACGCCGCTGGCGGCGCCCGAGCTCGAGCTGCGGCTCGGCGCCCGCTACCGGGGCGACAGCCATGCCGACAACGCCAACACGCTGGACGTCGACGGCGCGTGGCTGTTCGACGCCGGCGCGACCTGGGACTTCGCGGAGAACTGGACGGCCGACCTCAACGTCACGAACCTGTCGGACGAACGCTACACCGCGAGTTGCCAGACCTCCTTCGGCACGTCGTCCTGCTGGCAGGGCGAGGGCCGCGTCGTCAGCCTCGGCGTCACCCGGTCGTTCTGAAGCACGGCCGGGCAGGAAGTGTGAAGGGGCGCGCCTTCGGGGGCGCCCCGCTGTTTTCAGGATGTCGTTTCAGGCCGCCGCCTTGTTGAGCGGGCAGGTCGGGCAGGCCGTGCCGGAGACCGACAGGTAACGGCAGCAGCCGCCGCGCCGCGCGACGCGATCCTCTGCCAGCGCAAGCTGACGGTTGGCGAAGGGGGCGCCGTAGCGGCAGAGGATCTCTTCGGCGCGGGCCGGGTCGCCCGCCTGCACCCAGCCGTAGGCCAGGCCGTCGCCCGCGATGCGCCAGAGCGCGCGGGGCGCCAGCGGCCCGGCATAGGCCAGCGCGTTGACCGACGGGGCAAAGAGCCGCGCCACCGCGATGCTGGCCGCCGGGGCGCTGGCCGGTGACGTGACCGGCGGTGCGGTCGCGGCGACGTCGAAGGTGATGTAGCCCTCGGGCGCGATGCGTGCGGTCAGGGCGATGTCCCCGCCGTCGACCCCGGCCAGCGAACGCCCTTCGCGATCGTGGCGAGCGAGTACCGGCCCGGCGATATGGGCCAGCACGTTCATCACCCAGGCGGCATGGTCGCGGTTCGACATGCCCGGCAGGACGCGCGCGTTCAGCGCCAGAAGGTCCTCCACGACCGGCGCGACGGTGGCGAGGGTGAAGGCGACGCTCACTCGGTCTCGACCGGGCCGTTGCCGGCCAGCGCCTCTTCCAGCGCCGGCACCAGCGTGTCGAGCGCGTATGGCAGGCTGAGCAGCGAGGCATGCGAAAGCGCGCTGCCCAGAAGCTCGCCTGCGAACACCTCGTGGCCGCCCTTTGTGGCCGACAGGAACCGGCGCGTGACGAGCGCCTCGATCGGCGCATGGTCGCCGTCGGTCGAAATCCACAGGATCACGTCGGCGTCGATGGTCGCAAGGGCCTCCTCGCTCAGTGTCACGGCAAAGGGGTTGCCCGGGCCGGAGGCCGCGTCGATCGCGTCCGGCGTCTCGAACCCCAGGCGCGACAGCAGTTTCGGCCGGATGTCGGCGGAGGTGTAGGCGCCGGGCGTGCCGGACATGGCGTAGGCGACGCTGGCGGTCTTGCCGTCCCAGTCCGGATGGGCTTCGGCGATATCGTCGAGGCGCGTGTCGATCGCCGCGATCCTGTCCTCGGCGGCGTCCTCGCGCCCGACCGCGCGGCCGGCGATGCGCGCCCGGTCGTCCCATGGCAGTTCGTAATCGCCGATACCCTCCGGGACCGCGACGACCGGCGCGATTCGGCTCAGGTGTTCGTAATCCGCCTCGGTGATCCCCGACCAGAGCGCGAGGATCACGTCGGGGTTCGAGGCGGCGACCTTCTCGTAGTCGATCTCTCCGCGCAGCACGGCCGGCTCGGCGGTCAGCTCGGGCGCGGCCCAGGGCCAGAGCGGCCCATCGAAGTCGCCGTACCAGTAGCGTAACGCGACCGGCTGGATACCGAGCGCGAGCAGGTCGTCGGCCCCCGAGAAATCGAGGGTCGCGACCCGCTCGGGTTCGGCCTCGATGACGGCCTCGCCGAACTTGTGCGGGATCGTCAGGGGGAAGTCCTGCGCCCAGGCCGGAATGGCGGCGAGCGTCAGGGTTGCGGCAAGGGCAGGGCGGATCATGCGGCCTCCGTGCGGTGGGATCCGATCATAAGAAGTGCGAAGCAGGGCGCTCCGACGAGCGCGGTGACAAGGCCCGCGGGGATCTGGACCGGGCCGAACGCGGTGCGCCCGGCCAGGTCCGCCGCCGCGGTAAGGCAGGCGCCCACGGACCAGGACAGCGCGAGGTGCAGGCCCGGCCCCGAGCGGGCCAGCCGGCGCGCGGCATGGGGCCCGAGCAGTCCGACGAAGGTGACCGGCCCGACCACCGACACCGAGGCGGCGGCAAGCCCGACCGAGGCGATCAGCAGCGCGGTTCGCGCGTGCGCCACCCGGTGCCCCAGGCTCGCGGCGAGATCGTCCCCCAGCCGCAGCGCCGCCAGCGGCCGCGCCGCCGGGATCGCGACGAGGACCGCCGCGCCGGTGGCCAGCGCGCACAGGCGCACCTCGTCCCACCCGGCGGACCGCACCGACCCGGCGAGCCAGCCGAGCGCCTCGTGCGCCTCCGAGATCTGTCCGTAGGTCAGCAGCGCCGTGGTCATCGCGGTCAGGAACGCGGCAAGCCCGACCCCGGTCAGCAGGAACCGCGTCTGCGCCCCGCCGGCGCGGGCGCCGGTGATCAGCAGGATCGCGGCAGCCACGGCCAGCCCGCCGCCGAACGCGGCCGGTGCGCGCCAGGCATCGGGCGCCGCCGGCAGCAGCACGGTGAGCGAGATGACGGCGAGGCCGGCGCCCTGGCTGACACCCACCAGCGCCGGATCTGCCAGCGGGTTCAGCGTCGAGCCCTGCAGAAGCGCGCCCGACAGCGCAAGGAGCCCGCCGGCCATCAGGGCGGTGAGCACGCGGGGCAGGCGGAACTCCGTCGCGACGAGGTCCGCCCGCTCGGATGCCGCCCCGAAGAGGGCGGAGAGCGCCTCGGTCAGCCCCACGGCGGCGCTGCCGAAGGAGAGGCTGGCGAGCAGCAGCGCGAGGATCGCGGCGCCGAGCGCGGCGAGGGCGGCCGCGCCGCGCGCCGGGATCTCGAGCGCCACGCGCCGGTCGAGGCAGGAGAACCGCAGCACCGTCATGCCCGCACCCGCAGCAGCAGGACGAAGACCGGGGCGCCGACGAGCGCCGTCAGGATCCCCGTGGAGACCTCGGCGGGGGCGATCACTGTGCGGCCCGCCGTGTCGGCCGCCAGAAGGTACACCGCGCCGAGCGCGATGCTCGCCGGCACGAGCCGCGCGTAGCCGGTGCCGAAGATCAGCCGCGCCGCATGTGGCACGGTCAGGCCGACGAAGGCCAGCGGCCCGGCAAGGGCGACTGCACTCGCCGTCAGCACCACGACGGCGATCAGCGTGAGCGCCCGGATGCGCCCGACCGCCACCCCCAGCGCATGCGCCGCCTCGTCGCCGAGCGACAGCACCGTCAGCTTCGGCGCGAGCACGAGCGCCGCGGCGAGGCCGGCCAGCGCCCAGGGGGCCACCAGCGTCACCACCGGCAGGCGCAGCCCGGCCAGCGAGCCCGAGAGCCAGACGCGCAGATCCTCGAAACTGCGCTCGTCAATCAGGTTCAGAAGCGTGGTCAGCGCGGCGAGGAAGGCCGTGACCGCCGCGCCGGCGAGGACGGGCGTCAGCATCCCCGTGCCGCCGCCGGCAGCGGCGGTCACGCCCCAGACCATCAGCGCGCCGGCCAGCGCGCCGACCGCTGCCAGGACCGGCAGGAGCGGCGGCGCGGTCAGGCCGAAGACGCTCTGTCCCGCCACGACCGCCAGCGCCGCGCCGGCCAAGAGGCCGAAGAGTCCCGGCTCGGCCAGCGGATTGCGCGTCGCGCCCTGCATCAGGGCGCCCGCCGCCGACAACGCGGCACCGGCCAGCATGGCGCCCAGCGCCCGCGGCAGCCGGATCTCGGCGATCACGGCGGCGTCGTAGCTGTCGCCGCCGCCCAGGAGCGCCGTGACGACGGCGCCGGGCGGCACCGAGTGCGCGCCCGTGCCGAGATGCCAGACGAGCGCGGACAGCAGCAGAAGGCCGAGCGCCGCAGGCGGGATCAGCGCGCGCACGCTCATGCCGCGGTCCGCGGCAGGCAGACCGGGCGGCCGGTCTCGGGGTCCGCGATCACCCGCGCATCGAGGCCGAAGACCCGCGCGAGCACCGGCGCCGTCATCACCTCCTCGGGCGTGCCCGCCGCGTCGATGCGACCCTCCCGCATCATCACGATGCGGTCGGCGAATGCCGCGGCGAGGTTCAGCTCGTGCAGCACCACGAGGATCGTGCGGCCTTCGCGCGCGAGGCGGGCCAGGAGCCCCATGATCTCCAGCTGCACCGAGAGGTCGAGATAGGTGGTCGGCTCGTCCAGAAGCAGGATCGGCGTTTCCTGCGCCAGCGTCATCGCGATCCAGCAGCGCTGGCGCTGCCCGCCCGAGAGCGACTCCAGCGGCCGGCCGGCGAATTGCGCGACATCGGTCGCCTCCATGGCGCGGGCGATGATCGCGTCGTCCTCGGGCGACCAGTGCCGGACCAGCCCGCGATGCGGGTGCCGGCCCTGCGCCACGAGATCGCGCACGCGCATGCCCTCGGGCAGGATCGGCGATTGCGGCAGAAGCGCCATGCGCTGCGCGGCCGCACGGGGCGACAGATCGTCGAGCGACGCGCCGCCGATCTCCACCCGCCCGGCATCCGGGCGCAGGATGCGCGCGATGGTCTTCAGGAGGGTGGACTTGCCACAGCCGTTGCGCCCCACGAGAGCCGTCATCGCGCCGGGCGCGACGTCCAGATCGACCTCGCGCAGGGCCCGGACCTCGCCGCGGCGGACGCTCAGCCCGCGAACGGCGATCCGGCCCGGGGTGACTTGGGCGGCTTCGGCCATGACAGCTTAATCCCGATCAGTTCAGTCAGGAAGTCTGTCCCAGACTATGCCGCGCACTGCAAGCCCTGGCCGTCCCGGGCCGGCGGTGTGGCGAAGGGGCGCCCGCACCATGGGGCGCTCGGCCCCGTTCTTCCGCCGGCCTGAGGAGGGCAGGAAGCGGCCCCACGCGCGGGCACTCCTGCGTGAAGCCGATCTCGCCCGCGATATGCCGCAGATGGGCGCGCACCTCCGCGAGATCGGCTGCTTCGGCGCTGCGCCGGGCGATGGCGGTGCAGCGCATGGTGTCCGGTCCGTAGCCACGAGGACGGAGCCAAGGAGGTTGCCCGCGCGTTGGTCGCAGACATCGGCCTCGAACCGCGCGAGGCTGGGGCTTCGGCACTGGCGCCACTCCGGCCATTTTGCCATGGTCGCCGCCGTCCTCACCAACGGGCAGCCGGGCAGGTTGGCGCTGACCTACCGTTTCGACAAGCTGCGCCGAGCGCAGGAAAGGAGACCGACATGAAGATCACACGCGCCGGACAGAACCCGTCGGGCCCCGGACCCGAGGCCTATTTCACCGGATCGGTCCGTATCGACCCGCTGTTTCAGGCCGAGGCGCCGGGCCGCACCGCGGGCGCGCATGTCACGTTCGAGCCCTGTGCCCGCACCGCCTGGCACACCCATCCCGCCGGCCAGACCCTGATCGTGACCTTCGGCCGCGGCCGTGTCGCCCGCGAGGGCGGCGAGATCGAGGAGATCAGCGAGGGCGACATCGTCTGGTTCCCCGCCGGCGAGAAGCATTGGCACGGCGCCGCGCCCGACACCGCGATGAGCCACATCGCAATCCAGGAAAGCATCGACGGCTCCCCCGTGACGTGGATGGAGAAGGTGTCGGACGAGGAATACGGAACCTGAGCCTGCGTCGAGGGCGAGGTCCCGCGCCAATTGGCCTCCCCGGTCGACCGGGCCTGCGTCGCCGTGGTCATGTCCGCTTGCGGGCCGACAGGAAGATGGCGCCGACACAGAGGAGGCTGACGAAGAAGATCGCGCCCGAGATCGCGTAGATGGTGGGGTCCGCGCCGGAATTCATCCGGCCGAACAATTCGATCGGCAAGGTGTTCTGGCGCCCAACGAGGTAGAATGCGCGGCCGAATTCGTTCAGCGACAGCAGGAAGGCGAAGATCAGCGCGCTGAGCAGCCCGGGCGTCAGCACCGGCAGCGTGATGTCGCGCGTGCGCTGCCACCAGTTCGCGCCGAGATCCGCCGCCGCCATCAGCCACGATGGGCGCAGTCCTGTCATCGACGTCAGGATCACGATGAAGGCGAAGGGCATCGCCCAGAGCAGGTGCGCCGCCGCCACCGTCAGCGCCGACGGCGTGATGCCGGCCCGCGTGAAGATCACCGACAGGGCGAGCCCCTGGATCACGCCCGGCACGAAGAGCGGCAGCAGCATGGCGAGAAACCAGATCGTGCGCCCGCGTCTCAGCTCCAGGTAGGCGAGTGCGGCCAGAAGTGCGAGCGCGACCGCCGCCAGCGCGGTGATCGTCGCGACCAGGAGCGATTCCCGCAGCGCGCGCGTCAGGCCGCCTTCGCCGGCCAGCGCCACGTACCACTTGAGGCTCAGATCGCCGAGGGATGGCAGGCCCGGCTGCAGCGCGGGGTTCAGCGAGATCGCGATCAGGTAGACCGGCGGCGCGTAGATCAGTGCGACCGCCAGCGCGACGAGAATCCAGACGGTCGCGGCGTTTGAGCGTGCGGTCATTTCGACATCCCCTCGAACAGGCGGGCCAGGCCGAAGATGCGGTTGCCGGCCAGCAGCACCCCGAATACGCAGATCAGCACGACCGAGGAGATCGCGAAGGCCAGCGGGAAATTCGCCACCCGCATCACGTCGTTGATCATGATCGACACGATGGGTGCGCCCGCGCCGCCGAGCATCTGCACCTCGGTCTGCGAACCGATGACCATGACGAAGACGAACAGGAACCCCGCGAAACTGCCCGACAGGGTCAGCGGGATAACGATGCTGCCGACGATGCGCCAGAAGCCGGCGCCGAGGTCCTGCGCGGCCTTCAGAAGCGACGGCTCCACCCGCTGCATGGCGAGGATCAGGGGAAAGGCGGCGAATGGCAGGTAGGAGGCGATGAAGCCCACCATGATCGCGAAATCCGAGAACAGCAGCCAGTCGAGCGGCTCCGCGATCAGCCCGAGCGATTGCAGCGCCTCGTTCACCGGCCCGGTGCGCCCCAGCACCAACCGCCAGGAAAACGCCCGGATCAGGTAGGAGGTGAAGAACGGGATGGTGATCAGGGCCATGAGCACGAGCGCCAGCCGCCGCCCGGCAAGAAAGCGGATCGCGTAGGCCAGCGGAAAGGCCAGCACCACGCAGAACGACGCCGCCAGCACCGCCTTGAAGAGCGTGCCCAGAAGCACCGTCCAGCGCCCGGCCTCGCCGATCGCGGCATAACCGGCGAGCGAGAGTTCGGGGCGGATCCAGTAGGTCGAAGGGTCCCAGGTCCAGAAGCTCCACACAACCACGACGCAGAGCGGCGCGGCCCCGAGGACAAGGACCGCGATGACGGGCAGGGACATCAGGCTGAGGATGGTCTTCATGGTGCGGTCCTGGAGGTTCTTGGCGGGGGCGCACGGCGGCTCATCGGCGCATTTGCGTGCGGAGCCGGCCTTCGGTGCCGGCCCCGCACTGTCGGCTTACGCGTTGCGCAGGCGCTGCCACCATTCCTCGTAGAGCTGGAAGTTGTCGGGGCGCACGTTCTGCCAGTAGACCTTGCCGCTGAACTTGTTCTGCACGTGGTCGACGATGCCCATGATCTCCTCGGCGTCGAAGGCATCGGGATTGGCGTCGAGATAAGCGGCAGTCGTGTCGGACGGCACCACGTAGCCGCGCGTTGCGGCGAGGGTGGCGCCGTAGAAGCCCGACATCAGCCAGTCCGCGAAGGCGTGGGCCTGGTCCTCCAGCCCGCGGTCGGCGGCACCGCGCAGGAGCACTGTGTTGTTGCCCCAGCCTTCGTAGCCCTCGACCGGCTCGGCATAGGCGACGTCGAGCCCGCGCTTGCGGCCTTCGTAGACGATGGGCTCCCAGCCTGTCATCGCGTCCACTTCCTCGTCCGCGACAAGCTGCACGCCCTGTTCCCAGCCGCTCCAGAAGGTGCGGAACTGGCCGTCCGTCTTGTGCTTGATGAGGAATTCCATGACGAGGCCCAGCTCGTCCTCGGTCAGGTTGCCCGGCTCCTCGATAGGGGCGTTTTCGGATTCCTTGAGGTACATCGCGGTGAAGATGGCAGAGTTGATCCAGGCATCCTCCATCGCCACGCGGCCCTTCATCGCCGGGTCGAAGATCACGCCGTAGCTGTCCACGACGCCCAGCTTGTCGCGGCGGTAGATGATCGAGTCGGCGTTCACGACCGTCGGCAGGCCGATCTGGTCGTCGCCTTCGCGCAGGTAGGGGATGTCCTTGGCCCATTGCCACAGGCTGCCGAAATTCGACAGCTTGGAGGTGTCCCAGGGCACGATGTTGCCCTGCCGGAACAGTTCCTTCTCCGCGCCGCCCTGGAAGCCACCGATGTCGTAGAGCGCGTTGGCGTTGCCGGCGGCCAGCCGCGCGACAACCGGGCCCATGTCGTTGCCGTTGTCGGTGAAGGACAGTTCCAGCCCGGTTTCCTCGGTGAGCCGCGACCAGGCGTCGCCGATATCGAGCGTGCCGGTCCCCCAGAACGCGACCTCGCCCGACTGGGCAAAGGCCGCGCGGGGCAGGGCGAGCCCGCCGGTCAGCGCCGCGGCCGACCCGGCCCCGGCCAACTGCAGAAGCCGCCGCCGCCCCATGTTGGACGCGAAGGGGGAGGGGGATGCGATGCGATGTCGTGTCATTCTCGGCTCCGTTCTGCTCTTGGGATGTTTCAGGGGGCGGGCTGTGCGCCCGCCGTTGCGGTGTCGTCTGGGGGAATCAGAAGGGCGGCATCGGGTGCGAGCGCGATCCGTACGATCTGGCCGACGGCGTGGTCGTGCCGGGCCTCGGGCGGGGCCGACAGCGTCAGTGTCTGCCCGTCGGAAAAGGAAAGCCTCAGATCGCAGGACAGGCCGCGGAAGCGCACGGTCTCGACCTTCAGCTCCAGCGTGCCGGAGGCATCGAGCCTCAGCCGGTCAGGGCGCAGCGCGACGACCGGGCGGGCGGCTCCGGGGCGGGCCTCGCCGACCGGGATCGGCTGGCCCGCCACGATGGCGCGGCCGTCCTCGACCCTCTCGGGCACCAGCAGCGGTTCGAGGCCCAGGAACTGCGCCACGAACCCGTTCGCGGGGGCGGAAAAGAAGCCCTCCGCCGTGTCGGTTTGCACGATCCGTCCCTGGTGCATGATCGCCATGCGGTCCGACAGTGTCAGCGCCTCGTCCTGGTTGTGGGTGACGAGCACGAAGGTCGCTCCGGTGCGCTTGTGCAGCCGGCCGAACTCGTCTCGCAACTGCTGGCGCAGGCGTTCGTCCAGACCGGTCAGCGGCTCGTCCAGCAAGAGGATGCCCGGCTCCATGATGAGCGCGCGCGCCAGTGCCACGCGCTGCCGCTGGCCGCCCGACATCAGCGACACGTCGCGATCCTCGAAACCGCCCAGGGCCACCAGCTCCAGCGCGTCGGCGACGCGCCGGCGCCGCTCCGTCGCGGCGGTGCCACGCAGCTTGAGACCGTAGCCGACATTTTCGCCGACACTCATGTGCGGAAACAGCGCGAGGTCCTGGAAGACGGTGTTCACCGGCCGCCGGCTGGCCGGCACACGCGCCATGTCGGTCCCGTCGAAGGTCAGCCGCCCGGTATCCGGCGCCTCGAACCCGCCGATCAGCTTCAGAAGCGTGCTCTTGCCGCAGCCCGAGGATCCCAGCAGCGTGAAGAACTCGCCCGCCCGGATGTCCAGCGACACCTGGCCCAGGGCCTGAACGTCGCCATAGCGTTTCGAGACGCCGTCGATGCCGATCGCGATCGCCATCAGCCGGCCTCGCGGATGACAAGGCTGCCGGCGCGTTCGACCTCGGCCGTCTGGCCGGGCAGTACGAGGGTCGTCGTGGTGTCTTCCTCGACGATCATCGGGCCGGGCAGGGCCGTGTTCAGCGGCAGGCGCGCGCGGGCATGGACGGGGCACGGCACCCAGCCGTCGGCATCGCCGAGCCAGACGTCGCGCTGCCCGGTGCGGCTGTCGTCCAGTCCGCGCCCGGCCGGGTCCATGTCGGCCATGGTGATGGTCGTGCCGGCCAGCCGCGCCTCGAGGTGCAGGCCGGTAATTTCCACTCCGGTCTCTGGCAGGCGGAAGGTGTATGCGCGTTCATGTGCGGTGTGGAAGGCGTCGGTGAAGGTGGCGATGTCCTCGCCCGGCGTCCACGGCGCCATCACTCCGTGCTCCTGCCCGGCATAGCGTGCCTCGACCGCGAAGGTGCAGCTCACCGGCGCCTCGGTGCCGCGTCCGAAATGGGTCAGCGCCTCCGTGCGCATCTCCTCGGCCGAGTCCGACAGCCGGGAAAGGGCGTCGGTCGACAGGTCCGCGAACCAGGTTTTGCGGAAGTCCACCCGCGGCTCCGCCGCGAGCATTCCCCAGGCCGAGAAGATGCCGGGATGCGGCGGGATCACGATGGCCCGCACGCCGAGATCGCGGCCCAGCCGCGTGGCCAGCGCCGGACCGGCGCCGCCGCTGACCACGAAGGCCGCGTCGCGCGGGTCGTGGCCGCGCTGCACGGTGACCAGCTTCAGCGCGTTGATCATGTTGGCATGGGCGATCTCGATGATCGCGAGAGCGGCCTGTTCCACGCCGACGCCGAGCGGTCCGGCGAGCCTGCCGATGGCAGCGCGGGCCAGTTCCACATCCAGAGGGAAGCTGCCGCCGGCGAAGGCTGCCGGGTCGAAGAGGCCGATGGTCAGCAGCGCGTCGGTCACGGTCGGTTCGGTGCCGCCGCGCCCGTAGGAGGCCGGGCCGGGATCGGACCCGGCGCTGCGCGGTCCCACGCGCAGCCCGCCGCGCGCGTCGAGCGAGGCGATCGACCCGCCGCCGGCGCCGATCTCCACGATGTCGACGACCGGCAATTGCAGCGGATAGCCCGGCCAGGTGCGCGTGTGCTCCAGCCTGTAGGTGGTGTTCAGGACCGCGCGCCCCTCGGTGATCAGCGAGCACTTGGCCGTGGTGCCGCCCACGTCGAGATAAAGGACGTTCTCTTCCCCGAGGTGATCGCCGATGCGCACGGCGCCGGCGACGCCGCCCGAGGGACCCGATTCCACCAGCGTCAGCGGGCTGTCCATCGCCTGGTCGAAGGTGGAGATGCCGCCGTTCGACTGCATCGCGTAATAGGGGCAGGCGATCTGGCGGTCCTGAAGCGCGGCTTCGAGCCGGCCGAAATACCGCCGCAGGATCGGTTGCACGTAGGCGTTCAGCGCCACCGTGCTGGAGCGCTCGAATTCCCGCCACTGGCGCGAGATCTCATGGCTGGCGCAGACGGTCACGTCGGGCATCGCCGCCGCGAGCGCGTCGGCCACCTGCCGTTCGTGCGCCGGGTTGATGTAGGAATGCAAAAAGACGACGCCGATCGCCTCCACCCCGGCGGCGCGGCAGGCCTCCACCACGGGCGCGATTCCATCCATGTCCGGCGCGCGCAGTACGGTGCCGGCGGCGTCCATCCGCTCGTCAATCTCGAAGCGCAGCTCGCGCGGGACGAAGACCTCCGGGCTGCGGGTGCGCAGGTTGTAGAGATCGGGCCGGTTGCCGCGCCCGATCTCCAGCACGTCGCGGAAGCCGCGCGTGGTAACGAGCGCGGTCTTCACGCCGGTGCGTTCGGTGATGGCGTTGATGACGGTGGTGCCGCCATGCGCCAGGAAGGTCACTTCGTCCGGGCGCAGCCCGTCGCGCGTCTGCGCGGTCTCGATGGTGTCCATCACGCCCCGGGACTGGTCGTCGGTGGTTGTCAGGCCCTTGGCGGTATAGACCTCGCCGGTGCGCTCGTCGTAGCCGACGAGGTCGGTGAAGGTGCCGCCCACATCCGTAGCCAGCCGGATCATGCCGCGTCCTCCCCTGCATGGCCATAGATCTCGCGCGCCTCCGCCTCGGTCAGGAGACCGGCGCGCACATCTTGTGCGACATCCTCGGGGGCGCGGTCTTCGGGCGGGCCCCAGCCGCCGCCGCCGCCGGTGACGATGCGCACCGTGTCGCCCGGATGCGTGGCAAGGTGGCCGATGCGGCTGTGATGCTCCGGCTTGCCGCCGGCGGGAACGTGGATAAGCGCGTTGACGCTGCCGGGCGCCCCGCCGTCCAGCCCCCAGGGCCGGGTCTGCGACCGGCCGAAGCTGCCATGGACCACCGTGCCCGGCGCCAGAACCTCGTAGTCGCGCACCAGCCCGTAGCCGCCCCGATGCCGCCCGGCCCCGGCGCCGCCCTCGGTGTTGAAGCCGTAGCGGGTGACCCGCAGCGGAAACTTCGCCTCGATCACCTCCACCGAGTAGTTGTAGGTGTCGCCGTTGGTCAGCGCCATCAGTGCGCTGGCCCCGTCGCCTTCGTCGGTGGCGCCCCAGCCGCCGTGCTGCGGCTCGACATGGATGAAGGGACGTCCCGCCTGGTCGGTGCCGGAGATGTAGGTGGCGCAGAGGCTCGAATACGGCCCGGCCGAGAACCGGCCCGGTTTCAGCCCGGCGAGCGCCTTCCACACCAGTTCGGAGGCGTGGACGGAGCCTTCGTAGTACCAGCCGGTCGGCGCCGGTTTCATCGCGGTGAAGAGCGTGCCGTCAGGAGCCGTCACCGTCAGCGGCCGGAACCAGCCGTCGTTCGACGGGGCGTGCGGGGCCACCAGCGCCTTGACGATGGTCTTGACCGCGGAGTTGAGCGCGCCCCGCGCGCAGTTGATCGGCCCGGCGCAGGCCGGCGGGCAGCCGGTGAAGTCGGCCTCGATGGCGTCGCCGGCGATGGTGACGGCGACGCAGACCTCGAATTGGTCCGGGCTGACGCCGTCTCCGTCGATCACGTCCTGTGCGCGGTATGTGCCGTCGGGCAGCGCCGCGATCACCGCGCGCGCCTCCGCTTCGGAGGTGTCGAGCAGGTGGGTGAAGCAATCCCTCAGGCTGTCGTGGCCGTACTTGTCAACGATCTCGGACAGGCGCCGCTCCGCGATCCGTACCGTGGCGAGTTGCGCGTTGAGATCGCCCATGGCGATGTCCGGCAGGCGTACGTTCTCGCGTATGATCGACACCAGCTCGGCCGAGAGCGTGTCGTTCCGCACGATCTTCACGCCCGGCAGACGCAGCCCCTCCTCGAAGACCGAGGTGGCGTCGGGTGCGACGCTGCCGGGCACGGAGCCGCCGACGTCGAGGTAATGCGCGACGTTGATGGCCCACGCGGCGAGGCGTCCGCCGAGGAAGACCGGGCGCACGATGGCGAGGTCGCAGGCATGGGTGCCGCCGGCGAAGGGATCGTTGGTCAGCAGCACGTCGCCGGGCGCGACGTCCTCGCCGAACCGCGCGATCAGCGCCTGCACCTGCGTACCGAACGTGCCGGTGAACAGCGTGATGCCGTTCATCTGCGCCACCAGTTCGCCCTCCGGGGTGAGGATGCCGCATGCGAAGTCGAGCACCTCGTAGATCACCGGACTCATGCTGGTGCGCCCCATGACCACGCCCATCTCGTCCACCGTTGCCAGGAGTTTGCCCTCGATGATCTCGCGTGTGACCGCGTCGCTGCCTGCCGGGAGCACCATTCCCCACCTCTTGTTCCGTGTCCTGGCGCGGCCGCTCCGCGCATCCTATACGGGGGATGCTATGCTCGCGGCGCGCAACGCGCATAGCCGCGCGGACGGGTGGGGCGTGCGGGTGGGCTACCCGCCCGATCGGGTGGGTCAGTCGATCAGTCCGCGTCCACGGGCCGCCGTGACGGCCGCGGTGCGCGTGGTCACCTCGAGCTTGCCGAACAGGTTACGCAGGTGGAACTTTACCGTGTTCTCGGACATCTCGAGGTCGAGGCCGATCTGCTTGTTGGTGCGCCCCTCGCTCAGCAGCGCGACGATCTCGCGTTCTCGCGGGGTCAGCGCGTCGGCCGCAACCGCGTGCCCCGTGGGCGGGGCGATCTCCGCGATCCGCGTCCGGGCGCTCTCGGGAACGCCGTCCTGCGCGGCGAGGGTCCGGAACGTGTCCAGCACCTCGGGCCCCTCTTCCAGCACCGAACCGCGATACTCCGCCAGCGGTGCGCGGTACGCCAGTTCGAGCAGCCGTTCGGCCGCGGCGCCCGGCTCACCGCGCGCGACGGCGATCCGGATGGCGAGCACCTGCAATTCGACGAAACGCGTTGTGCTCAGCCGTTCGGCCTGCATTGCCGTCAGCGTGGACAACGTGTCCGCGGCTCGTTCGGGGGCGCCGCGGGCCAGCCAGATCCGCACCCAGAGGAGCGCGGGCACCGCCCCGCGCAATTGCGTCGACAGCAGGTTGTCGGCCCGGCTGTGTGCCCGGTCGGCGCCGAGGCCGGACAGCGAGGCCAGACGCTGCGCCTCCGCCAGTTCGCCCTCCGAGATCATCAGACGGACCCGCTCGCTGTCGCACAGGGCGCGCAGCCGGTGCAGGCCGCGCCGCCGCGCCGCACCGCGCGCTTCGTCGATGGCCGCGTGACCGTCCGCGAAGCGCCCTTCGATCAGTGCCATGCGAAGCTGCGTCGTCAGCCCGGCGGCGAGGATATCGAACCAGACGTCGTGGTCGGCGACATGCGCCAGAGCGGGGCCCAGCCGGTCGGTCACGCCGGCGATCTCTCCGCGCTGGACGTCGAGTTCGGATTGCAGGACCTGCCCGATCGCCTCGAGGTCCGACCCCGCCCCGAGATGCGTTCGCGCGTCCGCGATCAGCCGGGCATAGGAGCCCTGCGCGCTTCGCGGGTCGCCCGACAGGTACTGCGCCTGACCGATATGGATATGCAGATGCAGCGCGCCGAATTCCGCGCCGCAATCCTTCAGGCATCGCACGGATTGCTCGCCGTAGGCGACGGATTGCTGCAACCGGCCCTGGTTGAGGTAGTTGAACGACAGAAGGTTCAGCAGCAGGCCCCGGTGCACCATGCCAAGCTCGCGATCGGTGGCGAGGTCATGCTCCAGCCCCGTCAGCTCCTCCGGGCCCAGATGGCTGTCGTCGTAAAGCGACAGGAGCGCGTGCACGAGCCGGCCCTGCCGCTCCACCCCGGCATCGCCGGCCTCGGTGCGTGTCACCAGCCCCAGGTAGTGCCGCGCCGCCTGGAGCTGGCCGAGTTTCGCGAACAGCACCGCAAGGCCGAGCGTCGTCAGCGGGAACCGGTCGAGCGGGATCCCCGCGACATGCTCGGACAATTGCCGGAAGACGGACATGCCGCCCCGCGCGGTCAGATAGATCAGCCGCCAGCCGCCCTCGGCCTCCGTCATGCGGGCGGCGAGGGCGGCGTCGCCGGCCAGCAGCGCATGGCGCACCGCGGTCTTGATCTCACCGCGATCGCGGAACCACGCGGCGGCGCGGGTCAGCGCGCCCGCCGGTTCGCGCCCTCGGCGCTGGGCCTCCTCCTTCAGAAGTCCGCTCAGCAGCGGGTGGTAGCGGATCCATTGCCCGCCGCTGTCGGTCACGGAAATCGGCAAGCCGTGATCGGCCAGCGTCCGGAAGGTCTCTCGCGCGGCCGGATCTTCGGTCACCGCAGCGGCCAGGTCGGCCGAAACCGCCGGCAGCGCGGCCGTCGCGTAGAGAAAGTCGCAGACATTGGCGGGCAGGGCGGAGATCACCTGTTCGATCAGGTAGCGCCCCATGTCGCCGTCAGAGGTGGCGAAGCCGTGCCAGATGTCCTGCGCGGCCTGCGCCTCGTCCGACAGCACGCGCGCCATGTGCACGGCCATCGGCCAGCCCTCGGTCCGCTGCGCCAGCGCCGCGATCCAATCGGTGTCGCGGGTGCTCGACCCGAACAGGGCCTGTGTCTCTTCGACCGAGAACAGCAGCCGCTCCACGCCGATCTGGCGCACTTCCCGGTCGAGACGCAGCCGCGCGAGCGGGAAGTTCGGCCGCCCGCGCGAAATCAGCACGACGCGCAGCCGTGCGAAGGCGGCTTCGGAGCACAGCTTGAACACTGCGGCTTCGGCCGGGTCGGACTGCGCGAGGTGGTAGTCGTCCAGGAACAGCGTCAGGTCGTCTGCGAGGCCGCCCGCGACCCCGCGCAGCACCTGCAAGAGCGCCGGCAGCGACAGTGTGTCGAGATCGCCGGGCCGGCGTTCGGCGGCCATCGCCTGATCGAGCGCCGCGATCACGTGCTGTAGCAGGTGAGGCGCGTCCCGGTGCTCGGTGTCCAGCGAGAGCCATGCGGCGGTGCGGCACTGCTCGCGCAGTCCCCGAAACCACTGGCCCGCGAACGACGTCTTGCCGAAGCCGGCCGGCGCGGTGACGACGGTCAGGCGCGGCGCCCGCGCCGCCAGCATCTCCGAGACGAGCCGCGCGCGCGGCACCTCCTGCCATCCGGGGCCGGGTGGGCGAAAACTGGGCTCGCTGCCGGTGATTGCCGATTCCCTCCTGAGATATGCGTCGAACGCGCAGTCTGGCGTGGTCTGAGGCGGCGGTGCAAGCGCGCCGCGCCGTCCCGGCCGACGTGTCTCGATGATGTAGCGATGCCAGATATGTCGTTGCCGCGGTAGAGGGCGGGACCGGCGCGGGTGGTCCGAGCGGATGGGCCGGCGAGGGTCCGGCGGCGAAGCCGACCTGCGTCTGCCGTTCGTCCGCGAAGGGGGTTGGCGTCCGGCAGAACCCGCGTTATACGTAATGATATAACATATCAAGCAGGTATCGCCATGACCCAGACCGACGCCCGCCTTCCCGTCACCGTGCTGTCCGGCTTTCTCGGTGCCGGCAAGACGACGCTCCTCAACCGCGTGCTCAACAACCGCGAGGGCCGCCGCGTCGCGGTGATCGTCAACGATATGTCCGAGGTGAACATCGACGCGGACCTCGTGCGGGACGGCGGCGCCAATCTCAGCCAGACCGAGGAGACGCTGGTGGAGATGACCAACGGCTGCATCTGCTGCACCCTGCGCGACGATCTTCTGGACGAGGTGCGCAAGCTCGCCGCCGAGGGGCGCTTCGATTACCTCCTGATCGAGTCGACCGGCATCTCCGAGCCGCTGCCCGTGGCCGCGACCTTCGAGTTCCGCGACGAGGTTGGCGACAGCCTCTCTGACGTCGCCCGGCTCGACACGATGGTCACGGTCGTGGACGCGGTGAACCTGCTGAACGATTACGCCAGCCACGATTATCTCAGCGACCGGGGCGAGACGATGGGCGAGGCGGACGAGCGCACGCTGGTTCACCTGCTGACCGACCAGATCGAGTTCGCCGACGTGGTGATCCTCAACAAGGTCTCCGATGCCGGAGCGGACCGCGCCGATGCCGCGCGGCGGATCATCCGCAGCCTCAACGCCGATGCCCGCATCATCGAGACCGACCATTCGGACGTCGCCCCGGGCGAGATCCTCGATACCGGCCTCTTCGATTTCGAGAAGGCGCACGAGCATCCGATGTGGGCCAAGGAACTTTACGGCTTCGCCGACCACGTGCCGGAGACCGAGGAATACGGCGTCGCCTCCTTCGTCTACCGCGCGCGGCAGCCCTTCGATCCGGGCAAGGTACTGAAGGTGCTGAACGGCGACATGCCCGGCGTGATCCGCGCCAAGGGGCATTTCTGGATCGCCACGCGGCCCGATTGGGTGGCCGAGTTCTCGCTCGCCGGGGCGCTGTCGTCGATCACGCCGCTGGGGCAGTGGTGGGTCTCGGTGCCGGAGGCGCGCCGCCCCGATCACGACAGCGCCCGCGCCTATCTCGCCCGGCACTGGGCGGAGCCGTGGGGCGACCGCCGGCAGGAACTGGTGTTCATCGGCTCGGGCATCGACTGGCCGGCGCTGAAGGGGCGGCTCGACGCGGCGCTGGTGCCCGAGCATCTGGCGTCGGGGCCGGATGCGCTGCCCGATCTGCCCGACCCGTTCCCGGCCTGGCGGAGGGCGGCGGCATGATGCTTCATTCCTTATTTCGCCCGGCGCGGATAGACGGAGTCGTCTCCACTCCGCAGCCGGACGGGCTGTGGCTGATCCGCTCCCCGGAGGTCGGCGGCGTGATCTGGCAGCGCCGGCCGCTCGCCGCGTTCCAGGCCTGGCTCGACGGTCTCGACGCGGCGCAACTCCCGCGCGCCCGCGTGGTGCTGCGCCCGGACGCCGTCCGGGCCGCGGCGACGGCAGCCTGCGAGAGCGCCGCGACCCCCGACGGGCCGGAGCGGCGGCGCTTCATCGACGACGTCGCGGCGCTGGCGGACATCTTCGCGGACGTGATGGACGCGCGTTGGTTGCGCCTGCGCTTCGATGTCGTGGACGGCAATGCCTGCCGCCGCTTCCACACCGACCGGGTGAGCGCGCGACTCGTCTGCACCTATCGCGGCACCGGCACGCAATACGGCCTTGGCGGGACGGGCGATCCGGAAGCGATTCGCACGGTGCCGACCGGCGCGCCCTTCGTGATGCGCGGCACGCTCTGGCCGGTGCGACCCGATCCGGGCCTCGTGCACCGGTCCCCGCCGATCGAGGGCAGCGGCGAAACCCGCTTGCTGATCGTCCTCGATCCCGTCGATGAACCTTGCGAGGAAACATGAGCCGCAATCTCTCGACCACCCTGCCGCGACGCCGCCGGCGGGGGGATCCGATGCGGGACTACGATTCCCTGCCCGCACCGCTGCGCGCCTGGCTGGCGCAGGCGGTCCTCCCGTGGTCGCCCGTCTCGTGCCGTCGGATCTGGCACATGGGGCGTGCCGAGGGAGCGCCGCCCGATGTCATTCTGGCGCGGCTCGACCGCGCGGAGCGCAAGGCCCTGTCGCGCGATCGGTACGGGGCCGAGATGCAGTTGTCCCGCATCCGGGCCGAAGGCTGACAGATGGTGCGGGTTGCAGTCTCCCCGCCGGGTGCCGGATTGCGCAACGCAAGCCCCGATATCGCATGGCGGAGGCGCTGGGTTCGTCCTCGCGCCGCTCCGGCGGAGCGCCAGCCCGGGCGTGGCTCGCGCAGCGCGAAGGGCCGGTGGCTGAAGAAGCCGACTCAATTTCCTTGCCGTCTGCCGCCATCGCCTGCACTCTGGCCAATGAGGCGTTCAGGCAGACGCCTTAATCGAGATCCCGGATAACGGGACCGAGCAGTATGAGGCAAAACATGACCCCACGACCCGTTCCCGCGGGCCGCTTCGACCGGCGCAGCATGCTCTGCGCCCTCGGCGCGAGCCTGAGCGTACCGTTGCTGTCAGGATGCGGCCTGCGCCGCCGCCATGAACCGCTTCCGCCCCCGATGCGCGCCGGAACGCGGCTCGACGCGGTGTTTCCGCAGGTGGACAGCTATCTCGACGTCAGGAACGCCCATACCGACGAGCGCGTCGCCGTCCGCTTCATGTCGGACGGGCGCGAGAACCGCAGGGCCTTGCGGCGGTTGGACTGGATGTTCCGGGACTGGCGCGACGAAGAGGCGCCGGACATCGATCGCCGGATCTACTGGGCACTGGCAGCCATGTCGAACGCCGCGAAGCGCAACGGACATTCGGGACAGGTCACGCTGCTGTCGGGCTACCGCACGGCGCACACCACGAACCTGTTGCAGAGCCGCGGCGCGGGCGCGTCCTCGACCAGCTACCACATGAGACGGCGCGCGGCGGATATCCGGTTCGAGGGCATTCCCCCGCAGCAGATCGCCCAGCTGGCCGAATGGCTCGAGGTCGGCGGCGTCGGGCGCTACGGCTCGCGGTTCACCCACATCGATTCCGGACCGGTCCGGACCTGGGGAAGCTAGCTCCGGGACACCGCGAGATTGGATGACGGTCGCGGCGGCAGCCCAGAGAGACACCGCCGGGTTCTCACCCGGCGGGGCGCATCTTACGGCGCCTCGCGTTCGAGGATCTCCAGCCCGCGATCGCGGTCGAGCAGGTAGATCACGCCGTTGTCGTCGACGGCGACATCGTTGCTCTGCGGGGCCGGGTGGTCGCCGAGAGGTTCCGGAACGTAATGGCCGATCTCGGTCGGGCGCTCCGGCTCCGCCAGGTCGATGATACGAAGCCCGCCGGAAAACCACGCGGCATGGAGCTCGGTGCCCCGCACGACCTCCTCGACCTGGTGCAGGCCGAAGCGGCCCTCGGCCCGCGCGTACGGGCTTTCGTGCGTACTCAGGTGAAAGGTCGAAATCGGCTTGATCGCGGCGGGGTCGCCGACGTCCATCACCCACAGGAAGGCATGCGGTTGGCCGGGGATGTGGTCGTGTTCCTCGTCGCACATGACCGCGATGTCGCGACCGCCGATGCGCTCGGGCAGTTTGAGGAAGGTATGCGTGGGCTCGGGGAAGGGCGGGTGGTAGTTGTAGCGTCCGATTTCCCTCGGCGCGCGGATGTCGGAGATGTCGAGCGCCACCGCCCCGCCGTGCCAGTAGGCGGCCCAGAGCGTGTCGCCTTCCCGCAGGGCGTGGTGCAGACGGGTCCGGCGCCCCTCCCAGTCCGGGGTCTCTCCTGCACCGACATGCTGGCCCGGCATGTGCCAGCGGCTCACCTCCTGCGGGGCGGTGGGGTCGGCGATGTCGTAGATCACCAGGATATTGCCAAGGTAGCCGGGCATCTCCGTGGAAATGTAGGCATAGCGGTCGTCGACATCGAAGCGGTGCACGCCGACGCCGCCGGTGCGCCGATGCACCAGAAGGCGCGGCTGCGCGCGGTCGGAGATGTCGAAGATCCGGAAGCCGCCCTCGTCGTAGGGGTCGTCCAGCTCCCTGCGCAGGTCCGCAAGCTGGTCGGTGTCCACGCCCAGCTTCCCGGCGATCTCCGCCTCGCTCGGCGCACGCCCGAGATCGTCCCGAAGCTGCGTCTCGGCGGGCGCGATCCCTTCTGCCTTGCGCAGGAAGTGCCGGCGGTCCTGCTCCACATTGGCGAACAGAAGGTTGCCGACCACCCGCACCTTGTGGGTGTGCGATCGTGGGCTCGGCGGCGGAATCTGTGCCACGATCCGCGGCGCGGCGGGGTCGCGCACGTCGATGATGCTGGTGCCGTCCGGCGGGCGCATGTGGCCGACATAGGCATAACCGTCCTGCACGACGACCTGGCCGCCGCCCTGGATGTCCAGCCGGGCCAGCCCGCGCACCCCGGCGCGGGAGGCGCTTTTCGGCTCGCGCAGCACATCGGGGTTCATCGTTGCGGATGTCATGCCTGTCTTCCTTCTTCGTCTTGGCCGTTGCCCCGCCGCAGCCGGGACATGATGAAAGGTGCCACCAGCGAGAAGGCCAGCATCGCCCAGAGCCCGATCGCCACGGGGCTCGAAAAGAACACGGTCGCGTCGTTGCCGCTGATGCGCATGGCGCGCATGAAGTTGGCCTCAAGAATCGGGCCGAGGATGATGCCGATCAGGATCGCGACAACGTGGTAGCCCGTCTTTCGCGCCACGAAGCCGATGATGCCCATCACCAGGGCGAGTCCCATGTCGAAGACGTAGGCGCGCGGCGCGAAGGCCCCGACGAGCGTGAACACCACGATCACCGGCGCCAGAACGGTCGTCGAGATCAGCACGATCCGCGACAGGTAGCGGGTCAGCGGCAGGATGGTGAAGAGCATCAGCAGGTAGCTCACCAGCATCGTCGCGAAGACGCCGTAGGCCAGTTCCGGCCGGGTGGTGAACAGCTGCGGGCCAAGCTGCACGCCGTGATAGGTCAGCACCACCAGCATCACCGCGGCGGTGCTGCCGCCCGGCACGCCGATCACCAGAAGCGGGATCAGGCTGCCGGACCCCACGCCGTTATTGGCTGCCTCGGGCGCCATGACGGCTTCGGGATGGCCGGTGCCGTAGGCTTCCGGCGTCTTCGAGAACAGGCGCGATTGCTGGTAGGCCACGAAGGCCGCGATGGAGGCGCCGGCCCCCGGCACGGCGCCGATCACCAGACCGATGATGCTGGTCCAGACGATATGCCACCAGCGCGCCAGCGCCATGCGGATGCCCTCGAGGCTCTCGGACCAGCCGGAATTCAGCATCCGCGCGCGCCCGCCCTCGCTGAGGACGGAGGTCTTCTCGAGCATAACCAGCGCCTCGGAAATGGCGAAAAGCCCGATCAGCGCGGGGATCAGCGGCATCCCGTCGTAGAGTTCCAGAAAGCCGAAGGTGCCGCGCGGCGTGGAATAGATGTGGTCGGTGCCGATGGCGCCGATCAGCAGGCCGAAGAACCCCGCGATCAGCCCCTTGAGGGTGTCCTTCGCCGCGATCAGCGCGATCAGGATGATGCCGAACAGCATGATCACGACCATTTCGACGCTGTGCAGGTAATAGGCGACGCGCGACAGGTACGGCAGCAGGAACAGCGCGAGCGTCGCGGTGATGGTGCCGCCCACGGTGGAGGCCACGAAGGTCAGCACCAGCGCCTGTTGCGCCTTGCCCTTCTTGGCCATCGGGTATCCGTCGATCGTCGTCGCCGCGGCCCCGCCGGTGCCGGGTATGTTCAGAAGGACCGCCGGGATGCCGCTGCCCATGTGCGATGCGACGTAGAGCGCCACCATGAAGGTCAGCGCCATGTCGATCTCCACCGCCAGCGTGAATGGCAGCAGCATGATAATGGTGTTCTGCGCGCCGAAGCCCGGAATCGCGCCGATGGTGATCCCGATCGTGGTGGCGATGAGGATCAGCCACCAGTACGAGAAGGCGGTGGCGACAAGGTCGCCCAGGAAGGGAAGGGTGATCTCCATGGGTCCCCGCTCAGGCCAGGCCGACGGCGACGCGGAAGGCGTCGACGGCGGGTTTCAACAATGTCTCGAAAGGACCGCTGGGGAACTGCGTGCGCAGCGCCACGATGAACAGCACGTACCCGGTGAGCGCGGCGATCCCGGAAATCAGCGCCGCCCGCGTCCAGGGCAGCCGCGCGATCGTCAGCAGGCTCGCGAAGAGGAAGCTGAACACGCCGAGCGTGAAGCCCAGCACGGACACCATGTTGATGAAGGCCACGATGTAGACCAGCAACAGCGCCTGACGCACGAGCCCGTCGCGTCCCGTGAAGGTGCCTTCGAAAGACACCCTTGCCCGACCGTCGCGCAGTCGCAGGACGGTACGCAGCCCGAACAACGCCAGCAAGACACCGAGCACGATGGCGACGAAGAGGCCGCTTATCATGGCCTCCCATCTCAACGCGCTGATCGAGATCACGTAGTAGACGGCGAACGCCGCGGCGATTGCCGGAATGATCCAATCCGGACCGGTCTGTTCCGGCGCCGGACGCTCGGTTCCGTGTCGTTGGTCGGCCATGGGGTTTCCTTTGCGGCGCACGGTTTATGCCCGCGCGCCGCGAGGGCGCGCGGGGACTTCTGCGAAGCCGGTCGGGTCAGATCAGCCGCTCAGCACGTCCTGGTAGCGGCGCGCGAGGTCGATGATCGTCTGGGCGCTTTCCTGACAGGCCTCGGCGTCGGTGTACTCGATGAACTCCCACGGCGTGCCGGCCTGCTTCACCGCGTCTTTGTATTCAGGGGCGTCGAACACCTCCTGCAGGGTGGTGAGCAGCGTATCGACCCGTTCGGGATATTCCTCGTAGGCCGCGCGCTGGAGCGCCCAGGTGCGCTGTCCCTGAAGCGCGGGCATGTCGAGACCGAGCGCCTCGTTCAGCGGCGGGGCCTCGTTGGTCATTCCCGGCACCCGGTTGCGGCCGGTAAAGACTCCGAGGAAACGGATCTGGTCGGACAGGCTCAGCGAGGAGCTCATGAAGGTCGCGCAGCCGTCGACCTCACCGGTCACCGCGGCCGACCGCGCGGCGCTGCCGCCGCCATACGGGATCATCCGCACGTCCATGCCGGTTTCCTCGGCCAGCAGCAGCGCGCCGATGGTCGACGGGTGGGGCAGGCGGCTGGTGGATAGCGTGATGGTGCGCGACTGGCCTTCCTCGATCAGGTCCTGGATCGTCTCGAACTTGCTGTTCTGCGCCACCCAGATCACGGAGTCGTCGACGTCGATGCCCGCGAGGTAGAGGAAATCCTCAGGATACTGGAAGTCCGGGTTCTGCGTCGCGTACATGATCATTTCGGGCGCGATATTGCCGAACAGCAGGTTGTAGACGTCCGCGTCGCGCCGGTTGAGGTAAAGCTCGTAGCCCACCTGGCCGGAGGCGCCGGGGTAGTAGCCGAACTCGAAGTTGGCACCGATGATGTCGGACCAGACGCGTGTGAAGGCCCGCGCGGCCCGGTCGACGCCGCCGCCTTCGCCGGTGGGGATCACGACGCTGAAGTCGCGCGACGGAAATTCCTGCGCGAAGGCCGGCGAGGCAGTGCCAAGCCCCAGTGCTCCGGCGCCCGCAACGGCGGCCGAGCTGTTCAGGAACGAACGGCGCGTGATGGATTTGGCGTGCTTGGTCATGTCTCCTCCCGAGAGATGTCGTGGATTTGAGATCGCGCCATTTCCTGGCGTCTTGTCGGCTGACCGGTCGCGGCATTCCCGCTGCCGGTTTCGTCGGCGGGCGTGGCTGCATCCCCGGTCAAGCCGTTCTTTCCGTATGCCGGCAGCGCCCGTTCCGTCAGGAGCGGTTGCCGGCGTAGTATTCGACCCTGGCTTCGAGGCGGTTGATCAGTTCGGCCAGCGACAGCGCGAAGGCGAACAGGATCAGGATCAGCGCCCAGAAATGGGCCATCAGGAAGTTCTGGGAATAGAGCGAGAAAAGCGCCCCGACACCGATGATCGACACCAGGAGCTGGCCGATCACGACCCCCTTCACCCCGCGCACCACGCCGAGCCGGATCCCGGCGAGGATCTCGGGCAGGGCCGACAGCAGGATCAGCTTCATCCTCTGGCCGCGCGAGGCGCCGAAGGACCGGCTCATGTCGATCAGCGAGGGCGAGGCGTGCAGGACGCCGGCCCGGGTGTCGAGCGCGATGATCCAGACCGCGAACATGAACACCGTCGCGACCACGGTAGGCGAGCCCATGCCGAAGAGGATCATGATCACCGGCACCAGCGCCGAGAGCGGCGCCGACAGGAAGATGTTCACCCACATGTTCAGGATCTGGTCGGCGCGCTTGACCATGCCCATCAGGAGGCCCAGCCCGACCCCGACCACGATGGCGAGCGCGAGGCCCGACAGGTAGCTGACCACGGTGATGCGCGCGGCCTCGGCGAAGCTTGCCGTGCCGATGACCTCCGGCAGCGACGCCAGCACCTCCGAGAAGGGCGGGAACATCAGCAGAAGGTCGAACTGGCCGACGATCTCCCAGATCACGACCCAGACGAGCAGCGCCGCGGCGGCGGGAACGCGGTATCCGTAGATTTCCATGCTCTTACTCCACGTAGGTGCGCAGGCCGGCCCAGATATCGTCGATGAGGTCGAGATACTCGGTCGTGCGGCGGATCGCCTCGGGATCGCCGGAGCGGTCGATCTCGGGCGTGACGATCTGCGCCACCCGGCCGGGCCGCGGCGACAGCAGCACGATGCGGTCCGACAGGTAGACCGCCTCCTCGATCGAGTGGGTCACGAGGATGAAGGTCTTCTTCTCGATCTCGCGCAGGCGGATCAGGTCTTCCTGGAACTTGCGGCGGGTCTGCTCGTCGACCGCCGAGAACGGCTCGTCCATCAGCAGGACGTCGGCGTCGACGGCCAGTGCCCTGGCGAGGCCGACGCGCTGGCGCATGCCCCCCGACAGCTCGTGCGGGTACTTTTCTTCGAACCCGGCAAGGCCGACCTCGTTGATGTAGTGGCGCGCGCGCTCCTCACGCTCCCGTTTGGCCACGCCGCGGACCTCGAGCCCGTAGCCGGCGTTCCGCAGCACGGTGGCCCATGGCATCAGCGCGAAGTCCTGGAAGACGAAGGCGCGTTCCGGCCCCGGACCCTTCACCGGGGCGCCGTTCACGCGGACCTCACCGTCGGTGGGCTTCAAGAGGCCCGCGACGATCTTCAGGAGCGTGGTCTTGCCGCATCCCGACGGGCCGAGAAGGCTCGTCATCTCGCCGCGCCGGAAGTCGAGATTGATGTTCTCGAGTGCGGTGACGTTGCCGCTGTAGACCTTGTGGATGCCCTCCACCTCGATGATCGCGTCCGGCGCGTCGGCCGGTGCCACGGGCGCGCCGGCATGTTCGGTTGCGCTGGTCATGTTCATCAGACGCCTCTCTTTTCGGGACGGAACAGGGTCATCTCGAGCCGGTGCAGAAGCGACACGGCGATGACCGCCAGGGCGACGATCGAGAAGATGGCCGCATACATGTGGGCGAACTTGGCGACGGAGCGATTGAAGGTGATCAAATCGCCGATGCCCGTCGGGGTGATCAGCAGTTCCGCGAGGACCGCGCCGGAAAAGCCTTCGGCGACGCCGAGGCGAATCCCCGCGAACATCATCGGGCTTGCCGCCGGAAGGATGATCCCGAGGATCTGCTGGCGCCGCGAGCCCATGAAGGAGCGCGACATGTCCACCAGCGACGGCGGCACGTTGCGCACCGCCTTGTAGCTGTTGATCGCGATGACCGGCAGCGACAGCATCACCACGGCGAGCACCTTGGACGCCAGCCCGATACCGTAGACGAAGGTCACCAGCGGGATGAGCGCGGCCATCGGCGCGGCCTGCATGGTGATGAAGATCGGCAGCGAGAGCCATTCGACGTCGCGGCGAAGCCCCATGCCGACACCCGCGCTGATCCCCACGGTAAGCGAGATCACGAGGCCGATCGCGAGGGGCTCGAAGGTGCGCAGATAGGCCTTGGCCATCGACCCGTCGGTCAGCATCTCGAAGAGTGCGGCCATGGTTTCGAGGAAACCGGGGAAGGCGTAGTTGAAGTCGATCCGCCCCGCGAATTCCCATGCGCCGAAGAGAATGGCGAGCGAGACGATCTTCCAGAAGGCCGGCGTATCGGACAGCGCCGAGGCCCATCGGGTGGTCAGGCCGTGCGCGGGCCCGCCCGCGTTGTCGGTCCGGGACATGGATGCCATTGGGCACTCCGCTCCTGATTTGGTGTCCGCGCGGCTGAAGCGCCGCGCGGAGAATGTGCCGGGTCGATCAGTTCGCGGCTTTCGCGGCTTCGAGCAGATCGAAGTTCCAGAACCGCTCCGGGTCGATCTCTTCGGGATCGCCGCTCACCTGGCCCGCGGCCGCGAGGAACGCGATGTCGTCGGCCACGTCCGACGGCTCGCCGCCATCGGTCGGGTAGACGCCGTTCTCGACCGCTTCGGCGTAGTAGGGCACGGCCTCCGAGGCGACGTTGTCGGGCAGGTCCTGCAGCAGGCCGTATTCCGCGCGCAGCTCACCCACGATCTCGGGGTTCTCGGCGATGTCGGCCCAGGTGCCGAGCAGTTCCTCGACGAAGATCTGCATGTCCTCGGCCCGCGCTTCCATCACGTCGGTGGTGGCATAGAGCGCCTCGTCGGTGGCGTTCACGCCTTCGAGCGGCAGGCGCTGGAACTTGTCGCCGCCTTCCTGCTGGAGCAGCCGGAAATTCGCGGCGTCCACGATCGTTGCGTTGACCGTGCCCTGCAGCATCGCGCCCGCGCGCACCTCGGAGCCGGGGACGTAGGAGATCTGCGAATACTCGATGCCGTGCTTCTGCTCCATCAGCCGCATCAGCGCTTCGGTGCCCGACCCGCGCGAATGCACGGTGACCTCTTCGCCGTCGAGATCCTCCCAGCCGGAATAGACATCGGAGTTCACCACCGGGAAGAACATCAGCGTCGACATGCGGTAGAACATGCGGATCGGCGCGTCGGAGTTCTGGATGAACGCGTAGGGGGCACCGACACCGATATCCACCTCGCCGGACAGGACCGCCTGCACGGCGACGTCCTCGGAATTGAAGAAGGTCATCTCCATCGGCACGCCGCGTTCGCCCGCGCGCTCCATCGCGATGAGAAGGTTGAGGCTCTCGACGCTGGCGATGTCGCCCAGTGCGACCTGCAGCGGCTCGTCCTGCGCGAGCGCAGGCGCGCCCGAGAGCGCGACCGTCGTGGTCAGCGCGCCGGCCGCGGCGCGCATGAAACTGCGTCTTTCCATGGTCATTGTCGTTCCTCCCTCTGGTACGCGGATGCGGCGCACCCGCCGGATCGTGCCACGATCCCGTGACTTCCCGCCTTGCACCGCCGTGGCGGCGTCTGCTGCCGGCTCCCCTTTCCGGCGCCCGCATTGCGGGACTGCCGAAACCAATAACCGATCAATCTGCCCGAGTCACGCGCTAATCCAAATTGATCTGGATTGGTTCAAAGATTCAGGCATCTGGCAGTCCGGAGGGCCGGCGCGCGCTCGCGCGGCCAGCCGCGCAGGCTTGCAGCGGCGCGAGGGCCGGAGAGAGGGGGCGCGGCCGAGCCTGGCGTGCTTCTGTGGGAGGGGGGGCGATTTTCCGAGACGGCGAAGTGCCGGCGCGGCCGGCAAGATTCTGGCGGCCGCGCCGTGAGGGGTGCAATGCCCTGTTTTTTAAAGGTATCAGGCGACCTTGACGGTCATGGAGCCCAGCCCTTTCACGGACATCTCCATGGTGTCGCCGCGCGTGATCGGACCGACGCCGGCTGGCGTTCCCGACAGTATGACGTCGCCAGAGGCGAGTTCGAACATCTCGGAAAGGTAGGAAATCATCTCGGGCACCTTCCAGATCATCTGGTTGAGGTCGCCCTCCTGCTTTACCTCGCCGTTCACCTTCAGCTCGATTCGGCCTTCGGACAGGTGGCCGACCTCGGACGCCGGGTGTACCGGCCCAACCGGCGCGGAGCGTTCGAACGCCTTGCCGATTTCCCAGGGGCGACCCATCTTCTTCATCTCGCCCTGGAGATCGCGGCGCGTCATGTCGAGCGACAGGCCGTAGCCGTAGACGTGGGACAGCGCATCGTCGACGGCGATGTTGCTGCCGCCCGATTTCAGGAACACGGCCAGTTCGACCTCGTAGTGCACGTCGGAGGTGTGCGCCGGATAGGGAAATTCGCCGGAAGGGTCTAGATTGTCTGGGTTTTTCTGGAAGAAGAAAGGCGGCTCACGGTCCGGGTCGTGGCCCATCTCGACCGCGTGTGCGGCGTAGTTGCGGCCGATGCAGTAGACCCGGCGCACCGGAAAGCGGCCATCGCTTCCCACGACCTCAAGGGCGGTGACGGGCGGCGCGTTCGTGACGAAATCTGGCATTGCGTTCTCCTCGACGTTTCGCTCCAGTACGTGCTACTTCAGCTGGGCGACAAGATCAATCTGAACCAATGTAAAAAATGGTGACAGGCCTGGATCAATCCGGTAGTCTCGCCGTCAATCGGAATTACAGGGTATCAACGTGCTTACGCGCCCAGATCAGACGCAGACCGAAGATCCGACCGAACGGCTGCTGGCCTTCATCGCCGCGCAGGATCTCGCGCCAGGCGACCGCCTGCCGGCGGAGCGCCACCTGATCGAGATTCTCGGGGTCGGGCGGTCGGCGCTGCGCAAGGCGCTCGATCAGCTGGAGCGGGACGGGGCGATCTGGCGTCATGTGGGCAAGGGCACGTTCGTCTCGCGCGTTGCCGCCGAGACGTCGCGGCCCGACGCCTTTTCCGGCATCGGCGCGCAGCTGACGCCGTTTCGCATGATGCGCGCGCGGATCACCATCGAACCGGCCATCGCCCGCGAAGCCGCCGCGAACTGCTCGCGCGAGGCGCTGGCCCGGATCCACGGCGCGCTGGCACGTCAGCGGGCGGCGGCGAGTTGGACCGAATACGAACGGCAGGACGACCAGCTTCACCGCGCCATCGCCGAGGCGGCGGACAACGCCCTCCTGCTTGCGCTTTTCGACAGCCTCAACCGGGTGCGGCGCGAGGTCGCCTGGGGCTCGGTCACACGTAGCTCGGCCCGGCCTTCGAGCGATCATTCCAGCTTTGCCGAACACGATGCTATTGCCGAGGCCATCGAGGCCCACGACCAGGAGGCGGCCTTCCAGGCGATGCGCGCGCACCTCAAGTCCGTGGCATCGCGCCTCTTCGACGACATGTGAATTGCGCGGCGCCGGGCGTGGCGTCCCGAGCGCCCGGCTCAAGTCTGTGGGAAACGCTGTCGGGTGCGGTTGGCAAAGGCGACGAGCGACAGCATCACCGGCACCTCGACAAGGACACCGACCACGGTGGCGAGCGCGGCGCCGGAATTGAGCCCGAAAAGGCTGATGGCCACGGCGACGGCAAGCTCGAAGAAATTCGACGTGCCGATCATCGCGCAGGGCGCGGCGATCCGGTGCGGCACTTTCAGCCACCAGGCCGCGCCGTATGCGAGCGCGAAGATGCCGTAGCTCTGGATCAGGATCGGCACGGCGATGAGTACGATGGTCAGCGGCCGGTCCAGGATCACGCTGCCCTGCAGCCCGAACAGGATCGCCACCGTCACCACGAGGCCGATGATGGACGCGGGCTTCACGCGGGCGGTGAACGCGTCGATCCGTGCCGCCGACCCCAGCGCGCGGCGCGTGACGAGTCCGGCGGCCAGCGGCAGCACCACGTAGAGGACGGTGGCGAGAACCAGCGTCTGCCACGGCACCTTGATCTCGGTCACGCCGAGGAGGAGCGCCACGATGGGCGCGAAGGCGACGATCATGATGAGGTCGTTCACCGAGACCTGGACGAGCGTATAGGTCTCGTCCCCGCGCGTCAGCTGCGACCACACGAAGACCATCGCGGTGCAGGGCGCGGCGCCGAGCAGGATAAGCCCCGCGACGTATTGCGCCGCATCCTCGGGCGCGATGAACGGCGCGAACACGACCTCGAAGAACAGCACGGCAAGCCCGGCCATGGTGAACGGCTTGATCAGCCAGTTCACCGCCAGCGTCACGAGCAGACCTTTCGGCTGTCGCGCGACGCCCGAGACTGCGCCGAAATCGACGCCGACCATCATCGGGTAGACCATCGCCCAGATGAGCACGGCGACCACGAGGTTGATCTGCGCGACTTCGGCCGCGGCGATCGCCTCCACGAGGCCGGGGGCGATCTGCCCGACGGTGATCCCCACCATCATGGCGAGCCCCACCCAGACGCTCAGCCAGCGTTCGAAGCGGCCCATGGCGGGCGCGGATGCGTCGGTCACTGCACTCTCCTGTCCAGGTTGGGCCCCAAGCCGTTGCCGATAGCCCGGCCTCTCGGGCCTATGCCGTTGATGTGTCAGTCGGGTGGCGGTCTCACAGACGCGTAAAGGCGTCCGGCGCAGCGGTCGCTTAGCAGGCATCACAGCCCTGGGCCAGTGGGCGATCAATGACCGAACGCCGGAACAGGTGGCGGCCGGAGGGCTTTGGAAACCGGACCGGGTGGCGGTTCAGCGGCACGGCGATCTTGATTCGCCCTCGAGGGGCAGGGCCCCGAGGTCGCGGCGGACGCGCGCGACCACCTCGGGGCGGCCACCCGCCGCCGGACGAAGGGAAGGGCCGCCGCCAGGTGACGGTTCGAGGTCGGAGCCTTGCGGATACGCAGAATCGGTCGCGCATTCCGAGGTGAAAGGAGCATGCGAATCCCACGTCAATACCTGACAAAAATACAATGAATTTCGATTGCGAACATCGCGTCGAGTGGCTAAGAGGCCCGCATACGGCGATATTTCGCCGACCGCATCCAGCCAGGTTCCTCCCAGCGATATCCGCCGCGCCGGTCTACCGGCGCCCGATCCGCTGTCTTTTGCCCGCAGCACGCATGCGCGGCGGGCTGGGAGGTTCCCGTTCTATGTCCATGTCCGTCCCCTATCGTCAATTCGCACTTCCCGGCGCGGTGGCCACGAGCCTTGCCGCGCCGCTGGCCCAAGCCCAGACAGCGGACGAGGCCGCCTACGATCTTGAGACGCTGGTCATCACGGCGTCTGGTTTCGAACAACGGATCGCGGATGCGCCCGCGTCGATCACGGTGATCGGTTCGGAGGAGTTCGAGGGACGCGCGAACGAGACGGTCGTGGACATCGTCAAGGACGTCGCGGGCGTGACGATCGAGCAGGGGGGCAAGCTCAGCGGTGCGACGGTCAGCATCCGCGGGCTGCCCGAGGACTACGTGCTGTTCCTCGTCGATGGAAAGCCCGTCGGCTCCACCGAGGAGGCGTTCTACAACGGCTGGGGCTCGGGGCAGAAGACCGGCTACCTGCCGCCCGCCTCGGCGATCGACAGGGTCGAGGTGATCCGGGGGCCGATGTCCTCGCTTTATGGCACGGACGCGGCCGGGGGCGTCATCAACATCATCACCAAACCGGTGCCGAGCACCTGGGAAGGCAGCCTGACGCTCGGCACCACGGTCCCGCAGGACGAGGACACGGGCCATTCGCGCGAGGGACGCTTCTACCTCAGCGGTCCGATCGTCGAGGACAAGCTTGGCCTCACGCTCTACGGTCAGGCACATGACCGCGAGGCGGACAGCTTCGTGCCCGGTATGCCGGAGGGGCAGCGCCGCACGCTCGGCGGCAAGCTCAGCTGGTCGCTGAACGAGAACAACGATCTCGATTTCGAGGTGCGCCGCACGCGGCAGGATTTCGAGGCCACCGAGGACAACGCGACGCGCACCGGCGACGTGCAGAACGAATTCCTGAGCTACGGGCTGACCCATACGCTGCGCTGGGGCGCCGGGTTCGAAACCACGACGTTCCTCATCGACGAGAATGTCGACATCAGCAACGGCGATCTCGAGTCGAGCTATGGCAAGACCGAGTTCAACACCAAGACGAACGTGACTCTCGGCCGGCACACGCTGACCTTCGGCGCGGACTATACCGAGGAGACGACCGAGCACGACGAGGCGCGGTTCAGCCCCTCGGTCGCGACCGGGCTGGAGCGCTGGCACTACGCGCTCTTTGCTGAGGACGAGTTCCAGATGACCGACGATTTCGCGCTGACGCTGGGGCTGCGCTACGACGAGAACGAGAATTACGGCAGCCAGATCACGCCTCGTGTCTACGGGGTCTACAAGGCGACGCCGAACCTCACCATCAAGGGGGGCATCAGCGGCGGCTACAAGGTGCCCGAGCTCAAGCAGGCGGACGACCTCATCGCCGAACCGTCCGGCGGGCCGCGCAACAACGCGCTCGACATCGGCAACACCGACCTCGAGCCCGAGGAAAGCACGAATTACGAGATCGGCGCAGTCTGGGACGCACCCTCGGGGCTGCAGCTCGGCGGGACGATCTACCACACGACTTTCCGCAACAAGATCGATCGCGAAAGCCTGTGCGACACGCCCGAGGAGGACCGGTTCCAGCTCGGCGGCCAGACGTCGGGCACCTGCTCTTACGGTGGCGTCGACAACTACGTCTTCACCAGCGAGTACGTGAACCGCGAAAACGCGCGGCTGAGCGGCGTCGAGCTGACCTTCGACATGCCGTTCGGCGATTTCGACCTGTCCGGCAACTACACCTACGCCGACAGCGAGATCACCAGCGGCGATGCCGAGGGCGATCCGTTCACCAACACGCCGATGCACAAGGTCAATCTCGGCCTCGACTGGAACCCGGCGAGCAGCGCGCTCGGGGCCTGGACCGACGTGAACTACCGCAGCGAAACCAACGTCGTGGCCGAGGACGACCCGGTGCCCGGCTACACGCTGGTCGATTCCGGCATGACCTACGATTTCAACGACAGCTTCACCGGCGCCTTCGCGGTCTACAACGTCTTCGACAAGCAGATGGACAGCGAAACCTACGGGCAGATCCTCGACGGACGGCGCTTCTACGTGGGGCTGACCAGCCGTTTCTGAGGCGAAGCGGGCCCCGCCAGCGCGGCGGGGTCCTTACGAGCTTCTCCGTCCGGACGTGACGGGGACGCCCCGTCCGGCGCGGAAGCGATTGCCGGACTTCGCCTAGTGCCCGCTCACGTGGCGCGCCCATCGGGCCAGCACCTCGGCCGCGCGGTCTGACTGGTGCTGCGCGCTCTGCATGGTCCGATCGCCGGCGGGCAGGCCGCATTGCTCGCGCATCGCGCCCACGTCGACCGGAAACCGCGCGCTCTCGGGCAGGCCGCCCAGATGCGCGCCGGCCGTGTCCATGTCGGCGGCGTAGTAGAGTTCGGACACGCCCGCGATCATCATCGCCGCGACGCAGAGCGGGCAGGGCTCGCAACTCGAATACAGCTGGGTGCCGCGCAGGTCGACGGTGCCGAGGGTGCGGGCGGCGTCGCGGATCGCCTCGGTTTCGCCGTGGCTCGTGGGGTCGTGGTTCAGCACCGACCGGTTGATGCCCTCGCCCACGACCGCGCCGTCCTTGACGACGACGGCGCCGAACGGCTCGGTGCCCGGCGTCGTCAGCGCCTCGGCCGAAATCGCGATGGCGCGGTGCAGGAAGGCGGGATCATACATCGGTGTTCTCGGCGGCGGCGAAACAGGCGACGCGGCGGTCGTGGACCCGCGGCTCGCGCTCCGGTCGCTCGCGCGTGCAGCGGTCGAAGGCGAGCGGACAGCGCGGGTGGAAGCTGCACCCCGAGGGCGGCGAGACCGGGGAGGGCACCTCGCCCCCCATCGGCGCGCGGTCGCGCTTTGGCGCCTCGAGGTCCGGGATCGTGTCGAGCAGCATCCGGGTGTAGGGATGCAGGGGCGTGGCGAAGAGGTCGGCGGTCGGCTGGATCTCGACGATGCGGCCGAGATACATCACCGCGATCACGTCGGCCATGTGACGCACCACGCTCAGGTCGTGGCTGATGAAAAGATATGTCAGCCCCATTTCGCGCTGGAGCCGCTTCATCAGGTTCAGGACCTGCGCCTGCACGCTGACGTCGAGCGCCGAGGTCGGCTCGTCGCAAACCAGGAATTCCGGCTCTCCCGCGAGCGCGCGCGCGATGGAGATGCGCTGCCGCTGCCCGCCGGAAAACTCATGCGGGTACTTGACGGCATCGGCGGGCGACAGGCCCACCGTGTCCAGCAATTCCTCCACTCGCGCGGTCACCTGGGCCTCGGGCGCCTGCGGGTTCAGCGTGCGCAGCGGTTCGGCGACGATCCGGCCCACGCGCCAGCGCGGGTTGAGCGAGGCGAACGGGTCCTGGAAGATCATTTGCATCTTCTCGGGATCGCCGTTGAAGCGGATCTTGCCGCCCGACGGGGCGTGCAGGCCCGTCACCAGCTTGGCGATGGTCGATTTGCCGCAACCGCTTTCGCCGACGAGGGCGAGGGTCTGGCCGCGCGCGATGTCGAAATCCACCCCGTCGACGGCGCGCAGGGTGCGGCGCGGCTTGCGCTCGATCACGCGATTGAGCCAGGGGGCGGAGACGTCGAAGCGGCGTTCCAGCGCGTCGACTTCGAGGATGGCCTCGGTCATGCGGTCTCTCCTTCGAGCGTCAGCCAGCAGGCGGCGCCGGTTCCGTGGGTGCGCGGGATCTCCCGGCGGCAGCGCGGCCCGGCATGGGCGCAGCGCGGGTTGAAGGCGCAGCCGGCCGGGATGCTGCCGAGCCGGGGCATCGAGCCGGGGATCATCCGCAGCTCGCCTTCGTCGCTGTGCAGGCTCGGGATCGAGCCCATCAGCCCCTCGGTATAGGGGTGCTGCGGGCGGCGCACCACGTCCTCCACCGCGCCAAGCTCGGCCAGCCGTCCGGCATACATCACAGCAACACGGTCGGCAGTCTCCGCGATCACGCCCATGTCGTGTGTGACCAGCATCACCGCCGTGCCCCGATCGCGGCAGAGCCGTTTCAAGAGCGCCGTGATCTGCGCCTGGATCGACACGTCGAGCGCGGTGGTCGGCTCGTCGGCGATGATGAGCTCGGGCTCGGCGCAGAGGGCTAGGGCGATGACGATGCGCTGGCGCATCCCGCCCGAGAACTGGTGGGGATAATTGTCGATACGTTCCTCTACCGCGGGGATGCCGACCTCGCGCATGAGGTCCATCGCGCGCTGCCGGGCGGCGGACTTGCCCAGCTCGGTGTGCAGGTGGATCGTCTCGACAAGCTGGTCGCCGACGCGGAAGAGCGGGTTGAGAGAGGTCAGCGGGTCCTGGAAGATCGCACCGATACGCCGGCCCCGGACCCTTTGCATATGCGGTTCGGTGAGCGTGTCGATCCGGTCGCCGGAGAGGTGGATCTCGCCGGCGGCGATGCGGCCCGGCGGCTCAAGCAGGCCGAGGATCGCCATGCCGGTCATCGACTTGCCGGCCCCGGACTCGCCGACGACGCCGAGGATCTCGCCCCGCTCGATGGTCAGGGAGATATCGTCGACGGCGGTCAGGGTGCCGTGGCGGGTCGGAAATTCGACGCGCAGGTTGCGCACGTCGAGGACGGTCTGGGTCATTCTGCCCTCCGGTAGCTGGGGGTGAAGATCTCGGACAGGGGCGGGTGCCCGACGGTGCGGTCGGGGTATCTGGCGATCAGCCGGTCGAACTGCGCCTGCGCCCGCGCGATGTCCTCCACGGGGTCGATACCGGGGATCCGGCGATCCTTCATGACGCGGCGACCGTCGATCCAGACGTCGCGCACGTCGCGGCCCGAGGCGCCGGTCATCAGCGTCTGGATCGGGTCGGGGGTCTGGAGCGTCTGCGACAGGTCGATGACAGTGATGTCGGCGCAGGCCCCGGGGCCGAGGCGGCCGAGGTCGTCGCGCTTCAGCGCCCGTGCGCCGCCGAGGGTCGCCGCATCGAACAGGTCTTCGGAGCGGACGGCCCCTGCGCCCTCGGTGATCCGCGCGGTCATCATGCCGAGTTGCATGTTGAGGATCATGTCCGCCGGCCACGTGTCGGTGCCGAGCCCGATATTGATGCCGCGCGCGCGGCAGCCGGTGAAGCTGCGCAGCGTCCCGCCGTGGCGGGCCGCGACCAGCGGGCAATGCACGAGCGTCGCGCCATGCTCGGCCATCAGCGCGAAGTCGCGGTCCTCGGCATGGGTGCCGTGCGGCAGGAGCCAGTTCGCCCCGAGCGCGCCGATCCGGGCAAGCCAGTCTATGGGTGTCGTGCCGTGCTGCTCGCGCACGAGCCGCAGTTCCGTCGGCGACTGGCAGCAATGCTGGCGCACCGGCGCGCCCACTTCCGAAGCGATCGCTTGCGTGCGCTGCAGCAGCGCCTCGGTGCAGGTCTCGATCCGGTCCGGGGCGAACATCGCGCGGATGCGCCCGCCCGCCGTGCCGTCGACGCGCGCCGCGAAGGCGGCGGCGTCCTCGAGCCCCTGCATCCCGCGCGCCTCGTCATAGACGGCGCGAATGTTGCCCGCGGTATCGGTCACTTGTCCGCCGGTGCGGTAGGCTGGGCCGAGATAGACGCGCAGGCCCAGCTCTTCGGCGGCCGCGGCGGCGGCGTCGAATTCCGCCACCGTCTCTGCCCATTCGCGATAGAAGAGCGAGGCGATGGGCAGCGCGGTGGTGATCCCGTTGCGGATGAGATGCGCGAAGGCGAACCGTTTCTGGTAGGCAAGTTCCTCGGGCCCGTACATCTCGTAGGGCCCGGCGGCTACGTAGCTTTCGGGCCAGACGCGGCCCGTCTTCCAGGCCGGGCCGTTGTCGTAGCCGAGGATCGTCGTGTCGAGATCGCTCAGCGCGTCGAGGTCGACGAACCCGGGCGACAGGACCGCCTCGCCGTAGTCGATCCGCTCGGCCACCTCGCCGTCGAAGGCGCCGCCGGCATGGATCACGCGCGCCCCCTCGATGACGACGCAGCCGTTTTCGTGGATGACATGCGCGCCGCCAGCGAAGGCGACGACCCATCGGGCGGAGAGGAGCGTGCGATGGGTCACGGGGCCTCCCGCACGCAGATTCCGTCGCGCGCGACGACCGCGCCGCCCTTCAGCACCAGCTTGCGCGGGGCGCGCATCGCGACCGCCTCGGCCAGTGCCTCGCCCTCGACCAGCACGCAATCGGCGCGGTCGCCGACATTCAGCCCGTAGCCTTGGGTCTCCATGATCGCGGCGCCGCCGTAGGTACAAATATCCAGCGCCATCTCCACCTCGTCGTCGCGGCGCAGGTTGTTGCGCTGACTGATGAACATCGCCCGTTCCAGCATGTCGGTGTTGCCGAACGGTCCCCAGGTGTCGCGTATGCCGTCGGAGCCCGAACCGGTCAGGATGCCCGCCGCCTTCAGTTCCTTCACCGCCGGCACGGGCACGGCGGACGGCGCGGTGGTGATGATGTGGATCCCCGCCTCGGCCAGCCGCGCGTGCAGCTCTGCCGCGTAGGCCCGGTTGGTCATGCCGAGGCAGAAGGCGTGGCTGATCGTCACCTTGCCCTGCATCCCGTGCGCCAGCGTGCGCGCGATGATCTCCTCCATCGAAAAGCCGCCCAGGGCGTCCTGTTCGTGCAGGTGGATGTCGATCGGCTTGCCGTGCTTCTCGGCCAGCGCGAAGACGGCATCGAGATGGCCCTTTGGGTCGCGCTCGATCCCGCAGGGGTCGATGCCGCCGACGAGGTCGGCACCGAGACTCAGCGCTTCGTCCATCATCTCGACCGTGCCGGGGCGCGGCATCATGGAGGATTGCGGGAAGGCGACGATCTCGATGTCGACGAGCCCGGAGAGCTTCTCGCGCGTCGCCATCACGCCCTCGACCCCGGCGAGCCCGTGATGGGTGTCGACATCCACGTGGCTGCGGATCTGCGTCGTGCCCTTGCTGACCGACAGGATCGCCTGGCGTTCGCTCTGCACCTGCGGATCGAGACCGAGCGACACCTTCACCTCGCGCTCGTTGGTGATCTTGTCGATCAGCCGCGGCCCCACCTCGTTGCGATACCACGCCATCCCGAGAAGCGACTTGTCGAGATGGGTGTGCGCCTCCACGAGGCCGGGGATCAGGATGCGTCCGCCGCAGTCGATGACCTCGCCTCCTTCGGCCGCCTCGGCCGCGAAGCGGCCCCCGGCGATATGCAGGTCGGTGGCGGGGCCGCCCATGGGGCGGCAGTTCTTGAGCGTTGTCATATTCTTATCTCAGTTTTGGATTGAGCGCGTCGCGCAGCCAGTCGCCGATCATGTTGACCGACAGCACGATCAGGCAGAGCTGCACCGCCGGGAACACCACGATCCACCACAAGCCCGAGAACAGGTACTGGTTGCCGATCCGGATGAGCGTGCCGAGGCTCGGCTGGTCGGGCGGCATGCCGACGCCGAGGAAGCTCAGCGTCGCCTCCGACAGGATCGCGAGGCCGAAGTTCAGCGTCGCGGCCACGAGGATCGGCGTCAGGCAGTTCGGCAGGATGTGGTGCAGCATGATCCGCCACGGCTTCACCCGGATGAGGCGGGCGGCCATCACGTATTCCTTCTTGCGCTCGACCATGGCCGAGGCGCGGACTGTGCGCGCGTACTGCACCCAGGACGGCACGGCGATGGCGATGATCAGGATCGGCGCGGCGAGGACATCCTTCAGACCGGCCGGCAGCGACGCGGTCGCGACGGCGGTGATCAGGATCGCGATCAGGATGAACGGCATCGACAGCAGAACGTCGCCGATCCGCATGATCACGTTGTCGACCCAGCCCCCGACATATCCCGCGATGAGGCCCAGGCTCAGCCCCACCGCCAGCGCGACGATCACCGAGGCGAAGCCGATGACGAGGCTGATGCGCGAGCCGTAGAGGATTGCCGACAGGATATCGCGCCCCTGCGTGTCGGTGCCGAGAAGGTAAGGCCATTGCCCCTCGGCGTTCCAGATCGGCGGGATCTCCGCGTTCCAGAGCACCAGCGACGCGAGGTCGTAGGGGTCCTGCGGGGTGATGACCGGCGCCAGCAGCGCGGTCAGCGCGACCAGCGCCAGGAGGCAGACCGCGAAAACGGCGCTCGGGTGGTTCGTGAACGAATGCCAAAGGTCGGTTTGGCGGAGCGCTGCGAAGCGCGTGCGCCGGACCGGTTCGGTCGTGGCGTCGGTGGCGATGGTCTTCGGGTCGGATGTCATGGAGATATCAGCCATTGGCCCCTCCGGCCTTGACGGAGTCGTCGCGCAGGCGCGGATCGACCCATGCGTAGGTCACGTCCACAAGCGTGTTCAGCGCCACGAAGATGAAGGAGACGAGCAGCAGGTACGCCGCCATCACGGGAATATCGACGAAGGTCACCGCCTGGATGAACAGAAGGCCCATGCCGGGCCACTGGAACACCGTTTCGGTGACCAGGGCGAAGGCGATCAGGTTGCCGATCTGCATCCCCGTCAGCGTGATCACCGGCATCAGGCAGTTGCGCAGCGCGTGGACCCAGTTGATCCGGCCGCGCGGCACGCCGCGGGCGCGGGCGAACTTGACGTAGTCGGCACGCAGGGTCTCCAGCATCTCTGCGCGCACCAGGCGCATCACCAGCGTGATCTGGAAAGTCGAAAGAGAGATGGCCGGCAGGACCAGCGCCGCCCGTCCCGACGGGGTCAGCAGGCCGGTGGACCACCAGCCGATATCGACGGTCTCGCCCCGTCCGAAGGCCGGCAGCCAGCCGAGACTGACCGAGAACGCCAGGATCAGCAGGATGCCGACCACGAAGGAGGGCAGCGACACGCCGATGATCGACCCGAGCTGCAACAGATTTGCCAGCCGTGACTTGTGGTGCACCGCGGTAATCACCCCTAGCGGGATCCCGACCACCAGCGAGATCACGGTGGCCACGAGCACCAGCTCGAAGGTCGCCGGGAAACGCTCCCCGATCAGCACCATCACGTCCTGCTGGTTGCGGTAGGAGATGCCGAAATCCCCCTGAACCGCGTTCACCACGAAACGTCCGTACTGGGTCGCGAAGCTGTCGTTGAGGCCCAGCCGCTCGCGCAGCTCGGCGCGGTCGGACTGGGTGGCCTGTTCGTTCACCATCATCTCGACCGGATCGCCGAAGAACCGGAAGATGACGAAGGCCAGAAGCGCCACGGCCAGCATGACGAAGACCGCATTGGCCGTGCGCTTGATCAGAAAGGCGAGCATGGATGTGGTCCTCCGCGGACCCCGCACGGAAAGCGAGTGCCCTTGTTCTTCTTCTCGTCGAAAATACTCTCAGGGGGTCCGGGGGATGAAATCCCCCGGCGGATCGGATCGCGCCAGCGATCCGAAACCACTCACCCCTCGCTTCCGACCCGTGCGAACCAGAGCCGTGGCTTGTTGTCGGGAAAGAGCGGCATCTCGGTGACCTCGTCGGTGACCGCCCAGGCCATCGGCTGTTGGTGCAGCGGGATCATGATGATCTCCTCCTTGACGATGCCGAGTGCTTCGGTTTCCAGCGCGAGCCGCGTCTCGGTGTCGAGCTCCTGGCCGGCCTCCTGGATCAGCGCGTCGAGTTCGGGGAAGGACCAGCCGCCCCAGTTGAAGACGCCGGAATTGCCCTCCTTCGAATGGAAGATCTGCAGGAGCGGAGAATAGGCGTCGAGCATCGGCAGCGTCGCCCAGCCGAGCGTGTAGACATCGGTCGTGCCGCCCGTGCGCTTCGGCGTCTGTACCGCGCGTGGCGCCACGTCGAGTTGCGGGGCGAGGCCGATCCGCGACCACATCGCGGCGATGGCCTGGCAGAACTGTTCCTCGTTCACGAGCCCGTCGGACAGGCAGTTGAATTCGAATTCCAGACCTTCGGGAACGCCGGCCTCCTCCAGAAGCGTGCGCGCGGCTTCCGGATCGAACTCGGGAACGGTATCCAGTTCCTCGGCATAACCGGGGATCGGCGGGGCGACCGTGGCGCCGGCGACACGGGACTTGCCGCGCATCACCTTCTCGTGGATCAGTTCAAGGTCGATCGCCTTGTAGAGCGCCTCACGCACCGCCTTGTCCTTGAAGGGGTTGGGCTCGCCGGTCGACAGCGTGTCGCGGAAGGGAAAGCCGATCATCACGGTGCGAAGGTCGACGCCTTCCAGCACTTCGACGTTCGGCGCGGCCGCAAGGCGCGGCAGGTCCTGCACAGGCGCGTCGTTGGTGAAGTTGATCTCGCCCGACAAAAGCGCCGCCACCCGCGTCGCAGCAGAGCTCACCGGCGTAAGTTCGATGCGGTCGAGGTTGTGCTGCGGCTCGTCCCACCAGTCGGGATTGACCACGAAGGTCGTCTTGGCGTCCGGCTGGCGGCTCTCGACGATGAAGGGGCCGGTGCCGTTGGCATTGTAGGTGGCGTAGCCCTCGGTCCCTGCGCCGATATCGGTGGGCAGGAGCGAGTCGTTCTCTTCCATCCACTCCTGATCGAAGATGTGGATGTTCGTCAGGTCGTTGAGCAGCAGCGGATAGGTGCCGTTCAGGGTGATGTCGACGGTGCGCTCGTCCACCGCCTCCGACGATACATAGGCCGGCAGGTTGCCCTTGAGCGGCGAGGTCTCGTGGCTGACGCGTTCGAGCGATGCGACGACATCCTTCGCCGTGAACGGGTTGCCGTTGTGGAAGGTCACGCCTTCGCGCAGGATGAACCGCCAGGTGACCTGATCCTCCAGGATCTCCCAGGACTCGGCCAGCGCCGGCTCGATCTCCAGATCGGCGTTGTAGCGCACCAGCCCCTCGTAGACGTGGTTCAGCACGTTGATGGTGAAGCTGTCGCCGTAGGAATAGGGGTCGAGCGATCCGATGTCGCGGTTGGCGCCCCATTTCAGAACATTCTGAGCCTCGGCGCCGCCGGCCAGGCCGGCCACCGCTACGGAGGCGAGAAGAAGATGTCTGATCGTCATGCCTTCGGTCTCCCTGTCAGAAATTGTATCCCCGATTCACGCCGATTGGATACGATATCCTCTGCATGATGGATCGATTCTCATCTGGCAAGTAAATTGTATCCGATTGACCGGTCGAATTGGATGCGCTATGTCCGGTGCACAAAGAACAGACAAGAAGAACTGCCATGACCGACCAGACGACCCTGACGGATGCCGTTCACACGCTTTTGAAGCGTGCGATCATCGAACAGGCGCTGAAGCCCGGCATGCGTCTGCCGGAGGACACGGTGGGTGAGCAGTTCGGCGTGTCGCGGACGATCGTGCGCCACGCGCTCGTGCGGCTTCAGAACGAGGGGCTGGTGGTGACGCGCCGCAATCGCGGCGCCTTCGTCGCCGAGCCCTCGCTGGAAGAGGCCAAGCAGATCTTCGAGGTGCGCCGCGCGCTGGAGGCCGAGGTGATCCGCCTTCTGGTCCAGCGCATCCCGGAAAATGGATACGATCAGCTCGAGGCGCATGTGCGCAGCGAGGAGAGCGTGAAGGGCAAGGACGGCCCGGTGTCGATCCGCCTCGCCGGCGAATTCCACACGCTGCTGGCCGAGCTGACCGGAAACGCGGTGCTCTATCGCTATGTCTCCGAGGTCGTTTTGCGCTGTTCGCTGATTATGGCCATGTACGCCAAGACGCATTCGTCGGACTGTGCCGTCGACGAGCATTCGCAGATCATCGCCGCGATCCGGGCGGGCGACGCCGACGGCGCGATCTCGATCATGGATCACCATCTCGGCGCGGTCGCGGGCCGCGCGGAGCTGGCCAGGAAACCCGACAGCGTCTCCACGATCCTGTCGCGCTACGGAAAGGAGCTGGCGCCTTGAGCCATCATGCACTGAATTTTGCGGATCTGACGCCGCGCGAGGCCTACAAGGTCATGATTGGCACCGTCGTGCCGCGCCCCATCGCCTGGGTCACGACCGTCTCGCCCGAGGGCGTGGTCAACGCCGCCCCTTATTCGTTCTTCAACTGCCTCTCCGCCGATCCGCCGATCCTGGCGCTCGGGGTCGAGAACAAGCCTGATCGCAGCTTCAAGGACACCGCGTGGAACATCCGAATGACGGAGTGTTTCACCGTGAACATCGTCGATCGCGCCAACGTGGAGGCGATGTCGGTCACCGCGGCCGGGTTCGCGCCGGACGTCGACGAACTGGAGATGGCGGGCCTGACCGCCGTGCCCGGGGTCGACGTCGCGTCCCCGCGCATCGCCGAGGCGCCGGTGGCGTTCGAATGCCGCCGCTATCTCGGGATCGAGGTCAGCTCGGCGCGCGAGATCATCCTCGGCAAGATCGTCATGGCGCATGTGCGCGAGGACATCATCGACCTCGAGACGTATTATTCCGACCACGAGAAACTCGATGCGCTCGGGCGGATGGGCGGCATCGGGTATGCCGGGACGAAGGATTACTTCGATCTGGCGACGCCCTCCGCGTCCGAGGTCATCGCCGGGAAGCGGCAGCGGGCCTGAGACCGCGGACGTCCGGCGCCGGGTCGGGTCTGCCCGCGTTCTAAGCAATGCTCGCGCTCCGGTTCCTCAGGGACCGCCAGAGGCAATCAGCCCCCTTTCTCCCTTCCCGAGACATGCTAGATCGCGGCGAAACCGGCGGCCCACAAGGAGAGGCGCCGCGAGAGGGAGGATCACGATGGCGGCGCTGATGAAACTTTCGCGCGGGATCGACCACGTCAACGGGTGGATCGGAAAGGGGGTGGCCTGGCTGGTGCTGGCCGCCGTGCTGGTCTCGGCCGGCAACGCGGTCATCCGCAAGAGCATGAACATCTCCTCGAATGCCTGGCTCGAACTGCAATGGTATCTCTTCGGCGCGGTGTTCCTGCTCTGCGCCGCCTGGACACTGTGCCGCGACGAGCATGTGCGCGTCGACGTCCTGTCCTCCCGGCTCTCGCCCAGGGGGCGCGCAATAATCGACCTGGTGTGTCACCTGGTGTTCCTGATGCCCTTCGCAGTGCTGATGGTCTGGCTCGCCTGGCCGTTCTTCATGTCCTCCTATGTTAGCGGGGAGCAATCCTCGAACGCGGGCGGCCTGGTGCGATGGCCCGCCAAGCTCTGGGTGCTGCTGGGCTTCATCTCCTTCGCGGCGCAGGGACTGTCGGAGATCATCAAGCGGGTCGCGCAACTGACCGGCAGAATGCCGTATCCGTCATCGGATACCGATGAGCTGCCGCCCGTGGCGCGGGAGGCCCGGTCGTGATCGAGCTCATCGCACACAACCTCGCGCCCATCATGTTCATCTCGGTGATGGGGATGCTGCTGCTCGGCTATCCGGTGGCGCTTACCCTCGCCGGCGGCGGGCTGATCTTCTTCGTCATCGGCGTCGGCCTTTCTGATTACTCCAGCGAGATCAACCTGTTCTGGCCACTTCTTCGCGCGATGCCTGAACGCGTGTTCGGCATCATGTCGAACGATACCCTGCTGGCGATCCCGTTCTTCACCTTCATGGGCCTGATCCTCGAGCGATCCGGCATGGCCGAGGATCTGCTCGACACTGTCGGGCAGCTCTTCGGTCCGCTCCGGGGCGGCGTCGCCTTCGCGGTGATCCTGGTGGGGGCGCTGCTGGCAGCCACGACGGGCGTCGTCGCGGCGTCGGTGATCGCCATGGGACTGATTTCTCTGCCGATCATGCAGCGCTACAAGTACGATCCGTCGGTCGCGACAGGGACAATCGCGGCGGCCGGGACGCTGGCACAGATCGTGCCGCCGTCGCTCGTGCTGATCGTGATGGCAGACCAGCTCGGCGTGTCGGTGGGCGACATGTATCTCGGCGCGCTGTACCCGGCGCTGATCGTCGTCGGGGTCTACTGCCTCTACATGTTCGGCCTGACGATCCTGCGCCCCTCGGCCGTGCCCGCGCTGCCGCCCGAGGAACGGCGGCTCGGCGGCGGCGTCTGGTCGCTGCTGGCGATGGCGGTGCTGGCGGTCGTTCTCTATGTCGGCTCCGCGCGGCTTCTCTTCACCGACGTGATCCCGGCGACGCGCACGGTCTTTGCCGCGGGCTTCACGGTGGTCATCTGCTACGGCATCGCGCTGGCCAACCGCTACATGCGGCTCGGCCTTCTGTCGCGGCTGGCCGAGGAGGTGGTGATCGTCCTCATTCCGCCGCTGGCGCTGATCTTCCTGGTGCTCGGCACGATCTTCCTTGGCATCGCGACGCCGACCGAGGGCGGCGCGATGGGGGCCGTTGGCGCGCTGATCCTGGCGCTGGCCAAGAAGCGGCTCGATTTCGGCACGCTGCGCTCGGCGGTGGAGGCGACGGCCAAGCTCTCGGCCTTCGTGCTTTTCATCCTGATCGGCGCGCGTGTCTTCGGGCTGACCTTCTACGGCGTGAACGGGCAGGTGTGGCTCGAGGAGCTGCTTCTGGGCCTGCCAGGGGGGCAGTTCGGCTTCCTCGTCGTGGTCACGGTGGTGATCTTCATTCTCGGCTGTTTCCTCGACTTCTTCGAGATCGCCTTCATCCTGGTGCCGCTGCTGGCGCCGGTGGCCGAGACGCTGGGGATCGACCTGATCTGGTTCGGCGTCATCCTGTCGATGAATCTGCAGACCTCTTTCCTGACCCCGCCCTTCGGCTTCGCGCTGTTCTACCTCCGATCGGTCGCGCCGACGAAGGAAAGGCGGGATACCGTAAGCGGTGAAATGCTGGCCGGCATCCGCACGCCGCAAATCTACAAGGGTGTGCTGCCGTACATCGCCATCCAGTTCATGCTGATCCTGTTGGTGATCTCCGTCCCGAGCCTCGTGACGCACTACCAGTCCGACCGGCAGGCGCAGCGCACGGCACCCGCAGCGCAGAGCGCGCCCGAAACCGGCGGCAGCGGCAGCAGCTCCGGCGGCGGGTTCAATTTCGGCGGCTCGGGCGGCGGAAGCTCCGATAGCGGCTCGGGGCAGGGCGCCGGCGGTGGCTTCAACTTCGGCGGCGGATCATCGGGGAGTTCGGGGTCCGGCGGAGCCGGCGACGAGGCTTCGGGCAACGGCTCGAGCGGCGGTTTCAATTTCGGTGTGTCGGGCAATGGCGGTACGGGTGGCGCCAATGGCGGGTCGGGTAGCGCGCCCTCAGACCAAGACAGCGGCGGCTTCAACTTCGGATCGAGCCCCGATGCCGGCGAGGCCGAAACCGACGCGCCCTCCGGCGAAGAGGGCGAGGCCTCCGGAGGCACCTCGGGCGGCGGCGGCTTCAACTTCGACTGACCCGACGAAAACGGCCCGGAGCCTAGCTCCGGGCCGCCTCGCCTCGCGTCTGTCCGCGATCAGTTGTCGCCGGAGCCGGACCCGCCGCCGCCGACCGATCCCGCGCCGGAGATCTGCGCCGGAAGCTGGCCGTTCGACTGCTTATCCATCATGAACCGCGCGAAGGTGCTCTCGGCCACCTGCTGCCACAGGAAGTGCTCGGCCTGGAACTCCATCATGCTGTCGTAGATCTCGGCCCAGCCGTCTGTGTTGCCGCGCAGGTCGGAATAGAGCGACAGCGCCGCGTCGTAGGTGGCGTCCAGCACCTCCTGCGGGAAGGCGCGAAGCTGCGCGCCGTTCTCCACGAGGCTGCGCAGCGCCGTCGGGTTCTTGTAGTCGTATTCCGCCATCATCTCGGTGTTGGCGGCGCGGCATGCGGTCTCCAGCAGGCGCTTGTAGGTGTCCGGCAGGCCTTCCCACGCTTCGGTGCCGATGAACATGTTGAGGGTGAGGTTCCCCTCCCACCAGCCGGGATAGTAGTAGTACGGCGCCACCTGGTAGAAGCCGAGCTTCTCGTCGTCGTAGGGGCCGATCCACTCGGCCGCGTCGATCGTGCCGCGCTCGAGCGAGGGATAGATGTCGCCGCCCGCGATCTGCTGCGGCACGACGCCGATCTGCTCCATGATCCGCCCGGCCAGGCCGGCGATGCGCATCTGCAACCCGTCCATGTCCGACAGCCCGCCGATCTCGTTGCGGAACCAGCCGCCCATCTGCGTGCCGGTATTGCCCGCGGGCAGGTAGTGCAGGCCCTGCGCGTTGTAGAAGTTGTTCAGCGCGTCGATGCCGCCGCCGTAGTAGAGCCAGGCGTTCATGCCGCGATTGTTGAGGCCGTAGGGAATGACCGCGCCGAGCGCCCAGGTCGGCGACTTGCCGACATAGTAGTAGGCGGCGGTGTGGCACATCTCCACGGTCCCGTTCTGCACGGCGTCGGCGGCCTGCAGGCCCGGCACGATTTCCCCGCCCGCGAAGACCTGGATGTCGAAGGCGCCGTCGGTGGCCTCGCGCACGTATTTCGCGACGTCCTGCGCCCCGCCGTAAATCGTGTCGAGCGATTGCGGGAAGGACGAGGTGCAGCGCCATTGCACCTGCGGCTGCGACTGGGCGACGGCCGGTGCGGCAAGCGCGGCGGCGCCCGTGCCGCCTGCGGCGGCGCTGGTCAGGAACTTGCGACGATGCATGGGTTTCTCCCCCTTTTCATGTCCAACGCCGGTCGACGTAGAGTGCAAGTCGCGGAAGGCGATGCAGAGCGGTCATCTGCCTGTCCTTGGCGGTGCATACAGTCGGCCGATCTCCGGCCTGACCGCCTAGTCCTGCTGCTCGTTCAGCTTCGCGGGCGCGAGGGAGGCGTAATAGGCCGCGAGGGCCGCGATGTCCGCATCCGTCAGATCGCGCGACGCCTCGTGCATGAGGCCCGACACGCGGCTACCGCCTCGATCGCTGTCACGCCACAGCCGGAGCTGCTGCGCGAGATAGGGCTCGTATTGACCGGCGAGGGACGGGAAGGCGGGATTCAGCGGCTCCGGCCACGGACCGTGGCAGGCGCGGCAGACCGGCACCTCGTGGCTTTCGCCCTTGGTCGCAAGATCGCGGCCGCGCTCTTCGAGCTCTCCGGGGGTGCTGCTTGCGCCGGTGGGTGCGGTCCCGGCGAAAGACCGTGCGAGATCCGGGATCGCCTCCGCCGGGACAGTCGACATCGCCTGGGCCATGATGCCGCTGTCGCGCCGCCCTTCGCGGTAGGCCGCGAGCGTATCGGCGATGTAGCGCTCCGACAGGATGTCGAGCCGCGGGATGTGGGGGTTGCCCGACACCCCGTCCGGGCCGTGGCACATCGCGCAATACTGCCCCTCGGGCCGCGCCGTCAGGTCATCGTAGCCCGCTTTGTCCATCTCGGGCACGGCGAGCAGGAAGGACACGACCGGCCAGACATCGTCCTCGCGCGTCGCGGGCCAGGCGGGCATGCCGCTCATCTTGACGCCCTCGTGCACGATCCAGTGGAACTCGGCCGGGTCCCAGTGCGCGACCGCCTCGGTGATGTGCGGCGGCTCCGGCACCATGGCGCGCACCGTCGCGCTGCGTTCCTGTCCCGGTGCGGCGTGGCAGCCGGCGCAGGCGGTATCGAAATGGCCTGCGCCGAGGGCGATCATGGCGTCGGAGCGCAGGTCTTCCGGTGGCTCGGCCGAGGCGCGCAGGTCCACCGAGTTGCGGAACGTGGTGTGCAGGACCCAGCTCACCCCGGGCAGGTGTCCTACCCTGGCCGAGACGTTGTAGAGGCCGAATGCCATCACCGCCCCCCCGACGAGGCCGCCGGCGAGCGCAAGCGCCGCCAGCGTGCGGCCGACGCTCGGCCAGTGCGGGCGGGCCCGCAGAAGATCGCGCCATGTCATGTCGTGCCCTCGCGCAAGGTGCGGGCGGTCAGGGCGAGCCCGCCGATGAGGTAGATGGGCGTGCCGAGCGCCAGCATCAGGATGCCCCCCAGCTGCTGGCCCGAGAGGTCGGGGGCCCGGCCGCAGAGCGCGGCGTAGAGGTCGCTCGGCGCCAGGACCAGGAGCGCACCGAGGAAGGTCATGTGCATGGAGGTCAGCAGCAGCCCGCCCGCCCCGGCGAGCGGCGGCGCGGGCGGCAGCGCGCTGGCCCAGACGGCAAGGCCGGCGGCCAGGAACAGCGCCTGCTCCACGGCGAACCAGGGCAGGGCGGTCTGCGCGGCGGCATGCAGGTGCGGCAGGTGGAAGGCCCAGACCACCGAAAATTCCAGCGCAGCGGCGAGCGCCACCGGCGGCGCGAGCCGCGTCAGTGGCGGCACGGCCAGAACGATCAGCGGCGCGGCTACGGCGACGAGCGTCATGTGGCGCAGCATGTGGGCCGGGAAGGCGCCGAGCGCGGCCTCCCAATCGGGCACCCAGACAAGGGCGAGCGTGGCGAGCGCGGGGGCGGCGAACCGGGCACGCATCGTCACACGCAACTCGAGATGAAAAGCGCCGGGCTCGCGTTGAACAGCACGCCGATCAGCGACACGAGGGCGAGCAGCCAGCCCGCATGGCCGAGAAACTCGCGCCGGTCCTCCACACTCGGCCCGTCGTGCTCGTAGTCGAAATCGTCGAGGTAATCCCATTGCTTCCAGGCGTGCCAGCCGATTGCGGCGATGAAGGCGATCGCCAGCCCAGTGGCGATGGCAATGCCGAGCCGCGCGGTGCCCGCGTCCCATCCGCGCGCGCAGACCGAGGCGGTCCAGCCGTAGACCACGCAGAAGTGCAGCGACCACGCGATGGGCGCGGCGATCATGTGCCAGAGGCTTGAGCGGCGGTCGAACTGCATCAGAGCATCCTCGGCAGGATGCCGATCATCGCGGCGGTGATCAGGCACGAGACGACGAGGAAGTGCCAGAACAGCGTCGTGTTCCACAGATCGGCATCGTAGCGCGGCGTCAGCTTGCCGAAGATCGTGCCGGCCAGGCAGTAGCCCTGCATGACGACCCCGGCGGCGACATGCGCGCAGGTCCAGACGACGAGCGCCCACATCATCGCCGGGTAGACGTGGCTCGACGGCGCGAGGCCCGGCACCCAGACGGCGAGGACCAGCGCCGTGCCGCCGGCGATCGCGAGGAGAGGGGCGGCGATCAGCAGGATCTGCGCGGTGCGCGGGTTGCCCCCTCGGTTGATGCCGCGCGCGGCGCGCGTGGCGGCCCAGCTGCCGAAGAGCAGGGCGGCGGCGAGCGCCGTCCAGAGCGGGCTTGCGTGCACCGCGCCCTCGGGCGGGAAGTCGGGCCGCGCGGTCCAGTAGAAGAAGACGCCGAAAACAAGGCTGGCGAAGGCCGTGGAATCGCCCAGCATGGTGATGAAGACGCCCCACCAGCCCGGCGCCCGCGGTCCCGACACGTAGGTCGGCAGGGTCAGGCCGAGGCCCGCATCCTTCATCGGCGCCTCGGGCACGAGCGCGGTCGAGGTCCAGAGCCAGTAGATCACCGCCGCGACGGCGAGAATGCCACAGATTATGGCCGGCGGGTACATGTGGAAGGTCGGGAAGATGAACGCGCCGCCGGTGAAGACCGCCGCCCAGATCGTGCACCAGGCCGGCCCGGTGATGCGTGCGACGTGCTGCGGCACCGCGTCGACGGCGGAGGTCACGACCGTTTCCCGCAGCCCTTCTGGCGCGTCGGGAATGTAGAAGCGGCCGGTGTCGAGCCGCTCCAGGAAGTTCGGCTGGTCCCAGAGCGGATAGCGCGAGGTGATGTAGGGCACGCCGCGCACGCCCCAGCCCGGGTCCGGCACGTCATGCGCCCATTCCAGCGTCCCGCCGCCCCAGGGATTGCGCTCGGTCAGGTCCTGGTCGCGTTTGGGGCGCAGGAGGTCCCAGGCAAAGACGAGGATGCCCGCCGCGGTCACGAAGGCGCCGACGGTCGAGATCAGGTTGAGCCAGTCCCAGCCGATGTCGCCCGGGTAGGTGAAGACCCGGCGCGGCATGCCCTTGAGGCCGGTCAGGTGCATCGGCAGGAAGCAGATGTTGAAGCCGGTGAAGGTCAGCCAGAACGAGATCCTGCCGAGCCGGTCCGACATCTTCTTCTTCGCGAAGAACGGGTAGAAGTAATAGACCCCGCCGATGATCGGAAAGATCATGCCGCCGAAGAGGGTGTAGTGCAGATGCGCGACGATGAAGTAGGTGTCGTGGACCTGCCAGTCGAAGGGCGCGAGCGCGACCATGATGCCGGTCAGGCCGCCCGCGGTGAAGATCGCCACAGCCCCCGCGATCCAGAGCATCGGCTGGATCATCCGCACCCGGCCCACGATCAGTGTCGCCACGAAGGCGAAGAGCTGTATGCCAGTGGGGATCACCACTGCCTCGGACGCCGCCGAGAAGAAGCCGAGCGACAGCGACGGCAGCCCGGTGGTGAACATGTGGTGCACCCAGAGCCCGAAGGACAGGAACCCGGTGCCCACCGCCGACAGCACGATCCAGTTGTAGCCGACGATCGGCCGGCGGGCGGCGGTCGGGATCACCATCGCGGCGATTGCGATGGAGGGCAGGAAGATGATGTAGACCTCCGGATGTCCGAAGATCCAGAACAGGTGCTGCCAGAGCATCGGATCGCCGCCGCGCTCGGGGTCGAAGAACGGCCAGTCGAAGGACCGCTGCATCTCGAACAGGAAATCCCCGGCGATGAGCGGCGGGAAGGCGAACAGGATCATGCCGCCGACCACCAGCACGTACCATGCGTAAAGCGGCATCAGGTTGATGCGCATCCCCGGCGGGCGGCACTTGACGACCCCGACGATCAGCTCGACCGCCGCGGCGATGGAGGCGACCTCGATGAACGACAGGCCGAGCAGCCAGATGTCGGAGCCCGGACCCTCCGCCTCGGTGGCGAGCGGGGGGTACATGAACCACCCGGAATTCGGCGCGACGCCGAAGAGGATGGAGCTCAGCACGAAAATCCCGCCGATCAGGAAGGCCCAGTAGCCGTAGGCCGACAGGCGCGGGAACGGCATGTCCCGCGCGCCGAGGAAAGCGGGCAGCAGGAGGATCGAGATCGCCTCGAACATCGGCACGGCGAAGAGGAACATCATCGCCGAGCCGTGCATGGTGAAGAACTGGTTGAACGTGTCCGCGGGCAGGAAGTCGTTCTCGGGCACCGCAAGCTGGACCCGCATCAGCAGCGCCAGCACCCCGGCACACAGCATGAAGGCGAAGGCGGTCAGCGAATACCAGGCGCCGACCTCGGAATTGTTGACCGCCGACCAGTAGCGCCAGCCCGGCGGCTCGGCCCAGACGGCGCGCAGCCGCGCCTCCTGCGCCTTCTGCAAATCGGGGTCGACGGGCTCGTTCAGCATCTCCTCGGTCGGCGGGTAGATGCCGCGGGGGCGGGTCTCGTCGTCGATGGCGGCGGCGACGCCGGGGTCCATGGACTCGGCGATGTCGGTCACGTCAGACCCTCCAGATAGGCGGCAAGCGCCGCGAGGTCGCCGTCGCCGAGGTGATCGTAGGCGGGCATCCGGGCACCGGGCTTCACCGCCTCGGGGTCGCGGATCCAGCGGATCAGTGCGTCCTCGGTCATCGGCAGGATGCCGGCGGCGAGAGACACGCGCCCGCCGAGATGCGTCAGGTCCGGACCGACCCGTCCCGTGGCGGCCGTGCCGCGGATCGCGTGGCAGGCGCCGCAGCCCTCGGCGTTGAATATCGCCTGCCCGCGGCGCGCGGCCTCGCCCTCGGGCGGCGCGGCGGGTTCCGCTTCCTTCGCGAGCCAGGCGTCGAAGGCCTCGGGCTCCATCACCACCGCGCCGAAGGCCATCAGCGCGTGGCTCTCGCCGCAGAACTCGGTGCATTGGCCGCGGAACTCGCCCGCGCGCGTCGGCTCCAGCGACATGCGCGTCTCGCGCCCCGGGATCATGTCGGTCTTGCCGCCGAGCGCGGGGATCCAGAACGAATGGATCACGCGATGGGCGTTGAGCGTGATCTCGCTGCGCTGGTGGGCGGGCAGGCGGATCTCGTTGGCCGAAACGACGGCGGCGGTCGCGCCGTCCTTCAGGTATTCGACCCGCCACCACCACGACTCGCCGGTCACTCGCACGGTCAGGCCGGTGCCGGGATCGCGCTGGCGCGGCATCTCCGACAGCGCGAAGGCCAGGAGCCCGGCCAGAACGACCGTCGGAAAGACGATGCCGCCGCCGATGATCAGCGCTTCGGCCGTGCGCTGCGACATGGCCCGCTGGTCGATGCGCGTGACGTAGACCAGAAGCCCGTTCATCAGCAGCCACAGGATCACCGCGCCGCCCAGCATCCACCAGAAGAGCGTGGCGATGACCTGCGCGTCCCGGCCGCCGGGGCTCAGCACGGATTGCACGCCGTCGCACCCGCCGAGCAGGGCAAGCGACACCAGCGCCGCAATGGCCCGAACGGGCAACGTCACAATTCGACCGGTCTGCGGAGGAGGCAGGGACGCTCCGCCGCTCGGCAGGTCATCCTGTCAGCCTGCGCTGGACATTGCGACATCCGATCCTCCAGCCAAGCGATCTCAGTTCCATATGAGAGATGTTCATCGTGCAACTTGCAAGCCGCTTGAGCCGTTCCCGTCGGGTTTCTATGAAGGGGAAGCGATGCGGCCCGCGATTTCGAGGAGCGGGGCGCCGTCTTCTCCGGCCGTGACGCCCGATCCGGTCAGCCGCCGGCAATTCCGCTTTGGTCCGGCTCGCCCGGTTGCAGCGTGCCCGATGCGTGATCAAAGGCGGCGAAAAGACTGGCACACATGGCCGTGCCGAGACGCGGTGCGTGAGTGCACACTGTATCGTGCGGTCCGGCCTTGCGCGCGATCTTGCCGTCCGCTGCGCGGGAAAATAAGAAACCCTCAAGTTTCTCAAACACGTCGTCGAGCCGATGGCGTGTTTCGGCATTTGGTGAAATCTTGAAACACGTTGTACATCGTCTGGCCCTGAGCGCCATGCTCGTCCTTTCTGTCGCCCCCTTCGCCCGGGCCCAGGGGGGCGGCGATGCGCCGCCTCCGACCGTCGAGACGGTCGCCGTCTCGTCCGAAACGATCACCATGACCTCGATCCTGCCGGGCCGCGTCGCCGCCTTCGAAGAGGCGGAAGTGCGCCCGCAGGTCGCCGGAATCATCCTCGAGCGCAGATTCACCGAAGGGGCGCCGGTCGAGGCGGGGCAGGTCCTCTATACGATCGACCCGGCGAGCTACGAGGCTTCGCTGGCCGAGGCACGCGCCTCGGTCGCGCAGGCGGAAGCGCAGCTTGCCGCCGCCGAAAAGGAGGCGGAGCGTCTGCAGGAGCTTCAGACCCGCAACGTCGCCTCGCAGCAGGCTCTCGACGACGCCGTGGCGGCCCGCGACGGGGCCGAGGCGGCACTGCAACTCGCCCAGGCGCGGCAGAGGCAGTCGGAGATCGAGCTCGACCGGACGCAGGTCACGGCCCGGCTTTCCGGCGAGATCGGGTTCTCGCAGACCTCCCCCGGCGCGCTGGTCGCGGTGGGACAGGCCGAACCGCTCGCCATCATCCGCAACATCGACCGCGTCTATGTCGACGTGACCCAGTCGGCGGCCGACCTTCTGCGGTGGCAGCGCGGCGAGGGGCTGGCGCAGCTCGGCAACGCCGAACGGCACGTGTCGCTCGTCCTGGCTGACGGACAGGGTTACGACCAGACCGGCACGCTGACCGCCGCCGACCCTTACGTCGATCCGCAGACCGGCGTGGTCGCCCTGCGCATCGAGTTCGACAATCCCGAAAAGCTGCTGCTGCCGGGCATGTACGTGCAGGTGGAAATGCCCACCGGTACCGCCGACGGCGTCTTCCGTGTCCCGCAGGAGGGTGTGACGCGCGACCGGCGCGGCAATCCTCAGGCGATGGTGGTGAACGGCGAGAACGTCATAGAGGTGCGCGCTCTCGACATCCTGCAGAACCAGGGGTCGGACTGGATCGTGCGCGATGGGCTCGCCGATGGCGACCGCGTCGTGGTGGCCGGCTTCCAGCGGATCGCCGAGGGCGCGACCGTGACGCCGCAGCCGCGCCGCGGCGCGGCCAGCGAACAGGCGGCGGCCGAGATGCCGCAGGACACGATTACCGAGTGACCGGCCGGCTCCGAGGGAACACACATGGCGCGCTTCTTCATTGACCGACCCGTCTTCGCTTGGGTCGTCTCCATCCTCATCATGGGCGTCGGCATCCTGTCGGTGCTGACCCTGCCGGTGGCGCAGTATCCGCAGATCGCGCCGCCGTCGGTGCAGGTCAGCGCGACCTATCCCGGCGCCTCGGCGCAGACGGTGGCGAACACCGTGACGCAGGTGATCGAGCAGAACATGACCGGGCTCGACGGGCTGCGTTACATATCGTCCTCGTCGACCTCGGCGGGTTCCTCCTCGATCACGCTGACCTTCGAGACCGGCACCGACGCCGACATCGCGCAGGTGCAGGTGCAGAACAAGCTGAGCCAGGCCACCCCGCTTCTGCCCGAGACGGTGCAGCGGCAGGGGGTGCAGGTCCAGAAGTCCTCTGCCGGGTTCCTCATGGTGGTCGCGCTCATCGCCGAGAGCGGCGATTACGACGACACCGACCTTGCGGACTACATGGTATCGAACCTCGTCGACGATATCAGCCGGATCGAGGGCGTCGGCTCCACCCAGGTCTTCGGCGCCGAATACGCGATGCGGATCTGGCTCGATCCGTCGCGGCTCAACGCCTACGACATGACGCCCGCGGACGTGGTGGCGAAGGTGTCCGAGCAGAACACGCAGATCTCGGCCGGCTCCTTCGGCGGGCTGCCGGCGGTGGACGGCCAGCAACTCAATGCGACGATCACCGCGCAGTCGCTTCTTCGCACGCCCGAGGATTTCAAGCAGATCGTCCTGCGCGCCGAGACGAGCGGCGGGCTGGTCCTGCTGGACGATGTCGCGCGCGTCGAGATCGGCGCCGCCAGCTACGCCGCGGAATCGCGCTACAACCAGAAACCCTCGGCGGGCATGGCGATCAGCCTCGCGCCCGGCGCCAACTCCCTCGAAACGGCGGAGGCGGTGAAGGCGCGGCTCCACGAATTCGCGCAATTTTTCCCCGAGGGCGTCGACTACGTCATTCCCTACGACACGACACCCTTCGTGGAGATCTCCATCAAGGAGGTGGTGAAAACCCTCATCGAGGCGATCGTGCTCGTGTTCCTCGTGATGTACCTCTTCCTGCAGAACTTCCGCGCGACGCTGATCCCGACGCTCGCGGTGCCGGTGGTCATCCTCGGCACGTTCGGGGTGCTGGCGGCGGCCGGCTTCACCATCAACACGCTGACCATGCTGGCGATGGTGCTGGCCATCGGCCTTCTCGTCGACGATGCCATCGTGGTGGTCGAGAACGTCGAGCGGATCATGGAGGAAGAGGGCCTCGGCCCGCGCGAGGCGACGAAGAAGTCGATGGGACAGATCACCGGCGCGCTGATCGGCATCGCCATGGTGCTGTCGGCGGTGTTCGTACCGATGGCGTTCTTCCCGGGCTCCACCGGCGTGATCTACAAGCAGTTCGCGATCACCATCGTCTCGGCCATGGCCTTGTCGGTGGTGGTGGCGCTGACGCTGACCCCGGCGCTCTGCGCGATCCTGCTGAAACCCACCCACGGCGACCGGCGCAAGGGCATGTTCGGCTGGTTCAACCGCGGCTTCGACGCGACGCTGGGCGGTTATGCAGGAACAGTGGGGTACATCGTCAAGCGGCCGCTGCGGACCTTCCTCGTCTATCTCGGCATCGGCGTGGCGGTGGTGTTTCTGTTCATGCGCACGCCGACGGGCTTCCTGCCGGAAGAGGATCAGGGCCTGCTGTTCACCCTGATCTCGCTGCCCACCGGCGCCACCGCAGAGCGCACGCTCGACGTGCTGGAGCAGGTCGAGACGCACTTCATCGAGAACGAGAAGAGCGCGGTGGATTCCACCTTCGGTGTGGTCGGGTTCAGCTTCGCGGGACAGGGGCAGAACAACGCGCTGGCCTTCGTACGCCTCAAGGACTGGAAGAAGCGCGGGCCGCAGGACAGCGCGCAGGCGGTGGCGGGCCGGGCCTTCGGTGCGTTCAGCCAGATCACCGACGCGCAGGTCTTCCCGATCGTGCCCCCCTCGGTGCCCGAGCTCGGCAACGCCTCCGGCTTCGACTTCTACCTGCAGGCGCGCAACAACCAGAGCCATGAGGCGCTGGTGAACGCGCGCAACCAGCTTCTGGGCATCCTCAACCAGTCGCCGATGATCGCCTCGGCGCGGCCCTCGGGCCTCGAGGACGCGGCGCAGTTCAACATCGACATCGACTGGCGCAAGGCCGGCGCGATGGGCGTGTCGGCCGAGACCGTGGGCAACCTTCTGTCCATCGCCTGGGCGGGCCGCTACGTGAACGACTTCGTCGACGAGGGCCGGGTGAAACGGGTCTACGTGCAGGCCGACGCGCCAGCGCGGATGCAGCCCGGCGATCTCGACCTCTGGCGCGTGCGCAACGCGAGCGGAGAGCTGGTGCCGTTCTCGAACTTCGCCACGACCGGCTGGACCTACGGTCCGCAGGGCCTCAACCGCTACAACGGCGTGCCGTCGATGCAGTTGCAGGGCTCGCCCGCGCCGGGCGTCGCGTCGGGGGACGCGATGAACGAGATCCTGCGGCTGGTGGACGAGAACCTGCCCGAGGGCTTCGAGGTCGCGTGGACGGGACTGTCGCTCGAAGAGGTCGAATCCGGCAGCCAGGCGCCGCTGCTCTACGCGCTGTCACTGGCGGCGGTCTTTCTGTCGCTCGCCGCGCTCTACGAAAGCTGGGCGATCCCGTTCGCGGTGATGCTGGCGATGCCCATCGGCGTGCTCGGCGCGCTGCTCGGGGCGTGGCTGGGCGGTTACGAGAACGGTGTGTTCTTCCAGGTCGGGCTTCTGACCGTGATCGGCCTGACCGGCAAGAACGCCATCCTCATCGTGGAATTCGCGCGCGACCGCATGGAGGGTGGAGAACCGATCTACACTGCTGTGGTGGAGGCTGCCCGGCAGCGGTTCCGGCCCATCGTGATGACCTCGATGGCCTTCTCCCTCGGGGTCACGCCGCTGGTCCTGTCGACGGGCGCCGGCGCCGCGGGCCGCAACGCGATCGGGTCGGGTGTGCTGGGCGGCACGCTGTCGGCGACGGTTCTCGGCGTGCTGTTCGTGCCGCTGTTCTTCGCTGTCATCGCGCGGTTCTTCTTCCGCTCTCCGGGCACCGCAGCGGGCGAGGGCGCCCGGGCCTAGCACGCGTCTCGCGCGGCCCCCGGGGCGTTCCCGGGGGCCGCGTGCGTGCAGGGTCCGCCCTCCGGACCCCGGCCCCATGCACCCGCAAAAAAAATCGCCGCGCTCGGGACGTGCTTGCGGCCTGTCTCCGTATACCCGGTAAACGGAGGGGTGGTGAGATGACGTCTTCTGCAAGCAACGGTGCGACCACCGCGCTGCTGCCCGGCGATCCCGCGCCGGGCTTCATCCAGCGCAGCGTCGCCAATCCGCGCTATTCCTTCGACAGCGCGGCCGGTCGCTACCTGGTGCTTTGTTTCTATTGCCGCGCGAGCGATCCCCACGCCGAGGCCGCCCTGAACGCGGTCCACGAGCGGACGGACATCTTCGACGACAGCAAGGCGTGTTTCTTCGGGGTCAGCGTCGATCCGGAGGACGAGTCCACCGGGCGCGTGACGAACCGCGTGCCCGGCTACCGGCATTTCTGGGATTTCGATCTGACCGCGTCCCGCCTCTACGGCGTTGTGGCCAGGGACGCCGATCCGGGCAGCCGGCACCTGGCATTCGTCCGCCAATGGGTGGTCATCGACCCCACGATGCGGGTTCTCGCGGCCATTCCCTTCCGGAAGAGCCGCAGCGACATCTCCGAACTCATGTCGGTGCTGGACGAACTGCCGCCCCCGGACCGGTTCGCCGGCATCCAGAGCATGCCCCCGATCCTGTTCCTCCCCCGGGTACTGGAGCCTGAACTCTGCCGGCATCTGGTTGACCTCTACGAAGCGCAGGGCGGCCGGGAAAGCGGCTTCATGCGCGAGGTCGGCGGCCGCACTGTCGGCGTGACCGACCACGGCTTCAAGAGCCGCAAGGACTACGATATCGAGGACAAGGGGCTGATTTCCACCTTGCAGGAACGGTTCCGGCGCCGCGTGGTGCCCGAGATCGCGAAGGTCCACCAGTTCAAGGTCACGCGCATGGAGCGCTACATCGTTTCGTGCTACGCTGCAGAGGATGGCGGGCATTTCGCGCCGCACCGCGACAACACGACGAAGGGGACCGCGCATCGGCGTTTTGCCGTCTCGGTGAATCTCAGTGACGATTTCGACGGCGGTGAAGTGAGCTTTCCCGAATACGGCCCGCAAGGGTTCAAGGCGCCGCCGGGCGGCGCGGTCGTGTTCTCGTGCTCCTTGCTGCACAAGGTGAGCAAGGTGACCCGCGGGCGGCGCTATGCCTTCCTGCCGTTCCTCTATGACGATGCCGCCGCGCGCATCCGGGAAGAGAACGCGCGGTTCCTCGGTGAAACGGGGGCGGTCTACCAGGCACGACCGCAGACCGCGGCAGACCCGTCTGCGTGACAAGCGAACAGGGGCGGGGTGCGACATCATGGGCCGGAACGGTCTGGACATCGTGGGACAACTGGAAGCGCTTCGCCGGTATGCGCGGGTTCTCACGCGCGATCCGGACGCGGCGGATGACTTGGTGCAGGCCACCTTCGTGCGGGCCGAAGAACGGCGGGGGACGTTCCGCGACGGTGCCGACGAACGGGTATGGCTGATGTCGATACTGCATCGCCTCTTCATCGACACTCGGCGGAGCGAACGCACCGCCGAAGCAAGGGAGCAGGCCTGGGCCGAGAGCCGGCCGCTCTTCGTTCCGGCCTCCGGCGAGGTGGCAGCGCGTCTGACGCAGGTGCGGGCCGCCTTCCTTGCGCTGAGCGCCGAGCGTCGCGAGGCGCTTCACCTCGTGGCGATAGAAGGATTGGGCCTTGCCGAGGCGGCCGAGATCCTGGGCGTGCCTGCCGGTACGGTCATGTCCCGTGTCGCGCGCGCCCGAGCCGAACTGCGCGCTTTCGAGGACGGCCAGGTGGCGTCTTCTGGCCGGGGCCTGAAAGTTGTAGGAGGGCGCGATGACCGGACCGACCGATAGCAGCGAGGAACTGGAAGCGGATCTTCCGGCCTTCCTCCAGGGGCGCCTCTCCACCGAGCGCAATTACGCGCTCGCGGACTATCTTGCCGAGCGGCCCGAACGTGCGGCCGCCCTGATGGCCGAGGCCCGGGATATGGAAGGGTTGCGCCTAGCGCTTTCGGCGGACATGCCTTCACCCTCGAGGCTCGTGGCCATGGCCCGTCGCCTGCAGGACCGCCTGCGATGGCGCAGGCTACTCCGCCGTGGCGCGCCCGTCGCCGCGGCCATCGTGCTCTTCGCGACCGGCTGGGTCGGGCACGGCGTGTGGCTGGCGAGCGGGCCCGAAAAAGCTCCGCCCCTGGTAGAGGCGGCGCTCGATGCCCATGCCGCGCTCGAGTTGCGCCACTGGATGGTTTCGCAACCCGAAGCCGCGACGTTCGACCCTCAGGAGATCCTTGCCGCCCTGGGGATCGCGTTGCCGCCTCTGCCCGCGGACTGGACCGTCCGCGACGTGCAGGTCGTGGCGACCCCCGATCGCCCAGGGGTCGCGATGTCGGTCGATACTCCGGATCTGGGACCGATCTTCGTCCTGGCGGTTGCGCGCGGTGGGGGCACGGCCCCGGTTTCGCCAGCGGCCTTCGATTATGAGGGCCGGACGGTGGCGGTCTTCGAGCGCGGCCGGTCGGCCTATGTCATGCTCGACGAGTCCGGGCACCCAGACCAACTCGCTTCCGGTGCCCGGCTGCTCGCGGAGGCCCGCTGACGGACGATCTGCCCTGCCCTCAGAGCGGTCGGTCGCCGCGAAGCGCGTTACCTTAGGCGGGATATTCTGGCCGGTCGCGCCGTTGTCGGCAGAGATCGCGCATGGTGTTGGCGCCCTTGCTCATTCCGGCCGGTCCGCCGAATGGGTCCGCACCGCGCACCAGACCGGCAAGTGGTCGGACGCACGCCGCGCCGCGCCGTGGTTTTCGACCCCCGTGGCGTGAAGGCTCAGGCCGGGGCCGTGGGCGAACCTGTCGAGACGTCCCAGAGGTCGCGCGCTGTGGAAGGACGGTCCGGGGCTGACAAGCTCCAGATCGCTGGCCCAGGGCGCAAAGCCGGCGCGACGGGACCACTCGTTGAAATCGCCCCCGATCAGACACGTCGCGGCGCGGTCGCCCAGATGGTCGAGGATCGCCTGCATCTGGAGCTGGCGCCAGCGCCGTATGAGTCCGAGATGCGTTCCCACGACGTGCAGTCCTTCGATCCGGACCATGACCGCACCCCGGGGCTCCAGCCCCGGCAGGTCGAAACGCTCGGTGGCCGTCACCGGCAGGTCCTTCCTGACAAGGATCGCGTTTCCGTGCCAGCCGAGGCTGACTTCGCTGACCGCCAGGTCGGCAACCGAATAATCCGTTTCGCGTGCGATGAGCGAGTGCGGCAGAGCGGCGCGCCGAGGGCCGAGGCGATGGTCGGCCTCTTGCAGGAGCACGACATCCGCTCCCATGCCGTTGATGACCGACAGGATGCGTTCCGGGCTCCGCTTGCGGTCGATGCCGAGGGCCTTGCGAATGTTGTAGCTGGCAATCTTGAGGTCCATCACAGCACCGGGGCCAGAAGCCGGGCGATCTTCGCGCCGACTCGGATCCAGAGCGGCGCTTCGGCCAGCGGCGTCTCGTAGATGTCGCAGTTAGCCAGATCGGTTTCCAGCATGGTCGCAACCTCGTGGGCAAGGCCCGGATCGGCGAAGGCCGCCATCGTCTCGAAGTTCAGGCGAAACGACCGGATGTCGCAATTCGTCGTGCCGACCAGGGCCAGATCGTCGTCGCAAAGGATGACCTTCTGGTGCATGAACCCGGCAGCGTAGCGAAAGATCCGGACGCCGTCGGCCCGGATGTCGTCGAAGAACGCATGGGCGGCGAGCCACGGCAGGAGGTGATCGACCTTGCCGGTGAGGATCACCCGGACATCGACGCCGCTCAACGCAGCGTGGCTGAGCGCCGAGAGGGTGCTGGCATCAGGCACGAAATAGGGCGATGCGATCCATAGCCGGTGACGGGCCGCGGCGATGGTGGCGAAAAAGACCTGCGAGCCCGCCTCCGTCGGGTCGGCCGGCCCGGTCGGAAGCAATACCGCCGACCGGTTCTCCTCCTGGAGGCCCGGATCCCAGTTCAGATCGCTTGTCAGCAGCTCGCCCGTGCCCCAGTGCCAGTCTTCCGCGAATATGAGCTGGAGCTGCGCCACGATCGGCCCGCGGAGCGCGAGATGCGTGTCGCGCCAGCGGCCGAACCGCGGATTGTGCCCGACGTAAGTGTCGGACACGTTGTGGCCGCCCAGGAAACCGACCTCGCCGTCGACAATGACGGTCTTGCGGTGGTTCCTGAAATTGATGTTGAGCCGCGAGGTCGGACCGCGCGCCGCGCGCGGGTCGACGACCTCGACCCCTGCGTCGGAGAGCTTCCGGCGGTAACTGCGCGGCAGACCGTAGCTGCCGACCCCGTCGAAGAGCAGGCGCACGGCGACCCCCCGGCGCGCGGCCGCCATGAGGCGCTCGGCCAGCGCCCGTCCGGTCGTGTCGTCGACGATCGTGTAGAACTGCACGCAGACACTGTGCCGGGCCGTGTCGATCGCGTCGAAGATCGCCGCGAACGTGTCGTGCCCGTCGATCAGGAGCCGCGCGGAGTTTCCGCCGGTCGCCGGCAGGTTCACGATCCGCTCGAAGACCGCGAGCCGCGTCCGGGCGGCTTCGTGAGGCGGAGCGTAGCGCGTATCGTCCTTCAGATCCGAGGCGAGCGCCCGGCTGCGCTGCCGCGACCGTGTGTAGGAGCGAATCCTGTGGCCGCCGAAGACCGCATAGGCCGGAACCGCGAACCATGGCGCGCTCAGCAGGAAGATCACCCACGCCACAGACCCTTGCGGGGTACGCGCCGTGGCCATCGCCCGCCAGATGCAGAACGCGACGATGCCGATCGCCACGATCCCTGTTCCTGCGGTCCAGAATACGCTCATCGGCGCGTGGTGTTCAGGTCGACTTGCGGCATTGCGACAATAGTTCGGAAAAGCCGGCCGCTCCGCAAGGGATGAAGCGGAGCGATACGCCCGCCGGTCTCCATGTCCGACAGCCGCGGCATCCAGCGTACCGCAGGCAGCGAATGACAATCCTCGGGGGCGAGCGGGACGGAAAGGCCGTCGATCCGGGCATGCCGTGGCCATCGGGCGCGGGATCGAGAGCGGGGAGCGTTTCGATCCGTGCCGTCAGGGCTGGCAGAGGCGGCACGTCATAGGGAGGGCCCCACCGGGAGGCGCGCGGACCTCGCCGCGGTCCCGGCCCGGGCAGGCGCCGGCCCGCCGGTTGACCGGGTCACACGGAAGTTATAGCGCTTGCGGTGCGCGAGATGGCGTCTCGCGGCATCCCCGAAATCGTCCTGGACGCCCGGACCTGTTCGAGCACCTCGCGAGGTGCCGGAGGAGGCGAAATGGTCGCGAGCCCAAGCGTTACCCACCACGAGCCGGCCGACAAGCGGGCCGGCATGATCTTCATGTGCATTGCGATGGGGCTGCTTCCGGTCGGCGATGCGATCTCGAAGTCGCTGACATCCGTCCTCCCCGCATTCGAGGTCACCGTGCTGCGGGCCTCGGCGCAGGCGGCCTTCTTTCTGCCGGTCGCGTTCCTGCTCAGACGGCACATGGCCGGGCCGGTCTTCACCCGGGCGTCGCTGATCTCGGCCGTGCTGATCGCGACGGTGACCTACACGCTGGTCACCGCGTTCTCCGTTATGCCGATCGCCACGGCCATCGCGATCTTCTTCCTCGAGCCGCTGGTTCTGACCGTGCTCGCGGGGGTGCTGCTCGGCGAAGTGCCGGGACCGCGGCGCTTTGCGGCCGTGGGCGTCGGTCTGATCGGCGCAATGATCGTCATTCGGCCCAACTTCTCGGAGTTCGGGCCCGTGGTCCTGCTGCCGCTCGTGGGCGCGGTCGCCTACGCCTTGAACATGATCGTGCTGCGCAAGGCGACGGCACGCCAGTCGGCCCTGAGTTTCCAGTTCGGCGCCTCGCTCTTCGCTGCCGGGCTCCTTGTCCTCGCGGAAACCGCTCGCGTGATCTTCGGTGCCCGCATGCCCGGCGTTTGGGCGATGCCGGAATGGGTGGTCTTGGCGGTGATCTCGGCCGGGGCGCTGGCGACGGTCACGTTCCTGATGATCACCTTCGCCTTCAGCAAGGTCGAGGCCAGTATCCTGGCGCCGTTCCAGTACCTGGAGATCGTCGGCGCAACGGCCGTCGGTTTCCTGGTCTTCGGCGATTTTCCGGATGCGATCACGCTGTTCGGTACCAGCATCATCCTCGCCTCGGGCGCCTACGTCTTCCATCGAGAGCGCAAGCGGGACATCGAATTGGCGTCCTCGCAACCGCCGGAGCGTTGAGTTCCGATCGAAATCGGAACCGCGTCCGCCCGCGAACGAACGCCCGGAGACGCCAGGACGGCTGGGATGCGGCGCTCACATGGGAAAGACCAGCGGTATCGCGAGGATCGCCGCGGCGCCGACGATCAGGTTCATCGGGATGCCGATCCGCAGGAAATCGGCGAAGCGGTAGTTGCCCGCGCCGTAGACCAGCGTGTTGGTCTGGTAGCCGATGGGCGTGGCAAAGCTCGCGCTGGCCGAGAACATCACGGCGACGACGAAGGGGCGGGGATCGACGCCGAGCTGGCCGGCAAGCGAGATCACGATCGGCGTGAAGATCACCGCGACAGCGTTGTTGGTCACGACCTCGGTCAGGAAGGAGCCGACGAAGTAGACGACGGCCAGCAGCACGAAGGGCGACAGTCCTTCCAGCCAGGGCGTGAGTGCACCGACGATAAGCTCCACCGCGCCGGTATGCTCGAGTCCGGCGCCGACGATCAGCATCGAGAAGATCAGCACGACGATCGAGGCGTCGATGGAGGCCCAGGCCTCGTCGTTGTCGATGCAGCGCAGGACCAGGATCGCCGCCACCGCGACGAGCGCGAGAATGCCGATGGGCAGAACGTCGAGCGCGGCGAGGAGGACGATGCCGACGAGCGCGAGCACCGCGACGGGAGCCTGTTTGCGCCGGTAGGCGCGGCCGCCGGGCGCGGTGATCGAGACGACGTCGCCCGAGCGGCGGAGCTCCTCGAAGCCCTCCGCGGTGCCCTCGAGCAGGAGCTTGTCCGCGGGCCGCAACCGAACGCTAGAGAGATCCGCGCCGGCGATGTGTCCGGGACGGAACGCGCCGAGGACCCGGATGCCCGCGCGCCGCCCGAGTGCGAGGTCGGCGATACGCAGACCGGAGCTGCGGCGCGAGGGCGTCACGATGGCCTCGACGATCCGGACGTCCCCCTCGGTATCGATCTCGATCGACCGCCGCTGGCCTACGCGCAGGCCGGTGCGCTCGGACAAAGTCAGAAGCTCGGAGGTGCCCGCGACGATTATCAGGGCATCGCCGCGGCGCAGCGCCTCGCTGTCCAGGTTCGATCGCTGTATCCGCCCGCCCCGCCGCAGGCCGGTGACCCGCAGCCGCGATTCCTGGAAGTCCGCGACATCGCGAAGGCGTGCGCCGATATGGCGGTAGCCTTCACGGATCACGACCTCGGACAGGAACCGGGTCTCTTCTTCCTCGCCGCCCTCGCGCGAGGCGCGGTCGGGCAGCAGGTACCGCGACAGCACCAGCATCGAGATGCCGCCGACGACCGCAACGGCGATCCCGACTGGTGCGATCTCGAAGATCGAGAACGGCGCGAGCCCCGCCTCGCGCGCGACGCCATCCACGAGGATGTTGGTCGAGGTCCCGATGAGCGTGCAGGTCCCGCCGAGGATCGCCGCATAGGACAGTGGAATGAGAAGCCGGGTCGGAGCGAGGCCAAGGCTGCCCGCAAGCCGGATCACCACCGGGATGAGGACCAGCACCACCGGTGTGTTGTTCATGAAGGCCGACGCGGCCACGGTGGCAAAGACGAAGAGCGCGACGGCGAGGGCCGGGCGGGAGGCGGCGTGCTCGATCACGAGGTCGGCGAGGGCGTCGAGGACGCCCGTCCGCACGAGCGCGCCCGAGACGACGAACATCGCCGCGATGGTGATGGGCGCGGAACTCGAGAAGGCGGCCATCACCTCCTCACTCGGCACGAGGCCGAGCACGATGAAGAGCGCGGCTCCTCCCGCCGCGGTGACATCGGGGGGATACTTCTCGACGACGAAGGCGACGAAGAGAAGCAGCAGAAGACCGAGCGCGAGCAGGGACGCATCAAGGCCGAAGACCGTCGTCATGGCTTTTCAATCCTTGGGGGAGTGGCGACGCCCGAAGGTGGCAGGTTTACGGACGATGCGCCACTGTCTGTTCCGCCGTCAGGGCGGGGTGGCGCCGTGCTGGGTCCCGCCCTCTCGGTTTGGCAGCAATGTTCCGCCCAAGGCAGCCCCGCAAGGGGATCAGCCAGCGTCCGGTACGGGGCCGGTCTTGCATCGAGGTGGCATCGTCGAGCGGGGCTACCCGGTCGGGGAGGCGCCGGCACGGCTCGGGGCCAGCCCAGGGGGGGGCGTCCAACCGGCTCAAGGCCACAATCGCCGTTCCAAAATCCGAACCATGGCTGGGCTCCGGCGCTGCCATGCCGCGGCCCGGTGACGAGGGCCGCAGGCACCCGGAGCGGTCTGGACGGCCGAACGAGGGCGATATGGCCCGGAACCTGCGACCGACACCGGCCGAGGATCGCCGGCACCTTCTTCCGGCGTTGGCTCCGGTTGTCCCTGCGCCGGTTGTAGAGTACGCGATTCATGAGATGGCTTTGCAGTACACCCAAAAGAACATCGCAGCGCCGAGTGCGGCGATCTTTCCGGCAATGACACGGGGTGACCGCAAGTGCACCGGCCGCGTGGGGCGCCCGGGACCGCTGGCCGCGTCACCGCGAGGTTCTCGGCGATGAACATGCTCTCAACCTTCGTGAAACCGATGCATCGCGAGGGCATCCGGTTCGTCGCCATCTTCGCGGCGGTGACCGTTGGCTTGTTCCTCCTGTCGCCGGTGACCGGGTGGCTCGGCGTCGGCCTCACGGTCTGGTGCTACTACTTCTTCCGCGATCCGGAACGCGTGCCGCCCGGCGGGCACGATCTGGTCGTCAGCCCGGCCGACGGCATCGTCTCCCTGATCGAACCGGCGGTTCCGCCGGTCGAGCTCGGCATGGCGGCGACGCCGCTGACGCGCGTCAGCGTGTTCATGAACGTCTTCAACTGCCATGTGAACCGCGCCCCCGTGGCGGGACGCGTCACCAGCATCGCCTACAGGCCAGGCAAGTTTCTGAACGCGTCTCTCGACAAGGCCAGCGCCGACAACGAGCGCAACAGTCTTTGCATCCGGACCGCCGCGGGGCAGGACCTGGCCGTCGTCCAGATCGCCGGCCTGGTGGCGCGTCGCATCGTCTGCTGGACCGGGGAAGGTGATGCGCTCGCGGCCGGCGAACGGTTCGGCCTGATCCGCTTCGGCTCCCGGCTCGACGTCTACCTGCCGCCGGGGGTGACCCCGAAGGTGCGCATCGGCCAGACGATGGTCGCGGGAGAGACGGTGATTGCCGAACTTGGCGAAGCCGCCCGGACCGACCAGACCCGATGACAGAGAAACCGCCGCGCAGACCGAGATCGGAAATCCCGCTCATCCAGCTCGTGCCGAACATGCTGACGATCGCGGCCATCTGCGCCGGGCTGAGCGCCATCCGTTTCGGCATTCAGGGCGATTTCCCCCTGGCCGTGAAGCTGATCCTGGCGGCCTGCGTGCTCGACGGGCTGGACGGGCGGCTGGCGCGCGCGATGGCCGCCGACAGCGCCATCGGTGCCGAACTCGACTCGCTCGCCGACTTCCTGAACTTCGGCGTGGCGCCGCCGCTGGTGATCTACTTGTGGGGGCTGCAGAGCCACACCAGCCTCGGCTGGATCTCGGTTCTCATCTTCGCGACCTGCTGCGTTCTGCGGCTCGCCCGGTTCAATGTCGGCACCAAGTCGGAGACGAGCGGCAAGGACAACGCCTATTTCGTGGGCGTGCCGGCCCCCGCCAGCGCGATGCTGGCCATGCTGCCGATGTTCCTCTCCTTCGCCTTCGCCGGCGCCCCGATCCTGCACCCGCTCGCGATATCGATCTACCTCGTCGTCATCGGACTCTCGATGATCAGCCGGATTCCGACCTGGTCATTCAAGACCACAGCCATATCTCGTCGCAACGTGAAGGTGTTCCTGGTCGGCGTCGCGTTCATCGGAGCGACCGTTCTGACATTCGCGTGGGTCACTCTCGTCGCGCTCTGCATCGGCTACGTCGCTGTTGTCGTCTGGGCACTTGTCACGAAGCCGCATGCGGCGAATCCGAAGGACAACTGACATGGACAGCAACGCCGTTGAGACCTCCTATGCCCGCTGGGCGCCCATCTACGACCGGACGTTCGGGGCGATCACCGATGTCGGCCGGCGCAGGACGGTCGACTACGTGAACGGCCGGTCCGGAACGGTCCTGGAGGTCGGCGTCGGCACGGGACTGGCGCTGCCGCACTACCGCGGCGACCTCGAGGTGACGGGCGTCGATTACAGCGAGGACATGCTGGTCAAGGCACGCGACAAGGTCGATCGGATGAACCTGAAGCACGTCCGCGAGCTCCGCCAGATGGACGCGCGGGAGATCGACTATCCCGATGCGCATTTCGACACGGTCGTCGCCATGCACGTGCTGTCGGTCGTGCCCGAGCCCGAGACGGTGATGTCCGAGATCGCACGCGTCTGCAAACCTGGCGGCGAGGTGGTTGTCGTCAACCACTTCAAGCGGACGACGGGCGTTCTGTCGAAGCTTGAACGCGGGTTTGCGCCGTTTGCGAATGTCCTCGGGTGGCATTCGGATTTTTCGGACGAGACCGTTCTTGGAGAGACCAGCCTCTCGCCCGTCGAACGCAAGTCCCTGCCGCCGTTCGGCATGATGACCTTCATGACCCTGCGAAAGGCGGCGTGATCCCGGTCCGCCATGCCGGTCCCGACATGCACGTGGGAAGTCGAATGTCGCTGACATTCGGCCGCGCTGGGCCAAACCCGTGCGGTCGCGATGGCCCGGCAAGGCTCCCTTCTCCGGTCGGTCGGACGGCGGTGCATGCCCGCGATCTGCGGAGGCTACCGGCGCAAGGCGGCGAAGACACCCTTGGAGGGAGGCTCACCGCCCATACGCGACAGGTGTGGTGAAGATTTTAAATAATAGTCATCTGGCGTGAATTGATAGCCGGTAGCAGTTTGATTGTCCTTCAATCCTAGCGGGGACAGCCTCGGGCGTCCGTCAATTCGATTGCCGTGAGCGATCTTTCCGGACACCAACCGCTAAGTTTTGTAAGCATTTACAACGTCGTGACGTTGCTTCCAGGTATTTCTTTCCCGAGTGGGATCGTCAGCCGCCTTTCTGTTGCCGTCGGGTGAAGACAAGAAGTCCTGAATAAGGCGCTCCATCGAGACGATATATCCGCAAGGGCACGGCCTATTGCGAGCGCCGGCTATAAGCCACGGCGTGTTTGTCCGCGGTGGCGCCGGCACGCATCCACTTTCGAGCCCCGCCGACCCGGCCGTTTAGAGCCAAGCCTAAGTTGCCTGGAGGTATGAGCGGGTTGAAGAACCGAGTATGCAGATAAGTTATACAATGGCATCGGTTTGACTAAATTTGCAATCTAGGGAAGTATGCGAGTCGATGACTGGCCGACGGTACCGGCGCATCGGGGAGTCGCCCGGTCACGGAATGCCACGGACACATGCGCCCAAATCTCGAGGGACTTGCCTTGAGAATGGCGCCCCGACGCAACTGAATGCTCGAGCGGAAAAGGTCGGTATGGAGCTAGACAAAGACAGATTGTGGCAGCGGCTCGAGAAACTCTCGGAGTACACCGATCCGGGTCGGCCATGGACCCGTCGCGCCTTTACGGATCGCTATGCCCGGGCCCGGGAGTGGTTGCGCGAAGAAATGGAGAGCGCCGGCCTTCGAACCCGTATGGATGCCGGCGGCAATCTCATCGGTTCGTTGCCTGGATCCGACCCCGCCGCCGGCACGCTTGTCAGCGGGAGCCATATCGACACCGTGCCCGATGGCGGTCGCTACGATGGCATCCTCGGCGTATTGTCGGCGCTCGAAGCCGTCCAGTCGTTCGCTGAAGGCGATACGGCGCCTCGGCACACGATGGAGGTCGTCGATTTCCTGTCCGAGGAACCCAGCGACTACGGCGTGTCCTGCGTCGGCAGCCGTGCGATGTCCGGGAATCTTCCTGCCAGCCTGTTGGAATACACGAATCCGGAGGGCGAGCGGCTCGGCGAAGCCATTCGCCGATGCGGCGGTGAGCCGGACAAGCTGAACGGTGCACTCCGCTCGCCCGAGGAGATCCGTGGTTTTCTGGAACTGCATATCGAGCAGGGGCGCGTCCTCGAATCCGCAGGCACACGAATCGGCGTGGTCACCAACATCGTCGGAATCAAGCGGTACGAGATCGTGGTGACCGGACGGGCCGACCATTCCGGCACCACCCCGATGAACCTGCGCCAGGACGCGCTCGTCGGGGCATCGCGGATCGTGGAGCGGATCAACCACGAGGCGCACGCCCAACAACGCTCGAATGCCTATCTCGTGGGAACCGTCGGCAAGATCGGCGTGCGTCCGGGCGCGGCAAATGCGGTACCGGGCGAAGCGCGGATCACGGTCGAGGTGCGCAGCGATCGCCAGGAGCTGCTGGACGGTTTCCTCGCGCCAATCATCGACTGGGCCGAGGAGGCCGTCTGCCGCCGCGGCGAGCTGCGCCTCGAGGTGCGCTTGCTCAGCGCGTCCGAGCCCACCGATTGCGCCGGGGACATCACCCGGACCGTAGCGGAAGCGTCACGCGCGCTCGATCTCAGTGCCGTGACGATGCCAAGCGGGGCGGGGCACGACGCGGCCCACATGGCACGGATCTGTCCGATGGGCATGCTGTTCGTGCCCTGTCTCGACGGGCGCAGCCACTGCCCCGAGGAGAGCATCACCAGGGAAGATGCCGTCAACGGTGCCCGGGTCCTGACCCGGGCCCTGCTGGACCTCGACCGGACCCCGCCCGCGGGCGCCGATCCGGTCGTCTGACGAAAAATCCAACAGAGGAGAAAGAAATGACCAAGTCACTCAAGACCTCGGCCGCCGTGATGGCACTGGCGGCCATGGCCGGAGGCGCCTTCGCCCAGGACCGGACCGAAGTGCGTATTGCCTACGATACCATCCCGCCGTCGATCGACCCGCACATGTCGACCGCCTACGCGACCATGGATTTCGCGGCGCAGATCTTCGAGCCGCTGGTCACGCTCAACGCCGACTACGAACCCGAACTGGTGCTGGCGGAGTCGATCGACGTCAGCGAGGACGGCAAGACCTACACGATCACTCTGCGCGAGGGCGTCACCTTCCACAACGGTGAGCCGCTGACAGCCGATGACGCGGTGGCGTCGATGCAGCGCTGGAAGGAGCGGTCGATCCTCGCGCGCGGCACGCTGTCGGACGCCACATTCGAAAAGGTCGACGACATGACCCTGGCGCTGAAGCTGGCCGAGCCTGCGCCGCTCACGCTGTCGGTCATCGGCAACCCGATGCAGTTCGCCGGCATCATGCCAGAGGAGATCGTCGCGAACGCGCCGGCGCAGGGCGTCACCGAATACGTTGGCACCGGACCCTACCGGGTCGAGAACTGGGATACCGACCAGGAAATGCACCTGGCGAAATTCGAGGATTACAGCTCTCTCGACACGCCGCCGAACGGCCTTGCCGGGGCCAAGGAGCCCGGTGTCGACGACGTCTACATGGAGATCGTGACCGACGATTCCACGCGCGTCTCCGGCCTGCGCTCGGGCCAGTACGACATCGCGCTAAGGCTTCCGCACGACAATGCGGATCAGATCGTCAATGACGAGGCGCTGAAGATCTTCGCGGAGGACTATGCCTTCCTCGGCATGTTCTTCAACAAGAAGCACGGCCCCTTCAGCGACATCAAGCTGCGTCAGGCGGTCAGCGCCGCGCTGAACATGGAAGAGATCCTCTATGCCTCGCTCGGCAACGACCGGTTCTTCTCGCTCGAGCATTCGCTCGCCGCGCCGAGCCAGGTGCTGTGGTACAACGACGCCGGTGAGGAGCTCTACAACCAGGACGACGCCGACAAGGCCCGTCGGCTGATCGAAGAATCCTCCTATGACGGAGAGGAGTTGCGCTTTCTCGTGTCCCGCGCCTATCCGCTTCACTTCTACGCGGCGATCGTGGTGCAGCAGCAGCTTCAGGAAGTCGGGCTGAACGTCGAGCTGGCCGAGTACGACTGGGCGACGCTTCTCGAGTACCGCGCCGATCCCGAAGCATGGGATCTCTTCGCCTCCGAGTTCACCTTCGAGCCGACGCCGATCAACGCGATCTTCCTGCACTCGAAGAACGAGTATGCCGGCTGGACCGACAGCCCCGAAATCGACCGGCTGGTCGAGGAGATCCGGGTGACCGAGGATCAGGACGAGGCGCTGGAGCTGTTCAAGGAACTGCAGACCGAGGTGATGGAGTACGCGCCCTACATCCGCTACGGCAACTACAAGCCGCTGCACGGCCTGGCCGAGGAGATCGAGGGCTTCACCGTCTCCAACAACATCATCCTGTCGAACCTGTCGGTCGCCGACTGACCGGGCCATGCGACGCGGCAGGGCGGGCTGTTCCCGGCTCGCCCTGCCGCCGTGCGAGCCGGGAAGGAGAAGCCCCATGTCCCACGCCACATCACCTGACACGCCGCGCGCCTCCGCGCCGGAGCCCCTGTTGCGCGCGGTCGAGGTCAGACAGCATTTCCCGGTGCGCCGGGGCTTCTTCAAACCGACCGCGTACGTGAAGGCGGTGAACGGCGTCTCGTTCGAGATCGCGGAGGGGGAGACGTTCGGCCTCGTCGGCGAAAGCGGCTGCGGCAAGAGCACGCTGGGCCGCACGTTGCTGCGGCTGGTCGAGCCGACCGACGGGGCCTGCTTCTATCGCGGCGAGAACATTTTCGAGAAATCGCCGTCCGAGTTCGCTCGTTTCCGGCGCGAATTGCAGATGGTGTTCCAGGATCCGTATTCCTCGCTCAATCCCAAGATGCGCGTGGGCGACATCCTCGAGGAAGCGATGAAGATTCACGGCATCGGCACGCGCAGGACGCGCACCGACCGGGTGATCGAGCTTCTGGAGACCGTCGGCCTGTCGAGCGAGCACTATTTCCGGTTCCCGCACGAGTTCTCGGGCGGCCAGCGGCAGCGGATCGGCCTTGCCCGCGCCTTGTCGCTAAGCCCCAAGGTGGTCATCTGCGACGAGACCGTCTCGGCGCTCGATGTGTCGATCCAGGCGCAGGTGCTGAACCTGATGAAGCGGATCCGCCGCGAGTTCGACCTGTCCTACCTCTTCATCTCGCACGATCTCGGGGTGGTGAAGTACATCTCGGACCGGATCGGCGTCATGTACCTCGGCAATCTCGTGGAGGTCGCGACTGCCGAGGAGCTGTTCGAGTCGCCCAAGCATCCTTACACGCAGGCGCTCATTTCGGCGCTGCCCAAGACCAACCCGCGCACGAAGAAGGAGCGGATCAAGCTCACCGGCGAGGTGCCGTCGCCGCTCTCTCCGCCGAGCGGATGCTGCTTCCACACGCGCTGCCCGCACGCGACCGAGATCTGCCGCACGACCGTGCCGGCATCCCGCACGATCAGCGACACCCACAAGGTGGCCTGCCACCTCTACGAGGGTCGGGCATGACGCTGGCTTGCCTGAACCATTGCACGCTGGATCTGCTCGGCCCCAATCGGTCGCGGCACGCGCGCCTGGGCGATCTCGCGTGGGATGCAGGACGCGGCACGGTCCTCTACCTCACGAACGTCGACGACCGGACGGCCCTCTGGGAGTTCGATCCCGAAACCGCGAGCCGGTGGGCGCTCACCGGCCCCGGCTTCGACGTCACGCGTTTCTGGCTCGTGGAGGATCCGGAGGTGCGGCTCGTCTTCGCCTCGGATCCGGCCTGCACCGAGCGCGGCCAGCTCTACCTGCTGGGCCGCGACGGATCGGTGCGCGCATGTCTGGAGGATGCCGGCGCGGACCACCACTTCGCGGGCCGGCTCTTCGCGGGGCAGGGGATCGTCGTGGCGAACACCGCGACCGAAACCCTGCACCGCATCTTGCAGTTCGACACCACCACCGGCGAGGTCCGGCAGCTTCTCGAGGTCGAGCGGCCGCTCACCCGGGCGATCGCGTTGTCGCAAGACCGCGTGCTGATGCTGGAAGAGATCACCAACATCGACCGACGATTCTGCCTCTTCGATGTCCGGGCGCGCAGCCTGGTGCCGCTCGATGCAGGATGCGGGCGCATCGGACCGGTGCTTGCCCTTTCAGAGGCCGACATCCTTTTCGCGGGCGATCTGGGCGGGGAGTGGATCGGGCTGCACCGGATGAACCTCGACACGGGGACAGTGCAGCTGGTGTTCAAGTCCTCCGGCCGGGACGTCCGGCATCTTTGCCTGCAGCCCGATACCGGGCGAATCGCGCTGACGCTGGTCCGCGACTGCGCCGAGGAGATGCTCACGATCCCTCTCGACGATCCGGACAATGCGGTCGCCTTGACCTCCGCACCGGGGCACGTTCACTCGATGTGCTTCGGCCCGGGAGATGACCTGATCGCGATCACTTCGACCCCGTTCGATCCGCCCGTGGCGCGGCTTCACGGCGCGGAAGCTCGACCGAAAGGCGTGGTTGCCGATGACAGGCGCGACAGAGTCGGGCGCTTCGCATCATTCGACGGATGCGAGATCGAATACGTCATTCTCGGGCAGCCCGAAGGCGGGCAGATCGTTGTCTACCTGCACGGCGGGCCGGAGGATCAGTACCGCCGCGAGCATGCCCCGATCCTCGAGCGGCTGGTGGAGCGCGGAATCGCCGTGGTCGCCCCGAACATCCGGGGCAGCGAAGGGTACGGTCGCGCATTCGTGGGGCTCGACGACGGGCCCCGGCGCATGGATGCGCTGGGCGACGTCGTGGCCCTGCATGCGCATTTGCGCGATCGGTTCGGCCGGGCGAGCGGCTCCATCGGGATCATGGGGCACAGCTACGGCGGGTTCATGACGCTGTTGGCGATCACGCATCATCCGGAACTCTGGTCGTGCGCCGTCGATATCGCCGGAATGTCGCATCTCGGAACCTTCCTGCGCACCGCGCCCGCCCGGCGCCGCGCCTTGCGCGCGCAGGAGTACGGCGACGCGGAGAAGATGGCCGACTTCTTCGACGCCATCGCGCCAGTGCGCCGCGTCGGCGACATCCGTTGCCCGCTGCTCATCCTGCACGGGGACCAGGACACGCGCGTACCGACCTCGGAATCCGCGGCGATGGCCGAGGCGGTGACCGCGGCTGGCGGGGACGTGACGCTGCGATGGATTCCGGGCGAGGGGCATTTCCTGACACATCGCAGTTCGACCGAAATCGCCGCAGAGGCGGCGACGGACTTCATCACCGGTACGATGCCGCGGGCGGCCGATGCGCCCGTCGCGGCCGGCCGTCCCGCGGAGGACCCATGATACAATACGTCGTAAAGCGGATCCTGTCCCTTGTCCCCGTTCTGGGGGTCGTGGCGGTGGTGGTGTTCGCCCTGGTTCACCTGTCGCCCGGCGATCCCGCCAGCGTCATCCTCGGGCCGGACGCCTCGGCCGACGATATCCGGCAGTTGCGGGACGAGCTGGGCCTCAACCGTCCGGTGCCACAGCAATTCGCATCGTGGCTCGGCAATGCGCTGACGGGCGATCTGGGGACGTCGATCTACAGCGGCACGCCCGTCACCTCGGTCTTCCTCGATTATTTCCGTCCGACCCTGTCGCTGGCGATCTTCGCGCAGATCATCGGGATACTCGTCGCCGTGCCAATGGGAGTCTTCGCGGCGCTCTACCGGGGCAAGTGGATGGACGGCGCGCTGATGAGCTTCGCGCTTGTGGGGATCTCGGTCCCGAGCTTCCTCATGGGGCTTCTGCTGATCCTCTTCTTCGCCGTCTTCCTGAACTGGCTGCCGGTGGCGGGGTATGCGCCGCTGTCCGAAGGGCTGGGCACGCATCTGGAGTACCTGCTGCTGCCGGCAATCTCGCTCGGTTTCATCCAGGCCGCGCTCATCACCCGGATCACGCGCGCGGCGATGCTGGAAGTGATGAACAACGCCTACGTCAAGACCGCCCGTGCCAAGGGCCTGTCGCGCGCGACCGTCGTGATCAAGCACACGCTGCGAAACGCCTTTATCCCGATCCTCGAAATCATCGGCCAGACCTTCACCACCCTGATCGCCGGGGCGGTGGTGGTGGAGTTCGTCTTCAACATTCCCGGCCTGGGGCAACTCATCGTCAATTCCGTCGAGAGGCGGGACTTCCCGGTGATCCAGGGAACGGTGCTGCTCGTCGCCTTCGGCTATGTGCTGATCAATCTCTTCATCGACCTGATCTACGGGGTGGTCGATCCCCGAGTGAGGCTGGACCAATGACCGACACCTCCCGACCCGATCATGACCTTCGCGCCGCCAAGACCCGCCTGAAGAACGAGCAACGGGCCCTCACACTTCGGCGCTTCATGGCCAACAGGCTGGCGGTCTGCGGGCTGGGCCTGACCGTCGTGATCTGCCTTCTGGCGTTCCTCGGCCCCTTGCTGACCCCGCACGGCCCGCTCGACATCAACCCGATCGACCGGCTTCAGCCGCCCTCGGCCGAGCACTGGATGGGGACCGACAATTTCGGCCGCGACATCTATGTACGCGTGCTGCACGGCACACGGGCCTCACTTCTCATCGGGTTCAGCGTCGCGCTGCTGTCGTCGTTGATCGGGGTGGCGATCGGGCTTTATTCGGCGTATTTCAAGCTGCTCGACCATGTTCTGATGCGCATCACCGACGGCCTGATGGCTTTCCCGGCGATCCTGCTGGCCATCTCGGTGATCGCCGTCTTCGGCCCGACGACGCGGAACGTGATCCTGACGCTGGTGGTGGTCTATACGCCGCTCATCGCGCGGGTGGTGCGGTCGAACGCGCTGGTGGTCAAGGAACAGCCCTATATCGAGTCGCTGCGCGCCCTCGGCTCGAGCCGGACCCGGATCATCTGGCGGCACATCTTTCCCAACACGGTCTCGTCGCTCATCGTGCAGGCAAGCTTCGTCTTCGCGGTCGCGATCATCACCGAGGCGATGCTGAGCTTTCTCGGCGTGGGCATCCCGGCGCCGCATCCGAGCCTCGGGAACATCCTCTACGACGGCAAGAACGTTATCACCTCGGCCTGGTGGATGACGGTCTTTCCGGGCGCGATGATCATCGGGGTCGTGCTCGGCCAGAATATCCTGGGCGACGGCCTGCGCGATTTTCTTGATCCGCACACGAACAAGGCCGTGTCCAAGCGCTAACCGAACCGGAAGGAGCCCGGCATGTCCGCATCCCCGATCATCGACATCCGCAACCTGAGAACGCACTTCCACACCGAGAAGGGGCGGGTCACCGCGGTCGACGATGTGTCCTTTCACGTCGGGCGCAACGAGGTCCTTGGCGTCGTCGGCGAAAGCGGCTGCGGCAAGAGCGTGACGTCCGAGGCGATCATGCAGCTGCTCAACCCCGAGATCACCGATTTCGAGGGCGAGATCCTGTTCGATGGCGAGAACCTTCTTGCCCTCGACGAGGCGCGGCTGGCCCGGATCCGCGGCAACGACATCTCGATGATCTTCCAGGACACGACCAGTTCGCTGAACCCGCTCTACACGGTGGGCGACCAGATCATCGAGGCGCTCCAGGCCCATGGCCGGCAAAGCCGGCAGGAGGCCGCCAGGACCGCGCTGGAGATGGTCAAGGCCACCGGCATCCCGTCGCCCGAGAAGCGGCTGTCCGAATATCCGCACGAGCTGTCGGGCGGGATGCGCCAGCGCATCATGATCGCGATGGCCCTGGTCTGCCGCCCGAGGCTCCTGATCGCGGACGAGCCGACCACGGCGCTCGACGTGACCACGCAGGCCCAGATCCTCGACCTGATCATGCAGATGAAGGCCGAGCTGGACATGGCCGTCGTGTTCATCACCCACGACATCGGCGTGGTGGCCGAGATCTGCGACCGCGTCGCGGTCATGTATCTTGGCCAGGTGATCGAGGACAGCACGGTCGAAAGCCTCTTCGACGCGCCCCTTCATCCCTACACGCGCGGCCTGATGCAGGCGATGCCGACCATCGAGAGCGACCCTGCCGAAGACCTCTACACGATCCGGGGCCGCGTGCCCTCGCTGTTCGACGTTCCTACGGGCTGCCGGTTTGCCGAACGCTGCCCATACGCGACCGGGAAGTGCCGTGCCGAGGCGCCGACGCTCGAGGCGGCAACGGACGGCCACAAGGTTCGCTGCTGGCACTGGAAGGCGATCGCGGCGGGCGAGATGACGGAGTCCGAAGCGGAGCTACAGGCCGGGTGAGGCTCGGTCCTTCTTGAGGATGCCCATGCCTTTCAGGCGGTCGACCTCTGCCTCGATCTCGGAGAAGAGGGCTTCGGCCACGCGGCTGGTCGGCACATTGTCGGGCGTGAGGAAGACCACTTCCCACTCGATCAGCGGGGTGAGCCGCTTGGAGACCACAGAGGTGCCGCGCAGCAGAAGCTCGGCGAAGGGATCGACGACGGCAACACCCATCCCGCGATCAACCAGCGCGCAGACGCCGCGCATGGTGCCCATCTCGGCCACGGTCCGGCGGTCGGCGCTTTCGGTCTGGACCAGTTCGTCCACCCGCTTGCGCAGCGGGCTTTCGGGCATAAGGTCGATGAAATCCTGCCCCCGCAGCATTTCGGCAGAAATCAGCTCCTCCCGCGCCAGCGGGTGATCCTCGTGCATGATGCAGCGGGCCTCGCAGCGCCCCAGCGGTCGAACCTTGGCGCTGTAATTGCCGCTTTCGAGCGTAATGCCGAGCGCCACATCGCAGTAGTTCTTGTCGATGGTTCTGAGCAGCTCGCGCATCCCCACGTCCAGGACCTTTATGCCTATGCCGGGATGCTTGACGTTGAAGCTGCGAAGCGCATCCAGCAGCAGCGTGTCCACGAATGTCGGCTGCGCGGCTATGATCACGTTTCCAAGCTGGTTGTTCGCGATCGCCGCGGCGTCCTGCTCGTTTTCCCGCACCTGCGAGATGAGCCGCGCCACCGACTGGTGGTACAGATGGGCCTCGGGAGTCGGTTTGAGCTGGTTTCGCTTCTTGTCGAAAAGCGCGAATTTGACTCGGATCTCGAGCTTGCTGAGAAGGCGTGAAATCATCGGCTGACTGATGCCGAGTTCCTCGGATGCGGCCTTCATCGTCCCGAGCTTCATGTACGCATCAAACGCCTCGAGTTCCCTGATTTTCAATGGACACGACTCCCTTCGAGGGTCCGGCACATTAACTGCTTCTATAGCATGTATCGCCTGCAAGCTCCGGAATGCACCTCGAAATTCGATCGAACAACGCGGAATACGCGACGCTGCCGGTCACACGGAAACGCTCGGCGTAGGCGAAGAGAATACGGCGGGCCGGCCTCTCGTGGCGCAGACATCGTTCGTCGCCAGAAGATCGGCTGTCGGGGAGCCTGGGTGACGCCGCCGGAGAATCTCGGTAGATCGACGCGCCCAGCGAACGGGGCACAGGCCCGCCCGATGGGATGGCAGGATTCGGTCGACCGCGCGGCGCCGCCCCGCGCTTCGATCGTGATGGAGAAAGTGAGCCGCCCGGATTTCGGATGCCGCACCGGCGGTCAGCCGATCCTGAGGAGCAGCGCAAGGACGTCCGAGCGGTCCAGAAGCCCCGCGTAGCGTCCGTCGTCAAGCACCGGAAAGATCCGGTGAGGGTGGCTCAGGAACATCTCCGCCGCGCGGATGATCTCGTCCGCGGCATCGACCGCCACGACATCCGTCGCCATCCGGTCGGCAACGCGTCCCGTCCATTCCCGGTGGTAGCTGGCGTGCAGGGCCGGCGCGAAGCAGTCCTTCTGGCTGAGCAGGCCGATCAGCCGGCCATCGTCAGACAGCACCGGCGCCACCGCCGCGCGCGCCTCGGTCAGGAGCGCGGCGGCGCGGCGGATTGGCATGTCGGGGACGAGGCCCGGCGCATCGGTGCGCATGATGCCGCGCACACGGTAGGCGCTCATCGGTCGCTCTCCGGGCGGGTGCGATGCTGCAGCGGGCAATCGGCGCAGCGGGCGATCGCGAGCCCCTCGGCGGCGGCGCAGCTCGTCCGGACGGGGCCGCGCCCGAGCATCAGGCCGAGCCCGATGCCCGCCGCCGCGAGCGTCACGAGCAGGACGGCAATGAGGATTTCCATGGCTCTGCTCCTTCGGTCAGAGGATCAGCGCGGAGATGGCACCGCTGCGCATTTCGCGTAGTCGTCCATCGTCCTCGAACAGGAACAGCGCGTCGATATCGTGGGTGCGGGCGATGTCCGGCCCGGCCGTGTCGCCCGCGGCGAAGAGCGCGGTGGCCCAGCCGTCTGCCGTCATGGCGTCTGTGGCGACCACCGTCACGGAGCGCAAGGCGCCGGTCGCGGGGGCGCGGGTTCCGGGGTCTATGATGTGGCCGTAGCGTCGCTGCCCGAGCACGTAGCTCTGCGCGATTGTGCCGGAGGTGGCAACGGCCGTCCCCGTGGGCAGGCGCAGCGCCGCGGGCGCCGGCAGGCCGGGGATCGGCGCCTCGACCGCGACGCGCCAGTCGCGCGCTTCGGGGTGCTGGCCGACCGCCACGAACTCCCCGCCGAGATCGAACAGCAGGTCGGTCATGCCGGCCTCGCGCAGTAGCTCTGCCGCCCGGTCGAGCGCCCAGCCTTTCGCGATGCCGCAGGGATCGAGCGTGAGATCGCCGCGCGACTTGGTCACGCCGTGCGGGCCCACCGACAGCGCACGCCAGTCCGGCGCGCCGCCCCGCGCGATCGGGCCGAACCCCCAGCGCGCGACGAGTGGTCCGATAGTGGGTTCGAAGGCGCCCCCGCTGCGCCGCGCGATGTCGAGGGCGGCGGCGGTCACCTCGGTCAGCGCCGGATCGGCGGTGGCGGCCCCCGCCGGCGCGGCGTTGAAGCGGCTTACGGCGCTGTCCGTCCGCCAGGGCGAGAGCTGCGCGTCGATTCCGGCGAACAGCGCATCCAGCGCCGGGGCGAATTGCGCGATGCCCACGCCCGGCGGCGCGGTGATCCGCCAATCGGTGCCGAAGGCCCGCCCCGAGAGCGTCCGGGCCGCGCCGCCACCGATCGCCGCGGCGGGCAGAAGCAGCGTGCCGCCGATCAGGCCGAGCGCGGCGCGTCGGGACCAGTCCTTGCCGGGTGTCGTCATCTCAGGCTCCTCATGCTCCGAAATCGTCGTAGAAAATCGCCTCGGGCTCGACGCCGAGCCGGTCGAGCGTGGCGAGCACCGCCGAGATCATCGCGGGCGGCCCGCACAGGTAGTATTCGCATTCCTCGGGCGCGGGATGCGCGCGCATCTCGGCAAAGAGGATCTCGTGCACGAAACCGGTCGCACCGCCCCAGCGGTCCCCCGGCGCGGGATCGGACAGGGCGGGCGTCCAGTCGAAACTGTCGTGCCGCCCGGCGAGGGCGGTGAACTCGTCCGAATAGAACAGGTCGGCGGCGGAGCGGGCACCGAAGAAATAGCGGATCCGCCGCGAGGTGCCTTGCGCCAGCTCCTGGTGGATCATCGCGCGCAGCGGCGCCATGCCGACGCCGCCGCCCACGAAGACCATCTCGCGTCCGGTGGGCTGCGCATGGAACTCGCCGAACGGCCCCGACAGCGCAATCCGGTCGCCGGCGCGGAGCGAGAACAGCCAGGATGACACGAGGCCCGGCGGCAACTCGTGCTCGCGCCCCGCCGGCGGCACGGCGAGCCGGATGTTGAACACCGCGTGCCCGGAATCCTCGGGCCGCGAGGCGAGCGAATAGGCGCGCGTGACCTCGGCCACGGAGGCGAGTCGCATCCGGCGCCATCCCGCGATCTCCCAGGCCTCCGAGAAGGCCGGGTCGAAGTCGAGCGTGGCGAAATCGAGCGCGTAGGGCGGCGCCGTGATCTGCATGAAATCGCCGGCCCGGAATTCCGTCGGCTGCTCGGGCGGCAGCTCGACGACGATCTCGCGGATAAGCGGCGCCAGCATCCGGGTGGAGGAGACGGTGCCGAGAACTCCGCCGCCGGCGCTGAGGATGTCGTCCGGCACCTCCACGGCGCAATCGCCGCGCAGCCGCGTCTGGCAGGCAAGCCTGACATGGGCGCGGCGCTCGCGCGGGGACAGAACTCCGCGTTCGGTCGCCTGCGGCTCGCCCGCACCCTCCCCGGTGACGGTCACGCGGCAGAGCCCGCAGGTGCCCGATCCGCCGCAGGCCGCCGGGATCGCGACCCCGGCGCCGTGCAGCACCGACAGAAGACCGTCGCCGCGCCGCGCGACGAGGTGCAGCCCGTCGTTGACGGTGACGTCGAGCCCGGTATCGGGCACCAGGCGCCGCCGCAGCGCAAGCAGCCCGACGCTCATCCCGACGACGAGCGCGACGATGATCGCGATTCCCAGCACCACCTCGGTCATTGCGCCGCCGCCATCTGCGAGAAGGCCGCAAAGCCCAGCGACATCAGCCCGGTCAGCACAAAGGCGATGCCGAGCCCCCGCAGCCCGGGCGGCAGGTCGGCATAGGCCAGCCGGGTGCGGATCGCCCCCAGCATCGCCACCGCGACCGCGAAGCCGAGACCGCTGCCGAGCCCGAACACCGCCGATTGCGCGAGCGTGTAGCTGCGCTCCACCATGAAGAGCGACCCGGCGAGGATCGCGCATTGCACCGTCAGGAGCGGCAGGAACACCCCGAAGGCCGCGTGGATCGACGGCACGAAGCGGTCGAGCAGCATTTCGAGCAATTGAACCGAGGCCGCGATCACCCCGATGAAGGCGATCAGCGACAGATAGGACAGGTCGATCTCCGGCAGGCCCGCCCAGGCCCAGGCGCCGGGCGCCAGGAGGTAGCTGTAGACGAGGTGGTTGAGCGGCACGGTCACCCCCAGCACGCCGGTCATCGCCACGCCGAGGCCAAGCGCCGCCTCGGGCCGGCGCGACAGCGCAAGGAACGTGCACAGCCCCAGGAAGAGTGTCAGCGGCATGTTGTCGACGAAGGCCGCGGTCAGGAAGAGTTCCCACAGTCCGGTCATTCTGCCGGCTCCGTGCTCGGGGGCGGCGTGTGCTCGCGCGCCTCGGATTGTTCGGGCAGGATCGTGCGCACTGCCCAGACCAGAAGGCCCAGCAGGAAGAAGGCCGAGGGCGCCAGCAGCATCAGGCTCAGCGGTGTGAACCAGCCGCCGGCATCGGCCAGCGGCAGGATGGTCCGGCCGAACAGTTCGCCCTTGCCGAAGAGCTCGCGCAGGCCGCCGATCGTGACCAGCACCAGCGAATAGCCAAGCCCGTTTCCGAAGGCGTCGATCATCGCGGGGAACGGGGGATTGTGGCGGGCGAAGGCCTCCGTCCGCCCGAGGACGAGGCAGTTGGTGGTGATCAGCCCGACATAGACCGACAGCGCACGGCTGATCTCGGCGAAATACGCCTGCAGGACCTGGTCTATGACGATGACCAGCGAGGCGACGATGACGATCTGGACGATCAGGCGGATGGTGCCCGGGATATGCCTGCGGATCGCGCTGACAAGACCCGCCGAGAGCGTCAGCACGATTGTCAGCGCCACCGACATCGTCACCGCGGTTGCCAGCGTCGTCGTCACCGCGAGCGCCGAGCAGATGCCGAGGATCTGCAGCGTCACCGGGTTCTGCCGGACCAGCGGGTCGGTGAGCGTGCTCCAGGTGGCGCGCGCGGCGGTCATGGCTCAGAACTCCCCACGCGCGATGGCGTCCAGCAGGGGGCCGTAGCCCTCCGGCCCGAGCCAGAAGCGGACCATCTGCGTCACTGCGCGCCCCGTGCGGGTCGCGCCGGTGATGCCGTCGACCTCGTGCATCCCCGAGGCAGGGCCCTGCGCCACGCGAAAGCGCGTCTCTCCGCTGTCGTCGCGCAGCTCGGTTCCCGGAAAGGCCGCCTGCCAGGCACGCTCCTCGATCCGGCCGCCGAGGCCGGGGGTTTCGGAATGGCCGGTGATGGCGACGCCGGCGATCGTGTTCATGTCCTCGCGCAAGGCGAGGATCGCGTCGATCCGGCCGCCATAGCCCTGGCCGCTGAGCGGCAGCAGCACGAGCGACACGCTGTCCCCGTCCCGCAGCAGGTAGATCTGGGCATAATCGGGACGCCGGCCGAGGCCCGCGATGTCCTGCCCGGCGCCGAGCGTCGTCCAGTTGCCGGGATCGGCGAGCGTGGCCTCGAGGTTCGCGGGCGTCACGTCCTGCGCCGCGCGGCCGTTCTCGAGGTTCACGACCACGGTCGAGAGTGTGCCGCCGGACTCCTGCAGGAGGTCGGCCATGCCGGGAATGTCGTCCACCAGAGCGGCGATCCGGGCCTGCTCCTCGGCGGCGCGGTTCGCGGTCTGGATCGGCCGCAGCACCACGGTCGCGCCGCTGACCAGCGCCGCGCACAGCGCCGAGACCAGGAAGGCCACCATGACCGTCTTGGTGCGGCTTTCGTTGGGCAGGGCCAGAACGCGGCGCAGGGGGTTCCAGTCACGTGCGGCCATGGCGTCCCTTTCTGCGTGCGGTCCAGAGCGCGAGCGCCGCTTCGTCCAGAAGCGGCGCGACGAGCGAGGTCAGCAGCGCGGCGCTGACGGCGATCTGCGCGGGGGCGGCACCGGCCCAGCCCCGCGCGAAGAGAATGACGAGCGCGGCATAGAGCGCGCCATTGACCCAGCGGCCCGGGGTCGTCGCCGCGCTGGCGACCGGGTCGGCGACCAGAAGGACGAGGACGATGCACGCGGCGAACAGCACCGCCTGCGGCACCGCGCCGAGAAGAAGGGCGGCGGCGCCCAGGCCGGCGGCCCCGGCGAGGACCGCGGCCGGCATGGTCCCCGTTGCGATGCCGATCAGGGCCGCGGGGATCGCCGCCCAGGCGACGGGGGCGTCGAAGCCGGGCCAGGCGAAGGCTGGGAACCCGAAGCCGAGAAACGACAATGTCACGGTCGCGGGATGCACGACGTTGCGGCCCCAGCCGCCGAACACCAGTTCTCCCAACACGACGCCGAAGCTGAGGCCGAGGGCGAGGCGGATCACGCCGAGATCCTCCGGCGCCAGCATCGCGACGGCCAGCGCCACGATCATGCCCGACAGCGACGGCGCCTGCGCGCGCGCCAGCAGGAACACGACATGCCACACCGCGACGATCACCGCGGCGAGGGCAAATCTGCCGAGCGCCTCCGCCCCGCCATGCCAGGCCCAGAACAGCGCCAGCGGCAGGTAGGCCGCAAGCAGCATCAGCGCGACGGTCTCGCGCGTCCACATCCCCCGCGTCATGCCGCGAACTCCGTCCTGATGCGATCCAGCATGGCGCCGAGCTGCGCGGACAGGCGACCGCCTTCGCCCAGCACGTAATCGGCGAGGGCCACGTCCTCCTCCAGCAGCGACAGGAGACCGAGGCGCATCGCGCTCTCGTCGTCGCCGGCGCCGAGAGCGCGCACGAACGGCGCGGCCGGCAGCGCGGCGCCGAAAGCCTGGTTCAGCGCGGCCGTCGGGATCGCCGGCGTCCCCAACCCGGGACGGCGCAGCGCGGCGGTCAGCCAGTGCGTCGGCCGGACGTCGCGGGATGTCGGCAGAACGGTGATCTGTCGGTGCCGCGGCGCGAGCCACCGTGCCGGCCGCCCGTCGAGTGCGGAGCCCGAGATCAGCTCGTGCGGGCCGGGCACGACGAGGCGCTGGGTCAGCTCGCGCAGGTCGGCGCCGGGATGGGTGCGCACCGTGCGCGCCGTGCGGAGCGCCGCGCCGCCGATCCGGACGAGCCGGGTCATCGGCAAGACGCCGGTGGCCAGCAGCGCGCCGAGTGCGGCGACATCCTCGGCATGCAGGTCCCAGACCGGCGCGTCGAGGCCCGCCGGGCAAAGCCGATGCACGCAAATCCCGGCGGCGCCCTGCGGATGACGCGGCCCGCGTGGGACGACGCGCGCCCGCTGGTCCGACAACAGGTGCCAGCCTTCGGCGGCGTCTGAGGGCGCGCAAACGATCACCGGCCCCTGACTGAGATGTGCCAGGGCCTCCAGCCCGTGCGCGAAGGCGTCTTCCTGTCCCTCGATCGCAGCGCGCGGGTCGGGTGCGCCGGGCCGGGTGTCGGTGGCCATCACCACGACGGCGAATGGCACCTCCTCTGGCGCGGGCATGCCGCCGAAGGGCCGGCGACGCAGGCGCGGCCAGAAGCCCGCCGCCTGCATGAGGCGGCGCAAGCCGGCATCATTGTTCGTCGCGGACGTATCGTGGCGCTCCGCCGCGTCGCCGGGGTCGCTGTAGAGGACGATCTCGGACAACTTGCGGCCCGGCAGCAGCGAGATGCGCGCCACACGACCGGCCACCGGCGCGGCGAAACGGACCTCGGGGTGGTGGCGCAGACACGCCACGGCGGCGCCGCGCGCGACGCTGTCGCCTTCCTGCAAGAGCGGCGTGACATGAAGCGATTGGCCCACGGGCGGGCAGATGGCTGCCTCGTCGGTCCGGACTTCGCTCACGCCCGCCTCTTCCGGTGGCGATGCGAAAACCGGATTCAGGCCCGCACCGCTCCAGGGAAATCTCATCCTGCCCCCGATCTTTCCGGCGGCCCGCTGTCTCCGGACCCTGCCGGGCGGAAGGGTATCATCGGCTTTGCACCCGCAGAATGATCTGGATCAATTCCGGGGCGGGCCTTCGCCGTTAGGATGCCCCCAAAATCGCCGCAGCTCTGCAGAGGGAGACGACAGATCATGCCGTTGCCGCACAATGCCTTGCCAAGACCGCTCCTTGTCGGCGCGGGTGTCCTGGCGCTTCTGCTGGGGAGCGGGGCGTTCGGCCAGAGCGTACCCGAGACCGCCGAGACCGAGGACGACGCTTCGGTCGTGCCGTTCGCGCTGCCCCAGTCCGGGCCGTTCGAACCGGCCGACATCGAGATCGAGAACGACCAGGCGATCGCCGACTGGTTCCGTTCGGCCCATGCCAACGCGGCCGCGGAGGCGTTCCGGCACTGGGACGAGGAGGGAGAGATCGAATCCAGCTGCGCGACCTGCCATTCGGGCGAGGGCTTCCGCGATTTCCACGGGCTCGACGGCAGCGAGGCGGGCGTCGTCGACGGCCCGATCGACGTCGGCGGCGTCGTCGATTGCGGTACCTGCCACAATGCCGGGCTGGCGCAGATCTCCGAGGTGACGCTGCCCAGCGGCGTCGCCCATCCGGTGCAGGGCGTGGAAGCCTCGTGCCTGACCTGCCACCAGGGCCGCGCGGCCGGCGGCGACGTCGAGGAGGCCGTCGCGGACCTTGCGCTGGACGAGCCGGACCCGTCGCTGCGCTTCATCAATCCGCACTACGCGACGGCCGCGGCCACCTGGCTCGGCGGTTACGGTGCCTCGGGCTACCACTACGAGGGCCGCGACTATTCGGGGCGGTTCTTCCATGCCCGCCCGGTGGAGAGTTGCAATTCGTGCCACGAGCCGCACACGCTCGAGGTGGAGTTCGAGCCCTGCCTCACCTGCCACCAGGCCGACAGCCCGCAGGACATCCGCATCTCCCGCCAGAGCTACGACGGCAGCGGCGACACTTCCGTCGGCATCCGCTCCGACATCGAGGCCAATGCCAACCGGCTGCTCGACATGATCCGCGCCTATGCCGACGAGGTCGCGGGCGTGCCGATGATCCACGACGGCACCCGCTATCCGTATTTCTTCACCGATGCCAACGGCGACGGCGCGGTGGACATGGCGGACGGCGCTCCGGTCGCCTATGGCGCCTGGACGCCGCGCAGCCTGCGCACGGTCTTCAACTGGAAGCTGGTGACCTCCGATCCCGGCGCCTACGCGCACAATCCGGCCTACGCGCTGGAGCTGCTGCACGATTCCATCGCCGATCTCGCCGGACCGCTCGGCATCGACATGGACGCGCTGGACCTGCTCCGCTAGGCGGCAGGCGAGCCGGTTAGAGGACGCGACCGGGAATGGATCAGGCCGATCTGCTGGTGACGCTCGGCGTGCTGTTCGCCGGTGGCCTGGCCGCGCACCAGATCGGGGTGGTCACGCGGCTGCCGCGAGTGACGCTGCTTCTGCTCTTCGGGCTGGCTGTCGGGCAATCCGGGTTCGGCCTGCTGCCGGCAGAGGCGAACGGATGGTTCGAACTGATCTCCGTCGTGGCGTTGACCATGGTCGCATTTCTGCTTGGCGCGGACCTCACGCGCGACAACATGGCCCGGCACGGCCGTGCGATCCTCGCGATCTCGCTCGCCGTCGTGGCCGGAACCACGCTGATCGTCTGGGCCGGACTGTCGGCGCTCGGGGTCGATCCCCGGCTGGCGCTGCTTCTCGGGGCGACCGCGACCGCGACCGACCCCGCGGCGATCGCCGACGTGATCCGTCAATCGGGGCGCCGCACCGGCTTTACCGAGACGATCGGCGGAATCGTGGCGATCGACGACGTCTGGGGACTGATCGTCTTCAGCGTCTGCCTCGCGCTTGCGCATCCCTCGGGCGACTGGGCGACGCCTTTCATGGTCGCCGGCCGCGACATCCTCGGCGCGGTGGCGCTCGGCCTCGTGATCGGCGCGCCGTCGGCCCATCTCAGCGGGCGGCTCAAGCCGGGTGAGCCACTGCAACTGGAGGCGTTCGGCATCGTGTTCCTGACCGCGGGGCTCGCGCTCTGGCTCGAGGTGTCTTACCTTGTGGCGGGCATGACGGCGGGTGCGATCATCGCCAACTTCGCCCGCCATCACGACGTCGCCTTCAACGAGATCGAGCGGATCGAGCTGCCGTTCATGCTGCTGTTCTTCTTGCTCGCCGGCGCGTCGCTGGAGGTCGATGCGCTCTGGGCGCTGGGCTGGATCACGGCGGCCTATATCGGCCTGCGCATTGCCGCGCGTGTGCTGAGCGGGGAAATCGGCGCCCGGCTCGGCGGCCTGCATGGGGCCGAGCGGCATTGTTACGGGCCGGCGCTGTTGCCGCAGGCAGGGGTGGCCGTCGGCATGGCGCTTGTCGCGGCCGAGACGTTTCCGGAGTGGGCCGTGCCGATCATGACCCTGACGATCGCATCGACCGTGGTGTTCGAGATCCTCGGTCCGCCGGCCACGCTGGCGGTGATCCGGCGCCTGAGCCGGCGTGGGGACGGCGGCTGAACCCCGCGCGATGGCCGAACCCCGCCGATGTGGGGAGCGGGCCGGATCGGGACGATTCTTGCCGCCCGCGCTGGCCCGTATCCGGCCTGCGCATCTGCATTGACATGCATGATGTTCCGGCCCGAGCCGAACTCGTCTCATCGGGCGCGGCCCGCAAGCGTTGCGGAGGATGGCAAGACCAGCACGATCGAAGCGTTGCGGCCGGGGGCGGCTCGGCGCTATCGTGCGGCCCGAGCCGATAGCCACAGGAGCCGACCGCCCGATGCCCCGATCCACGACCCGGATGCGCTGCGCCGCCCTGATCGCCTGTCTCTCCCTGCTTGCGGCCTGTGGCGGCGGGGGGCAGAGCGAGCGGATGCGTCTGCCGCTGCGCGCGAGCGAGGTCGATTGCATGGCACGGGCGATGTACTTCGAGTCGGTCAGGTCCAGCCACGACGGCATGACGGCCGTCGGCACGGTGGTGATGAACCGCGTCCAGTCGCCCGAGTTCCCCGACACCGTCTGCGCCGTGGTGGGCCAGCGCGGGCAGTTCGCGCCCGGTGTCATGTCGCGGCGGATGCGCGGCGAGTCCGAGCTGCTCGCCCGGGCGGTCGCCTCGGAGATCCTGCGCGGCGAGCGTCACCCGATGGTGGAGAACGCGCGCTTCTTCCACGCCGCGACATACAACGCGGGCTATAACAACATGCACTACGTGCTGACCGCCGGCGGCAACGCGTTCTACGAAAAGCGCAGTCCGCAACGCGTCACGCAGCCGGTGCCGCTCGCCCCGCTCGAGGGGATTACCGGCCGTTGAGGGGCACCGGTCAGCCGCGCCCGCGCCGCTCGAACCTCGGCAGCATGGCCGAGAAGTCGCGCCCCGCGCCGTCCTCCTCCTCCACGAAGCGGGCATAGAGCGCCGCCGCCGCGGTGCCGAGGGGCGTGTCGGCATCCGCCTCTTCGGCGGCCTGCATGGCAAGGCGCAGGTCCTTGAGCATCAGGTCCGCAGAAAACCCGGGTCGGTAGTCATTGTCCGCAGGTGAGGTCGGGCCGATGCCCGGCGCCGGGCAATAGCTGTTCATCGACCACGAAGACCCCGAGGAGGTCGAGACCACGTCGAACATCGCCTGCCGGTCGAGCCCCAGCTTGTCGGCGAGCGCGAAGGCCTCGCAGGTGACGATCATCGTCGCGCCGAGGATCATGTTGTTGCAGATCTTGGCCGCCTGACCGTTCCCGGACGGGCCGCAATGAACGGCCTTTTTCCCCATGATCTCGAAGAGCTCCAGCGCGGTCTTGAACCCGGCTTCGTCGCCGCCGACCATGAAGGTGAGCGTGCCGGCCTCGGCGCCGCCGACGCCGCCCGACACCGGCGCGTCGAGCGCAGAGAGCCCGGCGGCCTGCGCCGTTTCGGCCACCGCGCGGGCGCTGGCCACGTCGACCGTGGAGCAGTCGAGATGGACCGCGCCGCGGCGCATGGCGGGCACGATTTCGTCCGCGACGGCGCGCAGGATTGCGCCGCTCGGCAGCATGGTGATCGCGACATCGGCCGCGCGGACGGCGTCGGCGGCGCTGCCGGCCATGGTCACGCCCTCGACGGCAACGGCTGCCGTGTCGAAGCCGGTCACCGCATGTCCCGCGGCGGCGAGATTGCGCGCCATCGGCGCGCCCATGTTGCCCAGCCCGATGAACGCGATCTTCATGGTGCCGCCTTCCAGTCGTGAAAGTCGAGCGCGACCTCGGGCACCGGCTGCAGCATGGCGGTCACATCGGTCTGCGACAGAGTGCCGATCTCGTGCCGCCAGCGCGGTGCGCGGTCCTTCTCGACGATCATCGCCCGGACCCCTTCGAGGAAGTCGCCATGTTCCAGCGCCCGGTGCGTGAAGCGGTATTCGAGCTCCAGCGCCTTGCGGATGTCGGCGGAGCCGAGCTTCATCCGGTGCAGGATGTCGAGCGCCGCGCCCATCGACAGGGGCGCACTGCGCTCCATCGCCCTGAGTGCCTCGGCGGCAAGATCGCTGTCGTCGCCGCGCAGCCGGTTGACGATGCCGTGCAGCGTCTCGCCGCCGAAGAGCGCGTCGATATCGCCGCGCTTGCCGGGCAGGGTGGCTTCGGGCGGAGTCGTCGCGACCTCCGTCACCGCGTCGGGCTGGCCGGTCTCTTCCAGTCGCGCGATGAGGTCGGGCCAGCGCGCCTCGGGCACGTAGAGATCGGCAAAGCCCGCGTTGATCGCGTCGCCCGGTCCCATCCGGGCGCCGGTCAGCGCGAGGTACTCGCCGATATGCCCTTCCGTCCGCGCAAGAAGGTACGACCCGCCCACATCGGGCACGAGCCCGATCGCGCATTCCGGCATGGCGACCTGCGCGGTCTCGCCCACCACGCGGTGCGAGCCGTGGCACCCCAGCCCGACGCCGCCACCCATGGTGAACCCCTGCAGGAAGGAGAACACCGCCTTGGGATATTCCGCGATCATCGCGTTCATGCGGTATTCGTCGCGCCAGAAGAGCCGCACCGCGTCGCCGTTGCCCGCCTTCGCCTCCTGATAGACCCGGCTGACGTCGCCGCCGGCGCAGAACGCCTTGTCCCCTTCGGCATCGAGGATCACGAGGTCGATCTCGGCGTCCGCGTTCCAGTCGATCAGCGCCTGCATGACCTGCCGGCACATGTCGTGGCTCAGTGCGTTCAGCGCCTTCGGCCGAGTGAGGGTGATCCGTCCGGCGCGGCCCTCCTTGCGAACGGTCAGGTGGCTCATGCCGCCTCCAGCATCTTGCGCGCCACGATCAGGCGCATGATCTCGTTTGTGCCTTCCAGGATCTGGTGCACGCGCAGATCGCGCACGATCTTCTCGATCCCGTAATCTGACAGATAGCCGTAGCCGCCATGCAGTTGCAGGCACCCATCGGCGACGCGGCTGCCCGCCTCGGTCACGAAGGCCTTGGCCATCGCGCAGCGCTTGGTGGCGTCGTGCGCCCCGGTGTCGAGCGCCCAGGCCGCCTGGCGCAGGAAGACGCGCGCGGCCTCGATCTCGATCTCCATCTCGGCAAGGCGGAACTGCAACGCCTGGAACTGGTCGATGGGCCGTCCGAACGCGTGGCGTTCGCGCATGTAGCCCAGCGTCGCGTCGAGCGCCGCCTGCGCCGCCCCGAGAGAACAGGCCGCGATGTTCAGCCGCCCGCCGTCGAGCCCGGCCATGGCATAGCGAAAACCCTGGCCCTCTTCGCCCAGGAGGTTCTCGGCCGGGACCTCGCAGCCGTCGAGCCGCACCTGCCGGGTGGGCTGCGCGCGCCAGCCCATCTTGTCCTCCAGCCCGCCGAAGCTCAGCCCCTCGGTCCCGTCCTCCACCAGCATCGCGGAAATGCCGGCCGGCCCGTCCTCACCTGTGCGGCACATCACGATATAGGCGTCGGAATAGCCGCCACCGGAGATGAACGCCTTCGTGCCGCTCAGTTGCCAGCCGTGGGTCGTGCGCTCTGCCCGCGTCCTCAGCGCCGCCGCGTCGGAGCCCGAGCCCGGTTCGGTCAGGCAATAGGCCAGCACCGTGCGCATGGTCAGGGCGGAAGGCAGCACGCGATCTCGCAGTTCCGTGCTGCCGAAGCGGTCGATCATCGCCGCGCACATGTTGTGGATCGACAGGAAGGCGGCAACCGACGGGCAGGCCATCGACAGCGCCTCGAAGACCAGCGTGCCGTCGAGCCGGCCGAGCCCTGCGCCGCCCGACTCCTCGGACACGAAAAGCCCGCCGAAGCCCAGTTCGGCCAGCCGCGGCCAGAGCGCGCGGGGGATCGTGCCTTCCTTTTCCCAGGCCAGCGCGCGGGGGGCGATCTCGGCCGCGCCGAAATCCCGCGCCATGTCGAAGATCGCCTCCTGTTCGTCGCTCAGGCTGAAATCCATGGGGCCTCCCTCCGCCACGTCGCGCTGTGCGCAATTTGTCTCAGGCCGGGCGAGCCGTGGCAAGCGGCGGGCGCGGATGGCGGGCTGTAACACGGCGTGAGCGGCGCTGGCGGGTTGTCGCCGGGCGAGGGGCTGCCCGCCGGGGCCGGCGGAACGATGGCCACGTTCCGGCGGTTCTCAGCCCGATCCCGGCGCGGCGCCCGTGCCGGAGACACGACATAGCGAAAGGACCAGATCCATGACCCGCAAGACCTCGATCCTCGCCCTTGTCAGCGCCGGTGCCCTGACCGGCTTCGGCCCCGCCGCGGTGGCCCAGAGCGCCGGCAGCGTCACCTGCGAGGAATACCTGCTGATGGACGAGCGCACCCAGGGGCGGATCGCGCTGGAGATCGTCGATACGCCCGAGGGCATCGCCACCACCACCGACATTCCCGGCAACGTCGCTGTGGGCACCGTCGAGGGGCTGGTGACCGCCTGCGAACTCAACCCGGAACGCACCACGGCCGAGATCGCCGCAGAAATATTCGACGACAAGGACGGCGACGGCGTGCCCGAGATGCCGGCCTCCGGGGACGACGGCTTCGCCGGTACGGCGGAGGTGGACAGCTTCGAGGACGGTGCAGCGGCGCCGACCGATGAAGACCTGTCCGAGGACGAGGCGGTCGGTGACGTGCCCGAGGCGGACGAGACCTCTGACGACGGCACCCAGGCCGAGGCAGACGCCGATGTCGGTGACATGGAGGCCGGCGCCGACGGCAGCGCGACCGACGACGGGACGTCGGGCGAGGGCACCGGCGGGGCAAACTCGGACTCTGAGACTGACGCCGGGTCTGACGGTTCGGGAAGCGATGGTTCGGACGGCTCGGACGGCGGCGGTTCGGACGGTGGGGACGAGTCCTGAACGCGCCAAAGATCGCACATGATCGGTGCACGGCCACGGCCTTGCTCCGATCTTCACGCAACGGTCATCTTCCCATTCCCGGGGCAGGGATGGTGCCGCCGGGCTGAATAGGAAGGGGCGAACTCCTTGGCGCCGCCCCTTCCTGACGGAGGGGAGTCAGTCCATGGCCTTGAAGTTGAACTCGCCGCCATCCTTGATCCCTGAGGGCCAGCGCGCGGTCACGGTCTTGGTGCGGGTGTAGAACTTGAAGCTGTCCGGACCGTGCTGGTTCAGATCGCCGAAGCCGGATTTCTTCCACCCGCCGAAGGTGTGATAGGCCAGCGGCACCGGGATCGGCACGTTGATCCCCACCATGCCCACGTTCACGCGATTGGCGAAATCGCGCGCAGCATCCCCGTCGCGGGTGAAGATCGCGGTGCCGTTGCCCATCTCGTGATCCATGGCCAGGCGGAGCGCCTCGTCGTAGCTGGCCGCGCGCACGGTCGACAGCACCGGGCCGAAGATCTCCTGCCGGTAGATGTCCATGTCGGGCGTCACGCGGTCGAACAGGTGCGGGCCGACGAAGAAGCCGCTCTCGTAGCCCTGCAGCTGGAACTCGCGCCCGTCGACGACGAGCTCCGCGCCCTGGTCGATGCCGCTCTGGACGAGGCCGAGGATCTTCTCCTTCGCCGCCGCGGTGACGACCGGGCCGTAATCGACATCCTCGCCGGCTGTGTAGGGGCCGACCTTCAGCTTCTCGATGCGCGGCACCAGCTTGTCGATCAGCCGGTCGGCGGTCTCATCGCCCACCGGCACGGCGACCGACACGGCCATGCAACGCTCCCCGGCGGCGCCGTAGCCGGCGCCAACCAGCGCGTCCGCCGCCTGGTCCATGTCGGCATCCGGCATGACGATCATGTGGTTCTTGGCGCCGCCAAAACACTGCACCCGCTTGCCGTTCGAGCAGCCCCGCCCGTAGATGTATTCCGCGATCGGGGTGGAGCCGACGAAGCCGACCGAGGCGATGCCCGGATGGTCGAGGATGGCGTCCACCGCCTCCTTGTCGCCGTTGACCACCTGCAGGACGCCTTTCGGCAGCCCGGCCTCCTCCATCAGCTCGGCCAGAAGCAGCGGGCAGGACGGATCGCGCTCCGACGGTTTGAGGATGAAGGCGTTGCCGCAGGCCAGCGCCGGGGCGAACATCCACATCGGGATCATGGCGGGGAAGTTGAACGGCGTGATGCCGGCGGACACGCCGAGCGGCTGGCGCATGGAATACATATCGATTCCGGGTCCCGCGGCATCGGTGAACTCGCCCTTCAAGAGCTCCGGCGCGCCGATGCAGTATTCCACCACCTCGAGCCCGCGCTGCACGTCGCCCTTGGCGTCGGGAAAGGTCTTGCCGTGCTCGCGGCTGATCGCCTCGGCCAGGCGGTCCATGTTCTCGTTCAGCAGGTGCACGAACTTCATCATCACCCGTGCCCGCCGTTGCGGGTTGGTCGCCGCCCAGGCCGGCTGCGCCGCGGCGGCGATGCGCACCGCCGCGTCCAGCTCCGCCGACGAGGCAAGCGGCGTGCGGGCCTGCACCTCGCCGGTCGCGGGGTTGAAGACGTCGGCAAAGCGGCCGGACGTGCCCGCCGTGCGCGTGCCGTCGATGAAATGGGTCAGGTCCTGCATGGGCGTCTCCTTGAAGTCTGCACGCGAGGATAGGCGGGCGGAATTGCCGGCAACAGGGGGAAAGCGCGAAAAACGCGCTCCGGTCGCCGCGATCGGAGCACCCTCGACCGGCATACTGCGCTCGCCTGCTTCTTTGGGCCGGCAAATACTCCGGGGGTGTGGGGGCAGAGCCCCCGCGCACGGGCGCGCCGGTGGCGCCTTTCCTTGCCGCGCCACATGGGCGATCACGCGCGGGGCGGCGCGGCGCGCGCCCCCCGAAAAACCACGATGGAGGGCGACATGCGGTTCTGGATCACGATCGGCCTGATCACGGTGCTCTCGGCGGTCGGCCTGACCTACGAGATCGCCGCCGGCCGAGTCCTCGCGCCCTTCTTCGGCACCTCGCTTCTGACCTGGACGGCGGTGATCGCGACGATCCTCGCCGGTTTTTCGCTGGGCAGCGCGCTGGGCGGGTTCGTGGCCGAACGCCCCCGCCGCGCCGCCGTCGGCCTTGTCCGCATGTCGCTTGTGGCCACGGCCGTGCTGATGGCGCTGTCTCCGACGCTGCTCGGACTGCTGCACGGCTGGGGCGCGCGCGGCACGGAGGGGATGCTGCTGAGCGTCGTGGTCGCGTTCTTCCCGGCCTCCGTCTGCGTGACGATCCCGTCCCCGTACCTCGCCCGCGTGGCCATCGAGGCGCGCCCGGGCCGGGAGGGCTCCTCGCTCGGACTGGTGCTGGCGGCGGGATCGCTCGGCGCCATCGTCGGCGCGATCCTCGCCGGTTTCGTCGCGCTGCCGCTGATCGGCTCCACGGCGACCTTTGCCGGATGCGGCATCGTGGCCGTGCTGTGCGTGCCGCTGGTCGCAGGCGGTCCGCCGGGCGGCGGCAGCGGGCCGCAATCCGGCGTCGTGCTCGCGGCCGCTGCCTTCGTGGTCTTCGCTGGCGTCGCCGGCGGGCCGGCCTGCATGTACGAATCGGGCCTGTCCTGCCTTCACGTGGAGCGGCGCGGCGGCGAGGTCCGGCTCTATTCCGACCGGACCATACAGGCGGCCGAGAAGCTGTCGCCGGCCGGCGACAGCCTCGCGCTGTCCTACACGGCCTGGCTCTGGGACCGGCTCGACCGCGACCTCGGTCCGGCGCCCGAGGTCCTCTTCGTCGGCGGAGGCGGCTACACGCTGCCGACGCGGCTCCTGGCCTCGCGCCCCGCGGCGCAGGCCGTCGCCGTGGAGATCGACCCGCTCGTCACCGATGTCGTCCGCCGGCACATGCCGCGCGCCAGCGAGATGATCGCACGGGCCGGCTACGAGGCGCGTGGCGGCACCACGGCCGGGGAGGGGCGTCTCGGCATCGTCCACGCTGACGGGCGGGTCTATATCGAGGAAACCGGCCGCCGCTTCGACGCGGCGGTAATGGACGCGTTCTCCTCGGGCTCGGTTCCCGCCCATCTCGTCACGCGCGAGACCTACGAACGGCTTCGGGCGATCGTGGACGGCCCGGTCTACGTAAACCTGATCGACCGGCCGGACGGCCCGCTGGCGCGCGGCGTGCACGCCATCCTCGACGGTCTCTACCGCCATGTCCGCGCGCTGCAGGGGCCGCTGAGCGCCCGCGGCCGCGGCAACGTGCTGCTGGCCGCGTCGGACAGGCCGCTCGCTCCGCTGGACAGCCTGCCCGGGGGCTACGCACCCGTCAGCCTCTCGCCCGCCCGCGCGTTCACCGACGATCGCGGATGGGTCGGCCATCGCTAGGCGCCTCGCAACGGAATGCCGGCCGTGCCGTCTTGCGCAAAGGTAGGTGTTGACAGCAACGCCCCGTCAAGTGGACCTTTTCCGGACAGCCCATGGCAAGGGAGACCGCCGCGATGCAGGTTCAACACATCCTCAAGAGCAAGGCCGACGACGGTGTCGTCACGGTGGCGCCGGGCACCGCGCTGAAGGACGCCGCCAAGATCCTGGCGGAGCGGCGGATCGGCACCGTGGTCGTCTCCGAAGACGGCGAGACCGCGCTCGGCATCCTGTCGGAGCGCGACATCGTGCGCTGTCTGGCGCAGAAGGGCGCCGCCTGCCTCGACGAAGGCGTGGAGGTCTACATGACGCGCGAGCTTCAGACCTGCGGGCGGTTCGACGCCGGCGACGAGGTGCTCGCCCGCATGACCGAGGGGCGGTTCCGCCACATGCCGGTGATCGAGGACGGCAAGATGATCGGCCTCATAACCATCGGCGACACCGTCAAGGCGCGGCTGTCCGAGCTGTCTATGGAAAAAGACGCGCTCGAGGGCATGATCACCAACAACTGGTAGCGTCACCGCCTCTTGCATTCGCGGGCGCAATATCGTTGCGTGCGCCGACGGCCAAGAGGGAGGCGCCGATGCGAACCGGACTCTATCCCGGTACATTCGACCCGATCACGCTGGGGCATATCGACATCATCCGGCGCGCGGCGGTGCTCGTCGACCGGCTGGTGATCGGCGTCGCGATCAACCGCGACAAGGGGCCGCTCTTCGATCTGGAGACCCGGGTCGCGATGATCGAGGCCGAGTGCAAGACGCTCAGCGTCGAGACCGGGGCGGAGATCGTCGTTCATCCGTTCGAGAACCTGCTGATCGACTGCGCCCGCGACGTCGGTGCGCAGGTCATCGTCCGCGGTCTGCGCGCTGTGGCCGACTTCGAGTACGAGTTCCAGATGGTCGGCATGAACCGGGCGCTCGATTCGTCGATCGAGACGGTGTTCCTCATGGCCGAGGCGCGACACCAGGCAATCGCGTCGAAGCTGGTGAAAGAGATCGCGCGCCTCGGCGGCGACGTGACCACCTTCGTCACGCCGCCGGTGAAGGAAGCTCTGGTGCGGCGCTTCGAGGCTCAGCCATAGACCGCTCGGCGGGCGACGCTCTTTTCCGCGCCCGCGATGTCGAGGTCGAGCCGCGTGTCGAGCGGCAGGGCGCGCAGCTCGCGGAGAGTGCGGCGATAGGCAGCACGCTTGCCGAGGCGGGTTGTGAATCCGTGCAGGGCGCTGGACATTGCGGTCCCCTTTCCTTTCGGTGTCTGCGGTACAGGCCCGACATGGGCGATGCTGCGGCGCAGCGCAACGTCGGACACCCGAAGGCCGCCATGCGCGAGATGCAAACCGTTCCGGTTAACCGTGTCTCAATCCCAATCAGCTAGGCTGCCGGCATGTCGCGCGCCGCCCCGCGCGCCGCCTGCATCGCGCGCCGACCCGCGCGCCCGCCTTGAAGGAGACATGCGATGGACGGATCCCGCCTGATTGCCGCACCTGCGGCCGACTCGGTCCAGGGACTCGAAAAGCGGCCGGCCGCGCGCCCGGACACGCCGCGCGCCGACTTCACCGCCACGCTGGCGGCGGAGACTCGCGCCGGCCTCTCGCTCGAGGCGCCGTTCCGCGCCCCGCCGCCGGTCGAGACCAGGATCCTTCCAGAGGCGCCGGACGGCTACGGCGATGCGCGGGGCGCGTTCGGCTACGAGTGATGCGGCCCGGCCCAAGGACGCCGGGGGCGGCACACCTGCGCAGGTTGCCCCCGGTCTTCATCTGCCCATAAATATCCCGGGGAGCGCGAGGGGCTGGCCCCTCGCTCCGCCGCGCGGGGCCTGGCGCCGGACGCCGGCACGCCAGGCGCAAAGGCCCCGCCCGATCTCAGCCGAGCTTGCCCATCGCCACGGCGGTGTCCGACATCCGGCTCGAGAAGCCCCACTCGTTGTCGTACCACGACAGCACGCGCACGAAATTGCCGTCCATCACCTTGGTCTGGTCGGTCGCGAAGATCGACGAGCGCGAATCGTGGTTGAAATCCTGGCTGACCAGCTTGTGGTCGGTCACTCCGAGGATGCCCTTGAGAGGACCTTCCGCCGCGGCGGCCCTGATCGCCTCGTTGATCTCTTCGGCGGAGGTATCCTTGCCCGCCTCGAAGGTGAAGTCGACCACCGACACGTTCGGCGTCGGCACCCGGATCGCCACGCCGTCGAGCTTGCCGTTGAGGTCGGGCAGAACCAGGCCCACGGCCTTCGCCGCGCCGGTCGAGGTCGGGATCATCGACAGCGCCGCGGCGCGCGCGCGGTAGAGGTCCTTGTGCATCGTGTCCAGCGTCGGCTGGTCTCCGGTATAGGAATGGATCGTGGTCATGAAACCGCGCTTGATGCCCACCGCGTCCTGCAGAACCTTCGCCACCGGGGCGAGGCAGTTGGTCGTGCATGAGGCGTTCGAGACCACCTTGTCGCCGGCGGTCAGGCTCTCGTGGTTGACGCCGTAGACGACGGTCTTGTCGGCGTCCGCGCCCGGCGCGGAGATCAGGACGCGGGTGGAGCCGTTCTCCAGATGCGCGGCCGCCTTGTCCTTCGAGGTGAACAGGCCGGTGCATTCCAGCGCCACGTCGACGCCGCCCCAGGGCAGCTCCTTGGGATCGCGAATCGCAGTGACCTGCATCGGGCCGCGGCCGACATCGATCGTGTCCTCGCCGACGGTCACCTCGACCGGAAAGCGGCCGTGCACGCTGTCGTATTGCAGCAGGTGGGCGTTGGTCTCGACCGGGCCGAGATCGTTGATCGCCACGACCTCGATGTCGGTGCGGCCCGATTCCACGATGCTGCGCAACACGTTGCGCCCGATTCGGCCGAAGCCGTTGATGGCTACCTTGATGGTCATGACGTCAGTCCCTCCGGATCCGGTGGTTTTTCCGTTATCGCTAACGAGCAAAGCCCGCCTCGCATGTCAAGGTGGACCCGCCGGCCCGCCGGTCAACGCCAGAACGCCATCCACTCCAGCAGGTCCAGCCCCTTGCGGCCCAGGAAGGTCAGGTGCTGGCCGTCCCAGAGCGTGACGTCGCCTACGATCGCCCCCAGGATGGCGAGACCGAGGACGATGGCAAGGGTATTGGTCACGGACGGCGCACTCTCCGGGTCTCGGCCTGTCCAGAGATGCCAGAGCCGGCCCGTGCTGTCCACGCCTCAGCCGGCGCGCGCGAAGGCAAAACGCGACAGGGCGCGGTATGTCTCCCCGGGAAAGAGATCGACCTGCACGCGCATCCCCTGGTTGGCCGCGTCCACCCAGGCCTGAGGCTCGAGCGCGAGGCCCGCGCGCGGACCGTAGGCGCGTCCCTCGATCCCGAGCCCCTGCGCCACCTCGATGCCGCCGCCGTCGTAGACCTGGAGTCCGGGTTCCGAGGTGGCGATGCGCATCTCCACGCCGCCGGCGGCGAGGCGCAGCACCTCGCGCGGGGCGCGTCGCGTGTCCGCCAGGCAGAAATTGTGGTCCACCCCCCAGGGCGGCACAGCGGGGGTGCGCAGATCGAAAGACGTGCCCTCCACAGGCACCGGCGGGCCGAGCGGTATCTTGCGCGCGTCGATGTCCTGGAACCGGTCCGCGTCGATGGTCAGCAGGTGATCGTCGATGCTCTGCTGTCCCGACAGGTTGAAGTAGCAATGCGAGGCGAAGTTGCAGAGCGTCGGCGCATCCGTCTCCGCGCTGATTTCGATCTCCAGCGTGCCGCCGTCGAGCGCGTAGCGCACCCGCACGTCGAGCGTGCCGGGAAAGCCCATATGCCCGTCCGGAAGGGTATCGGCAAAGACGACGTGCGTGTCGCTCTCTTCCTCGATCCGCCAGAGGCGGCGGCCGGTGCCGTCCTTGCCGCCGTGCAGCGTCTGCATCGCGCCCTCGTTGAGGTCGAAGCGGCAGGTCTCCCCGGCAATCTCGGCGGTGCCGTCGCCGATCCGGTTGGCCACGCGCCCGACGATGGCGCCCATGTAGGGCACTTCGCGCGCATAATCGGCCACATCGTCATAGCCGAGCACCAGCGGATGTCCGACTCCGGAGAGTCGCAGGTCGCGCACGGTGGCGCCGTAGCTCAGGAGCCGCACCGACAGCGTGCCGTTCGACAGCCTCACCTCGTGGATCGGGCGTCCGCCCGCGGTCTCTCCGACGATCTGTGCCATCACGCTCTCCCTCGGGTCATTCGACGGTCGCCAGCGCCTTGTGCGCGGCCCGGAAGCCTGCAAGCGTGACCTCGTCAAGATCCGGTGTCGCCGCCACGGCACCCTGCATCGACAGGGCGGTCTGGTAGGCGGAGGACAGGGCGGCCACGCCGACAATGCGCAGCGGACGATCCTGCCAGATGTCCCGGGCCGCCGACAGCTCGGTTCCGATCAGCAGGCCCGACAGCCGCGCCCGCGACGCCTCGGGCGACAGATCGCGCAGAAGCGCCTCGGCGCGCAGCGAAAACAGGCCGGCTGGCAGCGAATCCGGCCGGGCGAGCCCGCGCTGCACGCCGTCGCGGAAGGCCGCGTCGTCCCATCCCTCGGCCCCGACGCTGAGCCGCAGGACCGACTGGTCGGACAACAGGGTGAAGAGTTCCCCGGTCATGAAGGTGCGGAACCGGACCACCTCGCCACCGCGCAGTTCGACCCATTTCGTGTGCGTCCCCGGAAGGCAGACGATCCCCTCGAAATCGGGCTCCGTCGCCATCAGGCCGGCGATCTGCACCTCTTCGCCGCGCATCACGTCGGGCGGATCGTCCTGCCGCATCCCCGGCAGGACATGCACGGCCAGCCGCGAATCGCGGGTCTCGGGCCGAACGGCCGCGGCGACCGACGGTGGCGGCGCTGGAATGGTGGTGTAGGGCGCTTCGATCCAGCCCTGGCGCGCGCCGACCATGCCGGCCGCCAGCACTTCAGTCGCCTGGGCCACCGGGATGTGGTCGCGGAGAAGACCGAGCAGCGTCGGTTCGTAATCCTCCGGTTGCAGGCGGCCCATGCCCTCGTCGGTTTCCATCCGACGCAGGACCGCGTCGCCGTCCATCACCCACAGGCGCAGATGCGTCGTGCCCCAATCCGCCGCGATCCAGACCATCACTCTCTCCGTACTAACCCGTCGTCACAACGCCGCCGTCGACGGCCATGAATTGTCCGGTCATCGCTCCGCTCGCCGCGCTCGCCAGGAACAGCGCCGGCCCGACCATGTCCGCGGGTGCCAGCGTGCGTTTCAGGCATTGCCGCTCCAGATGCGCGGCGACGGCCTCCTCGGTGGCCCAGAGCGCCCGCTGCCGCTCGGTCATAACCCAGCCGGGGCCGAGGGCGTTCGCGCGGATACCGTCCGCCCCGAATTCCCGCGCCAGCGACCGTGTGAGCGACGTGATGCCCGCATTCGCCGCAGTATAGAGCGGATAGCCCGCTTGACCCATGACGTAGCTGATCGAGCTGAGATTGACGATGGAGCCGCCGCCCGCCTCGCGCATGGCGGGTATGACGGCCTGGGAGGCAAAGAAATACGACCTCAGGTTGACCGCCATGGCGGCATCCCAGCGCACGGCGTCCACCTCCAGCGTCGTGTGGCGGGTGTCGTCGGCCACGTTGTTGACGAGGATGCGTGCGGGGCCGTGTGCGTCGGTCGCAGCGGCCACGGCGTCGTGCAGCGCCGCAAGATCGGCGACGTCGCAAGGGATGAACAGCGGCTCATCGGGAACGCCGCGCGCATCGCCGGCCACAAGGTCGAGATATGAAACCCGCGCGCCTTGCGCCGCGAAACCGGCCACGAGCGCTGCGCCGATGCCCGACCCGCCGCCGGTCACGAGGACCGCCGCACCGTCGAGATCGGGAAAGCGTGCCTCGGTCACGTTCGGATGGCCCCCACGGTCGCCCACATCAGAGGCATAACGCCGTGCCGTGGGGATGGAAAGCCGGTCAGACGATCCCGTAGGAGGATATCGCGCGAGCCAGGTGCCGGTAGCCGGCCACGTTTGCGCCGCGGCGGCAGTCGCCCGCGCTCTCGGCTTCGGCGATCACCGTGTCGTGGATGCCGTCCATGATCTTGCGCAGGGCCGCGTCGACCTCCTCACGCGACAGGAAGCGCCCCTCAGCGTTCTGGCTCATTTCCAGTCCCGAGACCGCGACGCCGCCCGCATTGGCCGCCTTGCCGGGCGCCTGTACGATGCCGGCGCGGTCGAGGATTTCCACCGCCTCCGAGGTCAGCGGCATGTTCGCGCCCTCGGCCAGGAGCGTGACGCCGGACTCGGCGATCGCGCGTGCGGCCTCCGGCCCGACCTCGTTCTGCGTGGCGCAGGGCAGGGCGATGTCCGCTTCGATTCCCCACGGGCCTTCGCCGTCACGGAACTGCAGCCCCAGCGCGGCCGGCGGATCGGCGACCTGGCCGCCGCTGCGCTTCTGCGCCCGGACCCATTCGACCGCGTCCTGGCGCATTCCGTCCGGCGCGTGCAGCGTGCCGGAGGTGTCCGACAGGCAGACGACGCGCGCGCCCATCTCGATCGCCTTCTCGGCGGCGTGGGTCGACACGTTGCCTTTGCCCGAGATCGCCACGCGCTTGCCGTCCAGCTCCGCGCTGCGCCGCGCCAGCATCGCGCAGACGAAGTAGATCAGCCCGTAGCCGGTCGCCTGCACGCGCAGCGCAGAGCCGCCGAAGGACGGCCCCTTGCCGGTGAGCGCGCCGTCGAACACGCCGCGTTTGCGCTTGTAGGTGCCGAAAAGCCAGCCGATCTCGCGCTGGCCGACATTGATGTCGCCCGCCGGCACGTCGAGGTCCGGGCCGATGAAGGGTGCGAGATGCGCCATGAACGCCTGGCAGAAGCGCATGATCTCCCGGTCCGAACAGCCCGACGGGTCGAAATCCGCGCCGCCCTTGGCGCCGCCCAGGGGCAGACCGGTCAGCGCGTTCTTGAAGCACTGCTCGAAGGCAAGGAACTTCAGCACCGAGGGCGTGACGCTCGGGTGGAAGCGCAGGCCGCCCTTGTAAGGGCCGATCGCGTTCGACATCTGGACGCGCCAGCCGCGGTTGATGCGGGTGGCGCCGCCGTCGTCCTCCCAGACCACGCGGAACTGGGCCAGAAGGTCGGGTTCGGTCAGCTGCTCCAGAACGCGCGCGGCGGCAAACTCGGCATGCGCCTTCTCGACGGTCAGGACGTCGCGAGCGACCTCCTCCACAGCCTGCAGGAATTCCGGCTCGCCGCCGCTCCTTGCGCGGACTGCGTCCATGAATGTCTCTACCAGCGCGTCGCGTCTGTCCATCCGGCCTGCTCCTTCTGCCTCGTGGAAGGCGGAGCTAGCCCGGATACGCGCACGGCAAGGTTCAGGGCCGCGCGATGTAGCGGTCGCGGCGGTGATTGACGGTGATGATCGCGTTCAGGATCACGGCGCCGAGGAGCGACCAGGCCACGATCTCCCACGGGAACAGGAACAGCGCGAGCGCGAAGACACACAGATCGAAGCCGAGCTGCACGTGCCCGGCCTTTACCCCGCGCGTGTCCTGCAGCCAGAGCGCGACGATCCCCACGCCGCCCAGCGTCGCCCCGTGGCGGAAGAGACCCAGCAGACCCATCCCGGCACAGAGGCCGAAGAGCGCGGCACCGACGGCAGGATGCAGCGGCTCCACCCGCAGCACCAGCGGCATCAGGTCGGCCATCGCCGACATCGTCGTCACCGCGACGAAATTCTTCACCGTGAAGCGCCAGCCCATCTGCCGGATCGCGAGCCAGTAGAACGGCAGGTTCAGCACGAAGAAGGCGACGCCGAAGCTGATCGCGGTCGGGTAGGCGACCACCAGCGCCAGCCCCGCGATTTGCCCGGTGATCAGTTCGGAGGCCCGCAGGAACTGGATCGACAGCGCCACCAGCGTGCAGCCGATGAGCATGCCCTGCACGTCCTCGGAGGTCGTGTGGCGATCGGGCGGCGGGGTGTCGAGAAGGATCATGCCATGCCTTCTGTCGCTCGTTGCCGAGAACGCAAGCCCGAACCGTGCGTCACGTCACCGCCCGCCGTGCACCTGCCCGTTTCGGCGGCAGGCGCCGCCCCAGCGTGCCGCCATGCGCCCCGATCCGCGCGCCGCCAGGTCGCTCGGGCCGGGGCGACGCCGGTTTCGGGCCGGATGAACCCCGGGGAGCGCAATGGGCTGGCCCCGGGCGGCCGCCGCGCGGGGGACGGGTGCTGCGCCGCGGGTCTTTCGCCGCTCACGCCCCGAGGGCGCGATCCAGGTTCGCGTCGACCTTGTCGAGAAACCCGGTCGTGGTCAGCCAGCCCTGCTCGGGTCCGACCAGCAGCGCGAGGTCCTTGGTCATGTGGCCGGCCTCGACCGTGTCCACGACCACCTTCTCCAGGGTGTCCGCAAAGGTTGTCAGTTCGGCATTGTCGTCGAGCTTGGCGCGATGCTTCAGCCCGCCGGTCCAGGCGAAGATCGACGCCACGGAGTTGGTCGAGGTCGCCTCGCCGCGCTGGTGCTGGCGGTAGTGGCGGGTGACGGTGCCGTGGGCGGCCTCGCTCTCGACGATTCCGCCGTCGGGGGTCATCAGCTGCGAGGCCATCAGCCCGAGCGAGCCGAAGCCCTGCGCGACGGTGTCCGATTGCACGTCGCCGTCGTAGTTCTTCGTGGCCCAGACGAAGCCGCCGTTCCACTTCATCGCGCAGGCGACCATGTCGTCGATCAGACGGTGCTGGTAGCCGATGCCCTTGGCCTCGAAGGCTTCGCGGAACTCGGCCTCGTAGACCTCCTCGAAGATCTCCATGAAGCGGCCGTCATAGGCCTTCAGGATCGTGTTCTTGGTCGACAGGTAGACCGGCCAGCCGAGGTTGAGGCCGTAGTTCAATGAGGCCCGCGCGAAATCGCGGATCGAGTCGTCGAGGTTGTACATGCCCATGAACACGCCCGAGGAGGGCGCATCGTAGACCTCTTTCTCGATCACCGTGCCGTCCTCGCCGACGAATTTCATCGACAGCGTGCCCTTGCCGGGAAAGTGGAAGTCGGTGGCGCGGTACTGGTCGCCGAAGGCGTGGCGACCGATGACGATGGGGCGCGTCCAGCCGGGGACGAGCCGCGGCACGTTGCGGCAGATGATCGGTGCGCGGAAGACCACGCCGCCGAGGATGTTGCGGATCGTCCCGTTGGGCGAGCGCCACATCTTCTTGAGTCCGAATTCCTCGACTCGCGCCTCGTCCGGCGTGATCGTGGCGCATTTCACCGCACAGCCGACCTCGCGCGTCTTCTCGGCCGCGTGCACGGTGATGCGGTCGTCCGTGCGGTCGCGTTCCTGGATCGACAGATCGTAATAGAGAAGGTCGATATCGAGGTAAGGCTTGATCAGCTTTTCCTTGATGAAATCCCACATGATGCGGGTCATCTCGTCACCGTCCATCTCGACGATGGGGTTCTCGACCTTGATCCTGGACATCGCTGCGGCTCCGTTCTGCGGGTTGCGCCTGCCGTGGCTCTATCGCATGTGGGCGATTAAGGAAATATGTGTATGCGATCGTATACCGAAATTCCTTCCCGCCACAGGATCCGTCTGCCGCAATGGTGCGCAGGATGCACGCCCTTCGGGCGCCTGTCTGTGATGGTGCAGGGGGACAGGCAGGGTGGGCAATCTGCCCACCCCGGGGCGCCTAGGCCGCGGCTGTCACCGGCGCCTCGATGCGCCGCATGTGGAGCATCAGACCCAGGGCGAGCACCGCCTCGACGCACATCGCGGCGGCCAGCGGCAGGGGCGTGCCGTCGAACATCAGCCCCACGGGGATCGCCAGCACCACCGCGGCGACCGTGGCGATGGCGCCGATCAGGCTCGCTGCGAGGCCCGCGATATGGCCCAGCGGCTCCATCGCGATGGCGTTGAGGTTGCCGATCGAGAGCCCGGCCATGAAGAACACGGTGCCCTGCCAGAACACGAAGGCGCCGAAATAGACCGCCTCGGGCACACCGGCGAGGCCGATGGCGACCATCACGCCAGATACCACGACCTGCATCGCCAGGATCGCGGTCACGATCCGCCGCATGCCGACGCGCACCACGATGGTGGCGTTGAGAAGGCTGGCGCTGGAAGCACAGAGTGCCACCGCCCCGAACCAGAGCGGAAACTCGTCGCCGCGCCCGAAGGTCACGTCGTAGACCGGCTGCACGCTGGAAAGCATCGAGAACATCATCCCGAAGGTCAGCGCCTGCACCATGATCGAGATCCGCACCACCGGCTGCGCGGCCATCTCGCGCGCGGCGCTGGCGATGGCGGCAAAGCGCAGGGGCCGACGGGCCTCCGGCGGATGGGTCTCGGGCAGGCGGATCATCATCCAGACCGCCGAGACCACCGAGAACAGCACGAAGGCGATGAAGACTCCGCGCCATCCGGCGAAGCCGATGATAACCGCCCCGAGGCTCGGCGCCAGCGCCGGCACCACCGTGAAGACGATCAGCACGAAGGACATGATGCGCGCCATCTCGCGGCCCGAGACGAGGTCGCGGATGATCGCCAGCGCCACCACGCGCGGTCCGGCGGCGCCAAGCCCCTGCGCCAGCCGCGCCGCCAGCAGCACCTCGAGCGACTGGGCGCGCGCCGCGACCAGCGCCGCGATGCAGTAGAGGATCGCCCCGCCCAGCACCACAGGCTTGCGACCGTAGGCGTCCGACAGCGGGCCGGTGAAGAACGTCCCGAGCCCCATGCCGAGCACGAAGACCGTCAGGATCAGCTGCGCGCGGTTCACGTCGTCCGGGGTCATCGCCTCGGCGATCTCGGGCAGGGCCGGCAGCATCGAGTCGATGGAAAAGGCGATGGTCGCGAACATCATGGCAAGAAGCGCGACGAGTTCGGAGCGGCGGATCGGAAGCGAGGACATCGGGCGGACTTTCGTTGAGCTGCCCGGGACATAGCCCGGTCGGCTTTAAGAAACCACCCGGTATCCAAACGCGTGCGCTATCACCTGCCTGTGCGGCACGGCACAGAAATGCGATCACGCCCGCAGGCCAGTGCGTTAGCGGTTGATCTTCACCCGCCGGCTGCAATCCGCACCAAATAGCATGGCAGCCATGCGTGTGATGCATGTCGGCAGATCAGCTGTCCGCGCCGGCCTTCAGCTCCGCGATGACCTTCGCCCAGAGTTCGGGCGGCTGCGCGCCGGGCACGGCATGCTTGCCGCCGACGATGAAGGTCGGCACCCCGGTCACGCCCATCTCCCGGGCGGCGCGGTCGCGTTCTGCGATTTCTTCGCGGTCGGCCTCGGAGGCGAGCAGGCGCAGGATCAACGCCGCGTCGAGCCCGATCCCGTCGGCGATGTCGGCCAGCGTCTCGTGCTCGCCGATATCCCGGCCATCGTCGAAATAAGCGGCGAAGAGCGCGGAGACGGCGGCGGTCTGGCGACCCTCGATCCCTGCCCAGTGGATCAGCCGGTGCGCGTCGAGCGTGTTGGGCGTGCGCGTGATCCGGTCGAAGGCGATGTCGAGCCCGGCCGCTTCTGCCGCTTCGAGGACCGGGGCATAGGCGCTCTCTGCGCCCTCGGGGCCGCCGAACTTGTCTTCGAGATAGGCTCGCCGGTCCATGCCACCGGCGGGCATGTCGGGATTGAGCTGGAACGGGTGCCATTCGATGTCGAACGGATGATCCGGGATCTCGGCCAGGGCCCGGTCGAGCTGCGTCTTGCCGATCAGGCACCAGGGGCAGATCGGATCGGACAGGATGTCGAGCTTGACCAAGGGGCTCTCCTTCTTCGGGGGCGGCAGGAAGGTCGTATCGGATTGCACCGATGTATCAGATGGGGGCGCGGGATGCACGTGGCCGGGATCAGTCGGTCGGCAGATGCTCGGGCAGGCGGCGGCGCAGGAGCTTGCCGTTGGCGCTGCGCGGCAGGCTATCCAGGCGCTGCCAGAGCCGCGGGCACTTGTAGCGCGCGAGCCGGGTGGCGATCCAGGCGTCGAGATCGGCGTCGTTGAGCGCCTCGGGGCCGGTCCAGAACGCGGCGATGACGCGCACGCCGGGCTTGACCTCCATGTCGGTCACGCCGGCCTCGTCGATCCCGGGATGGGTCAGCAGGATGTCCTCGACCTCCTGCGGGGCGACGCGCAGGCCGCCGGCATTCATCAGATCGTCCATGCGGCCGAGATAGGTGATGCTGCCGTCCGCAGCCATTGCGCCGCGGTCGCCGGTGAGGAACCACTCGCCCTGCATCTTCTCGGCCGTTGCCTCGGGGTCGCCCAGATAGCCCAGCATGAGCCCCGGATCGCACCGGTCCACCGCGATCTCGCCGGGCTCGTCGGCCCTGACCGGGCCAGCCTCGCCCAGGATCGCGACGCGCCGGCCGACCTGCGGCCGCCCCAGCGTGCCGGGCGCCGCCGGCGCGCCGGGCGCGGCGGAGATGAATGTCGAGCATTCCGACATTCCGTAGGCTTCGAAGATCGGCGTGCCGGTCGCTTGCTCCCACGCGGTGCGCACCGGCTCGGCCAGTTTCTCGCCTGCCGAGAGGCCGTGCCGCAGCTTCGGCAGCTTCGGGTCATGCTTCAGGATCTGCCGGTAAACGCCCGGCGCGGCGGCGAAAATCGTGGCCTCGTGGCGGTCGAGGAGGAGCGGGAGTTGTGCCGGCGTCACGCCCGCGGCAGGGATCAGCGCGGTCGCGCCCATGGTCCACGGGTCGAGCAGACCGGTGCCCAGCGTGAAGGTCCAGTTGAACGCGCCGGCATGGGCCAGCCGGTCGGACGGACCCAGGCCGTACCAGCCCTCCATCATCATCTGCCGGGCCCAGACGGCGCGGTGCGCATGGGCGACGGCGCGCGGGCGACCCGAGGTGCCGGAAGTCATCACGATATAGGCGAGCCGGTCCGGATCGCCCATGTCGAAAGGCGCCGGCGGCAGCTCGCGCCAGACCTGCATGTCCTCGGGGCCGAAAATCGGAAGGGCGGTTTCGGGGCAGGCCACGTCCGGCTCCCGCAGGATGGCGGCGGGCGCAAGCTGCGCGGCGATCTTCTCGACCTCCGGGGCAGTGAGCTGCGCCGAGGTGGGCACCGGCACCAGCCCCGCGGCGATGGCGCCGAGAAAGGCGAGCGGAAAGGCGACGGTGTTGCCGAGGCGCAGGAGAACCCGATCGCCCGGCGCCAGCCCCGCCTGCAGGAGCCCCGCCGCCGTGCCGCCCACCGCGGCCCCGAGCCGGCCGTAGCTCCAGCGCTCGGCGCCCGTCGGCGCGATCACCGCCAAGGCGATCTTGTCGGGGTCCGGCGCTGCGAAGCCCAGCACGTGGGCGGCCAGGTTGAAGGGTGCGGGGCAGGGCGCCGGGCGCCCGCAATCGAAGATCGCGTCCATGGCCGGCGACGTAGCCGCCCCGGCCGCCGTCTTGCAAGCGCAACCGGTGCGGCCTATGACCTTCGGCCATGTCCGGTCACGATCCCCAGAGCCTGATCCGCATCGCGCGCGAGACCGGCCCCTCGGAAGAGGGCGAGCCGCTCAATCTTGGCGAGCGGGTGCGCGAGCTGCGCAAGGCCCGCGACTGGACGCTGGAACAGGCGGCGCGGCAGGCGGGGCTGGCCCGGTCGACCCTGTCGAAGATCGAGAACGGTCAGATGTCGCCCACCTACGACGCGCTGAAGAAACTGGCGACGGGGCTGGAGATCTCCGTGCCGCAGCTCTTCACGCCGCCGACGCGCGACAAGGCGAACGGCCGGCTGGCGGTGACCAAGGACGGGGACGGGACTCCGCAGGCCACCGTGACCTACGAACATGCGCTGCTGGCCGAGACGCTCACCAAGAAGCAGATGCTGCCCTATCGCGCCCGCGTCCGCGCCCGGTCGATGGACGAGTTCGACGGCTGGGTGCGCCATGACGGGGAAGAGTTCCTCTATGTCCTGACGGGGGTGATCCGGCTCTACACGGAGTTCTACGAGCCGATCGAGATGCGGCGCGGCGACAGCGCGTATTACGACGCGACCATGGGGCACAACGTGATCTCGGTCAGCGCGGACGACGCGACGATCCTCTGGGTGACCTCGCTGGTCTGAGCCGGCGAGCGAAAGGGTGAGGGGCGCTGCCCCTCTTGGCCGCGGGGCGGCCAATTCACCCCGGAGTATTTCGCGACGAGAAGAAGGAGAAAGGCGCGCCGCCCCGGGGAGCGGGCCGATCACTCTGCCTCGTACCACCAGACGTCGGGATGGAAGTTGATGAAGTCGCCGTAGATCGGCAGCGTGTCGGGATAGTGCAGGGCGGCGTCGTGGGCGATCCGGCTTTCCAGGAACTGGTAGATCGGGATCACGTAGCGTCCGGTGGTCAGCGCCCGGTCGAGCGCCTTGGTTGCGGTAACGAAGTCGTCGCGGCTCTGCGATGTCAGGATCTCGTCGATCATCGCGTCGATGGCCGGGCTCTGCACGCCCATCCAGTTGAGCGAGCCTTGCGAGGAGGCCGCGGCCGACCCCCAATACAGCTTCTGCTCGTTGCCGGGGCTGAGCGACAGGCCGCGGGTGTAGAAGGTCATGTCGAAATCGAAGCTGTCCGTGCGCTCCGCATATTGCGCCTTGTCGACGCGGGAGACGGTCACATCGATGCCCATGCGCTCGAGCGCGGGGACGTAGAGGTCGATGATGGCGCCCACATCGGCCTCGGGCGTGGAGGAGGGCAGCAGGATCTCGAAGCCGAAGGGGCGCCCATCGGGGGTGGTCATCCGGCCGGCCTCAACACTGTAGCCGGCCTCGCGCATCAGGGCCTGGGCCTGGCGCAGGTTCGCGCGGTTGCTGGCACTGCCGTCGCCTTCGGGCAGGGCGTAGGGCTCAAGCGCGTCCGGCACCAGTGAATCGCTGTGCGGCTGGAGGAGAGCGGCGACCTCCTCGCTCGCCGGGCCGTCCTCCATCGCCAGCAGCGAGTTGGAGAAATAGGAGCGGATGCGCGGCTGCCGCCCGCCGGTGAGCGCGTCGTTGATGTATTCGAAGTTGAAGGCATGGATCATCGCGCTGCGCACGCGCCAGTCGGAAAAGGCCGGGCGGCGGGTGTTCATCACGAAGCCGGTCATCCCGGTGGGGCGCTGGTGCGGGATCTCGGACAGCTCGATCTCGCCGCGCTGGACGGCGGGGAAGTCGTATTGCGTGGCCCATTTCTCCGCGTTGGTCTCGCGGATGGAAGTGATGGCGCCGGCCTTGAAGGCCTCGAACAGGACCTGGGCGTCGGCGAAGAACTCCATGCGGATGGTGTCGAGGTTGGCCTGGCCCTGCATGAAGGGCAGGTCCTTGCCCCAGTAATCGGGGTTGCGGGTCATCTCCACGTAGCGGCCGGCCTCGAAATCGCTGACGACATAGGGCGCGGTGCCGATGGGGATGGTGTCGAGCCCCGATTCGGTGAACTCCTTTTGCTCCCACTGCGCGCGCTTGAGGATCGGGCGCATGCCGATCAGGAGCGCCAGTTCGCGGTTGTCGGTGCTGAAGGTGAAGCGCACGGAGCGGGGACCGGTCTGCTCCATCTCCTCCACCTGCGCCCAGGTGCCGAGGTAGCGTGGATGCCCGATCGTGCCGAGTGTTTCGTAGGACCACATCACGTCCTCGATGGTGACCTCGCTGCCGTCGGAGAATCGCGCTTCCTCGCGCAGGGTGAACTCCACCCAGGAGCGGTCGTCGGCGACTTCTATCGATTCGGCGAGCAGACCGTAGAGCGTGAAGGGTTCGTCGTAGCTGCGGCCCATCAGGCTTTCGTAGCCGAGAAACCGCAATTGCCAGGGCACGACGCCCTTGAGGATGTGCGGATTGAGGCTGTCGAAACTGCCGACCTCGCCGACGACGATCCGGCCGCCCTTGGGGGCATCGGGATTGACGTAAGGCAGCGCCACAAAATCGGGTGGCAGCGCCGGTTCGCCGTACATAGCTATGCCATGCTGGGGCTCGGCAAGGGCCGGCGCGGCGCCGACGCCGATGATAAATGCGGCGCGGCCGAGCGCCCGGAGAAACTGCTTCCGCATGGCGGCATCAAACCCTTCTGCCCTGGTGTCACGCTGATGGTTCTCTACGCCCGCATCGCCCTGCAATCAAACTTTTAGCTTGGCTTCCGAAGGTGGAAGGGATATGTAAGAGGCACTGCTCGATAGGTTTCTTGCCTGTATGAAACCTGCCTCAATAACTGAACGCCGGCCTTGTGCCGGCGTTTTTTTTTAGCATGAGCCGGCCCCGGCGCTCGACGGCGGTGCGTCTTGCGCTCCTTTGCAAGTGCGGCGAGACTTGCCGCGGATGCGAAACGGAGGCCGTTCATGTCGCTCAAGGGAAAGACCGCCATCATCACCGGATCGAACTCGGGCATCGGGCTCGGGGTCGCGCATGAACTGGCGCGCGCGGGTGCCGACGTCGTGCTGAATTCCTTCACCGATACCGACGAGGATCACAAGCTGGCCGAGGATCTCGGGCGCGAACACGGCGTCACCGCGCGCTACATCAAGGCGGACATGTCGAAGGGCGAGGAATGCCGCCACCTGATCGAGGCCGCCGGCGCCTGCGACATTCTGGTCAACAATGCCGGCATTCAGCACGTCGCGCCCATCGACGAGTTCCCGGCGGAGAAGTGGGACGCGATCATCGCGATCAATCTCAGCTCGGCCTTTCACACCACCGCGGCGGGGCTGCCGATGATGCGCAAGGCCGGCTGGGGTCGGGTGGTCAACATCGCCTCGGCGCACGGGCTGACCGCGTCGCCCTACAAGTCGGCCTATATCTCGGCCAAGCACGGCATCGTCGGCATGACCAAGACCGTGGCGCTGGAAACCGCGAAGGAGCCGATCACGGCGAACGCCATTTGCCCCGGCTACGTGCTGACGCCGCTGGTCGAATCGCAAATCCCCGATACCGCGAAGAAGTACGACATGAGCGAGGAGGAGGTGAAGGAGAAGGTGATTCTCGAACGCCAGCCCTCCAAGGAGTTCGCCACCGTCGAGCAGATCGGCGGCACCGCGGTGTTCCTGTGCTCGGACGCGGCGGCGCAGATCACCGGCACGACGATCAGCGTCGATGGCGGCTGGACGGCGCTCTGAAACAGGGTGCGAGATGTGGCCTGGCGCAGGATTTTAACTAAAATCCTGCGCACGATCTTAGGTAAGATCGTGCGCCGTCGCGCTTGCGTGGGACGGGCGCCCGGCCTATGGCCCGGCGGCAGATGACAGAGGTACGGCCATGCACAGACGGCACCTGATTCTCGGCGGCGCGGCCGCCGCGACCCTTGCAGCCCTGCCGCGCCATGCGGCGGCCGCATTCGCGCCGACGCCCGGCGACTGGCGGCGGTTCGAGCTTGTGACGGAGATCACGCTGCCTGCCGGTGCCGAGGCGCAGGCCTGGGTGCCCATGCCATCCTTCGAGGCGGACGGCTGGATGCGCGCGGGCAAGGCGCAGTGGTCGGGCGACGCCGAGAAGGTAGAGGTCGTGACCTCGGGTGACGGGGCGGAGATGCTGCATGCGCGCTGGCCGGCGGGCGAGACGCCGCGCCGACTGCAGGTGACGACGCTGTCCGCCACGCGGGACCGGGCGGTGGATCTCTCCGCGCCCGGCTCCGTTCCGCCGCTGCCCGAAGGGGCGCGGGCCCGCTACACCGCGGCGACCGATCTCATTCCGACAGACGGGATCGTGCGCGAAACCTCGGACCGGGCCACCGCCGGGGCGAAGACGGACCTCGCCAAGGCCCGGGCGATCTACGATTGGATCGTGGAGAACACCGCGCGCAACCCCGAGACCCGCGGCTGCGGGCTGGGCGACATCGGCTCGATGCTGCACATGGGCGATCTGACCGGCAAATGCGCCGATCTCAACGCGCTCTTCGTCGGGCTCGCGCGGGCCGCAGGGCTGCCGGCGCGCGACCTTTACGGGCTGCGCGTGGCACCCTCCGCGTTCGGCTACAAGAGCCTTGGCGCCGGATCGGCCGACGTTACCCGCGCGCAGCATTGCCGGGCCGAGGTCTGGCTGCAGGACTTCGGCTGGGTGCCGGTCGATCCCGCCGACGTGCGCAAGGTGATGCTGGAGGAGCCGCCGAAGGACCTGCCGCTGTCGCATCCCAAGGTCGCCGCGGCGCGCGAGACGCTGTTCGGCGCCTGGGAGGGCAACTGGATCGCCTACAACGACGCGCACGACGTGGCGCTGCCGGGCGCCGAACTGGGCGAGGTGCCGTTCCTGATGTATCCGCAGGCGGAGATCGGCGGGGAGCGTCGCGATCCCCTGTCCCCGGACGACTTCGCCTACACGATCACGGCGCGGGACCTGCCGGCCTGATCGGCCGCATGGTCATCCCGGGCGCGGGCGGATATCCCGGTCCCTGACCGCCAGCCCGGAGACGACATGCCGCCCGATGCCAGCCGAGAGACCGACCGGAGCGCGCTCGCCGGGGACGAGCGTCGGTCCGGCCTGCGCACGATCCGCCGGGTTGCTCCCTACCTCTGGCCCGAGGGGCAGCCGTGGGTGAAGCGGCGCGTGGTCGGCGCGCTGACGCTTCTGGTCATCGCGAAGGTGATCGCGGTTGGCACGCCGCTCTTTTACAAGGCGGCGGTCGATGCGCTGACCGACGGCGAGGTCACGCCGGCCTGGGCGCTCGGCGCCGGCGCCGTGGCGCTGACCGTCGCCTATGGCATGGCGCGGCTGATGAATACCGGTTTCCAGCAGCTGCGCGACGCCGTCTTCTCGCGCGTCGGCCAGCGCGCGCTGCGGACCATCGCGCTGGAGACCTTCCGCCACATCCACCGCCTCAGCCTGCGCTACCACCTGACGCGCCGCACCGGGGGGCTGTCGCGGATCATGGAACGGGGCGTGAAGGGCGTGGAGTTCCTGCTGCGCTTCCTGCTGTTCTCCATCGGCCCGCTCCTGCTGGAACTGGTGCTGATCGCGGTCGTGCTCTTCGTGCTGTTCGACCCGTGGTACCTTGTCGTCGTGACCGGCACGATCGCCGCCTATGTCGGGTTCACCTTCAAGGTGACCGAATGGCGCGTGAAGCTGCGGCGCGAGATGAACGACCAGGACACCGACGCCAACCAGAAGGCGATCGATTCGCTCCTGAACTTCGAGACGGTGAAGTATTTCGGCGCCGAGGCGCGCGAGGCGGCGCGCTACGACATGGCGATGCGCGGCTACGAGAGCGCGGCGATCCGCACGCAAGTGTCGCTGGCGGCGCTGAACTTCGGCCAGGCCTTCCTGATCACCGCCGGCCTTGTCGGGGTCATGGTGATGGCGGCGCGCGGGGTCGCCTCGGGCGCGCTGACGGTCGGCGATTTCGTCATGGTCAACGCCTACATGATCCAGATCACCATGCCGCTCAATTTCCTCGGCACGGTCTACCGCGAGATCCGGCAGAGCCTTGTCGACATGGGCCAGATGTTCGACCTGCTGGAGCAGCCGGCGGAGGTGTCGGACAAGCCTGGGGCGCGGGATCTGGAGGTGTCACGCGGGGTTGTGGAGCTGGACGCGATCCGCTTCGGCTACGAGCCCGACCGGCCGATCCTGAAGGGCGTGTCGCTGCGGGTTGGCGCCGGCGAGAGCGTGGCGCTGGTCGGCCCGTCGGGATCGGGCAAGTCCACCATCGGGCGGCTGCTGTTCCGGTTCTACGACGTGCAGGGCGGCGCGATCCGCATCGACGGGCAGGATATCCGGGACGTCACGCAGGACAGCCTGCACGCGGCGATCGGCGTGGTGCCGCAGGACACGGTCCTGTTCAACGACACGATCCGCTACAACATCGCCTACGGCCGCGAGGAGGCCACGCAGGAGGAGATCGAGGAGGCCGCCCGCGCCGCACAGATCCACGAATTCGTGCGCTCGCTGCCCGAGGGCTACGACACCCAGGTCGGCGAGCGGGGGCTGAAGCTGTCGGGCGGGGAGAAGCAGCGCGTGGGTATCGCGCGGACGCTGCTGAAGGATCCGCCGGTCCTGCTGCTGGACGAGGCGACCTCGGCGCTCGACACCGAGACGGAGCAGGGCATCCAGGAGGCGTTGGCGCGCGCGGCGGAGGGGCGCAGCGTGCTGACCATCGCGCACCGGCTGTCGACCGTTGCCGACGCCGACCGGATCGTGGTGCTCGAGGCCGGCGAAGTCGTGGAGGAGGGCAGCCATGCCGACCTTCTGGCGCGGGGCGGGCGCTATGCCGGGCTCTGGGCGCGGCAGGCGGCGGAGCGGGAGGACGCAGCGTGAGCGTGGTGCGAGGGGTCGGGGGCCGGCCTTGCGGCGCGGACGGGAGCGAGGGGCCGGCCCCTCGCGCTCCCCGGAGTATTTCAGGCCCAAAGAAGCAGGGGCGCAGGAAGAGGATGGGGCGCGCGTGAGCCGGAAGAATCATCCCGAGACGCCGGACGGGCGGTACTTCGTGGCGAAGGGGCGGCTTTGGCGGAAGACCGATCCGCGGCTTTCGGACACGGAGCGGCGGGCGGCGATCAAGGCGTTGATGCAGGCGCGGCGGGCCGTGGGGCAGGCGGAGACGGCGGACGCGGAGCGGGCGGCGCGGGACGACGTGGACGCGGCCAAGCGGCGGCTCGGCGAGCGCGGCGCCGTCTGGTGGAAGGACGGCGCGCCCGACGAGGGCGGGCTGCATCCGAAGAACAGCTCATACGCCAAGTGGTGGGCGGGCCTCAGCGAGGCGGAACGGGAGGCCGGCCTCTAGCGCCGCGTGCCGAAGGTGGCGAGCGCGGCGGCGGCGAGAATGGTGAGCGCGCCGAGGAGCGCCTGCCAGGTCGGCAGCGTCGCGAAGAGCACGACGTCGAACAGGAGCGCCCAGACGAGGCCGGTATATTCGATCGGGGCGAGCGTGGCGACGGGCGCGCGCGCCACCGCCTCGGTGCCCGCGATGGCGGCGAGGCCGCCGAAGATTCCGGTGGCGAGGAGCGGGACCCATGCCTCGGGCGGCGGCGCGGTCCAGCCGAAGGGGGCGGAGCCGAGCGCGGCCAGAGAGGTGATGACGGACATGTAGAAGGCGATGGTGGACGGGGCTTCGGAGCGGGTCATGTCTTTCACCTGCACGCGCACCACGGCCATCACGAGGGCGAATCCGAGCCCGGCGGCGACGCCGATCGCGGCGCCTTCGGTGGGGAGCTCCAGCGCCGACCACAGCATCAGCGCGACGCCGGCGAGGCCGATCAGCACCGACAGGATCGCGGTGGGGCCGATGCGTTCCTTCAGGACCAGCGCGGCCAGCGGCAGCGTGAGGATCGGCGCGAGGAAGGACAGCGCCTCCGCGCTCGCCACCGGCAGGTAGGCGAGCGAGAGAAAGGACAGCGCCACGGAGACCGCGCCGAGGCCGCCCCGCAAGGCGTGGGCGCCGGGCCTGCGGGTGCGCAGCCCGGCGCGAAAGCCCCCGCGCAGGTGCATGTAGAAGCAGATGGGCCCGAGCGCGAGGAACGACCGCCAGAAGACGATCTGGCCGACCGGCACGGTTTTGGCGGCGGCGTGCACCGCTGCGGACATCGCGGTCAGCAGGAAGATCGCCAGAAGCCGGAGCCCGACGCCTTCGAAGAGCGCGCGGCGGAGTGACAGGGAGTGGGTCATGAGGCACCCGTTAGCGCTAACAGGCGTCGCTTTGCAAGGGGGGAGGGGCGAGCGTCCCCGGCGGCGGGGCGTCACTCCGCAGCGCGGAGATTATTCGGCGAGGTGCGCGCCGGCATGGGGGCGGGGGTATCGTCGTCCCAGAGGATGACCGGAGATTTCACCCGGCGGGCGCGCGCGGTGACGGCCCAGTCCTGCGCCGCGCGGCTCGCCCGGCCCAGCGACAGCGCCGAGAGCGCACGGCCGAGCCAGAGCGCGTAGGTCGTCACCCAGACCCGCGCCGCGAGCATCGCCGGTGTGAAGATCAGCGTCAGCACCGTCGCGATTCCCAGTCCGAAGACCACCGCCGTCGCCAGCTGCTTCCACCACAGCGCGGTGGGGCTGTCGATCGTGTAGCCGCCGCCGAAGAAATCGAGCGAGAGGCCGAACATCATCGGCGCGAGGCCGGCCATGGTGGTGATCGTGGTCAGCAGCACGGGGCGGATGCGGTCCTCCGCGGTGCGCACGATAGCCTCATCTCGGGGCATGTAGCGTTCGTATTCCTGATAGGTGTCGATCAGCACGATGTTGTTGTTCACCACGATCCCGGCCAGCGCGACGATCCCCGTGCCGGTCATGATGATGGAGAAGGTCTGCCCCATCACCAGCATGCCGATCAGCACGCCGGTCGTGGACAGGACCACGGCCAGAAGCACCAGCCCCGCGTTGTAGATCGAATTGAACTGCGCCAGCAGGATGATGAACATCAGCCCGAGCGCAGCGCCGAAGGCCTGGCCGAGGAAGGCCGTGCTTTCGGCCTGGTCCTCCTGGTCGCCGGTCCATTCCCAGTCGAGCCCGGCGGGCAGGGGGCCCGTGTCGAGCCACTCGGTCAGGAGCGCGATGCGCTCGTTGGGGTTCACCGGCACGAGGCTGAGCGTGCCCGACCTCAGGCCCTCGCCGATGCTGTCCGCTGTCGCCTCGCCCTCGGCGGCGAGGATCGCGTAGGTGCCGTCCGGGCCGTCGACCGTACCGCCGCCTCCGCCGCCCGCGGTGCGCAGGGTCGCGGCGACGGCGCCATCCTCGTCCACCGCCTTGAAGGTGCCGGGAAAGACGTCGGCCTTCACGTCGAAATAGCGCTTCTGGTCGACGCGGCTGATCTCGGCCAGCGTGTTGACCGGCTTGCGGGTGACGAAATTCGACAGCGGCACCAGCCCCTCGGAGGTGCGCACCTTGAGCGTGTCGAGGGTCGACAGCAGCCGGTCCTCCTCGGGCAGGCGCACGCGGATGTCGATTTCCTCGTCCGAGCTGTCGACGCGCATCGTGTCGAGCAGGAGGCCGCGGGTGACGAGCTGCACCATCGCGCCCACGGTGGCGACGTCGGCGCCGTAGCGGCCGGCCTTCTCCACGTCGACCTCGATTTCCCAGTCGATGCCGGGCAGGGGGCGGGTGTCCTCGATCAGGCGCAGGCCGGGGGTGGCGTCGAAGCGTTCGCGCGCCAGCGTCGTTGCGGCGATGAGGGTGTCCCAGTCGTCGCCCATGATCCGCAGGTGCACCGGCTTGGCCGAAGCCGGTCCCATGGCGAGGTTGAGGATCTCGGTCTCGATGCCGGGAATGGTCTCAAGCTGGTCCGTCAGCTCCGCGATCACCACGTCGCCGTCAAGGCTGGCGTCGCCCGCGCGGTCCTCCCACGGGACCGTCTCGAACTGGACCTGTCCGATCGTGTCCTTGGGGGCCTCGGCGCCGCCGGTGTTGTTGTTTAGGCCGCTCTCTCCGGCGAAGGCGAAGGCAGATTGCACGCCGGGATGGGCAAGCACGATGTCTTCGACGCGGCGGACGACAGCGTCCTTTTCCTCGAGGCTGAGATTGCCGCGCGCCTTGACGTAGACGAGCGCGAACTCGGGCTCGCTCTCCACGAAGAATTCGACGCCGTTCTGGTTCTCACCGTAGTAGATGAAGGTCGTGCCGACGAAGACGAAGATGATTGCGGCGGCGATCACCGGACCGAACGGGTTCTTGGCGATGAGCGCGATGAACAGGCCGAAGAGCGTGCGGCGGTATCCGCTCGTCACGCGCGTCTCGTCGCGGCGCCCGGTGATCCGGCGCCCCGCGGCGCGCAGACCGGCGCCGATGCGCACGAAGAGCGCGGCGAGCGACAGAAGCAGGACGGCGGCGCCGACCAGGGCCAGGGCAACCAGCAGCACCGCGGCGAGAATGCAGGCGAACAGCGCCAGGAAGGTGGGCATCACCGAGCCGAGGATGTCGCCCGAGTCCATGGCGCCGTAGGTGTCGATCACCACGACCCACAGCGCCGGCACGCCGGCCAGGGCAGCGCCGATGGGCAGGACCGCCAACGGGATCAGCAGCGCGTTCGCATAGAAGGGCAGGTGGCGGATGCGGTCGACAGCGTTGCCGAGACCGCGGCCGAAGCGGCCCAGCACGCCGCCGACGACCGGCAGGTAGACCAGCGCCACCACCAGCGAGGCCGAGAGCACGAAGATCAGCGTGACCGGCAGCATTCCCATAAACTGCCCCGGCACGCCGGGCCAGAACAGCATCGGCAGGAATGCGCAGAGCGTTGTCGCGGTCGACGATACCACCGGCCAGAACATGCGCTTGGCCGCGTCGGTATAGGCGTGCATCGGCCCCACGCCCTGTGCGATGCGCTTGTCGGCGTACTCCACAACCACGATGGCGCCGTCGACAAGCATCCCGACAGCGAGGATCAGCCCGAACATCACGATGTTCGAGATCGACACGCCCATCATCGCGAGGAACGCGAAGCACAGCAGGAACGAGGTCGGGATCGCGAAGCCGACGAGGATCGCCGGGCGCAGCCCGAGCGTCGCGAGAATGACGATCATCACAAGCGCGACGGCGGTCAGCACCGACCCCTGAAGCTGCTCGACCATCGACTGCACCTGCCGGCTCTGGTCGTTGGAGGTGCCGATGGTCACCGCGGCCTGCAATTGCTCGGGCCATTCGGCCTGTGCCGACGCGACCATGTCCTCCACCTGCGCGACCGTGTCGATGAGGTTGTAGCCCTTGCGCTTGACGATCTGCAGCGCGAGCGAGCGTTCGCCGTTGAAGCGCGACGTGCCGGTGCGGTCCTCGAAGGTCAGGTTGATCGTGGCGAGATCGCCCAGCGTCACCACCCGGTCGCCGTTCACCTTCACCGGCAGGTCGTAGACATCGCGCGGCTCGTCGAAGGACGACGGGATCTTGACCGCGAAGGCGCCCTGCGCCGTCTCCACCTCGCCGGCGGCAATGAGCTGGTTGTTGTTCCGCACGACGTTGATCAGCTCGCCCGCCGTGACATTGTAGCTTTCCAGCCGGAGGGGGTCGATCAGCACCTCGAGCATCTCGTCGCGGTTGCCGGCGATGCCGGCCTGCAGCACCGCGTCGAGCCCCTCCACCCGGTCCTGAAGGTCCTTGGCGATCCGCGCCATCGTGCGTTCGGGCACCGGACCGGTCAGGTTCACGATGACGATGGGAAATTCGGAGAAGTTGATCTCGTTGATCGAATACTGCTCCGCTCCGTCCGGGAATTTCGCCTCCGCGCGGGTCATGGCGTCGCGCACGTCGGCCATGATCTTGGTCTTGTCCCAGCCGAACTCGAACTCCATGGCGAGGCCGGCATAGTTCTCGGCTGCCGTGCCCGACATCTCCTTGAGGCCATCGAGATCCGACAACTCGGTCTCCATCGGCTTGACCAGCAGGCTCTCGGAATCCTGCGCCGAGATGCCGGGGAAGGGCACGGACACGAAGAGCGCCGGGATCTCGATATCCGGCTCGCCCTCCTTCGGCAGGGCGAGGTAGGCGACGGTGCCGATGACGATCGACAGCGCGATGAAGGTCACCACCATGCGCGCCCGCGCGGCCGCCCAGTCGACGAGCCCGGTCATTGGATGATGTCCTGGTAGGAAGGCGCGACAGGCACGCCGTCGGTGACGTATTCCTGCCCCAGCGTGATGATGTCGGTACGGTCGGGCAGGCCGGTGACCCAGGTGCCCTCCACGGTGTCGCGCACGATCTCGATGCCGTGGAACCGGGCGGTGCCGTCGTCGCCGACCGCGCGCACGCCGAGAGTGCCGTCGTCGCTGAGGGTCATCGCCGATTGCGGGATCAGGTGCGCCTTCACGCCGTCGCTGTCGATGGCGATCTCCGCCGTCTGGCCCGCCGATAGGGCGAGGTCGGCGTTGTCCGCGCGAATCTCCACCCGGAAGGTGCGGGTCAGCGCGTCGGCGCTGCGCGACACGAAGGTGACCTCGCCTGCTACCTCGCGCCCGCCGGTCAGCCGCGCGGACGCGGTGGCGCCGACATGGACGCGGCCGACGGCGGCTTCCGGCACGAAGCCGACGATCTTGATCGGATCGAGCTGGAGCACCGTGGCGCAGGGATCGCCGCCCATGCCGCCCGATTGCAGGAGCGCGCCAAGCTCTGCGGTGTCGCTTTCCAGCAGGCCGTCGAAAGGCGCGCGGATGGTCAGCTTGTCGATCTCGTTCTCGGCGCGGGCGACTGCAGCCTCGGCCGAGCGGATGCGCGCGGCGGCGCTTTCGAGCCCCGAGCGGGCGGCTTCGAGCCCGGCCTTCGCGCTCGAGACCGCGGCTTCGGCGGCGCGAACGGCGGCGCGCGTTTGCGCAACCCGGGTATCGGAGGCGTAGCCCGATCCCGAGAGCGTCGAAGCCGCGTTCTCGTTGATCCGCGCCTCTTCGAGCGCCGCTTCGGCCTCGGCCACCCGGGCCTCGGCCTCGGGCACGCGCGCCTCGGCTTCGGGGACGGAGGCGCGGGCCTCGGCGAGCGCGGCCTCGGCTTCTTCCAGGCTGATCTGGCGCGTCCCGGGGTCGAGCCGGCAGAGCGTATCGCCGGCATCGACGAAGGCACCCTTGCGCAGCGGGTCGGAGACAACCTTGCCGGTCGTCTCGGCCATCACGGCGACCTCGCGCAGCGCCTCGGTCTCGCCGCGCAGGCGCACGGCGCTGTCGATCTCCTGGGCCACGCTCTTCATCGCCATGACCCGCACCGCCCCCTCGCGAGGGGGCGTTTCACTGGCGTCGGTATCGGCTTTGACCGGGATGTCGGGGGGCTGGTCCGCCTCGACCTCGGTCGGGGCGGCGGGGCCGATCAAGGCCACGAAACGATCACGCTCCACGACCACGGCGTAGAGCAACGCGGCCACCAGGACCGCAAGAAGAACCGGAAAAACGCGCATTAAGTATCAATCCTGTCCGTATGCGCTCTTCACGCCAAAGGCTCTAGGAACGCAAGGCTCATCTGGACCATACCCGGTCCGATCTCCCTATTTCTAAACTCTTCGGTTCAGATCGGGGTCGTCAACGTCGCGTTCAAGGCGACGCGACGAATTTCGTGCCGGTATCGGTGCGCGGGCATCGGGGAAGTCCGCTTGGCAGCCGCCACCGCCTTCGATAAGGGGTGGACGGACGATCACCGCTTGAAAAAGAGGCGCCCGCGTGAGCCAACCCGATAGCTTCATCGACGAAGTCACCGAAGAGGTCCGCCGTGACCGGCTTTACGGCTACCTGCGGCGTTATGGCTGGATCGCCGTGCTGCTGGTGCTGCTGATCGTCGGCGGGGCGGCCTGGCGGGAATACCGCGCCGCGCAGCAAGAGGCCGCGGCGCAGGAATTCGGCTCTGCGATCTACGCGGCGCTCGACGCGGAGACCGCCGAGGAACGCGCCGCCGCGCTGGCCGAGGTCCAGGCGCCCGAGGGTGGGGCGGAAGCGATCCTCGCCATGCTGCGGGCGGGCGAGCAATCTTCGGCCGAAGGCGCCGATACCGCCGCCGCGTCGGAGACGCTGAATGCCGTGAACGTGAGCGGAGAGAATGACATCTATCGCCAGATCGCCCACTTCAAGGCGCTCACGCGTGAAGGTGTGGACGCGCAGACACGGCAGAGCGGCTTCGCGGCGATGGCAGAGGGCGGACCGCTGCGGCTGATGGCCGAGGAACAGCTGGCGCTGCTGGAGATCGAGGCGGGAGAGACCGACGCGGCGCTGACGCGCCTGCAGGGGATCCGCCAGGATTCGGAAGTGACCCAGGGCTTGCGCCTCCGGGCGTCGCAGTTGATTGTGGCGCTCGGCGGCTCGATCGAGGATGCCTCCTGAACGAGGCGCCCGCGCGAGGGTGGACAGAACGGGGACGGGGACTTGGCGAAGCTTCTCAATCTGGCGCTGATGGCCGGTGTGACGGCGCTTGCGGCCTGCGGCGAGCGCGAGGTCATCCTGCCGGGCGAACGGCTCGGCATCCGCGAGGTGCTCCAGACGCAACCGTCTGAATCCATGCCCGGACCGAATCGCGCGGTGCCGGCGGCGCTGCCCGGCGCGGTGCAGAACGGCGCCTGGACGCAGAGCCAGGTCAGCCCGCATGCCCGCGTCGAACATGCCGCGCTGTCGCTGCCGTTGCAGCCGCTGTGGTCGGTGGATATCGGCCAGGGCGACGTGAAGCGCCAGCGGCTGAACACCGACCCGGTCTCGGACGGATCGCGTATCTACGTCATGTCCTCGGACTTCATCGTTTCGGCCATCTCGCCCTCCGGCGCGGTGCTCTGGCAGACCTCCCTGGTGCCGCGGCGCGACCAGAGCTTCCAGGCGCAGGGCGGCGGTCTCGCCCTCGGCGGCGGGCGGCTGTTCGTCTCGACGGGCTTCGGGGAGCTCACGGCGCTCGATCCCGCCTCGGGCGGCGAGGTCTGGAGCCAACGGCTGCAGGACACTGCCACCGGCGCACCGAGCTACCGCGACGGGCTGGTCTACATCACCTCGGGTGACTCGGTCGGCTGGGCCATCGAGGCGCCGGACGGGCGTATTCGCTGGCGCGCCGACGGCGTGCCGGACATCGCCAACGTCGCCGGTGCGCCGGCCCCCGCCATCGGGGCGGAGCAGGTCGTCTTCGCCTTCGGCGACGGCAACCTGCAAGCGCGTTTCCGGCAGGGCGGAAACGGCATCTGGTCCGAGATCGTTGGCGGATCGCGGCGTGGCCGGGTGCTGTCGCGCATCGACGACATGACCGGCGATCCCACCATCGCCGGTAACACGGTCTATGCCGGCACCCATTCGGGGCGTTTCACGGCGCGGTCGATGGGCTCCGGAGAGGATATCTGGACCATCGACAAGGGCGCCTTCGGCCCGCCCCTCGTGGCCGGAAATTCCGTGTATTTTCTCAGCGATCTGGATGAACTGGTGCGCGTCGACCGCGAGACCGGGGCGCAGGTCTGGGCCGCGGACCTGCCGGGCTGGAAACGCTCCGCCCGGCCGTCGCGGCGCCGCGACAGCGCCTTCGCCAACCACGGCCCGGTGCTGGCGGGCGGGCAGCTCTGGGTCGCCTCGTCGGACGGCGCGCTGCGCGCCTTCGCGCCCGAGGACGGAAGGCTGGTCGCGCAGGTGCCGGTCGAGGGCGGCGCCACCGCGAGCCCGATCGTGGTGAACGGCACGCTCTACGTGGTCACCGCGGACGGCGCGCTCGCCGCCTACCGCTGAGGCGGCTTTCCTTCGCGCCGCTTCTGCGGTAACGGGGCGCCTTGGATCTGGCCGGAGCGTCTGTCATGCCCTTCACCCTCGCCATCGTCGGCCGGCCCAACGTGGGCAAGTCGACGCTGTTCAACCGGCTCGTCGGCAAGCGGCTGGCGCTGGTCGACGACCAGCCCGGCGTGACGCGCGATCTGCGCGAGGGCGAGGCGCGGCTCGGCGACATCTCCTTCACCGCCATCGACACCGCGGGGCTGGAGGACGCGAACGACGATTCGCTCCAGGGCCGGATGCGGCGCCTGACCGAGCGGGCGGTCGACATGGCCGACGTGTGCCTGTTCCTGATCGACGCGCGCACCGGCATCACCCCGACCGACGAGATCTTCGCGGAGATCCTGCGCAAGCGCGCCGATCACGTCCTGCTGGCCGCCAACAAGGCCGAGGGCCGCGCGGCGGAGGCCGGCGTGATCGAGGCCTGGGGCCTCGGCCTCGGGGAACCCATCCAGCTTTCGGCCGAGCACGGTGAAGGCATGTCGGAGCTTTATTCCGCGCTCCTGCCCCTGTCCGAGGGCTTCGCCGAGGTCGCGGCACGCACGTCCGAGGAGCCGGACCTGTCGCTGCCGGTGTCGGAAGAGGCGGACGAGGACGGACCCGCGCCGACACCCGACAAGCCGCTGCAGATCGCGGTGGTGGGACGACCGAATGCGGGCAAGTCGACGCTCATCAACCGCCTTCTGGGGGAGGATCGGCTCCTGACCGGGCCCGAGGCGGGGATCACCCGCGACGCTATCTCTGTCACCATGGACTGGGACAGCGTGCCGACGCGCATCTTCGACACCGCGGGCATGCGCAAGAAGGCCAAGGTTCAAGGAAAGCTGGAAAAGCTGTCGGTGGCCGACGGGCTGCGCGCGGTCAAGTTCGCCGAGGTCGTGGTGGTGCTTCTGGACGCGGCGATCCCGTTCGAGCAGCAGGACCTGCGGATTGCCGATCTGGCCGAGCGCGAGGGCCGCGCGGTGGTCGTGGCGGTCAACAAGTGGGACCTCGAGGAGGATAAGAGCGGCAAGCTCGCCGCCCTGCGCGAGGCGTTCGACCGGCTTCTGCCGCAACTGCGCGGGGCGCCGCTGGTGACGGTCTCGGCGCGGACGGGCCGCGGGCTCGACCGGCTGCGCGGCGCTGTGATGCGCGCCCACGAGGTCTGGAACCGGCGCGTGCCGACCGCGCAGCTCAACCGTTGGCTCGGCGAGATGGTGGAGGCGCACCCGCCCCCGGCACCCGGCGGGCGGCGCATCAAGCTGCGCTACATGACCCAGGCCAAGACCCGGCCGCCGCATTTCGTGGTGATGTGCTCGCATCCCGACAAGATGCAGGACGCCTACACGCGCTACCTCGTAAACGGGCTGCGCGCCGATTTCGACATGCCGGGCACGCCGATCCGGCTGGTGATGCGCGGGCAGGGCGCGCGCAACCCCTACAAGGGCCGGCGCGAGAAGAACGCTGGCGCGCTGCAGAAGCACCTCGACAAGCGCCGCGGCTGAGGCCTGCGGTGCGCGTGCCGCGCGCGCGATATTTTGGGGGGAACCCCCAAACCCCCGGTGGGGGGCGCTGCCCCCCACGCCCCCAGGAGTATTTGGAAGCCCAAAGAAGCGGGGGCGGTTTTCAGTCGAAGGCGAGTTCATTGTAGCCGGTGCGCGGATCCCGCGGGCGGGTGAAGCGGGGGCCGGTGGCGAGGGCGAGGACGATCTCGGCGGTGGTGCGGACGGGGTTGCCGCGCAGGAGGTGGCCGCCGGTCATCGTGCCGCGCGCGTCCGACACCGCGAGGTGAAGGTGCGGGCCGTCCTGCGAGAAGGTGCCGGAGAGAGCGACGATTTCCAGCGGGCCGGGGATGGTGAGGGTGTCGTCCCGGCCGGCGGAGCGGAGCGTGGCGTGGGTGAGCGAGCCGACGGCGGCGGCGAGGAAGCCGGCGACATCGGGCTCAGCGTTGAAGGCGGCCTCCAGACTCTCGCGCAGGTCGGCGCCGGGGGCGAGGCGAAGGGCGACGAAGCGGGTAGCGCTTGACGGCCAGGCGGTGGAGATCATGCCGCCGCCCTCCCGGCGCGGCGCAACTGCATGCCGAAGAGGTCGCGCGGTTGGCCGGCGGCGGTGACGGGCCGCAAGTTCTGGCGCACAGTGCTCCATCTGCAGGCGTCGCCGTTCGCGATCCTGTCGAAGTGATACCTGCGGCGGTACTCCTCCTCGATGTGGTCCGCGAGATTGCGGAGCGCGGCATCGAGCCCGAGGCGAATCGAGACGAAGCGAACGAGCGCCTTGTCCGAGGGGGGCATGGCGGACCTCAGAGGATGCGGGGCGTGGGGCGGTCGAAGACGCGGCGGCCGAGGGCCGAGGCGGCGAGATCGACCATCAACTGCGCGGTGCGGCCGCGTTCGTCGAGCATCGGGTTGAGCTCCACCAGGTCGAGCGACGACATCAGTCCCGAATCGTGCAGGATCTCCATCGCGAGGTGTCCCTCGCGCACCGTGGCGCCGCCGGGGACCGTGGTGCCCACCGCCGGTGCGACCGCCGGGTCGAGGAAGTCGACATCGAGGGAGACGTGCAGGTCGCCGCCCGCCGCCGCGACCGTTTCGAGAAAGGCATTGAGCGGAGCGGCGATGCCGGTCTCGTCGATATTGCGCATGTCGTGGCGCCGGATGCGGCTGGCCTCGAGAGCTGCGCGCTCCGGCCCGTCGACGGAGCGCAGGCCGATAATGCAGACATTCTCCTCGAGAACCGGATGGGGCACCGAGGGAAAGCCGGGAAAACCCTCGCGGCCGGTGATGTAGGCCAGCGGCGTGCCGTGGAGATTGCCGCTGCCCGTAGTCAGCGCGGTGTGGAAGTCGGAATGGGCGTCGAGCCAGAGCACGAAGAGCGGTCGCCCGCGGGACGCGGCGTGCGCCGCCGCGCCGTGCACGGTCCCCAGTGACAGCGCGTGATCGCCCCCCATGAAGATCGCGGTGCCGCGTCCGAGCGCATCCTCGGCAGCGCGGGAGAGTGCCGCGGTCCAGCCGATCGTCTCGGGCAGGGCGTGAAGATGCGCGTCCGGGGCGACGTCCACGGCGTCCGGGGCCACGTTCCCGAGGTCGTGCACGTCGTGCCCGAGATCGGCGAGCGCGCCGTGCAGGCGTGCGCAGCGATAGGCGTCGGGGCCCATCAGACAACCGGCGCGACGCTTGCCGGAATCCACCGGCGCGCCGACGAGAAGGATGGTGCGGTGGCTCATCGATACCTCTTCGGACGTGGTGCTTACGGGCCGAGTATGTCGCGGTGCGGCGCGGCGTCCAGTCGACCGATCGGCGGCAATGGGCGCCGGCTCCGCAAGATGGACGCCGGGCAGCTCAGGCGTCGCGGCGCCACGCGGCGATCCAGACGGCGGCGAGCGCGAGCGACAGCAGGGCGTTCCAGCTTGCCATGGACAGGCCCGCAAGCTGCCAGGCGACCTCGTCGCATCGCACCAGCGGCGCGTTCATGATCTGGTCCATGAGCTGATCGGTCGACAACCCGTCGATGGCGCCCGAGGTGCAGGTCGAGGGGCCCTCCCACCAGCCGCGTTCCACCCCCGTGTGGTAGATGCCGACGCCGGCGGTGACCAGCATGGCAGCCGTGCCGAGCAGCGAAAGCGCCGCCCCGGAGATGCGCGTGGCGACAAGACCCAGCAGGATCGCAAATCCGTGCGGATACCGCTGCCAGTGGCAGAGCTTGCAGGGCGCCAGGCCGCCCAGGTGCTGGAAGCCGAGGGCCCCGAGAAGCAGCGCGGCGGAGCCGGCGGATGCGATCAGGATCAGGGCGTTGCGGGTCATTCCACGCGTCCTCGTGCCAGGGCTCACAGATACCGCACCAACACGAAGCCGCCGATGAGCGCCACGCAAAAGAGCGTGAACACAAGGCCGAGCCGCCGTTCGATGAAATCGCGGATCGGGGGGCCGAACCAGTTGAGCAGCGCGGCCACGATGAAGAATCGCAATGCGCGGGCGACGAGCGCGCTCAGCACGAAGGGCAGGAGCGGCATTGCCGCCCAGCCCGACATTATGGTGATGACCTTGAACGGGAACGGCGTGACCCCGGCGACCAGCACCGCCCAGACGCCGAGCTCCTGAAAGCGGGCATTGAAGGCGATCATCTTGTCGCCCTTGCCGAGCGCTTCCAGCACCGGCGCCCCGATCTGGTCGTAGAAGAAGTAGCCGATACCGTAGCCGGCCAACCCGCCGGCGACGGAGGCGAGAGTCCCCACCAGCGCGATGGCCCAGGCGCGCCGCGGCTGCGCGAGGATCATCGGGATCATCATCACGTCCGGCGGGATCGGGAACACGGAGCTTTCGATGAAGGCTACGAGAGCGAGCACCCACATGGCGTGCGGATGCTCTGCATAGGACAGCGTGCGGTCGTAGAGACGTCTCAGCATGGGCCTCGCCCTGAGGGGGTCGGTCCGGTTGACCATGGTGGCACGGGGTCGTCAAGCCGCGCTGATTGCCTCTGGACGCAAGGACACGCGGACGGTAGGAGCAGCACTCAGGCCCAAGTGGCGGAATGGTAGACGCAGGGGATTCAAAATCCCCCGGTCGAAAGATCGTGTCGGTTCGAGTCCGACCTTGGGCACCACCCGCATCAGGCAAGCCTTTGTTTCCCTCAGCTTCAACACGGGCTGAGCCGGGGCGTGGACCATGCCGGAGAGCAAGGCTGCCGCCTTCACATTCGCGAGGCAGGGCATCCACGACGTCCACGACGTGGTCCGACGCGCTCCTTGCCACTGCTCGACCGGTTCGCAGGTGTCAGTCCCAGCCAGGCCGCGAGTTCGCGCCCGCTCGGGAACCGCCGGGCGCTGCCGATGGTGGCCGCGATGGCCGAGGCGCGCACGGGACCGACGCCAGGAAACGTCCGGGGCCGCCGGATCTGCGGATTGGACCGGGTCTCTATCCTCGGCCGCAACTCATGCCCGCCGACCGGGTTCAGGAACGTCGTGAACTGCCGGGTCAGGGCCCTGAACCATGAGGCCCGTGTGACCGATGTCATGGGGGACGACCGGCGGCGGGACCGCTCAGGCGTGCGGGGGTGCCAGCCGCGCGCGTTCGTCGTCGAGCGTGCGCGGCTTGTGGCGTGCCTCGCGCAGCGCGGCGGAGAGGTCGCGGCCTTCCACCGCCGCCGCCGCAATGCGGGACAGCGCGTAGGTCGGTACTGTCACATGCCCGGCCAGAGCGGCGCGCCCCAGCGCCTGGACGGTCAGGTAGAGCCTTTGCGCGCCGAGCGTGACGGGTCCGGGGGCGGGGACGCCTTCGGCGATGCTGCGGCAGGCCTCCGAATCCGGGGACAGGTAGGTGCGGCAGATCATCGGGCGGGCGTCATAGGCGCGGCACATGCGGGTGTCGGGATCGAGGGCAGGGCAGGCGCGCGACGACCAGGCGCGCCCGTCCGGTGCTCCGGCGAGCGGTGCGAGCGCGGCGTGCAGATGGCGTGCCTCGGCCTCGAGGATCACCGCGCCCTCGTCGCCGGCCAGGATGCAGCAGAAGGCGCAGCCGGGCGCACAGGCGGCCGTCCGGACGGGTTCGGAGGCCGCCTGGCCCTGGAGCTCCGCCCCGCCGATGCGCAAGGCCGGCAGGCCCGCCTTGACCTCGCGCAGGACCACATCCAGCGATTGCCCGTGACGCTCCGCGGTATCGAGGTAGAGGTCGAGCATCTGCCGCGCGCGGGCCGCGTCCGCGCCGCGCAGCCGTACCGCGCCGACCCGCTTGCGCAGCTCGGCAAGGCTCTTCGGGGCACGCCCGCTCATGGCGCGATCGTCTTGACGCCGGGCATGCGGGCGATCGCGTCGAGATCCTCCTCGTAGCGCTCCGTCAGTGCCGCGACGCGGGTCGCGTCCCAACCCGGCAGGTCGAGCTCTTCCTCGATCGCGTCCGCACGCGCGTACTTGTCGAGGAAGGCGACCATCACGCGCCGGCGCTGATGCTCGGTCAGCCCCGGATGCTCCGCGAGATAGGCCCGGAAACGCTTCATGCCCTCGGGCTCCATGATCTCGGACAGAAGGTCGAAAGCGCCCTTGATGCGGCGGTCGGCCTCGATCCCGGCCATCGTGCGCAGGATCTGGCCCCAGATCAGCGGCGTGTCCTCGTTGGCCCAGAGGGTGATCGGCACGTCCGGATGCGCGGCCCGAAGCCTGCGCACGAGGTCGGACCAGCGCAGGTCTTCGGGCGCCAGCCCGTCGAGGAACTCGGTGAACTCGGTCTGCGGCGCCTCCGCGAAGACCGCCGGCAGGAAGGTGGCCGGATCGCGGACGCCGAGAAACAGCTCGATCCCGTCGCCGGCGAAAAGCGACTTGAGCGCGCCGAGCCGTTCCTCGGCCCGCGCGTAGAGGATCCCGCCGCGCAGCGCGAGCTTGGGCACGCCGAAGAAGTTCCGGTGCGACAGGATCATGCGGCCCACATGCTCGGCATCCTCGGTGAGGATGGTTTCCATCAGGACGTCGCGGGCCTCCGGCCCCGGCGTGCCGGTGGCGAGCGCCTGCACAGCGTCGCTGAGCAGCGTCCGGTACCGGCTCGGCCCGGGCACCGCCACCCCGTCATCGCGCCACGCCTCGGCATTGCGCGACAGGCCCCGAAGCAGCCGGTCCTCGTCGGTGGCGTGCACGCCGGCGTGAAGGATGATTTGCATGTATCGTGGCTTCGGATTGCTGCCGCTTCGGCCTAGTGCAAGCGGGCGCGGTTGGTCAAACGGCTTCTGGGGCGGGCCTGCCCCGTGCCGGGCGCGACGCAGATGGCGGTGCTGGGTGGGGGCCAGCCCCCACACCCCCGGAGTATTTGGAACGAGAAGAAGGGAAGGGGGCGGTTCCTGCGGTTCCGAACCGGGCCGGAATGCCGGGGCAGGGTGAGACCCACCGAGGGCGGCGAGGTCGGGAGAACTTGGGCGGCCGTGCGGTGCGCGTTCAGCGCACGACGATTTCGTCGGCGCGGACGAGGCCGAGGACATCGCGCGCCTGTTCGTCGAGAAGGTCGAGATCGAGATAGGTGTCCGACAGCCGCCGGGTGAGGTTCTCCATCCGCGCGACCTCGGCCTTCAGGCGATCGAGTTCCTCGGCCTGCTGGCGGGCCTCCACCTCGATCTCCGCGCGGCGGAAGAGCCCGTAATCCCCCTGCACCGCGGCGAAGGTGAAATAGGCTCCGATCACCAATGCGCCGGCGAAGTAGAGAAGCGCCCCGAACGCGGGGCGGTGTCGGAGATGGGTCATGGCTCTGCCTCGGTCGCGCCTCTGGGCGGGCGCTGCACGGTGACGATGGCACAGCGGGGCGGGCGTGAAAATCACCCGCCGCGCTGTCGCGAATCGGGTGTTACCCGAGTGCCGCAACTCCGGGCAAAGTCTTGCCTTCCATCCATTCCAGGAAGGCGCCGCCCGCGGTGGAGATGTAGCTGAACGATTCGGCCGCACCGGCCTTGTTGAGCGCCGCCACCGTGTCGCCGCCGCCGGCGACCGAAACGAGCTTGCCGGCGGCCGACAATTCGGCCGCGTGGGAAGCGGCGGCATTGGTGGCCGCGTCGAACGGCGCGATTTCGAACGCGCCGAGGGGGCCGTTCCAGATCAGTGTTTCGGACCGGTCCAGGACGTCGCGGATATGGGCGACGCTGTCGGGGCCGGCGTCGAGGATCATCGCGTCCTCGGGGCAGTCCTCGGCCTTGACGATGCCGTGCGGGGCGCCGGCCTTGAATTCGCGGGCGACAACGACGTCGCGCGGCAGCAGTATCTCGCATCCCGTGGAGGCGGCCTTCTCGGCGATCTCCTTGGCGGTGCCGGTCATGTCGTGCTCGCAGAGCGACTTGCCGACGCTAAGGCCCTGCGCGGCGAGGAAGGTGTTGGCCATGCCGCCGCCGATGATCAGCGTGTCCACCTTCTCGATCAGGTTGGACAGAAGGTCGAGCTTGGTCGAGACCTTGGCGCCGCCGACGACGGCCGCAACGGGCCGCCTGGGGTCGCCAAGCGCGGCCTCGAGCGCTTTCAGCTCGGCCGCCATCAGCCGTCCGGCGCAGGCCGGAAGCTTGCGCGCCAGCGCCTCGGTGGACGCGTGCGCGCGGTGCGCGGCGGAGAAGGCGTCATTGCAGTAGGCATCGCCGAGCGCGGCCATCTCGTCGGCCAGCGCGTCGTCGTTCTTTTCCTCGCCGGGGTGGAAACGCGTGTTCTCCAGCAGCAGGACCTGGCCGTCCTCCAGTGCACCGACAGCGGCCTCGGCCGCCGGGCCGCGGCAATCGGCGGCGAAGACGACACTGGTGCCGAACGCCTCTTCGAGGGCGGGGACGAGCGGCTGCAGGCTCATCTCGGGGACATGTGCGCCCTTGGGCCTGCCGAAATGTGCCAGCAGGATCGGCTTGCCGCCGGCCTCCAGGATGGCGCGGATCGTCGGCACGATGCGCTCGATCCGGGTGGCGTCGGTGACGCGCCCGTCCTCGACCGGCACGTTGATGTCGACGCGGGTCAGCACGCGCTTGCCCGCAAGGTCCATCTGGTCGAGCGTCTTCCAGGCCATCGGCAATCCTCCTGTCGAAAGGCTTTGGGCGCGATGCATGGCCCCTTGCGGGCCCGGCGTCAACAAAGCGGCGCCTTGTGGCGCGCCGCTGCCGGTTATACCTAAGGCGCCAGCATCGGATAAGGGAGAGCGCACACGTGGCCGAGATCAAGGACCCCGAGAACACCATCCTGATGGAACTGGCGGGCGGTACCGTCATCATCGAGCTTCTGCCCGACGTGGCGCCGAAGCATGCCGAACGGATGAAGGAACTGGCGCGCGCGGGCGCCTACGACAACGTGGTCTTTCACCGGGTGATCGACGGCTTCATGGCGCAGACCGGCGACGTGCGGCACGGCAATGCCGAGGACGGGTTCGACCTGCGCATGGCCGGGACCGGCGCATCGGAACTTCCGAACCTGCCGGCGGAGTTCTCCAAGCTGCCGCACGACCGCGGCACGCTGGGGGCGGCGCGGTCGCAGAACCCGAACTCCGCCAATTCGCAGTTCTTCATCAGCTTCAAGGACAACCATTTCCTGAACGGGCAATACACGGTTTATGGCCGCGTGATCTCGGGCATGGAGCATGTCGACGCGCTTACCCGCGGCGAGCCGCCGAAGAACCCCGACCGCATGATCAGCGTGAAGGTGGCCGCGGATGCGTAAGGCCCTGATCGCAGCAGCCCTCGTCGCCGCCGGTCCGGCCGCCGCGACGGGGATAGAGATCGACGTGACCGGAGAGGCGAATGGCACCATCGCCATCGACCTCTTCGAAGACGTCGCGCCGCAGCACGCGGAGCGGATCGCAACGCTCGCGGAGGAGGGAGCCTATGACGGCGTGGTCTTTCACCGCGTGATCGACGGCTTCATGGCGCAGACCGGCGACGTGGAGTTCGGCAAGACCGGCGGCGACATGCGCATGGCCGGGCGTGGCGGCTCGGACCTGCCGGACCTGCCGGCAGAGTTCTCGGACCTCGGCTTCGAGCAGGGAGTCGTCGGCATGGCTCGCTCGCAATCGCCCGACAGTGCCAACTCGCAGTTCTTCATCATGTTCGACGACGCGCCTTTCCTGAACGGCCAGTATACCGTGGTGGGGGAGGTCACGTCTGGTCAGGACGTGGTCGATGCAATCAAGCGCGGCACGGGCCCGAACGGCGCCGTGGTCGGAGAGCCCGACGTGATGGAAGAGGTGCGCGTCACCGAGTGACGCGGTCCTCTGGACTGGATCGCCTGTGCGCCGATCCCGCCGCTTCACTTCACCTCCGGGCTGCCGGCTGGCGGTAGACCCGGGGGCAGGCGGGCCGGCGTCCCCGCCCATCCGGCGGGCAGGCGCCGGGCCAAGGGCGCAAGCACCGGATGCAGAAGCCACGTTCCGCCGAGCGCCACCGGCGCCGCGCCCGTACGGAGCTTGAAGCGCGCGAGACCGGGGGCCGTCACGGTGTCGACCGTGCCAAGGTCGATCTCGTGCAGCCCCCGCGCCGCCGCCCAGCACATCGCCTGCCAGAGCACCGCGTTCATCGCCGACACCGCCCGGCCGGCGGGCCGGGTCACGCCGATCTGCCAGGTGGCGCGCCGCCCGTGCACGAGAAGCAGCGCCGCGGCGTCTGTCTGCCCGTCCAGCGTGGCGGTGACGAGCCGGGCCGCGGCCGGATTGGCAGCCGAATAGGCGGCGCAGAACCCGGCCGGCCAGCGGCGATAGCGCCGCGACCGCGCCTGCGCCGCCTCTTCCCGCAAGAGCCAGTGCCCGGGTTCGGCCGGAAACACGCGCACGCGGGTGGTCACACCCGCCCGCTGTGCCGCGTTCAGCCGGTTGCGCCATTTCTGGGCGAGCGCGGCGCGCATCGCGTCCTCCTCGCCCAGGGGCAGGCGCGCGATGGTGGCCGGACTCAGCAGCGGCCAAGCGCCGGCCTCGCGCCAGCCTGCCGCCGTCTCGGGGTTGAGCAGGATCGGCCCCGGCTCCTCTGACGCTTCTTCCAGCCACCGGCCGTGCGCGGGCCCGCGTGAAATCAGTCGCACATGACCGAGCACCGACACCTCGCGCCGGTGTTCGTTCCAGACGGTGCCGCAACTGCCGGTCTGGCGCTGCACCGGCCAGCCGAGAAAGCGGGCCGTCGCGTAGAATTCCCAGGATTGCTGAAGCGGATAGTACATGGCCCGCACATTAACACTGACTTAGGTGAAGTCGGGCTTAATGTGGGCCATGAAACGTCATCCTCCGCCGCGCCCGACGCCGGCCGCGGCCCTGCTTGTCGCGCTCATGCTGTCGGTGCCCTTCGCGGCGCTGGCGGTGGTCGAACTGCTCTGGATCATCGGGTCGAGCGGGGGCTGATCCCCCCCGGCCGTCACTCGGCCAGCTTGACCAATGCGTGCCGCTTCTTGCCGGCCGACAGCTTCACCGGCGCCGCGAGCGATCCCGCATCCAGCATCAGGCCCGAATCGGTCAGCGCCGCATCGTTCATGCGCGCGGCGTTCTCCGCGATGAGGCGCTTGGCGTCCTTGCCAGATTTCGCGAGGCCCGACCGCACCAGCACCTGCACGATGGAAATGCCGCCCGCCACCTCGTCTGGGCCAAGCTCCAGCGTCGGCAGATCCTCGCCCGCGCCGCCCTTCTCGAAGACCTCGCGGGCGGTGGCTTCGGCCGCGGCCGCCGCCTCCGGCCCGTGGCAGAGCGTCGTGACCTCGTTGGCGAGGATCACCTTGGCTTGATTGATCTCCGATCCGCCGAGCGCGCCGAGCCGCTCGCATTCCTCGACCGGCAATTCGGTATAGAGCTTGAGGAAGCGGCCCACATCGGCATCGGTGGTGTTGCGCCAGAATTGCCAGAACTCGTAGGGGCTCAGCAGATCGGAGTTCAGCCAGACCGCGCCGCCGGCCGACTTGCCCATCTTGCGCCCGTCCGAGGTGGTCAGAAGCGGGCAGGTCATCCCGAAGATCTCGTGATCGAGCACGCGGCGCGTCAGGTCGATCCCGTTGACGATGTTGCCCCACTGGTCCGACCCGCCCATCTGCAGCACGCAGCCGTAGCGGCGGTTGAGCTCCAGGAAGTCGTAGGCCTGCAGGATCATGTAGTTGAATTCCAGGAACGACAGCGATTGTTCGCGGTCGAGCCGGGACTTCACGCTCTCGAAGCTGAGCATCCGGTTGACGCTGAAATGCCGCCCGATGTCGCGAAGGAATTCGAGGTAATTGAGCCCGTCGAGCCATTCGGCGTTGTCGAGCATCAGCGCGCCATTGCCGGCCTCGCCGTAATCCAAGTACTTGGCGAAGACCTGCTTCATGCCGTCGATGTTCGCGGCGATCTGTTCCGGCCCCAGAAGCGGGCGCTCGTCCGAGCGGAAGGACGGATCGCCCACCTTCGTGGTGCCGCCGCCCATCAGCGTGATCGGCTTGTGGCCGCATTTCTGCAGCCAGCGCAGGATCATGATGTTCAGCAGGTGCCCCACATGCAGCGAGGTCGCCGTCGCGTCGTAGCCGATATAGGCGGTGACCATCCCGGCGCTCAGCGCATCGTCCAGGCCCTGATAATCGGTGCAGTCGGCCAAGTAGCCGCGCTCCATCATCACGCGCATGAAGTCCGATTTGGGATGGTAGGTCATCGCTTGTCCCTCGCAGAGTTGCGTGGGCGTGGCTATACTGCCCGTAACGACAACATCCAATCGGGATTTCGCCGATGACACGGGGCAAGGGCAGCACGGGGCCGGTCTGGGCGCTGGGGACGATGTCGGGCACGTCGCTCGACGGGGTCGACGCGGCGATGATCCGCACCGACGGCGAGACGGTGATCGAGACCGGTCCCTCCGCCTATCGCGAATACACGACCGAGGAGACCGCGACACTGCGCGCGGCGCTCGGTCACTGGCCTGGGGACGATCTGGAGGCGGCGGCGCACGTGGTGCATCGAGCGCATCTCGACGTGCTCTCGCGCTTCGACGGCGCCGAGGTGATCGGCTTTCACGGTCAGACGCTCGCGCATGAGCCGCGCGGACGTGGCACGCACCAGCTCGGTGACGGCGCGGCGCTGGCGGACGCGCTCGGCGTGCCGGTGGTCTGGGACTTCAGAAGCGCCGATGTGCGCCTCGGGGGGGAGGGCGCCCCGCTCGCCCCGTTCTACCATTTCGCCTGCGCCCGGTCCTTGGGCGCGGAGGCGCCGCTGGCGTTCCTCAATCTCGGCGGCGTGGGCAACCTGACCTGGATCGACCCTCGCAAGCCGGGGCCCGCGGACGAGGGCGCACTCCTGGCCTTCGATACGGGGCCGGCGAACGCCCCGATCAACGACCTGATGACCGAACGACGCGGGATGCCGTACGACGAGGGCGGCGCGCTCGCGGCGCGGGGACGCGTGGTGGAGGGCGCGTTGGAGCTGTTCCTGGAGGAAGGCTACTTTCTGAAGGTGCCGCCCAAGTCGCTCGACCGCGACGATTTTTCGTTGATGCTCGATCTCGTGCGCGAACTGGACGATGCCGACGCCGCTGCGACGATGACGGCAATGTCGGCGGCTGCGGTCATGCGCGGGATCGAGCATTGCCCGGCGCCGCCCGAGCGGTTGCTCGTGACCGGCGGCGGGCGCAAGAACCCCGTGCTGATGGCTATGCTCGCCGCCGGCCTCGACTGCCCGGTAGAGCCGGTCGAGGCGGCCGGTTTCGACGGTGACATGCTGGAGGCGCAGGCCTTCGCCTATCTCGCGGTCCGGGTGATGCGCGGCCTGCCGACGTCCTGCCCGGGTACGACGGGCGTGCGCGCCGCCGTCGGCGGCGGCGAAATCTCGCGCCCGGGCGCGCACTCCCGGCGCAGGATCGGCTGAGAGGGCGCGCCGCCTTCGGCGAGAGTATTTTTAGCGAGAAGAAGACACGCGCGCGGGGCCTGCTTCTTTGGGCCTCAAATACTCCGGGGAGCGCGAGGGGCTGGCCCCTCGCTCCCGCGCTATCGGCCAGAGCAGGCCGCGGTGACACTTGCCTGAACCGATCCCGCCGCCTCAGCCGCCGGTGTGGCTCATGTGGCGCGACACGCGCCCGTCCACGGTCTGGCGCGAATAGTCGAAATCGTGCCCCTTGGGCTTGCGCGCGATGGCGGCGCGGATCGCCTCCTCGAGCGGGGCGTCCGTGCCGGGATGGTTGCGCAGAGGCGCGCGCAGGTCGGCGTTGTCCTCCTGGCCGAGGCACATGAACAGCTCGCCGGTGCAGGTCAGGCGCACGCGGTTGCAGCTTTCGCAGAAATTGTGCGTCAGCGGCGTGATGAAGCCGATCTTCTGGCCCGTTTCCTCGAGCCGGACATAGCGGGCGGGGCCGCCGGTGCTCTCGGGCAGGTCGGTGATCGTGTAGCGCTGTGCGAGATCGGCGCGCAGGTCGTCGAGCTTCCAGTATTGCCCGATGCGGTCCTCGTTGCCGATGTCGCCCATCGGCATGACCTCGATCCAGGTCAGGTCGATGTCGCGATCGGCGCACCAATCGGTGATGGAGAACAACTCGTCCTCATTGAAGCCCTTCAGCGCCACGGCGTTGATCTTCACCCGAAGGCCCGCGCGCTGCGCCGCGTCGATCCCGCGCAGCACCTGCGGCAGCCGGCCCCAGCGGGTCACGTCGGCGAATTTCTGCTCGTCAAGCGTGTCGAGAGACACGTTCACGCGGCGCACGCCGGCGGCGTAGAGATCCTCCGCGAAGCGTTCGAGCTGCGAGCCATTGGTCGTCAGCGTCAGCTCCTTCAGCGTGCCGGCGTCCAGGTGGCGGGTCATGGAGTAGAAGAACTTCATGATATCCCGGCGCACCAGCGGCTCGCCGCCGGTGATGCGCAGCTTCTCCACCCCGAGGCGCACGAAGGTCGAGCACATGCGGTCGAGCTCTTCCAGCGTCAGCAACTCCTTCTTGGGCAGGAAGGACATGTTTTCCGACATGCAGTAGACGCAGCGGAAGTCGCAGCGGTCGGTCACCGATACACGCAGATAGCTGATCGGACGGGCGAACGGATCGATGAGAGGCGTTTCCATGCACAGACGCTAGTAATTCGAAGCGCGAACGGCAAGTATCCGGGACGAATTCGACACGATACCAGAGGTCAAATCTCATGCGCATCCGCTCCGCCCTGCTTATCGGCGCCGCCCTTTCGCTTGCCGCCTGCGGCGCCATCCGCGACGGTTTCGGCGGTCAGCAGGAAGCCGCCCCCGAGTCCGCCGCCCAGCCCGCGCCGCAGGCCACCGGCCCGGTGGAGACGCGCTACCCCGCAGCGGAGGCGCGCAGCGTCGAGGATTTCGACCTGACCACGCAAGAGGAGCGGGCCGCCGCCGCGGCACCGGCGGAGACCGGGGGCGAGCGAAGCCTTGGCACCACGGTCGCTTCGCTTGGCGATCCCGCCTCGCAGGGGTTCTGGCTGGAGACGCCGCTCGTGGATGCCGAGACAGAAGGGCGGGTCGCGAATCCCGCGACGGGCACCTCGGCCAACGTCACGCTGCGGCCGATCGAGGGCGAGGCCGGATCGGGCAGCCGCATCTCGCTGGCGGCGATGCGTCTGCTGGAAGTGCCCCTGACCGACCTGCCGACGCTCGAGGTCTACGCCGGCGGCTGAGCCTTACTCGACCGTCACCGACTTGGCGAGGTTGCGCGGCTGGTCGACATCCGTGCCCTTCGCCACCGCGGCGTGATAGGCCAGAAGCTGGGCCGGCAGCGCGTAGAGAAGCGGGGTCAGCTGCGGCGCGGCCTCGGGCAGGATGACGGTTTTCCAGACGTCGCCGCCCGCCGCCTCGGCGCCTGCGGCGTCGGTTATCAGCAGGACCTGGCCGCCGCGGGCCATGACCTCCTGCATGTTCGACACCGTCTTGTCGAAGAGCGCGTCCTTCGGCGCCATCACCACCACCGGCACGGACTTGTCGATCAGCGCGATGGGGCCGTGCTTGAGTTCGCCCGACGCATAGGCTTCGGCGTGTATATAGCTGATTTCCTTTAGTTTTAGAGCGCCTTCATGGGCGAGAGGATACATCAGCCCGCGCCCCAGGAAGAGCACGTCGCGCGTCTCCGCCACGGCGCGGGCGGCTTCGGCGATCGTGGGGTCGCGGTCGAGCGCGGCATTGAACAGCCCCGGCAGCCCGCGCAGCTCCGCGAGTGCGGCGGCGAGCGCATCCGGCGACATCCGCCCGCGGTCCACCGCCGCCTTGAGCGCGAGCAGGTAGAGCACGTTGAGCTGGCAGGTGAACGCCTTGGTCGAGGCGACGCCGATCTCCACGCCCGCGTGGATTGGCAGGGCGAGGTCGGATTCCCGGGCGATGGAGCTTTCGGCGACGTTGACCACCGACAGGATCCGGTCGGCCTTGTCACGGCAGTAGCGCAGTGCCGCGAGCGTGTCCGCCGTCTCGCCGGACTGGCTGACGAAGAGCGCCGTGGTCGCGGCGGGGATCGGCGGTTCGCGGTAGCGGAATTCCGAGGCGATGTCGGTTTCGACCGGCAGGCCGGCGAGCGTCTCGAACCAGTATTTCGCGGTCAGACAGGCGAAATAGGCCGTGCCGCAGGCGACGAGGGTGAGCCTTTCGCTCTGCGCGAAATCGAGGCCTTCGGGCAGATCGATCCTGTCGCCGTCGAGATAGGCGTCGAGCGCGTTGGCCAGGACCGTGGGCTGTTCCCAGATCTCCTTGGCCATGAAGTGCTTGTAGCCCGACTTGTCGACACGCGCGGCGTCGATGGACACGGTCTTGGCCGGGCGGTTGGCGCGCCGGCCCTCGGCGTCGCGGATGTCGACGCTGCCGCGGGTGAGGATGGCGCGGTCGCCTTCCTCGAGATAGGTGATCTTGTCGGTCAGCGGCGCCAGCGCGATGGCGTCGGAGCCGACATACACCTCTCCGTCGCCGTGGCCGATGGCCAGCGGGCTGCCCTTGCGCGCGGCAATCAGCAGATCGTCTTCGCCGTCGAAGAGAAAGACCAGCGCGAAAGCCCCTTCGAGCCGCGAGAGCGTCTTTTCCGCAGCTTCGACGCGGTTCAGGCCCTCGGCGATGTAGTATTGGGTCAGAAGCGCGACCGTTTCGGTGTCGGTCTCGGTTTCGAAGGCTGCGCCCATCGCGCGAAGTTCGTCGCGCAGTGCCTTGTAATTCTCTATTATTCCGTTGTGGACGACCGCGACGGGACCGGCCTTGTGGGGATGGGCGTTGACCTCGCTCGGGGCGCCGTGGGTCGCCCAGCGGGTGTGCCCGATCCCGGATTTCCCGGCGAGCGGTTCGTGCACCAGGAGATCCGACAGGTTCACCAGCTTGCCTACCGCGCGGCGCCGGTCGAGCCGGCCCTCGTTCACGGTGGCGATACCGGCACTGTCATAGCCGCGATATTCCAGCCGCCGCAACGATTCGACCAGGATGGGGGCGACCTCGTGGGTGCCCAGAACGCCGACAATCCCGCACATACCTCAATCCCTTGTTTTTGCGGCCTTTCTGGCCTTCAGTATCTCGAACAGCTTGCGCGCCCGGCCCTCCTTCACGACCTGCTGCGCGCGGCCCAGGGCAAGCGCGTCGTCGGGCACGTCGGCGGTGATCACCGATCCGCTGGCGGTCAGCGCGCCGGAGCCGATGCGCACCGGCGCGACCAGCATCGTGTTGGAGCCGATGAAGGCGTCGTCGCCGACCTCCGTACGGTGCTTGAAGACGCCGTCGTAATTGCAGGTAATCGTGCCCGCGCCGATATTCGTGCGTTCACCGATCTCGGCATCGCCGATATAGCTCAGATGGTTGGCCTTGGCGCCGGCGGCGAGGTGCGCGTTCTTGACCTCGACGAAATTGCCGACATGAACATCCTCGGACAGCTCCGCCCCCGGCCGCAGCCGGGCGTAGGGGCCGACAATGGCGCCGCGGCTCACGTGGCAGCCCTCGAGGTGGCTGAAGGCGCGGATGCGCGCGCCGCTCTCGATCGTGACGCCGGGGCCGAAGACGACGTTGGGTTCGATTTCAGCGTCGCGGCCGATGGCCGTGTCGTAGCTGAGGAACACCGTCTCTGGGGCCTGCAAGGTCACGCCATCGGCCATCAGCCGGTTGCGCGCGCTCGCCTGGAAGGCCGCTTCGGCCCCGGCCAGTTCCGCACGCGAATTGATGCCCCGGGTCTCGGCCTCCCCACAGGCGACGGCGGTGGCCGACAGCCCCTCGGCCACGGCCAGGGCGACGACATCCGGCAGATAGTATTCCCCCGAGGCGTTGTCGTTGCCCACCCGGTCGATCAGGCGAAAGAGTGTCGCGGAATCGGCAGCCAGAACACCGGAATTGCAAAGGGTTATCGCGCGTTCTTCTTCCGTCGCATCCTTCCATTCAACGATCCGCTCGAGGCGCTCGCCGTCGGTGACGAGCCGGCCGTAGCGGCCGGGGTCGGCCGCTTCGAACCCGAGTACGACAACGTCGTGGCGGGCGCGGGCGCGGGCGATCTCCTCAAGCGTGTCGAGCCCGATGAAGGGCGTGTCGCCGTAGAGCACCAGCACGTCGCCGTCGAAATCCGCCAGCGCCTCGCGCGCCTGCGCGACCGCGTGTGCGGTGCCGAGCTGTTCGGACTGGATAACCACTTCGGTGTCGCCATCGTAGTCGCGGGCGACCGAGGCGACCGCCTCCGCCCCGTGCCCGGCGACGACGACCACTCGTTCCGGCCCCAGCGCGGCGCCGGTCGCCATGGCGTGCAGCAGCATCGGCGCGCCGCCGATCTTGTGCAGGACCTTGGGCAGATCCGATTCCATCCGGGTGCCTTTGCCCGCGGCAAGAAGGACGAGGGCGATGCTCATGCCACAATCTCTTTGTCTTTCGTTCGTGCCCGTTCTAACGAGCCTGCAGGGCAGGACAAGCGGTCGCGGCATCACGTGTGGTGTCGATCTCGCAACAACCTTGGAGGGCGGCGCTTGTGCGCACGGTGATCTTCGATCTCGACGGCACGCTGGCCGACACCAGCGGCGATCTGATCGCGGCGGCGAATGCCTGTTTTCTGGATATGGGCACGAACGTGCGGCTCGACCCCGTCGCAGACGCGGGCACCGCGATGCGCGGCGCCCGGGCGATGCTGCGGCTGGGGCTCTCTCGCGTGGGGCCGGTGGACGAGGCCGAGGTCGACCGCTGGTATCCGCGTTTGCTCGACGCTTACGGTCAGGCCATCGCGGTGCACACCATGATGTATCCCGGCGCCGTAGAGGCCGTGGAGGCGCTGCGCAGTGCCGACGCCCGCGTCGCCATCTGCACCAACAAACCCGAGCGGCTGGCAGAGACGCTGCTGGCCGAGCTCGGCGTGCGGAAGTTGTTCGGCGCGCTCGTGGGCGCCGATACGCTGCCGGTGCGCAAGCCCGACGCCGCGCCCTATCGCGCCGCGGTGGATCGGGCAGGCGGCAGCGTCGATCGCTCTCTGATAGTGGGCGACACCGAAACCGATCGCGCCACGGCCCGTGCGGCGGGCGTGCCCTGTATCCTCGTCGGCTTCGGGCCGGAGGGGCGTGGCGTGGCGCGGCATGACCCCGACGCCATCATCGGTCATTACCGCGAGCTTGGCGATTCGGTGGATCGGCTGCTCGGGGCCGCGTGATGGCGGAGCGTTTCACCGGCAGTTTCACCCAGCAGGAGCCGATTCCGGAAGAAGCCATCGCCGCGGCGGTGGAGGTCATGCGCCACGGCAGGCTGCACCGCTACAACGTCGCCGGCGGCGAGGCCGGTGAGGCGGCGCTGCTGGAGCGGGACTTCGCGGCCCTGACCGGCGCGCGCTACTGCCTCGCGGTCGCCTCGGGCGGCTACGCGATGGGCTGCGCGCTGCGGGCGCTCGGGGTGGGGCCGGGCGACGCGGTGCTGACCAACGCCTTCACCCTGGCGCCGGTGCCGGGGGCGATCGCGAGCCTCGGGGCGCGGCCGGTCTTTGTCGGCGTGACCGAGGATCTGACGATCGACCTTGCGGATCTCGAAGCGAAACTGGGAGAGGCGCGCGTCCTGCTTCTGAGCCACATGCGCGGGCATGTCTGCGACATGGACCGGCTGATGGCGCTCTGCGACGCGGCCGGCGTCGCGGTGATCGAGGATTGCGCGCACACGATGGGCGCGCGCTGGCGCGGTGTCCCGTCGGGACGGCACGGCGCGATCGGCTGCTATTCTTGCCAGACCTATAAGCATGTGAACGCCGGCGAAGGTGGGCTGATCGTCACGGACGACGCCGATCTCGCGGCGCGCATGGTGCTGCTGTCGGGATCCTACATGCTCTACGAGCGGCACCTCGCGGGGCCGCCGGCCGAGGCCTACGCGGACCTGCGCTACGAAGTGCCGAACGTGTCGGGCCGCATGGACAACCTGCGGGCGGCGATCCTTCGACCGCAACTGGCGCTCTTGGAGGATCGCCGGCAACGCTGGTCGGAGCGCTACGCGGCGCTCGAGGAGGGGCTGCGGGACGTGCCGGGACTGACGCTGGTGCCGCGCCCGGCCGAGGAGGAGTTCGTCGGTTCGTCCTTCCAGTTCCTGCTGCTCGGCTGGCGCGCCGACCGGATCGCGGACGTCGTCGGACGCTGCGCCGCGCGCGGTGTAGAGTTGAAATGGTTCGGGCCGGAAGAGCCGTCGGGCTTCACCTCGCGCTACGGTGCCTGGCGCTACGCGCCGTCGGAGCCGATGCCGCGCACCGACCGGGTCCTGGCGGGGCTCTTGGACCTGAGGGTACCTCTGACGTTCTCGGTGGAGGATTGCGCGCTGATCGCGCGGATCGTCCGGCAGGAGGTCGCGTCCTTCTGATCCGGCGGAGCGCCCGCGGGGCGGGCGCGCTCGATCTTCTGTCTGCTTGGCCAGGCAATATGGAGGCCCGGCTTCGGGAAGCGTGGCAGAGCCGCGAAACACACGGCCCCTGCCCGGCGAGCCGGGCAGGGGCCGTGCGCGAGGTGTTGCGCCGGATCAGAACGCGAGGCGGCCGTGCTCCCCGCCAGATGCGGTCTGCTTGGTCACGTTGGCCTTGGCCACTTCGTAGAGGAAGGAGACCGAGTTCTCGGTCGCCCAGACCTCGGCGGAGTGAGGCGTGAACTTCACCAGAGTGGCATCCTTGTCGTCCTTGCCGTCCTTGAACCACGCCGCGGCGAAGGCATTCCAGACCTCTTCGAGCTTGTCCTCGCTGCCGAGATCGAGCTTGCCGTCGATCGTGGCATAAAGTCCGGCCTTGGGATCGGCCACGTCGAACCGGCCGTCGCCGCCCGATTTCGCCGCGCGCTCCGCGGTCGAACCCTTCGCGGTCACGAACCAGATCGCCTTCTCGTCTCGATCGGTCTGCGGCGCCATCGGCACCGGGCGTTCGCTGTCGGCGGACAGCAGACCTGCCTGGACGTTGTCGAGGCGTTTCCAGAACATGTCCTTGAGGTCGCTTGCCATGAGTATATCCTTTCTGTTGCCTGTCAGGGGCTCGCCGGTCGAACGCCGCTCCGCCGGGCGCGGTTCCGGCGGCGAAGGCCGGTTCGGTGGCGGCGCGAAGGGAGGCGACATGTTCGATGCGGTGATGGCATTCGACCTTGGCGAGGATGTGGGCGCGCTGCGCGAAACCGTCCGCCGATGGGCGCAGGACCGGGTCCGCCCGATGGCGGCCGAGATTGATCGGAGCAACTTCTTTCCCGCCGAGCTCTGGCGCGAGATGGGCGATCTGGGGCTTCTCGGCATCACCGTGGGCGAGGAATACGGCGGTGCCGGCATGGGATACCTCGCGCATGTCGTGGCGGTGGAGGAGGTGGCCCGCGCCTCGGCCAGCGTGTCGCTCAGCTACGGCGCGCATTCCAACCTCTGCGTGAACCAGATCAAGTTGAACGGAACGGAGGCGCAGCGGCGGAAATACCTGCCGGGGCTCGTTTCTGGCGAGAAGGTCGGCGCCTTGGCTATGTCGGAGGCCGGCGCGGGATCGGACGTGGTGTCGATGGCGCTGAGTGCCGAGAAGCGCAACGACCATTACCGGCTGAGCGGCAGCAAGTACTGGATCACCAACGGGCCGGATGCCGACACGCTGGTCGTTTACGGCAAGACCGACCGCGACGCAGGCTCGAAGGGGATCACCGCCTTCCTGATCGACAAGGGCATGGCCGGTTTTTCCGCCAGCCCGCATTTCGATAAGCTGGGGATGCGTGGGTCGAACACCGCGGAGCTGATCTTCGAGGGCGTCGAGGTGCCGTTCGAGAACGTGCTGGGCGCGGAAGGGCGCGGCGTGCAGGTGCTGATGTCCGGCCTCGACTTCGAGCGGGTCGTACTCGCCGGGATCGGGCTCGGCATCATGGCGGCCTGCATGGACGAGGTCATGCCCTACATGGCCGAGCGCAAGCAGTTCGGCCAGCCGATCGGGTCGTTCCAGCTCATGCAGGGCAAGATCGCCGACATGTACACGGCGATGAACTCGGCGCGGGCCTATGTCTACGAGGTCGCGAAGGCCTGCGATGCGGGCCGGGTGACGCGGCAGGACGCGGCGGCCTGCTGCCTTTATGCCTCCGAACAGGCGATGGTGCAGGCGCATCAGGCGGTGCAGGCGATGGGCGGCGCGGGCTTTCTGGCCGATGCGCCGGTCGCGCGGCTCTTCCGCGATGCCAAGCTGATGGAGATCGGGGCCGGCACGTCGGAGATCCGGCGCATGCTGATCGGCCGGGAACTGATGGCGGCGATGGGCTGATGCCACGGCTCGTGTGGTTCCTGCCGGTGGGCCTTCTGGTGGCGCTCGCCGCGCTTCTGGGGTGGCGCCAGGGCTGGATCCACGCCAACGTGAGCGAAACGCAGGTGATCGCCATGTACGCTCAGCAATATCTCGACGACCGCGCGCGGGATGGCACCGGGCAGGGCGCACAGCCGTCCGAGTGCCGAGCGGTACCGGGCGAGGGCAGCGGCGTCTGGCTGGTTGTCGTCTGCGGACCGGAGCCGCACGATCCGGCGCGGCACTACACTTATTACGTGACCCGTGCCGGGGATCTGGCGCGCGTGGTGGGGCCCGGCGATGCGTGAGGCCCGGATGCTGCGTCGGCGCGATTACGAAACGCTCTACGGGCGCTTCCGCTGGGATCTGCCCGATACGCTGAACATGGCCGAGCAGGTCTGCGACGGCTGGGCCGCGACGGAGCCCGACCGGATCGCCGTGATCGACCTGTCGCGGAGGCGGCGGATCTGGACCTATGGCGAGCTTTGGAAACTGTCGCGCCGGGTCGAGGCGGCGCTGATCGAGAAGGGCGTCTTGCGCGGCCACCGCGTCGGCGTGCTGCTGCCGCAGTCGCCGCTGACGCTGGCGGCGCATATCGCGGCCTGGCGGCTGGGCGCGATATCGGTGCCATTGTTCACGCTGTTCCGGCGCGCGGCGCTGGAGACTCGGATCGAGGATTCGGGGCTCGGCGTCGTGGTGTCGGACGAGGATGGCCGAGCGGCCCTGAAGGGGCTGGGCGTTGCGGTCCTGACCGAGGGCGATCTGGGACAGGGCATGCCCTCCAATGCCGGGGTGGAGACCGGGCCCGACGACGCGGCGGTGCTGATCTATACCAGCGGCACGACCGGCGCACCGAAGGGCGCGCTGCACGGCCATCGGGTGCTCACGGGGCATCTGCCGGGGGTGGAGATGAGCCACGATTTCCTCGGCCAGCGCGGCGACGTGATCTGGACCCCGGCGGACTGGGCGTGGATCGGCGGGCTCTTCGACGTGGCGATGGCGGGGCTCGCGCTCGGCGTGCCGGTGGTGGCCGCGCGGGCGGAGACGTTCACGCCCGAAACGTGTCATCGGATCATCCGCGAGGGCGCGGTGAAGAACGTCTTTTTCCCGCCCACCGCGCTTCGGATGCTGAAGGCCGAGGGCGTGCGCATCGAGGGGCTGCGGTCGGTTGCGAGTGGCGGCGAGCCGCTGGGCGCGGAGATGCTGTCCTGGGGACGCTCGGCGCTCGGCGTGTCGATCAACGAGTTCTACGGGCAGACCGAGTGCAACATGGTCGCTTCGAGCGCGGGGGACCTCTTCAGCCCTCGGCCGGGCTTCATCGGCCGGGCGGTGCCGGGGCACCGCGTCGCAGTCCTGGGCCCGGACGGGGAGCCTTGCGAGGGCGAGGGAGAGATCGCGATCAAGCGCGGGTCGGCCTCGATGATGCTGGAATACTGGCGCAAGCCGAAGGAGACCGCCGCGAAGTTCCGCGGCCGCTGGATGCTGACCGGCGACCGCGGCGTGATCGAGGACGGGTTCCTGCGCTTCGTCGGGCGCGCGGACGACGTCATAACCTCTGCCGGGTACCGCATCGGCCCGGCGGAGATCGAGGATTGCCTGATGAGCCATGACGCGGTGGCGAATGTCGGTGTGGTGGGCAAGCCCGATCCGGTGCGAACGGAAATCGTGAAGGCCTACGTGGTGCTTCGGGACGGCATGGAAGGGACCGAGGCGCTTGCCTCGCATCTTCGGGACTGGGTTCGCGAGCGGCTGGCCGAGCATTGCTATCCGCGTGAGATCGCCTTCCTGCCGGAGCTGCCGATGACGGTGACCGGCAAGGTGATCCGCAAGGAGCTGAAGGCGCGGGCGGCGGAGGAGGCCAAGACGTGAAATTGCGATCCCGTGCGATCCCGACCTCGGAGGAGTTCAAGGCCAACCACGCGGCGCATCTGGAGGCTTTGCGCGTCGTGGAGGAGGCCGCGGCCCTCGCCGCCGCCGGGGGCGGGGCGCGGGCGCGCAAGCGGCACCTGGAGCGCGGCAAGATGCTTCCGCGGGAGCGGGTGGCGAACCTGCTCGATCCCGGCTCGCCGTTCCTCGAGATCGGCGCGCTGGCGGCGCACGGGATGTACGACGATGCCGCCCCGGCCGCCGGGGCCATCGCCGGGATCGGCCGGGTGCACGGGCAGGACGTCATGGTGGTGTGCAACGACGCCACCGTGAAGGGCGGCACCTATTACCCGATGACGGTGAAGAAGCACCTGCGCGCGCAGGAGATCGCGGAGGAGAACCGCCTGCCGTGCATCTACCTCGTCGACAGCGGTGGCGCGAACCTGCCGAACCAGGACGAGGTCTTTCCCGACAGGGACCATTTCGGCCGGATCTTCTACAACCAGGCACGGATGAGCGCGAAGAACATCCCGCAGATCGCCGTGGTGATGGGATCGTGCACCGCCGGCGGCGCCTACGTTCCGGCGATGTCGGATGTCACCATCATCGTGAAGGATCAGGGGACGATCTTCCTCGCCGGCCCGCCGCTGGTTCAGGCGGCGACGGGGGAGGTGGTCTCGGCCGAGGACCTGGGCGGCGGCGACGTGCACACGCGACTGTCGGGTGTCGCGGATTACCTCGCAGAGGACGACGATCACGCGCTGGCGCTGGCCCGCCGCGCGGTGGAGAGCCTGAACCGCACGCAGCCCGAGACGGTGGCCTGGCAGACGCCCGAGGAACCGGCCTGCGACCCCGAAGAGATCCTCGGCGTGGTGCCGGCGGACCTCAAGACGCCCTACGACATCCACGAGGTGATCGCCCGGCTGGTGGACGGCTCGCGCTTCGACGCGTTCAAGCCGCGCTTCGGCGAGACGCTGGTCTGCGGTTTTGCGCATGTGCATGGCTGCCCGGTGGGGATCGTCGCGAACAACGGCGTGCTGTTTTCCGAAAGCGCACAGAAAGGCGCGCATTTCGTCGAGCTCTGCTCGCAGCGGAAGATCCCGCTGGTGTTCCTGCAGAACATCACCGGTTTCATGGTGGGCCGCAAATACGAGAACGAGGGGATCGCCCGGAACGGCGCGAAGATGGTGACCGCGGTGGCGACGACCTCGGTGCCGAAGATCACCATGCTGGTCGGCGGCTCGTTCGGCGCGGGCAATTACGGCATGGCGGGGCGGGCCTACCAGCCGCGCTTCCTGTGGACCTGGCCGAATGCCCGGATCTCGGTGATGGGCGGGGCGCAGGCCGCCGGGGTGCTCGCGAGTGTGAAACGCGCGGCGATGGAGAAGGCGGGCGAGGACTGGTCCGCCGAGGAGGAGGCCGCATTCAAGCGTCCCACCGTAGAGATGTTCGAGCGCCAGTCGCATCCGCTGTACGCCACGGCGCGGCTCTGGGACGACGGGGTGGTCGACCCGCGCAAGTCGCGGGCGGTTCTGGCGTTGTCGCTGAAAGCGGCACTGAACGCCCCCATCGAGGAGACGCGGTTCGGTGTCTTCCGGATGTGATGGTGCGGCGCGCACGGCATGTGGTTGCTGAGGTGGCCGCGATCGGGAGGACACGGATTGGCTGACGAGGAGATGCTCATCGCTCTGCGGGCTCGCTACCCGGGCGCGGAGACATTCCAGTTCGGCGACAGCCGGGCGCTGTGCGACGAACTCACCGCGCTCGTGCGTGCGGGGATCAAGACCGCGACCTGCGGCGCGATGCGTGACTACGAGGCCGAAGGCGCGTCCCTGCCGCAGGTCGGGCGGCGGGACATCGCGCTCGACTGGGACGGCCGGCCGGCGCTGGTGATCGAGACGCTGGAGATCACGCTGCGGCGCTTCCGCGACGTGGATGCGGACTTCGCGCTGGCCGAGGGTGAGGATGCCGACCTCGCCGGATGGCAGGCCGGGCACCGCGCCTATTTCGAGCGGAACGGCGGGTGGGATCGCGAGATGATGCTGGTGTGCGAGCGGTTCCGGATGGTCGAGGATCTCGCCGGCGTTGTGGGCGGCGAGTGTGGTATTTGAGTATTTGGAACGAGAAGAAGGGCAAGGCGTGGCGCGAGGTGGCGTGCGCCGCGCCCGGGGCTGGGAGCTCAAGGCGCGATGTTTGCGAAGATCCTGATCGCCAACCGGGGCGAGATCGCGGTGCGGGTCATCCGCACGGCGCGGGCCATGGGTGTCGGCACCGTGGCGGTTCATTCGGACGTCGATGACCACGCGCTGCACGTGGCGGAGGCGGACGAAGCCGTGGCGATCGGCGGCGCGGCTCCGGCCGAGAGTTACCTGCGCGGCGAGCGGATCATCGAGGCGGCACTGGCGACTGGGGCGCAGGCAATCCATCCCGGTTACGGCTTCCTGTCCGAGAACGCGGATTTCGTGGAGGCGGTGGAGGCGGCGGGTCTGGTCTTCATCGGTCCCTCGGCCGAAGCGATCCGCAAGATGGGGCTCAAGGACGCGGCAAAGCGGCTGATGGCAGAGGCCGGTGTGCCGGTCGTGCCGGGCTACATGGGCGAGGATCAGGCGCCAGGGCGACTGGCGCGCGAGGCCGCGGCGATCGGCTACCCGGTCCTGATCAAGGCGGTCGCGGGCGGCGGTGGCAAGGGCATGCGGCTGGTCGAGCGGGCGGCGGATTTCGACGACGCGCTCGCCGCGGCCCGGGGCGAGGCGCGCGGCGCCTTCGGCAACGATGCCGTTCTGATCGAGAAGCTCGTCGCGACGCCGCGGCACATCGAGGTGCAGGTCTTCGGCGACGGCACGCGGGCGGTGCATCTTTTCGAACGCGATTGCTCGCTCCAGCGGCGGCACCAGAAGGTGATCGAGGAGACGCCCGCACCGGGCATGACCGAAGAGATGCGCGCGGCGATGGGAGACTCCGCGGTGCGCGCCGCCGAAGCCATCGGCTATGCCGGGGCCGGCACGGTGGAATTCATCGTCGACGGCTCGGACGGACTGCGCCCCGACCGGTTCTGGTTCATGGAGATGAACACCCGGCTGCAGGTCGAGCATCCGGTCACGGAGATGGTGACCGGCGTCGATCTCGTGGACTGGCAGTTGCGGGTGGCGGCGGGTGAGCCCCTGCCGGCCGCGCAGGAGGACCTGACGCTTTCGGGCCACGCCTTCGAGGCGCGGCTCTATGCCGAGGACGTGCCGGCGGGGTTCCTGCCGGCCACAGGGCGGTTGACGGAACTGCGCTTCCCGGAAGGTGCGCGGGCCGATACCGGGGTGCGGGCGGGCGACGCGATCAGCCCGCATTACGATCCGATGATCGCCAAGCTGATCGTGCAGGGGTCGACGCGGGCGGTGGCGCTGCGCAAGCTGTCGCGCGCGCTCTCCGAGACGCGGGTCGCGGGCACGGTCACGAACCTCGCCTTCCTCGGTGCGCTGGCGGCGCACGAGGGGTTCGCGCGCGGCGCGGTCGATACCGGGCTGATCGGCCGGGATCTCGCCGCGCTGACGGCGATGCCGGAGGTTCCGGCGACCGTTGTCGCGGAGGCTGCGCTGGCGATGGCTGGGTTCGACCGGGCAGAGGAACCGTTGGCCGGTTTCACGCTCTGGGCGCCGCTGGAGCGGAGCCTGCGGCTCGTTCGGTCCGGGAGGGAGGTTCGCTGCCGCCTGCGGATGACCGGGCCGGGCAGCGCGGTCATTGACGTTGACGGGACGGAGGTCGCGGCGGCGCGCAAAGCGGGCGTCTGGCGCTTCGAGGGCCGGTCCGCGCACGGGACGGCGATTTCGGGCGGTCGGGTGACGGTCTTTGCCGGGCACGGTAGCGTTTTCGACATCGTCGATCCTCTGGAGCAGGCGGAGGCGGCCACGGGCGAGACGACCATCGAGGCGCCGATGCCGGGCCGCGTGGTGCGCGTGGCGGTCGCGCCGGGTCAGCGCGTCGTGGCCGGCGACCGGCTGGTGGTGCTCGAGGCGATGAAGATGGAACACGCGCTCACCGCTTGGCGCGACGGCGAGATCGCCGAGGTCCTGGTGGCCGAAGGCGACCAGGTGGCGGCGGGCACGGCGCTGGTGCGGCTGGAAGCTGAGACATGACGGGCCTGCGCGGAGTATGGCCGGGGCGCGCGGCGGGAGGCACCGACGTGACGGAAGCGGTCGAGATCTTCGAGGTCGGGCCGCGCGACGGGCTGCAGAACGAGGCGCGCCCGATCCCGGTGCCCGAGAAGGTGGCGCTGATCGACTGTCTCGGCCGGGCGGGCTTCCGGCGGATCGAGGTGGCCTCCTTCGTCAGCCCGAAATGGGTGCCGCAGATGGCATCGTCGGGGGAGGTCCTTGCCGAGATCACGCGCGTGCCGGGCATCTCCTACGCGGCGCTCACGCCGAACCTGAAGGGGTTCGAGGCGGCACTGGCCGCGGGCGCCGACGAAGTCGCGATTTTCGCCTCTGCCTCCGAAGGGTTCTCCAGGGCCAACCTGAACGCGACTATCGCAGAAAGCCTCGCGCGTTTCGCCCCGGTGGCGGCGGCCGCGCGGGCCGCAGGCGTGCCGGTGCGCGGCTATGTCTCCTGCGTGGTCGAATGCCCCTATGACGGGCCCGTGGCGCCGGAGGCGGCGGCGCGAGCCGCCGCCGCTCTGAGCGAGTTGGGGGTCTACGAGGTCAGCCTCGGGGACACGATCGGACAGGGCACGCCGGAGGCGGTGGACGCCATGCTGACGCGGGTGCTGGAGGAGATGCCGCCGACGCGGCTGGCGGGGCATTTCCACGACACGTCCGGCCGCGCGCTTGAGAATGTCGAGGTGGCGCTCGAGCGCGGGCTGCGGGTCTTCGACGCGGCGGTCGGCGGTCTCGGCGGGTGCCCCTACGCGCCGGGCGCAAAAGGCAACGTTGCCACGGAGGCGGTGGCCGAGCGGCTCGCCGAGTTGGGTTATGCCACCGGGCTCGACCGCGCGGTGCTGGCGGAGGCGGCCGCGATGGCGCGGGCGATGCGCGCGGGATGAGCGGCGCGCCGGTCCTCGTCGTCGTCTCGGGTCTGTCCGGAGCTGGCAAGATCACGGTGGCGCGGCCGCTCGCGGCGGGGCTCGGCGCGGCCTATCTGAGTGTCGACAGCATCGAGGCGGCGCTGGCGCGCGACGTCCTGCGCGGCGGGCCAGGCGTTGTCGCCGAATGTGTCACACCGATCCCGCTCGCTCAGATGGCCTGGCGATGGCTGCGGAGGCGGAGGACGCGCGGACTCTCGATGTGGCGCTTCGCTGTTCGGACCCGGAGGAGCATCGGCGGCGAAACGAGATGCGGCAGAGCATTGCCCGACTGGCCGACAGTTCTGGCGCGCGTCTGTGCGCCGCCGCCGGCGGCTTTCCGCCTCGACACCGCAACGATGACACCCGGAGAGGCCGCCGTGGCTATCGCCACGCGGCTTTCGGTGCTGACGGAGACCGGCGCCGTGTGACGCCCGGGCCGAAAGGAGCATGACATGGCACAGACCCTGATCCGGACCGAAACCGATGCGCGCGGCGTCGCGAGGCTGACCCTGACGCGGCGCGACAAGCACAACGCGCTGTCGGCGGAGATGATGACCGAGCTTCAGGCCGCCGCCGCGGCGCTGGCACGGGCGCGCGACGTGCGGGTCGTGGTCCTCGCCGCCGAGGGACGCAGCTTCTGCGCCGGCGGCGACCTGCGCTGGATGCAGGCGCAGCGCGACATGGACACCGCCACCCGCCGCATCGAGAGCGCGCGCATCGCACAGGTGCTGGGCGCGCTCGCCGCATTGCCGCAGCCGCTGATCGGGCGCATCCACGGCAACGCTTTCGGGGGCGGCGTCGGTCTGGCCGCAGTCTGCGACGTGGCGATTGGCGCCGCGGGGGCGAAGATGGGCCTGACCGAGACGCGGCTCGGCCTCATCCCGGCCAATATCGGCCCCTACGTCGTCGCCCGGATGGGCGCGGCGCGGGCGCGCGAGGTGTTCATGTCCTCGCGGATCTTCGATGCCGAGGAAGCGGTGCGGCTCAACCTCCTTGCGCGGGTCGTGGCGCCCGAGGCGCTGGACGACGCGATCGAGGCTGAGGTGGCGCCTTATCTCTCCTGCGCGCCGGGTGCGGTGGCCGATGCCAAGCGGCTGCTCGGGGATATCGCCGGGCGGGTGAGCGAGGCGGACGTCGCCCACGCCGTGGACGCGCTCGCGGCCCGGTGGGAGACCGAGGAGGCCGCCGAGGGGGTGTCGGCCTTCTTCGACAAGCGAAGCCCGCGATGGGCCGGGTGAGCACCTGTCCGAAAGGATAGGCCATCTGTCCTGACGAAGTGCCGTCGCTATTCCGCAGCGGCAGTGACCCGTACCCGCCCGCGCGGTACACCCGATGCCAGAGGCCGGCAGCACGCCCCGAAGATCGGGGCGAGAACACCGCGGCTCTTGTCGGCGGTCTCACTCACGGGATGTCGGCGCGCGAAACGGCCCCGGATCGGCTCGATCACCCGATCATGCCCCGGGCCGGCCGGGCCGTTTCGCGACACGCTCCGTTCTGCTGTCGGTCGCCCCTTTCCATCGTCGGCGCGTGGCGGTTACCCACGTTCCCGCGGCGGAGGAACGAGGCACATCGCGGCGCGTTGGCTCGCGATGGAGAAAGCGGCATGAAGAAACGCGAAGGCGCGCTCACCGACGTTATCGACGAGCTTGTGAGCGCTTCGGAGGGCCGGGACGTCGTCGAGGTCGGCGAGCTGATCGACGCACTCGATCAGCGCGGCTATGGACCCGCGCTGGCTATCCTGCCGTTGCTGGAGCTGACCCCGATCGGAGGCATCCCGGGCTTTCCCACATTGCTCGCGGTCACCCTCGGCCTCATCACTGTCCGGCTGCTGATGGGATACGACCATTTCTGGGCGCCCGGCTGGCTGCGGCGCCGGAGCTTCGACTCGCGCCGGGTGATCGCTTCGGTGAATTGGCTCAAGCCGGTCTCGCTGCGGATCGACGCGCAGTTGCACGAGAGGCTGGCATGGCTCGCCGGGCCCTCCGGCCGACGCGCGGCGTGCGTCGTGATATTGTGCATCCTGGTGACGGTCCCGCCTCTCGAAGTGGTGCCGTTTGCCACCTCGGGTCCAATGATCGCGGTCTCGGTGTTTGGTCTGGGACTGCTCTATCGCGACGGTCTGCTTATGCTGATGGGCTTCGCGGGGGCGGCGGCGGCCGTCACCGCGGGGCTTTGGGCCTTTCTGCTGTGGAGCGGGGCGCAGGGCTGACCAGCCCGCATGCCCCTGCGGCGAGGACACTGGCGGGAGTGTAATGCGACACCACGGCGCGGCGCGTCGGTTGACCCCGCACCGGACCGGGGATAGATCACTTGCAAGATGTCACGCCACTTGATGCCGCCGCCTCCGGACGGAGTGTGCGCCGCGGCCACAGGGAGCCGGTTCCGTGGAAGACCTGCTGCGGGAATACCTTCCCATCCTCGTGTTTCTGGCCATCGCGATCGGGCTGGGGATCGTCCTCGTCCTTGCCGCGGTGGTGCTTGCCGTGCGCCGGCCCGACCCCGAGAAGGTGTCGGCCTACGAATGCGGCTTCAACGCCTTCGATGACGCACGGATGAAGTTCGACGTGCGCTTCTACCTCGTGTCGATCCTGTTCATCATCTTCGATCTGGAAATCGCGTTTCTGTTCCCCTGGGCGGTTGGTTTTGCCGACCTCAGCGACATGGCGTTCTGGTCGATGATGGTGTTCCTCGGCGTTCTGACCATCGGCTTTGCCTACGAATGGAAGAAAGGGGCTCTCGAATGGGAGTGATGACAGGCGCGAACACCGCCGGTCCCGACCGCGAGGTGGCCACCCAGAACCTCAACCGGGAGCTGACCGACAAGGGTTTCTTGCTGACCTCGACCGAGGACATCATCAACTGGGCGCGCACCGGCTCGCTCCACTGGATGACCTTCGGTCTTGCCTGCTGCGCGGTCGAGATGATGCACACCTCGATGCCGCGCTACGATGCCGAGCGTTTCGGCGTTGCCCCGCGCGCGTCCCCGCGCCAGTCCGACCTGATGATCGTCGCTGGTACGCTGACCAACAAGATGGCCCCGGCGCTGCGCAAGGTCTACGACCAGATGCCGGAGCCGCGTTACGTGATCTCCATGGGGTCCTGTGCCAATGGCGGCGGGTACTACCATTACAGCTACTCGGTGGTGCGAGGCTGCGACCGGGTGATCCCGGTCGACGTCTACGTGCCCGGCTGCCCGCCGACCGCGGAGGCGCTGCTTTACGGCATTCTCGCTTTGCAGCGGAAAATCCGCCGGACCGGCACCCTGACGCGCTGAGGCATGATCGACGCGCCCCTGCAAGGCGCTGCAAGACCCTGAAAGGTGGGACCGATGACCCAGGCCCTCAAAGAACTCGGCGGTTTCATCGAAGCCAAGCGCCCCGATTGCGTGATCGGCTGGAGCCTGACGGAGGTCAGTGAGCTGAGTGTCGACGTGGCGCCGTCGAACATCCGCGGCCTCGTGGAGTTCCTCAAGACGGAGCCGACCTGCCGGTTCTCGACGCTTATCGACATCACGGCAGTGGACTGGCCGCAGCGGGCCAAGCGCTTCGACGTCGTCTACCACTTCCTGTCGATGTACCAGAACCACCGGATTCGCCTGCGCATGCAGGTGCGCGAAGAGGATGTGATCCCGTCGATCACCGGGGTGCATCCCTCAGCCAACTGGTTCGAGCGCGAGATTTTCGACATGTTCGGACTGCTGTTCTCGGGCCACCCGGACCTGCGGCGCATCCTCACCGATTACGGCTTCCGCGGCTACCCGCTGCGCAAGGACTTCCCCACCACCGGCTACACCGAGGTGCGCTACGACGAGGCCGAGAAGCGCGTCGTCTACGAACCTGTGAGCCTGGTGCAGGAGTACCGCCAGTTCGACTTCATGTCGCCCTGGGAAGGTGCGGAATACGTGCTGCCCGGCGACGAGAAGACCGAAGAAAAGCCCGAGGAGAAGGCGAAGTGACCGACGCGGCGCCCCAGCGCGGCGCGTGCCTGTGCGGTGCGTCGACGTTCACCGCCCGGCCCGCGCCGGAGGCGGATGTCTGCCATTGCAGCTATTGCCGCAAGTGGTCGGGGGGCATGTTCATCGGCACGCCCTGCGGCGACAGCCTGAGCTTCGACGACGGCGCCCCGATCAGGACCTACCAGTCGAGCGACTGGGGGCACCGGATCTTCTGTGGCGAGTGCGGTTCCGCCCTCGCGTGGCAGAGCAGCGACGGCAAGATGACCGTCGTGTCGATCCAGGCCTTCGAGCACCCCGAGGACTTTCCGCTGACGATGGAGATCTTCATCGACAGTAAACCGACGAATTACGCATTGGCGAACGAGACCAAGACGCTGACCGGCGCGCAGGTCTTCGAGTTGTTCGCCGCTCAACCGGAGGCTGACGCATGATGGACGGCTCCAACCAGTTCGGCGATGCCGAAACCGGCGAACAGAAGATCCGCAACTTCAACATCAACTTCGGCCCCCAGCACCCGGCGGCGCACGGCGTGCTGCGTCTGGTCCTGGAGCTCGACGGCGAGATCGTGGAGCGGTGCGACCCGCATATCGGCCTCTTGCACCGCGGCACCGAGAAGCTGATGGAAAGCCGGACGTACCTGCAGAACCTGCCGTATTTCGACCGGCTGGACTACGTCTCGCCGATGAACCAGGAACACGCGTGGTGCCTGGCGATCGAGAAACTGACCGGAACGCCCGTGCCGCGCCGCGCCAGCCTCATCCGCGTGCTCTACTCGGAGATCGGGCGCATCCTGAACCACCTGCTGAACGTGACGACGCAGGCGATGGACGTGGGCGCGCTGACCCCGCCGCTCTGGGGCTTCGAAGAGCGCGAGAAGCTGATGATCTTCTACGAGCGGGCCTGCGGCGCGCGCCTGCACTCGGCCTATTTCCGGCCGGGCGGCGTGCACCAGGACCTGCCGCCGGAGCTTCTGGACGACATCATGGAATGGGCCGAGGCCTTCCCGGCCGTGCTCGACGATATCGACGGGCTGCTGACCGAGAACCGCATCTTCAAGCAGCGCAACGCCGATATCGGCGTGGTGAACGAGGAAGAGATCCAGGAATGGGGCTTTTCCGGCGTCATGGTGCGCGGGTCGGGCCTTGCCTGGGACCTGCGCCGCGCGCAGCCTTATGAATGCTACGACGAGTTCGACTTCCAGATCCCGGTCGGCAAGAACGGCGACTGTTACGACCGTTACCTCTGCCGGATGGAGGAGATGCGCCAGTCGACCTCCATCGTGAAGCAGGCGATCGAGAAGTTGCGCGCGCCCGAAGGGCAGGGCGACATCCTGGCCCGCGGCAAGATCACGCCGCCGAAGCGGGGAACGATGAAGACCTCGATGGAGGCACTCATCCACCACTTCAAGCTTTATACCGAAGGCTTCCACGTGCCCGAGGGTGAGGTCTACGCCGCCGTCGAGGCGCCGAAGGGCGAGTTTGGCGTCTACCTCGTGGCGGACGGGACCAACCGGCCGTACCGCGCGAAGCTGCGGGCGCCTGGCTATCTGCACCTGCAGGCGATGGACCACATCACCAAGGGGCACCAGCTGGCGGACGTCGCCGCGATCATCGGCACGCTCGACATCGTGTTCGGAGAGGTCGACCGGTAGACACCGTGGATCGGCGCGGGACAGCGCCGGCGTAAAAAGCAAAGAATACAAGGGACATGTGGATGAAATCTGTGGCCGCCCCGCTCGCCGCGCTGAGCCTGATCGCCGCCTGCGCCATGCCGCCGGAAGGCACCGACGAGCAGGACCTCGCCGCTTTCGATTCGGCCGTGTCTTCGGTCGGCTGCGATCTGCGCACCGAAAGTGAATATTTGGCGGTCGAACTGCAGACGGGCCTCACCCGCGCGCAGCTTGGCGAGATGTCGCAATACAAGGTCGAGACCGGCTCGGCGGTGCGGCTGGAAGGCGGCGGTGTCCGGTTGACGACCGGCCCCTGCTCCCCGCCGGAGCCGACACCAGAGGCCGCCCCGATGACGGACACCGCCCCCGAAGAGACTGCCTGACGCGCGCCCCGCAGGGCCCGGGGCGACCGACGAGGATCCGACATGCTGAGACGACTGCACGACGAGCAACCCGACAGCTTCGCCTTCACCCCGGCCAACCGGGAATGGGCCGAGGCGCAGATCACCAAGTATCCCGACGGGCGCCAGGCCTCGGCGGTGATCGCGCTGCTGTGGCGCGCGCAGGAGCAGGAGGGCTGGCTTACCCGCCCCGCGATCGAACATGTCGCGGAGATGCTGGACATGCCCTACATGCGGGCGCTGGAGGTCGCGACCTTCTACTTCATGTTCCAGCTCCAGCCGACCGGATCGGTCGCGCATGTGCAGGTCTGCGGCACCACGTCGTGCATGATTTGCGGGGCCGAGGACCTGATGGAGGTCTGCAAGGACAAGATCGCGGCGAAGCCCTTCACGCTCTCGGAGGACGGCAAGTTCACCTGGGAAGAGGTGGAGTGTCTTGGCGCCTGCGCCAACGCGCCGATGGCGCAGATCGGCAAGGACTATTACGAGGATCTGACAACCGAGCGCTTCGCGGAGATCCTCGATGAACTGGCGGCGGGCCGAGTGCCGACGCCGGGACCGCAGCAGGGGCGTTACTCTTCCGAGCCCGCCGGCGGGCTGACCTCGCTGACCGGGTTCGACGAGGGACGGGAGCGCGGCAACGCCTCGGTCGCGCTGGCGCGGGAGATCGGTGATACTGTGAAGCGTATCGACGGCACCGAGGTGCCGCTGCGCACGCCGTGGCGCGACATGTCCGACAAGAAGGGCGATGCGGTGCCGCAGCAGGGGCCGGAGCTTGCCGGAGACCGTCCGGTCGACGAAACCGGGGTCGAGAAGCAGACCGCCCCGGTCGAGGGCAGCGGCAAGCCGTCCAGCTTCGCGCCGGCGGAGGATGCCGATCCAGCGGAAGGCAAGAAGCCGGAGACCTTCGACGCTCCGCGCGAAGGTGGGGCCGACGATCTCAAGCGGATCAAGGGGATCGGGCCGAAGCTCGAGGAGCAATGCAACAGCATGGGCTTCTATCACTTCGACCAGATCGCCGCCTGGACCCAGGAAGAGGTCGCCTGGGTCGATGCCAACCTGGAGGGGTTCAAGGGCCGTGTGACACGCGACGACTGGGTCGCGCAGGCCAGGGCGCTGGCAGACGGAAAGGACCCGAACAGCTGACCGCGGCGCCGCGCTCACGCCGGGCAAGACGCTGTTTCTTTCGCGTGCTACAAGGGTGATCGGGGCCGAGCGCGGCCCGCACCGGCACGGAGAGGAGAGAGACATGAACGCAACGAACAACGGCATGAGCTGCCAGACCCGCTGCTGGGCGCTCGCCGGCGGCGGCGGGCTGCTGATCTTCTTGCTGCTGCTGCTCGTGGGCTTCGCGGTGATCGGCGCACTACTTCTTGCGATCGTGATCGCGGCGGCGCTGGGGCTGTTGCTTCAGAACATCCGCTGCGCGCCGGATGCCGAGACCGGCGCGGCCTCCGCCACGGATTCGCAGGCGCGCACAGTGGCTGCCAGCGCCCCGTCGGCGACGCCGGCTCCCGATCCGGCCCCGGCGGGCGCGCCGGAAGCGGCGGAGCGCCGGGAAGACGCGCCGGCGGAGGAGCGGAAGGCCCCGCCGCCCGCACCGGGGGCCGCCGTGGCCGACGCGGATTCCGAGACCGGACCACTCGTGAAGCCAACCAAGGAACTGCCCGGCCAGAAGGATCTGGCAGAGCGCAAGGGCACCTGGCGCTACGAGGGGGACGGGTCCGTGACCGATGCCGGCGCCAAACCCGCCACGCTCGACGCGCCGCGGCCCGGCGGCGCCGACGATCTCAAGCGGATCAAGGGGGTCGGTCCGAAGCTTGAGGATATGCTGCATCGCCTCGGCTTCTTTCATTTCGACCAGATCGCGGCCTGGACCGACGAGGAGGCGGCCTGGGTCGACGCCAATCTCGATGGCTTCAACGGCCGCGTGACCCGCGACGACTGGGTCGCGCAAGCCAGGGCCCTCGCCGCCGGCGAGGACCCGACCGCAAACAAGGGCGCCGGCAGCGGCGCGACGTGAACCAGGGGGCCGACGAAGCGGCATGACCAGTGAAGACCAGGCACGGCGGGGGCGCGTGATCGCGCTCGTGATCGCGGGCACGGGGCTTTTCTGGATCGCCGCGACGGCCCTCGGCGCCTGGCTCGGCTGGAGCCAGCGCGCAAGGGCCCTGTGCGATCTTGCCGCTCTGGCGGGATTCGGCATGGCCATATACATGCTGTTTGACCTCTGGCGCGCGCGCCGGAACGACAAGGATTGAGCCATGCTGAAGGACGAAGACCGCATCTTCACCAACCTCTACGGGATGCACGAGCGCACCCTTGCCGGGGCCAAGCGCCGAGGCCACTGGGATGGCACCGGTGATCTGATAAAGCGCGGTCGCGACGCGATCGTCGACGAGATGAAGAAGTCCGGCCTGCGCGGGCGCGGCGGCGCGGGCTTCCCGACGGGGCTCAAGTGGTCCTTCATGCCGAAGGAAAGCGACGGCCGCCCGGCCTACCTCGTGGTCAATGCCGACGAATCGGAGCCCGGGACCTGCAAGGACCGGGAGATCATGCGCCACGATCCGCACACGCTGATCGAGGGCTGCCTGATCGCGTCGTTCGCGATGAACGCGCATGCCTGCTACATCTACATCCGCGGCGAATACATCCGCGAGAAGGAGGCGCTGCAGGCGGCCATCGACGAGGCCTATGACGACGGGCTGCTGGGCACAAACGCGGCCGGGTCGGGCTGGGATTTCGACCTCTACCTTACGCACGGCGCCGGCGCCTATATCTGCGGCGAGGAAACCGCCCTGATCGAGAGCCTCGAGGGGAAGAAGGGCATGCCGCGCATGAAGCCGCCGTTCCCGGCGGGCGCGGGCCTCTACGGCTGCCCGACGACGGTGAACAACGTGGAGAGCATCGCGGTCGTGCCGACGATCCTGCGGCGCGGGGCGGACTGGTTCGCCTCCTTCGGGCGGCCGAACAACGCGGGCACCAAGGTGTTCGCCGTCTCGGGCCACGTGAACCGCCCCTGCGTCGTCGAGGAGGCGATGTCGATCTCCTTCGAAGAATTGATCGACCGCCATTGCGGCGGCATCCGTGGCGGGTGGGACAATCTCAAGGCGGTGATTCCCGGTGGCTCCTCCGTGCCCTGCATCCGCGGCGAGAACATGAAGGATGCCATCATGGACTTCGACTGGCTGAAAGAGCAGCGGTCGGGTCTCGGGACGGCGGCCGTCATCGTGATGGACAAGGACACCGACATCATCAAGGCGATCTGGCGGTTGTCGAAGTTCTACAAGCACGAAAGCTGCGGCCAGTGCACGCCGTGCCGCGAGGGCGCCGGCTGGATGATGCGGGTGATGGAGCGCCTGGTGAAAGGCGAGGCGGAGGTCGACGAGATCGACATGCTGCTCGACGTCACCAAGCAGGTGGAGGGGCACACGATCTGCGCGCTCGGCGACGCGGCGGCGTGGCCGATCCAGGGCCTCATTCGTAACTTCCGCGACGAGATCGAGGATCGCATCAAGCACAAGCGCGGGCCGATCGCCGCCGAGTGACCGGTGGGCGGTACAGCCGCTTGCAAGCACCGTCCTGACGGCGCGTCCGGCACCGAAGCTGCCGGGCGCGCGCCGCGCCACGAGCGCGGCGTGTCGTGAGCCGATTGCGCCGGATGACGTGGCGCCGCGGGCCTTTCCTTTGGTGGCTGTCGGAACACCTTGGCCCCGGTCCGAGACGCAATGCCCAAGGAACCCCGGCCCATGTCCCGCAGCCAGCGCGCGCTTTTCATCTTCTTCGTCTGGCTCGCCGTCTATCCCGGCGTCCTGATCTTCGCGGAGGTGGTGGGCTGGCTGGCACCGGATGCGCCGGTCTGGCTGCGTATCCTTCTATCGACGCTGGTCACGGTGCCGACGATCTCGCTTGTCGTTCTGCCGCGTGTCACGCGGCTTGTCGCCGCCGCGAAGGGGCAGAGCGTGGCGGACCTCAAGCGCGCCGAGGCGGCGGCGGCCGAGGGCGTGTGAGCCGAACGGGCTGGACGCGCGACGCGATTTCTTCGATACCTCTGCCGGACAGGGGCACGCCAGAGGCCCGACAGGATCCGAAGGGGACAGCGACATGCCGACCGCTCACCGCATCACCTGGCTGGGGCTCGCCGCCGCGTTGATCGTGCTCGGCGCCTGTAGCGAAACCTCCAAGCGCATCCGCTTCGAAGGCGAATACTACCGCGCCAGCGCCAAGGCGCCGCGCAGCGACCGGCACAATTTCGTCGTCAGCGCCGGTCCGATCGCCCGCGGCATCGAGGGCGCGCGGCAGGCGGCTTTCTACGAGGGCACGCTGCATTGCGTGACGCATTTCGGCAGCTCGGAGATCGCATGGAGCGTGCATCCTACGCAGGACGACCCGGGCCTGCTGACCGTGGATGGCAATCGCGTGTCGACCTCGGGGCGCTGCATCGAATGGCCCGAACGCGGATCGTGATCGGCGCGAAACAGCCGCGGTCATTGCATATCCGACCCCTGCATACCCATCTTCCTGGCGATGCCGGTGTCCTTCGGAGGCACCCGCGCGAGCTGAAGGAGACCCGCATGCGTACCATCGTCGCCCCGCTGATCGCGCCCCTCGTGGCCCTCTCGCTTGCCGCCGGCGCCGTACCCGCGGCCACTCAGGGCCAGACGCCGTTGCGCGACGTGGCCGAAATCGATGACTCTCTCTTGATGGTCGCCATCGCCGACGACCTGCGCAAGACCTGCGACGATATCGACGCGCGCCTGATCCGAGCGTATTCGTATCTGCAAAAGCTCAAAGGCATGGCGCGCGACCGCGGCTATAGCGACGACGAGATCGAGGACTACGTCACCTCGAAAGCCGAGAAGAAGCGCATGGAGGCGCGCGGCAAGGCGTTTCTGGCCGCAAGAGGCGTGGACCGCAGCGACAAAGGCGCCTATTGCACCTTCGGCAAACAGGAAATAGCCAGAGGCAGCCAGATCGGCGTCCTGCTCAGAGCCAGGTAAGGGGTCCTCATGTCCGACCTTCGCAAAGTCAACATCGACGGGATGGAACTCGAAGTGGACGGGGCGATGACGCTCCTCCAGGCCTGTGAGGAGGCGGGGATCGAGATCCCGCGCTTCTGTTACCACGAACGGCTGTCCATCGCCGGCAATTGCCGGATGTGCCTTGTGGAGGTCGTCGGCGGCCCGCCGAAGCCGGCGGCGTCCTGCGCCGTCCAGATCCGTGACATGCGCCCCGGCAAGGACGGGGAGCCGCCGCAGGTCAAGACGAACTCGCCGATGGTCAAGAAAGCCCGCGAGGGGGTGATGGAGTTCCTGCTCATCAACCACCCGCTCGACTGCCCGATTTGCGACCAGGGCGGCGAATGCGACCTGCAGGACCAGGCGATGGCCTACGGCGTCGACTTCTCGCGGTACCGCGAGCCCAAGCGCGCCGTGGCGGACATGGATCTCGGGCCGCTCGTCGGCACGCACATGACGCGCTGCATCTCCTGTACCCGCTGCGTGCGCTTCATCACCGAGGTCGCCGGCATGCCGGAGCTCGGCCAGACCGGCCGGGGCGAGGATGCGGAGATCACCGCCTATCTCGGCCAGACGCTCGAATCGGAACTTCAGGGCAACATCATCGACCTGTGCCCGGTCGGCGCGCTGACCTCCAAGCCCTACGCCTACACCGCGCGGCCGTGGGAGTTGTCGAAGACCGAATCCATCGACGTGATGGATGCGCTCGGCTCTTCGATTCGGGTCGACGCGAAGGGGCGCGAGGTCATGCGCTTCCTGCCCCGCAACCACGACGGCACGAACGAGGAATGGATCTCCGACAAGACCCGCTTCGTCTGGGACGGGCTGCGGCGCCAGCGGCTCGACAAGCCTTACGTGCGCGAGAACGGCAAGCTGCGCGCCGCGACATGGCCCGAGGCGCTGGAGAAGGCGGCCGGCGCGCTCAAGGGCGCGAAGCAGCCGGTCGGGCTGGTCGGTGACCTCGCCCCGACCGAGGCGATCTTCGCGATGAAGGAACTGATCGAGAGCTTTGGCGGTACGACAGAATGCCGCACCGACGGCGCGAAGCTGCCCGCCGGCAACCGGTCAGGTTATGTCGGCACAGCCGCGATCGAGGATCTGGACGACGCGAAATCTGTGCTGCTGGTCGGGACCAATCCGCGCATCGAGGCGCCGGTGCTGAACGCGCGCATCCGCAAGGGCTGGCTCAAGGGCGGGCAGGTGAGCGTGCTCGGCGCGCCGGTCGACCTGACCTACGAATACACGCATCTTGGCACTGGCCGTGACGGGCTGACCAAGGATATGGGCCACAAGGTCGGCTACGACGTGATCGTCGTGGGGCAGGGCGCGCTTCGGGGCGATGACGGCGCCGCGGTGCTTGGCGCCGTGATGAAGCACGCCGAGGCGACGGGCGCGAAGCTCATGGTCCTGCATACCGCTGCAAGCCGGGTCGGCGCGCTGGATGTCGGTGCGGTGACCGAGGGCGGGTTGCCGGCGGCGATGGAAGGTGCGGACGTGGTCTACAATCTCGGCGCGGACGAGATCGACGTGCCGCAGGGCGCGTTCGTCATCTACCAAGGCAGCCATGGCGACCGAGGCGCGCACCGCGCCGACGTCATCCTGCCGGGCGCCGCCTATACCGAGGAACAGGGCCTGTTCGTCAACACCGAGGGGCGTCCGCAACTGGCGCTGCGCGCCAGCTTCGCGCCCGGCGAGGCGAAAGAGAACTGGGCAATCCTGCGTGCGCTGTCGGCCGAAGCGGGCAAGCAACTGCCATATGACAGCCTGGCGCAGCTCCGGCAGAAGATGGTGGAGTCCGTGCCGCACCTCGCGGAGCTCGACCGCGTGCCGCAGAACGACTGGCGTGCCGAGTCCGAGGGCGATCTCGGCTCAGGCGACTTCGATGTCGCGATCCACGACTTCTACCTGACCAACCCGGTCGCGCGGGCGAGCGAGCTGATGGCGGAACTGTCGGCGCGGGCCAAGGCACGCTCGCAGACCAAGGTCGCCGCGGAGTAGCAGAATGCGCGCATTGCGCATTCTTCTGGCGCTGCCGGTGGTCGCCTGCGCGGCCGACGATCCCAAACCGCGCGAGGCGCAACCTTTCGATCCTAGCTACGAGGGGGTCGAGACGCGCCTCCTCGACGGCGATCTGGTGCAATTCATGGTGGCGATGCGCGGCGCGCGCGACGGGCTCGACGTCGCGGACTACGCCGAATGCGCCGCCGCGCAGTACGCATTGATCCGCGGCTACGGTTTTGCGCGGCATTTGCGCACAAATGTGGACGAAGAGGGTGGCTTATGGCGCGCAGATGCGGTTTACACCATTTCGCCAGCCCTTCCGCGCGGCCTGAAGACGATCGACGCCGAGGTCACCGTGTTCAACTGCGCGGAGAACGGAATACCGACGGTGTGAGGGACCTTCATGTCTGACTTTCTGTCCACTGCCGGCGGCACCGCGCTGATCGTGACCATGCAGGTTCTCGCCATGGTCACCTTCGTGATGCTGTCGCTGCTGTTCCTCGTCTACGGCGATCGCAAGATCTGGGCGGCGGTGCAGCTGCGGCGCGGCCCGAACGTCGTGGGCGTGTTCGGCCTGCTGCAAACCATTGCCGATGCGGCGAAATACGTCTTCAAGGAAGTCGTCGTGCCCGCCGGCGCGGACCGTACGGTCTTCATCATGGCGCCGATGACGTCCTTCGTGCTGGCAATGATCGCCTGGGCGGTGATCCCCTTCAACGAGACCTGGGTGCTGTCGGACATCAACGTCGCCATCCTCTACGTCTTCGCGGTTTCCTCTCTGGAGGTTTACGGCGTGATCATGGGGGGCTGGGCGTCCAACTCCAAGTATCCGTTCCTCGGCTCGCTGCGCTCGGCGGCGCAGATGATCTCCTACGAGGTGTCGCTGGGCCTGATTATTATCGGGGTGATCATCTCCACCGGGTCGATGAACTTCGGAAACATCGTCGCGGCGCAGGACACGGGCTGGCACTTCCTCGGCTGGTACTGGCTGCCGCACTTCCCGATGGTTTTCCTGTTCTTCATCTCCGCGCTGGCCGAAACGAACCGCCCGCCCTTTGACCTGCCCGAGGCCGAATCGGAGCTCGTGGCCGGCTACCAGGTGGAATATTCCTCGACGCCGTTCCTGCTGTTCATGGCCGGTGAATACATCGCCATGTTCCTGATGTGCGCGCTGACCTCGCTGCTGTTCTTCGGCGGCTGGCTGTCACCGATCCCGGGCCTGCCGGACGGCGCGCTGTGGATGGTCGGGAAGATGGCGTTCTTCTTCTTCCTCTTCGCGATGGTGAAGGCCGTCACACCGCGCTTCCGCTACGACCAGCTGATGCGCATCGGCTGGAAGGTCTTCCTGCCCTTCAGTCTGGTCTGGGTCGTCTTCGTCGCCTTCGCCGCCAAGTTCGGCTGGTTCTGGGGCATCTTCGCCCGCTGGGCAGGAGCGTGACATGAGCGAACTGAAATCCGCGATTCTCGACGCTAAATACTTGGACATGATCGAGCTGGCGGATTTCGTTGTCCGCGATTGCGGCCTGCCGGACATGGACGAGAGCGGCGAGATGCTGCCGCAGCAGAACGAGATCGCTGCGGCGATCTTCCGCTGGGCCGCCGGCGCGCAGTTGGGCCGCCGGGGCACCCCGGCCGTGGCGAACGGCGCGGGGGACGGCGAACACGATCACCACGGTGACCCGAAGATCGGCGTCGCCGGGGCCGAGGCGCGCGTACACGCCGCCGAAGCGCAAGGCAAACCGGAGGACGCTGAATAATGGCGACCATGGATTACACCCGCGCCGCGAAATACTTCCTACTTCAGGATGTGTGGAAGGGGCTGAGTCTGGGTCTGAAGTACTTCTTCAAGCCGAAGGCCACGCTGAACTACCCGCACGAGAAGGGGCCGCTGAGCCCGCGCTTTCGCGGCGAACACGCGCTGCGTCGCTATCCCAACGGCGAAGAGCGCTGCATCGCCTGCAAGCTCTGCGAGGCGATCTGCCCGGCGCAGGCGATCACCATCGACGCCGAACCGCGCGAGGACGGCTCCCGCCGGACGACGCGCTACGACATCGACATGACCAAGTGCATCTATTGCGGGTTCTGCCAGGAGGCGTGTCCGGTCGATGCCATCGTCGAGGGCCCGAATTTCGAGTTTTCCGCCGAGACCCGGGAAGAGCTGTTCTACGACAAGGAGAAGCTACTGGAGAACGGAGAGCGCTGGGAGGCGGAAATCGCCCGCAACCTCGAGATCGACGCGCCTTACAGATGAGCGACGGGGTCCTGAAGGAACTGATGGCCGAGATCAGGCTGCTGCGCGAAGAGGTGTCCGACATGCACGACAGCCTCGATATCGCGCATCAGAAGATCGACGGCCTGTCGGTTCTTCTGACCATGCTCGCCGGTGCCACCGTCGCGACCGAGGAGGACGAACTGGCCGCGATGATGGACGAGATCGGGGAGGATAACCCGCAATGACCTCCAAGACGCCGTTCGAGCTCTTCATGGAGCAGGCACAGGAGATGGCCCGGGCGTTCAATCCCGCACTCGAGAGCTTCGATCCGCGCGGCTTCGAGAAGATGTGGCCGACGATGCCCAAGGACGCCATGGAGATGTGGTTCGGCAAGGGCATCTCGAAGGACGGGCTCGACGCCAAGACCCGGCTTCTCTTGACGCTGGCGGGGCTGACGATGCAAGGCGCGCAGGCGGACACACAGGTGCGCATGAATGTGCGGCACCTTCTGGAGGCGGGCGCGACGAAGGACGAGATCGCCGAGACCATCGCGCAGATGTCGATGTTCGCCGGCATCCCCGCGATGACCCGCGCGATGGAGCTCGCGCGCGAGGTGATGAACGACGACACGAAGGACGAGGACACATGAGCGCGTTTGCCTTCTACCTCTTCGCGGTGAGCTGCCTGGCCGGCGGTCTCTTCACCGTGATCAGCCGCCACCCGGTGCATTCGGTCCTCTGGCTGATCCTCGCCTTCCTTTCGGCGGCGGGCCTGTTCGTGCTTCTGGGCGCGGAATTCGTCGCGATGCTGCTGATCATCGTCTATGTCGGCGCGGTCGCGGTTCTGTTCCTCTTCGTGGTGATGATGCTCGACGTCGATTTCGCGGAGCTTAAGGCGGAGATGGCACGCTTCATGCCGCTGGCGCTATTGATCGGCGTCATCATCCTGATGCAGTTCGCGGTGGCGTACGGCGCTTGGGAGACCTCCGAGATGGCCGAGGGGCTGGCCGCGCAGCCGATCCCCGAGGGCCGGCACAATACCGAGGCGCTCGGGCTCATCCTCTACGACCGCTACTTCCTGCTGTTCCAGCTGGCGGGCCTGATCCTGCTGGTGGCGATGATCGGGGCGATCGTGCTGACGCTGCGCCACCGCTCGGACGTGAAGCGGCAGGATGTGCTGGCGCAGATGTACCGCGATCCGAAGACCGCGATGGAGCTGCGCGACGTCAAGCCGGGGCAGGGCCTCTGATGCCCTGGCAGAGTTGGACCGCGGTCGCGCTTGCATCATTCGTCCCGGCCGCCGGCATGATCGGGCGGCGCTCAGGGCTGCGCTCCTGGGCGCCGGCGCTCGTTCCGACCGTATCGGCGATCGGCTTCGGCCTCGCCGGAATATTCACATGAACCCTTCGAGGACCTGACCAATGTCGCGCAACATGTTGATTATCGTCGTCGTTGTGGTGCTGATCCTGGTGATCGGCGGCTACGTGAGCGTCTGACGACCGCGCCGGGCGCGCCAGGGGGGACATCCGGGATGAGGGCATCACCGACGGCCGGCATCGCCAGGGCGACCAATCGCGACGGGCGCGTTGCAAACCGAGACTCGGGCGGCTAAGCCGCTGCCAGGAACGCCGGGGGCCGCCGCGCGGCACCGTCCCCGCAACCCAGAAAGACGGACGAGGGACGACGATGATCGGACTGGAACATTACCTCACGGTGGCGGCGGCGCTGTTCGTCATCGGCATCTTCGGGCTTTTCCTCAACCGCAAGAACGTGATCATCCTGCTCATGTCGATCGAGCTGATGCTGCTTGCGGTGAACATCAACCTCGTCGCGTTCTCTTCGTTCCTCGGCGATCTGGTCGGGCAGGTCTTCACACTCTTCGTGCTGACGGTTGCCGCGGCCGAGGCGGCGATCGGTCTTGCCATCCTGGTCTGCTTCTTCCGGAACCGCGGCACTATCGCCGTGGAAGACGTCAACGTGATGAAAGGCTGAACGCATGGAGAGCATCATCCTCTTCGCCCCCCTGGTGGGCGCCATCATCGCGGGCTTCTTCTGGAAGCTGACGGGCATCCGCGGCGCCCAGTGGATCACCACGGGCCTGCTCTTCGTGGCCTGCTTCTTCTCGTGGATCGTGTTCTTCAGCCATGGCCCCGACGCGCAGCACATCCAGGTGATGCGCTGGATCGAATCGGGCACGCTGTCGACCGACTGGTCGATCCGGCTCGACCGGCTGACCTCGATCATGCTCATCGTGGTGACGACGGTCTCCGCGCTCGTGCACCTCTACAGCTTTGGCTACATGGCGCATGACGAGAACTTCCGGGAGGGCGAGGAAAGCTACAAGCCGCGCTTCTTCGCCTACCTGTCGTTCTTCACCTTCGCGATGCTGATGCTGGTGACGTCCGACAACCTCGTGCAACTCTTCTTCGGCTGGGAAGGCGTGGGCGTCGCGTCCTACCTGCTGATCGGTTTCTACTACCGCAAGCCGTCGGCGAACGCCGCGGCGATGAAGGCGTTCATCGTCAACCGTGTCGGCGATTTCGGCCTCGCGCTGGGGATCTTCGCGCTGTTCTTCCTGGTCGACTCGGTGCGTTTCGACGACATCTTCGCCGCCGCGCCGGAACTGGCCGAGACCCAGGTCAGCTTCCTGTGGGCAGAGGTGAACGCCGCCAACCTGATCGCGGTGCTGCTGTTCATCGGCGCCATGGGCAAGTCGGCGCAGCTGATCCTGCACACGTGGCTGCCGGACGCGATGGAGGGCCCGACACCGGTCTCGGCGCTGATCCACGCCGCGACGATGGTGACGGCGGGCGTGTTCCTCGTCTGCCGGATGTCGCCGCTGATGGAATTCGCGCCCGAGGCGCTGACCTTCGTGACCTTCCTGGGCGCGACCACGGCGTTCTTCGCGGCGACGGTCGGCCTCGTGCAGAACGACATCAAGCGCGTGATCGCATATTCGACCTGCTCGCAGCTCGGCTACATGTTCGTGGCCGCGGGCGTAGGCGTCTATTCCGTCGCCATGTTCCACCTGTTCACACACGCCTTCTTCAAGGCGATGCTGTTCCTCGGTGCCGGCTCGGTCATCCACGGCATGCACCACGAGCAGGACATGCGGAACTATGGCGGGCTGCGTCACAAGATGCCCTACACGTTCTGGGCGATGATGATCGGTACGCTGGCGATCACCGGCGTCGGCATCCCGCTCACCCATATCGGTTTCGCGGGCTTCCTGTCTAAGGACGCGGTGATCGAGAGCGCCTGGGCCGGCACGGCGGGCGGCTACGCCTTCTGGATGCTCGTGATCGCGGCTCTGTTCACCTCGTTCTACTCTTGGCGGCTGATGTTTCTGACCTTCTTCGGCACGCCCCGGGGCGACAAGCACACCCATGACCACGCGCACGAGTCGCCGACCGTGATGGTGGCGCCGCTCGGCGTGCTGGCGCTAGGCGCGGTCTTCGCGGGCATGATCTGGTACGGCTCGTTCTTCGGGGATCATTCCCAGGTGAACCGCTTCTTCGGCATCCCGGATTCCCACGCGGAGGCCTCCGAGGGCCACGGCGAGGAAGCCGGGCAGGGCCAAGAGGCGGCGGCCGATGGCCATGGCGATGAGGCTCCGGCCGGAGCCGAGGAGCATGCCGCGCTTGATCCCGCGCCGGGCGCCGGGGCGATCTACATGCATCCCGACAACCACGTCATGGACGAGGCGCACCACGCGCCGGTCTGGGTCAAGGTCTCGCCCTTCATCGCCATGCTGATCGGGTTCGGGACCGCGTACCTGTTCTACATCGTCAACCCGGCGCTGCCCGCTCGGCTGGCCGAGAGCCAGCGTCCATTGTACCTCTTCCTGCTCAACAAGTGGTATTTCGACGAGATCTACGACTTCCTCTTCGTGCAGCCGGCGAAGTCGGTCGGTCGGATCTTCTGGCGCCGCGGCGACGGTGACGTGATCGACGGAACGATCAATGGCGTCTCCATGGGGATCGTGCCGTTCTTCACCCGCCTCGCTGGCCGGGCGCAATCGGGCTACATCTTCACCTACGCCTTCGCGATGGTGATCGGGATCGCGGTCCTCATCACCTGGATGACGCTTTCGGGAGGGGGCCAGTAATGGACAACCTGCTTTCCATCACCACCTTCCTTCCGGCCCTTGCGGCGCTGATCCTCGGCGTTTTTCTCAAGGGCGGGGATGCGGCCGCGGACCGCAACGCCAAGTGGCTGGCGCTGATCGCGACCACGGCGACCTTCCTGATCTCGCTCTTCATCCTTGCGCAGTTCGACGCCTCGAACCCCGACTTCCAGATGATCGAGGAGGGCGAGTGGCTGCTCGGTCTGAACTACAAGATGGGCGTCGACGGGATCTCGGTCCTGTTCGTGCTGCTGACCACGTTCATCATGCCGCTCGTCATCGCGGCGAGCTGGGAAGTGAAGGAGCGCGTGAAGGAATACATGATCGCGTTCCTGGTGCTCGAGACGCTGATGCTGGGTGTCTTCATGGCGCTCGACCTGGTGCTCTTCTACCTCTTCTTCGAGGGTGGCCTGATCCCGATGTTCCTTATCATCGGTATCTGGGGCGGCAAGAACCGCATCTACGCGGCGTTCAAGTTCTTCCTTTACACCTTCCTCGGGTCGATCCTGATGCTGGTGGCGATGGTCGCGATGTACGCGGATGCCGGCACGACGGACATCCCGACGTTGCTGAACCACGAATTCGCGCATGGCAGCTTCAGCGTCCTCGGCATCACCGTCGTGGGCGGCCTGCAGACGATGCTGTTCCTCGCCTTCTTCGCCTCCTTCGCGGTGAAGATGCCGATGTGGCCGGTGCACACCTGGCTGCCCGACGCGCACGTGCAGGCGCCGACGGCGGGTTCGGTGGTGCTGGCCTCGATCCTGCTGAAGCTCGGCGGCTACGGCTTCCTGCGATTCAATCTGCCGATGTTCCCCGTCGGATCCGAGGTGATCGGCCCGCTCATTCTGTGGCTGTCGGTGATCGCCATCGTCTACACCTCGCTCGTGGCGCTGGTGCAGGAGGACATGAAGAAGCTGATCGCCTATTCCTCGGTCGCGCATATGGGCTACGTCACCATGGGCATCTTCGCGGCCAACCAGCAGGGCGTGGATGGCGCGATCTTCCAGATGATCAGCCACGGCTTCATTTCCGGCGCGCTCTTTCTCTGCGTCGGGGTGATCTACGACCGGATGCACACGCGCGAGATCGACGCCTATGGCGGTCTGGTGAACCGGATGCCGGCCTACGCGATGATCTTCATGTTCTTCACCATGGCCAATGTCGGCCTGCCGGGCACCTCTGGCTTCATCGGCGAATTTCTGACGCTGATGGGGGTCTTCCAGGTCAACACCTGGGTCGCGCTCTTCGCGACGACGGGCGTGATCCTGTCGGCGGCCTATGCGCTCTGGCTCTACCGCCGGGTGGTGATGGGCGATCTCGTAAAGGAGGCACTGCGGTCCATCACCGACATGACCCGTCGAGAGAAGGCGATCTTTGCCCCGCTCGTTTTCATGACGATCTGGATGGGGGTGTACCCCGCGCCGATCCTCGATCGCATCGGCCCCTCGGTCGAGGCGCTGGTCGAAACCTACGATTCCCGCGTCGCTGCGGCGGACCTCGGCGGTCCGCAGGTGGCCGCTGCCGAAGAACACTGAGGACCTGACCCATGCTTTCTGCCGACCTCAGCCTCATCCTGCCCGAGATCGTGCTGTCGCTGTTCGCGATGGGCGCGCTGGTGGGCGCGGTCTATTCGGGCAAGGACGCGCTGGCCAAACCGCTGGTCTGGGCGACCTCGGCGCTTATGGTTGCGCTCGGTGTCTGGATCGCGACCCGCGGGCCGGGCACACGGGAGGCGTTCGACGGCATGTTCGTGTCGGACACCTTCGCGCGCTTCTCCAAGGTGATGATCCTCGTCTCCGCCGCCGCGGTGCTGGCGATGAGCCAGGACTACATGGCGCGGCGGGGGCTTCTGCGCTTCGAATACCCGGTGCTCGTGGCGCTTGCTGCGGTGGGCATGATGATGATGGTCTCCGCAGGCGATCTCATCGCGCTCTACATGGGGCTCGAACTGCAATCTCTGGCGCTCTACGTCGTCGCATCCCTGCGGCGCGACAGCGTCCGGTCGACCGAGGCGGGACTTAAGTACTTCGTGCTGGGCGCGCTCAGTTCCGGCCTTTTGCTCTACGGGGCGTCGCTGACCTACGGCTACGCAGGCACGACGCTCTTCTCGGGGATCGTGCAGGCGGCCGGCGAGGGGCAGGCGCCGCTCGGGCTGCTGTTCGGGTTGGTGTTCGTGACGGCGGGTCTGGCCTTCAAGATCTCCGCCGTGCCGTTCCACATGTGGACGCCGGACGTCTACGAAGGGGCGCCGACGCCGATCACCGCCTTCTTCGCCACCGCGCCCAAGATTGCGGCCATGGCGCTTTTCGCGCGCGTGCTGCACGACGCCTTCGGCGGTGTGGTGAGCGACTGGCAGCAGATCATCGCGCTTCTGTCGGTGCTGTCGATGATGCTCGGCGGGATCGCCGCGATCGGTCAAACCAACATCAAGCGGCTGATGGCGTATTCCTCGATCGCGCATATGGGCTTTGCGCTGATGGGCCTGGCCGCGGGCACCGCGCTCGGCGTGGAGGCGATGCTGATCTACATGGCGATCTACGTGACCATGAATGTCGGCACCTTCGCTTTCATCCTGTCCATGGAACGCGACGGCCAGCCAGTGACCGACATCGCCTCTCTGAGCCTTCTGTCGAAGAGCGACGGAGGCCGCGCGCTGGCGATGCTGGTGCTTCTGTTCAGCCTCGCTGGCGTGCCGCCGTTTCTGGGGTTCTTCGGCAAGTTCGGCGTCTTCCGCGCCGCGGTCGACGCGGATCTGTTCTGGCTCGCGATCCTGGGCGGCATCGCCTCGGTGATCGGCGCGTTCTACTATCTGCGCATCGTCTACCTGATGTATTTCGGGGCGGAGCGGGACGACCGGCTAGACGCCAACCGGTCCGGCGTGCTCTGGGGCATGATGGCGCTGTCGGCGCTGATCATGGTCGCGGGGGTCATCAACCTGTTCGGGATCGAGGGCGCAGCGGCCGCGGCGGCGGCGGCGTTGGTCAACTGAGCGCCGAGTCGCCCAGGAGTGAGGGCGGCGCCGGGTGGCCAGCGTTCGGCCGGCCTCCGGCGGAAGTACTTTCGACGAGAAGAAGCAGGGGCGCGGCGCGATGACCTGGCCGCCCGGCCATGAAAGGCGCGTGCTCGCGAGTGTCGATAGCACGATGGCGGAGGCGGCGCGCCGGTCGGCAGTGCTGGCCGGTCCCGAATGGATCCTCGCAGAGCGGCAGCAGGCGGCTAGGGGGCGCCGCGGCCGCACCTGGCGCATGCCGGAGGGCAATTTCGGCGCGACGCTTGCGATGCCCGTGAACGGTGCCGCGCCGGTCGTGGCGCTGCGCAGTTTCGTTGCCGCTCTGGCACTCTTCGACACCTTCGTCGCGGTGACCGGGCGGGCCGAGCCCTTCGCGTTGAAATGGCCGAACGACGTGCTGCTGAACGGCGGCAAGGTCGCGGGCATCCTTCTGGAGACGCATCAGGGCGGCCGTGTGCTGGCGATCGGCTTCGGGGTGAATCTTGTCGAGACGCCCGCGCCTGGCGAGGTGGAAGAGGGCGCGCTCGCTCCGGTGTCGCTGGCGTCCGAGACTGGGGCGGCGGTGGCGCCGGAGGTGTTTCTCGATCATCTCGCCGCGGCCTATGCGCGGCGCGAGGCCGATTTCCGAACCTACGGTTTCGCCCCTGTACGCGAGGCCTGGTTGGCCGGAGCTGCCCGTCTCGGGCAGAGCATCACCGCGCGCACCGGCACGTCCGAGACCACAGGCACCTTCGAGACGGTAGATCCCTCCGGCAATCTCGTGATTCTGACCTCCAAGGGCCGCGTCGCGATCGCCGCGGCCGACGTGTTCTTCTGAAAGCGGGGCCGGCCATGCTCCTTGCCATCGACTGCGGCAACACCAACACCGTCTTCTCGATCTGGGACGGGACAGAGTTCATAGCGACCTGGCGTACGGCCACGGAGCATCAGCGCACTGCCGACCAGTATTACGTCTGGCTGTCGACGCTGTTGAACCTGACGGGAATCGATGCGGACATCACCGATGTCATCATCTCCTCGACGGTGCCGCGCGTGGTCTTCAACCTGCGGGTTCTCGCAGACCGGTATTTCGGGACCCGTCCGCTGGTCGTCGGCAAGCCCGACTGCCCGCTGCCCGTGGACGTGCGCGTCGATGCCGGCACGCAGGTGGGCTCCGACCGCCTTGTAAATACCGTGGCGGGCTACGATCTCTACGGAGGCGACCTGATCGTCGTCGACTTCGGTACCGCGACCACCTTCGATGTGGTCGATCATGACGGCGCCTATGTCGGCGGAGTGATCGCGCCCGGGGTGAACCTGTCGCTCCAGGCGCTGCACGAGGCCGCCGCGGCATTGCCGCATGTGGACATTTCAAGACCCCAGGCCGTGGTGGGCACCAATACGGTGGCCTGCATGCAGTCGGGGATCTTCTGGGGATATGTGGGTCTCATCCGCGAGATCTGCGCACGGATAAAGGCCGAACGGGAACGGCCCATGAAAATCATCTCGACCGGCGGGCTGGCGCCGCTCTTCCAGCAATCCGAGGAGCTCTTCGACGACTTCAAGGACGATCTGACGATGCACGGGCTGACCGTCATCTACCGACACAACACGACATAAAGAGAACAACGACCAAATGAACGAAAACCGCATCATCTACCTGCCCCTCGGCGGGGCGGGCGAAATTGGCATGAACGCCTACGTGTACGGCTACGGCAAGCCCGGTGAGGAGGAGCTGATCCTCGTCGATCTTGGCGTGACCTTCCCGGATATGGACGGCACGCCCGGCGTGGACCTGATCTTCCCCGACATCGCCTGGCTGGCGGAGCGGCGCGATCGACTGAAAGCCATCTTCGTCACCCACGCGCACGAGGACCATGTCGGTGCCGTCGCGCATTTCTGGGAACGGCTGGGCGCGCCGGTCTACGCGCGCGCCTTCACCGCCAACATCGCCCGGCGCAAGTTCGAGGAGCAGGGCCTGAAGCCGGAGACGGTGCTGACCGCTTCGCCCTGGCCCGAGACGGTGAAGGCCGGCGCCTTCGGGGTGAGTTTCCTGCCGATCTCGCACTCGATCCCCGAAAGCTCCGCGCTGGTGATCGACATACCCGAGGAGCGGCTGATCCATACCGGCGACTTCAAGATCGACCTGACGCCGGTGGTGGGCGAACCCTTCGAGCGCGCCGCTTGGGAAGAGGTCGCCAAACCCGGCGTGAAGGCGCTGATCTGCGATTCGACCAACGTCTTCTCGACCCACGAGGGCCGGTCCGAGGCGACCGTCGGCCCGGAGATCGAGCGGCTTCTCTCCGAGGCGCGTGGCATGGTCGTCGCGACGACCTTCGCGTCCAACGTGGCGCGACTCAAGACTCTGGCGGAGGCGGGCGAGAAGGCCGGCCGCTCCATCGTTCTGATGGGGCGCGCGATGCGCCGGATGATCGAGGCGGCAGTGGAGACAGGCGTTCTGCGCGGTTTCCCGTCGACCGTGCCGGTGGAGGAGGCGGGCCAGATCCCGCGCGAGAACCTCATGCTGATCGTGACCGGCAGCCAGGGCGAGCGGCGCGCCGCGTCGGCGCAGCTCGCGCGTGGCAAGCATCACGGGATGGAACTGAAGGAGGGCGATCTCTTCCTTTTCTCCTCCAAGACCATTCCGGGGAATGAAAAGGGCGTGATCCGGATCATGAACCAGCTCTCCGAGAAGGGCGTGGACGTCGTGGATGACAATGCCGGGCGCTATCACGTCTCGGGCCACGCCAACCGGCCGGACCTCGAGGCGATGCACGACATCGTCAAGCCGCAGATCGTGGTGCCGATGCACGGCGAACACCGGCACCTGCGCGAGCATGTCAAGCTGGCAGAGCGGCGCGGCCTGCAGGGCGTTCTGGCGGTGAACGGCACGATGGTGGAACTGTCGGGCAACGCGCCGAAGGTGGTTGACTACGTCGAGACCGGGCGCACTTATCTTGACGGGTCGGTGAAGGTGGGCGCGCTCGACGGCGTTGTGCGCGACCGGATCCGCATGGCGCTGAACGGGCACGCGACGGTGACGCTGGTCGTTGACGAGGACGACGAGGCGCTCGGCGATCCCTGGGTCGACCTGATGGGCCTGCCCGAGACCGGGCGCTCGCGCCAGCCGCTCGTGGAGGTCCTGGAAGAGGAACTTGCTGCGGTGGTCGCGCGGGCGGGCAAGAAGACGCTGGCAGACGACGACAAGCTCGAAGAGACGCTGCGCCGCGCGATTCGCAACGGCGCGCAGGACGAGATCGGCAAGAAGCCCGAAGTGACCGTGGTGATCAGCCGGCTGTCCTGAGCCGGGGAGGGCGCATGCGCAGGTTCCCGACGCTGCCCTTTTTCTCGTTGCAAGTACTTTCGGGGAGCGCGAGGGGCGGATAGCCCCTCGCTCGTCGGTAGCCAGCCCCGTGCGCGTCAGTCGGCCGCGTCGCCTCCGATGCGCATCCGCCGCGCGTCCTCTGTGGTCAGCACGGCGCCGCCATATCCCCAGGCACCGCTCTGGATCTCGTGGATCCGGACGGAGGTGTTGGCCTGCAGCGTTTCGCCGGCCACCGATCCGAACCCTTCGGTCACCGCTGTGATGATCCGTGCCTTTTCCTCCGCGGAGAAGACCCCCGTCATGACCTGAATGTCGATCGCCGGCATCGCTCCCTCCCTTGACCGCCTCCGATTCGGCGAAAGTGTGGGCGGCTTGGCGGCTCAGACAAAGAAAAAAGCCGTGCGGTGGACCGCACGGCTGCATCTTTCTCAGCGCTGCTGCTACGGATCAGCTTGCGCGGCGCTCCTCGAAGCTCATCGCGATGAAGGAGGGCAGGTGGTCGCCCATGCCGACGACTTTGTTGTCGTCCTTGTCGGACTTGCCCCGGTCCTTCGATCCGCCGCGCGACCGGCTGCGGCCGCCCGAGCCCTTCTCGGGTTTTGCAGATGTGGCCGGTTTCTCTGCAGTCTTGGGCGTCTGCGCGGGCTTCTCCACAGTCTTGGAGGGCTCCGCGGCGGTTTCCTCGGTCTTCTGGGGTGCCGCTTCGGCGTCGCTCTTGGTTTCGGCCGATTTCTTGGGCTTGCCCGGGTCGTCGAGGCGCGCGATCTCCTTCTGGAGCAGCTTCTCGACATCCTCGAGGTTCTTTTCGTCCTTGGGCGCGCAGATCGTGATCGCCTTGCCCTCGCGCCCGGCACGCCCGGTGCGACCGATGCGGTGTACGTAATCTTCCGCATGCGAGGGGACGTCGAAGTTGATCACGTGGCTGACCGACGGCACGTCGAGCCCGCGCGCGGCCACGTCAGACGCGACGAGAATCTTGAGCTCCCCCTGGCGGAAGCCTTCCAGCGTGCGGGTCCGCGTCGACTGGTCGAGATCGCCATGGATCGGCGCGGCGTCTACGCCGTATTTCTTCAGCGACTTCGCGACCACGTCGACATCGACCTTGCGGTTGCAGAAGACGATGGCGTTGGTCAGCTTCTCGCCTTCCTCCTCGATGATCTTGCGCAGGGTGCGGCGCTTCTCGCTGTCGGCGCGGTCGCGGCGCGAGCCCTTGAACATGACGACATGCTGGTCGATCGTCTCGGACGCGGTCGCCTGACGGGCAACCTCGATCCGCACAGGCGCCTGCAGGAAAGTGTTGGTGATGCGCTCGATCTCGGGTGCCATGGTCGCCGAGAAGAACAGCGTCTGCCGGGTGAACGGCGTGAGCGAGAAGATCCGCTCGATATCCGGTATGAAGCCCATGTCGAGCATCCGGTCGGCCTCGTCCACGACCATCACCTCGATCCCGGTCAGCAGGAGCTTGCCGCGCTCGAAATGGTCGAGGAGCCGCCCCGGCGTCGCGATCAGCACGTCGACGCCCTTGTCGATCAGGAGATCCTGCTCCTTGAACGACACGCCGCCGATCAGGAGCGCCTTGGTCAGCTTCACGTTCTTGGAATAGGTGTCGAAGTTCTCCGCCACCTGGGCGGCAAGTTCGCGCGTGGGGCAAAGCACCAGGCTGCGCGGCATTCGCGCGCGCGCCCGTCCTCGGGCGAGCTTGGTGATCATCGGCAGCGTGAAGGAGGCCGTCTTGCCGGTACCGGTCTGCGCGATGCCGAGGACGTCCTTGCCCTCGAGCGCCGGCGGGATCGCGCCCGCCTGGATCGGGGTGGGGATGGTGTAGCCGGCCTCTTCGACCGCCTGCAGCACCTTGGGGCTGAGATTGAGTTCGTTGAACTGTGTCATATGTATCCGCTTGCTGCGGACAATTTCCTCTGCCCGCGCGTCTGATCGTCGTGAGGCCCGTAGCGACCCCGGATGGCGACGGGCGGTCCCGTCTCTTGCGGCCCTCTGAGGCCTTCCTGTCGGCGCCCGCCGGGCGCCGCGTCTTTGGCGCGCCTGGGACGCTCCGTCCGTCCTGATGGGGCACGTAGCCCGCAAGCGGCCAACGTCAGCCACTCCGCGCGGGTCTGTAAACAAAAGAGGCTGTTGCGTCAACGCGATCTGCCTTCGAGGTCAGACTTCGGCGTCCACGATGCCGGGAAAGTGTGTCCTGCGCAGCGCGGTGGGCGCGAAGGGCAGGCGCCGCAGCAGCCCCTCGCGCTCCAGTGCGGCGCAGAGCGTCGGAGTCGCGGTGGCGACATCCTCGAAGAAACGGCGCAACGCGGCCTCGCCGCCCTCGGCTTCGATGCGGCGGAAAAGATCGTGCAGCGACAGCGCGTCGGGGCCGCGCACCTGCGGCTTCAGTTCCGCGCGGTAGGACCCGCGGGCCAGGCGAAAGCGGTAGGCGGCGAGGAAATGGTCCCAGCTTTCGGCGTGCAGATGCGCCAGCGCGATCTGCGGCAGTTCCACCATGCCGGGATTCTGCTCGCCCGCGCGAAAGACATTGTGGATGCGGATCTGCACACCCTCCGCCCCTGTGCGGAAGAACAGCTTGCCGGCGACGTGGCTGAGGAAGCCCCCCGAAAGATGATCGGCCCAGTCCGGGAAGCAGGCCCGAGCCGCCGCCGCGCGCCGCGTCTGATCGAGATGCAGCGCCTTGAACGAGCGGGTGCCTGGCATGTCTCCGGCACCGGGGGCGAGCGCCTCCATGGGCCGGACCCGGGTGCAGAAGACATCTCCTGGCAGGGCCGACAGCACCTCTTCGACAGGCCGTTCCGGCACGAGGAACTCGTCCACGTCGATATGGGTCAGCCAGTCGACTTCCGTCCGCCGGCTGTAGGCGTGGCGCGCGTTCCGCGATTGCCGCGCCTGGTGCGCCTCGGGGCGGCCGCCGCGTTTCTTCCAATAGGCGTCATCGGTGCGGACGACGCGCAGCCTGGGATGGGCCGACAGCGTGGCCTCCGTCTCCGGGTCGGGCTCGTCGAGATAAAGGTAGATCCGCTGCGCCCCGAGCTCCAGGTGCCAGGCGGCGAAGTCGAGCACCGCTTCCAGCGCCGCGTTGGTGGTGCAGACCGCGCCCCAGCGGTTCATGCCGGCACCGTTCCGAAGACCCGTGCCACCGCGGCGTCGAGGTCGAGCGGATGGTCGAGCAGCATCCCGTGCGCCGCGAGCCGCGCGCGCAGCTCAGGCGTGTCGCGGCAAACCTCCTCGAAGAAAGCGCGCAGGCCGTCCTCGCCTTCTGTCTCGTCGAGGAATGCGAGGATATCGGCGAGGCCCATATCGGCGGGATCCTCGTTGCGCTTGCGGTAGGACCCGTGGCTGCGTCGGAACTCGAGGTGGTCCCGGAAATGCGCCCAGCTCGGCGCGTGAAGGTGGCCCAGGTGCACGCCCGACAGCTGTGTCTTCGTCTTCAGATGCACGCCGTCGCGGCGCAGCGCATGGATGCCGAAGCGGATGTCGCCCGGCTGCCCGGTGCGGACGAAGACCTTGCCGGTGACGTGGCTCAGGAAACCGCCATAGAGGTGCAGCCCGAAGGTCGGGTAGATGTCCTGAACGACGGCCTTGGGCTGTCCGGCGCCCTTGTGGGTGAGCTTGAAGTGCCTTGCCGGTCCCCCCGCTTCGAGCGCCAGCAGTTCTGCCGGCACGATGCGGGCGAAATCGGTGTCCTCGTGCAGCTCCGACAACGCCTCCGCCACCGGACGGCGAGGCAGCAGGAACTCGTCCACGTCGATATGGCCCAGCCAGTCGAGCCCGGCGCCGGCGCCGTGCAGCACCTGCGTCGCCACCCAGGCCTGGCGCAGCTGATGCGGCCCGGGTCGAGGCTTGCCGGCCCGTTCCCAGTATGCCGTGTCACAAACGGTAACCCGGATCTTCGGATGATCGCCCAGCCGCGCGACGACCTCCGGCTCCGGCGCGTCGAGGAAGATGTGCAGCTCCGTTGCCCCAAGCTCCAGGTGATGCGCGGCAAATCGCAGCACGTCACGTGAGGGCGCCTTGACCAGCGACACCAGCCCCCAGCGCAGCCGCGCCGCATCGGGCGCCGGGCGCGCCGACGCGGGCCGCGTGTCCTTGCGCGCCTTGCGCTGGCGCATCACCTGCAACCGGCCGAAAAGCGTTCCGGGATCGTGGATCAGCATGTCGAGGAGCCGCATCGCCGGGGGGCCGATCACCGGATCGGCCTCCGCCTCGCGCCAGAGCCGGCCGATCAGGTTGACGTCGAGTCCGCCCGAGGTGAGCGAATAGGGTGCCATCTCCATCGGAAGCGGTGCCGCGACGCGCCGGTCGAGCGGGTGGGGCGTCTCGGGCGTCGTGCCGGAATGCAGCCGCTCGAACTCGTAGAGCTTCATCGCCCCCATCAGCGTCGACAGCGCCAGCCCGAGGCTGCGCTGCGCCGTCGTCGCCCCGTGATCGCCGAAGGTGGAGAGGGACGACACCAGCCACCGCGGATCGAGCGTCTCGGTCAGGTCCGCGCCCTGTTCGGTCCAGATCCGCTGGAACAGCGCCGGCGCATGGTCCGGCCAGTCGCGCTTGCGCAGATGCGCGATCACCAGCCCGTTGAGGCAGGCAAGTTCACTCTGCCCGGTGAACTCCTTCCGCAGGGCGTGCCGCTTGCGGTGGTGGTCCGAGCGGAAGGGCGGCGCCTCCCCCGGATCGGTATCGGGGTCGCACACGACCGCGTCCGCGAGGGCCGCGAGGTCCGTCTCCAGCGATCCCAGCGCCTCGCCCGGCGCAAAGGAGAGCGGCGCCCGCCGCTCTTCCATCCGGGACAGCAAGACCGGCATGCCGCCGGGATAGACCGGGGAACGATCATCATGGCTCATGCCGCAAAATCTGCGCGACCCACGCGGCCGAAACAAGGAAAGACAGGGATCAAACCGCGGCATTCCGCGCCGGCATCCCGGCTTCTTCGGGCCGCAAATACTCCGGGGGTGCAGGGGGCGGAGCCCCCGCCGGCGGGGCGCCGGGGCTCGCGCGGCGCCGCGTCAGTTCCCGCGCCAGATCCACCCGCCGCCGAAGATGCGCGTGCTGTCGGTGTCGTAGAAGACACAGGCCTGTCCCGGGGAGACGCCTTCTTCGGGCGTGACCAGCTCCACCTCTGCCTCGGTTTCCGAGACCGGCCGGATCACCGCCTCGCGCGGGGGACGGGTGGAGCGGACCTTGACCGCCACATGCCATTCGGCGCGCGAGGTCAGGGGCGCGTCGCCCAGCCAGTTGATCTCGCGCACCGGCACGGTGCGGGTGGCCAGCATGTCCTTCGGCCCGACGATCACGCGGGCATTGTCCACGTCCAGTTTCACGACGTAGAGCGGCTCCGAGAGACCGCCGATGCCGAGCCCGCGGCGCTGGCCGATCGTGTAGTGGATCACACCGTCGTGCCGGCCGAGGAGACGTCCGTCGGCATGCACGATCTCGCCCGGATCGGCAGCTCCGGGGCGCAGTTTCTCGATCACGCTGGCATAGTCGCCGTTCGGCACGAAGCAGATATCCTGGCTGTCGGGCTTGTCGGCCACCGGCAGCCCGTAGCGCTCTGCCAGCGCCCGGGTGTCCGCTTTGGAGGCCAGGTGCCCGAGCGGGAAGCGCAGGTAATCGAGCTGCTCGCGCGTCGTCGAGAACAGGAAATAGGATTGATCGCGCTGCGGATCGGCGGCGGAGTGCAGCTCCGCCCCCGTCGGCCCGGTCTTGCGCTGGATGTAGTGCCCCGTGGCCATGCAATCGGCGTCAAGGTCCCGGGCCGTCTCCAGCAGGTCCTTGAACTTCACCCGTTCGTTGCAGCGGATGCAGGGCACTGGTGTTGCGCCGGCAAGGTAGCTGTCGGCGAACTCGTCGATCACCGCGTCGCGAAAGACGTTCTCGTAGTCGAGGACGTAATGCGGAAAGCCCATGGTTTCCGCCACGCGCCGCGCGTCGTGAATGTCGAGACCCGCACAGCACGCGCCCTTTTTTGCCAGCGCCGCCCCGTGATCGTAGAGCTGGAGGGTCACGCCCACGACGTCATAGCCCTCTTCCGCCAGTTGCGCGGCCACGACCGAACTGTCGACACCGCCGGACATGGCGACGACGACGCGCGTGTCGGACGGCGGCTTGGGCAGGCCCAGCGAATTCAGCGGGGCGCGGTCGAGGGGCATGGCGGTCTCCTTGGAATGCGGCGGAAATATAGGAAAATCCAAGGCAATCTCAAGGGTGTGGTTCATCGCGAATTAAGCGTCTGGCGCCATTCATTTCCGCGCAGCCAAGGGTAATGCCGCCATGTACCTGAAAAAAATAGACGGGCCGCGTGCCGTGACCCTCCCGAACGGAACGGTAATGACGCGCGCCGACTTGCCGCCGCCCAGCACGAAGCGCTGGGTCGCCTCGCGCAAGGCGGCCGTGGTGCGCGCGGTCGTGCACGGATTGCTGACCGAAGCGCAGGCGCAGGACCGGTACCAGCTCAGCGAGGAGGAGCTGGCTTGCTGGATCCGCGCGATGGCCGATCACGGGGAACGCGGATTGAAGGCGACGAGTGTCCAGAAATTGCGACAAGGGTAAATTGTTTACACCTCTAGGGAACTTTGACTACGCTCATGCAACGGGAGGTAATAGGAAGTTAACCATTAGACGTCATTGAAGTGCCCTAGGTTACCTGTACACGGAGTTTGGACAATGCGCGTCCTCTTGATTGAAGATGACCCCACAACGTCCCGCAGCATCGAGTTGATGCTGACCCGGTCGAACCTGAACGTATATGCCACGGATATGGGTGAAGAGGGGGTCGATCTTGCCAAGCTCTACGATTACGACCTGATCCTGCTCGACATCACGCTACCGGACATCACCGGTCACGAAGTGCTGCGCCAGCTGCGCACGTCCCGGATCTCCACGCCTATCCTGATCCTGTCGGGCAACGACGATACCGAAAGCAAGCTCAAGGGGTTCGGTTTCGGCGCCGACGACTATCTCACCAAGCCGTTCCATGCCGACGAGCTGGTCGCGCGCATCCACGCGATCATCCGCCGATCCAAGGGGCATGCGCAATCGGTCATTCGCACCGGCAAGATCAATGTGAACCTTGACGCAAAGACGGTGGACGTCGCCGGCCAACCGGTGCACCTGACGGGCAAGGAATACCAGATGCTGGAGCTTCTGAGCCTGCGCAAGGGCACGACGCTGACCAAGGAGATGTTCCTGAACCACCTCTACGGCGGCATGGACGAGCCCGAACTCAAGATCATCGACGTCTTCATCTGCAAACTGCGCAAGAAGCTGTCCGAGGCCACGGGCGATCCCAGTTACATCGAGACCGTGTGGGGCCGCGGTTACGTACTGCGCGATCCCGAACAGGACGGCGAAAGTGCGGACGACCCGGTCGCCATTCGGGCCTGACCGCGCCTTATACTTGCCGACGAACCCGATCTCTCGGCACAGTAGAGCGGAGCCACGCCATCGGCTGCGGATCTTCCGGCGGTGACCTGATCGCAGATGACGGCCTCGGTCCACTGGACCATGGCAGCTCTCCGACCTATCACGAGGTCGGAGAAACGAAGGGCAGAAGGCCGGGCCATGGGCGAGAGCGACATCGCGGTGGATGCGCTGGACGAGGAGGCGGCGGGGCACGAACTCGCCCGGCTCGCCGAGGTCCTGAACGCGGCGAATACAGCCTATCACACCCATGATGCGCCCGAGATCACGGACGCGGAGTATGACCGGCTCAAGCGCCGGAACATGCAGATCGAGGCGCGTTTCCCGACGCTCAAACGCGCGGACAGCCCCACCGAAACGGTTGGCGCTGCGCCCGCCGAAGGCTTCGACAAGATCACGCACGCCCTGCGAATGCTATCCTTGGGAAACGCCTTCGACTCCGCGGAGATCCACGAGTTCGATGCCCGCATTCGCCGCTATCTGGGACTCGCGGCTGAGGACCGGCTGGTCTACACTGCCGAGCCGAAGATCGACGGATTGTCATTGTCGCTGCGCTACGAAGGCGGGCGGCTCGTCCAGGCCGCCACGCGCGGCGACGGCGCGGTGGGCGAGAATGTGACCGCCAATGCCCGTACCATCGGCGATATCCCGGAACGGCTGACCGGTGCCCCGGACCTGCTCGAGGTCCGGGGCGAGGTCTACATGAGCCACAGCGATTTTGCCGCGCTCAACGTCCGGCAGGCGGACAAAGGCGACAAGACCTTCGCCAATCCGCGCAATGCCGCCGCCGGCTCGTTGCGCCAACTCGACCTGGAGGTCACCCGCGCGCGGCCGCTGCGCTTCTTCGCCTATGCCTGGGGGGAGGTATCGGCGCCGCTCGCCGCCACACAGATGGAGGCGATCGAACGCCTTGCGGCGCTTGGCTTTTGTACCAACCCGCTTACCGTCCGCTGCGACGGCCCTGAGGAAATGCTCGCCCACTATGCCCGCGTCGAGGCGGAGCGGGGCGAGCTGGACTACGATATCGACGGCGTGGTCTACAAGGTCGACGACCTGGCGCTGCAGAAGCGACTTGGCTACCGCTCGACCACGCCGCGTTGGGCCCTCGCGCACAAGTTCCCTGCCGAACTGGCCTGGACACGGCTCGAGCGGATCGAGATCCAGGTCGGCCGCACCGGCGCGCTGTCGCCGGTCGCGCGTCTCAGTCCGGTGACGGTCGGGGGCGTTGTGGTGTCGAACGCCACTCTCCACAACGAGGATTACATCGCCGGCCGCGATGCCGAGGGTCATCCGATCCGAGCGGGCCGCGACATTCGCGAGGGCGATCTCGTGCAGGTTTACCGCGCGGGCGACGTCATTCCCAAGATCGCCGATGTCGACCTGTCGCAGCGCCCGGCGGGGGCGGAGCCATACGAATTCCCGTCTCAATGCCCCGAATGCGGTTCCGATGCCGTCCGCGAAGAGGGCGACGCGGTCCGGCGCTGCACCGGCGGCCTGGTCTGCCCCGCGCAGGCCGTCGAAAAGCTCAAGCACTTCGTCTCCCGCGCGGCATTCGACATCGAGGGGCTCGGCGCGAAACAGGTCGAACAGTTCTATCGCGACGGGTGGATCAAGGAGCCGGCCGACATTTTCGAGCTCGAGGCGCGCTACGCAAGCGGCATGCAGCAGCTGAAGAACCGGGAGGGCTGGGGCGAGAAATCGGCCCGGAATCTGTTCGCGGCAATCGCCGACCGACGGCGCATCACGCTCGGCCGCTTGATCTTCGCCCTCGGCATCCGCCACGTGGGCGAGGTCGCCTCGAACCTGCTCGCCCGGCACTATGGCACATGGGAGGCGTTCGATGCGGCGATGACGGAAGCACACGCGCTCGAAGGGTCGGCCTGGGAGGAACTCAACGGCATCGATGGCGTCGGACAGGTGCTGGCCACTTCGCTGGTCACTACGATCAATCAGGACGCCGAGCGCGCCTCGATCGAACGGCTCATCGCGCATCTGGACGTGGCACCTGCCGCGCAACCGGCGACGGCCGGTAGCCCCGTGGCTGGCAGGACCATCGTCTTCACCGGCACGCTGGAACGGATGACCCGGGCGGAGGCCAAGGCCCGCGCCGAAGCGCTCGGCGCGAAGGTCTCGGGCTCGGTGTCTGCGAAAACCGACCTTGTTGTCGCCGGTCCTGGCGCGGGCTCCAAGGAAAAGAAGGCCCGGGAGCTGGGGGTTGAAGTGCTCGACGAAGACGGCTGGTTCGATCTCGTCGGCAAGGCATGAGCGGCCGCCCAGAGATCCTGTTCCCGCTCTTTGCGGGGCTCGAAAGGCTCGACGGGATCGGGCCCAAGACCGCGGACGCCCTGGGGCATCTCGGGATCGCGACGCCACGCGATCTGCTCTTCACGCTACCGCATTCCGGGATCGACCGGACGCCGCGGCCCACGATCCAGGCCGCCGAACTTCCGGCGGTGCTGACGGTGGAGGTGCTGGTCGGCCAGCATCGGCCGCCCCGCTCGCGCGGGGGGGCCTACCGGATCAACGTCGAGGACAGCGCCACAGCCTTTCAGATCGTGTTCTTCCATGCCAGGTCCGACTACCTGTCGCGCCTGCTGCCCACGGGGCAGCGGCGCGTGGTGTCGGGCCGGGTCGAGCTTTTCGACGGGCTCGCGCAGATGGTGCATCCCGATCACATTCTGACCCTGGACGAGGCCGGCAGCCTGCCACGTTTCGAGCCGGTATATCCGCTGACCGCCGGTGTGACCCGCCGCACCATAGTGCGCGGAATCGCCGATGCGCTGGCACGGGCTCCGGCCCTGGCGGAATGGATCGACCCCGCGCTCGTGGCACGCGAGGGGTGGCCGGACTGGCGCGGCGCGCTTCTGACGGCCCATGCGCCGGGCACGGCGGCAGAGCTTTCGCCGGACGCACCGGCCCGGCGCCGGTTGGCGTATGACGAGGTCTTCGCGCACCAGCTGACCCTCGCACTCGCCCGTGCGGCGCGGCGGCGCCAGCCGGGTGTGGCAAGCGCAGGTGACGGGACCTTGCGCCAGCGGCTCCTCCAGGCGTTGCCGTATCGGCCGACCGGTGCGCAGTCGCGCGCGATGGAGGAGATCGCCGTCGACATGGCCGCACCCGAGCGCATGAGCCGATTGCTGCAGGGCGATGTCGGTGCGGGCAAGACACTCGTGGCCTTTGACGCTCTGTTGGTCGCGGTCGAAGCGGGCGGGCAGGGCGTGATGATGGCGCCGACCGAGATCCTCGCGCGCCAGCACCTCGAGGGGTTGCTGCCTCTGGCTGAGAGCGCGGGCGTGGTGCTCGAGATCTTGACAGGCCGCGACAAGGGGGCCGAGCGTCGCGCGAAACTGGAGGCGCTGGCCTGCGGCGACATCCAGGTGCTCGTGGGCACGCACGCGGTTTTTCAGAAGGACGTGTCCTTCCAAGACCTGCGGCTGGCGGTGGTGGACGAACAGCATCGGTTCGGCGTCCGCGAACGGTTGGAACTCGGCCGGAAGGGAGCCGCGACCGACGTTCTGGTGATGACCGCCACGCCGATTCCGCGCAGCCTCGCGCTGGCGCAGTATGGCGACATGGATGTCTCCGTGCTCGACGAGAAACCGCCGGGGCGCAAACCGATCACCACGGCGCTGGTTTCGTCGGAGCGCATGGACGAGGTGGTCGCGCACCTGGCCCGTGCGGTCGCCGAGGGCCGGCAAGCCTACTGGGTCTGCCCGCTGGTGGAGGAGAGCGAGGCGGTCGATCTGACTGCGGCCGCGCAGCGGTTCGAAAGGTTGCGCGCCGCCCTGGGGGAGGGCGTCGTGGGGCTTGTCCATGGCCAGATGGCACCCGCCGAGAAGGATGCGGCCATGGCGCGGTTCGTATCGGGAGAGACCTCCGTTCTGGTGGCGACCACGGTTATCGAGGTCGGAGTCAACGTACCGAACGCGACGATCATGGTGATCGAGCGCGCCGAGTGGTTCGGGCTTGCCCAGCTGCACCAGCTGCGCGGCCGTGTGGGGCGCGGTGAAGCGGCTTCGACCTGCCTTCTTATGTACCAGCCGCCGCTTTCCGAGACGGGCTCCCGAAGGTTGACGACCCTGCGCGAGACCGAGGACGGCTTCCGCATCGCCGAGGTCGATCTGGAGATGCGTGGCTCCGGTGACCTTATCGGGACCGCGCAATCCGGTCTTCCGAGGTTCCGTATCGCCGACCTGGAGCGGCAGGCCGGTCTGATGGCCCTGGCGCAAAGCGATGCCCGCAGGCTCCTCTCCGACGACCCTTCGCTTGAAGGGGCTCGGGGAGAGGCCGCCCGGCACTTGCTGTGGCTCATGCGGCAGGACGAGGCGATCCGGCTGCTGCGCGTCGGCTGAGCCGATCCGCCGGCTGCCATTATGCACGGATGTTCTTAAAAAGTTCTTTACATGGCGTGGAGTGATGTGAGAACAAAGTGGCAACAGATATGTTGGAGGTTGTAATGCACAGCAGGATCAAGTTCGCGCTTCGTCAACCCGAGGCCCTGATCGTACAGGACGCGTTCGGAGCTTTGGCGCTTGTCGTCATGCTCTTTGCCGGCCTCCATCTCTGATGCGGTTTTCTGCCTGCGTCGCTCGTCCCTGAGCCTTTTATCCGTGTGTCCCCAACGCGCGGGTTCGGCCGATACGGTCTGTCCCCCGTTACGCCTCTTGCCGGCCCGGGTTTCACGAGAGACGCCCCTGACCGCCGCCGTCGCGCTGAACGCGACGCGCGGCGGTTTTTTACATCCGATAGGCCAGTCGAAGTCCGCCCCAATGGCGCCCCTGCACGCGGATCGGCGCGGAGAGATCCTTCATCATCACGAATTGCCCGCCGCCCATGTCGCGGCGATAGATCTGCAGTAGGAACGGTTCCGTGTTGCGCCCAGCCTTCAGCCCGACACGATCGTCAAAGATCCGTCGGTTCCTGCAATTGGCCGCGTTCCAGACGGGATCGGTCGATTGCGGCTGCGAGAACTTGCGGTTGTGGGTGGGCAGGTAGCCGTTGCGATCGACCGCGGCGCAGAACACCACCTTGGAATGGCGGGCGAGAACGGGTTCCTGGATGTCTGGCAGAATGGCGTCGGTCAGTTCGGTGAATGCGGTTGTCACCTGCTGCGGATCGGTCTTTGGAACGGGGCGATAGTCTGTGTCGAACAAGCGAGCGAGGCTGATGCGGCCCCGGGCGAGGGCCGCTTCGAAAGCCTCCGAGATCTGGCCGGCAAGGTCCTGCACGAGCGTGATCATCGGGCCGTCAGCGCCTTCGGACCCCAGTTGCACGGCCTTTTGCATCACTCCTTCCGATACGTCGATCAGCGTGTCGCTGCGCTGCTTGGCCTCCTTGACGCCGGTCGACACCCCCGAGATCGACCGCGCCACCTCCGAGATCGCGGGCGAGAGCCGCTCCACCGTCGTTTCCGTCTTGCCCACATGCGTGCCGATCTCCTCGGTCTCGCGCTTCATGGCGCTCATCCGCATCTCGATCTCCGACAGCGCCGCGTCGGTGTCTTCGCCGCGATTCAGCAGCTCCGACGCCACTTCGGAGGTGTCGACCGCTCCCTTCCGCAATTCGTTCATCCAGTCGGTCATGCGGCCGATGGTCGTGGAGATATCCGCCGCGGCGGTGCTGGTCTTCTGACTCAGTTCGTTGATCGCCTCCGCCACGATGGCAAAGCCCATTCCCGCCTGTCCGGCGCGCGCCGCCTCGATCTTGGCGTTCATCGCGAGAATGTTGACCTGGGAGGCGATGGAGGCGATCTGCGCGTTCGAGTTGCGCACGGCCACGAGCATGTCGTCGACCGCGTCCGAACCGGAGCGTACGGATTGCACCCATTCGGCGAGCGCGCGGGACGAACCGCTGGTAGCCGACAGGATCGCGATGGAGTCCTTCACGCCGCCTTGAGCGGCATCCATATCCTCGATCACGCGGCGCGTGGTCTGGCCGACCCGTCGCGCGGAGTCGCGGAGATCGTCCGTCTGTTCCTGCAGGGATTGCAACCGATGCATCTGTTCCGAGCCGCTGGCGTCGAGGTCGGTCAGGAAGCCCGCTATGTCCACCAGTTCGCGCCCCAGCGAGGTCGCGTCGTCCGACAGCCCCTTGAGAATGTTCGCCGTGACGTGGGGTTTGCCGAGATCGGTGTCGTGCTGCATCCGGGCGCTCACATGAAGACTGCGACCGTCCTAAACGCAAGATGCTGACGAAGGATTAAGCCGTCTGCCGCGCCTGCGCCATTTCCGCCGCATCGACCGCGGCATCGAGCGCCAGCATGATCGAGGCATGGCGGTTCTTGTAGGCCTGCGCCGGGCGCAGCACCTCGAGATTGTCGAACGGGGCGGGCGGAGTCGGGCCATCCGACTTCAACATGGCCTGCAGCGCATCGCGCGCGGCCGCGACCTGAGCAGGGGTCTGGCCCACGATGGCGCCGCCGACGACCGATGCAGCCGCCTGACCGAGCGCACAGGCCTTCACGTCCTGGCCGAACGCGCTGATGCGGCCGTCTTCCAGCGACAAGTCGACCGTGACCGTCGATCCGCAAAGCGGCGAGCGTTTCTTGACACTTGCGTCCGGATCCTCGAGCCGCTGCGTGTTCGGAATGTCGGCAGCGAGCGCAAGGATGCGCTGCGAGTAGAGCTTGATCAGATCGCTGTCGCCGGGCATGGCTTTCCCTTCGCTGTGCTCCCCCCTAGATAGGCGCGACCGTGCCGCATGCAAAAGGAAAACACTCCATGAGCTTCGATCCCGCTACCTTGGTCTATGATGTGAACGGCCTGATTCCCGCGGTCGCGCAGGATGCAGCGGACGGGACCGTGCTGATGGTGGCGTGGATGAATCGCGAAGCGGTTGCACGGACGCTCGAAACCGGCCGGGTAACGTACTGGTCGCGCTCCAGACAGAACTTCTGGATCAAGGGCGAGACGTCGGGGCACGTGCAGCAACTGGTAGAAATGCGGGTCGATTGCGACCGCGACTGCCTGCTGGCGCTGGTGAACCAGACTGGACCGGCCTGTCACACGGGGCGGCGCAGTTGCTTCTACACCGCGATCCGCGATGGCGAGGAAACGGAGATCATGACGCCGCTCGAGGGGTAGGGGTCGGGCGGCAAGTCATTGATGCCGTGGCGTAAGATCGACGAGTTGGCGAATGTCGGCCGGGCTTAGCCCGTCTTCGCGGTACCGGGCGATGGACCGGGCGTCGTCGCGCTTGGCCAGACGCTTGCCCTCCGCGTCCCGGATCAGTCGGTGATGCTGGTAGATCGGTGAAGGCATGTCCATAAGCCGTTGCAGAACGACGTGGACCGCGGTTGCCTCGAACAGGTCCTCGCCGCGTGTGACATGCGTGATGCCCTGCGCTGCGTCGTCGACCACCACGGACAGATGATAGGAGGTTCCCATGTCGCGCCGGGCGAGCACGACGTCGCCGACACCGTCGATCAGCTCACAAGGGCTCAGCGAGATCCGTCCCTTGCCGGTTGTTTCTTCGAACCACAGGGAAGCGGGATCAAGGGATTGCAGCGCACGGCGCATGTCGAGCCGCAGGGCGGTTTCGTGTGGCGGGCTCCCGGCCGGCGGTGCGGCGGGGCGGCAGGTGCCGGGATAGACCGGACCGTCGGGCCCGTAGACGGGCGCACCCTCCTGCGGCGCGGCAAGCGCGTCGCGGATATCGCGGCGACGGCACGAGCAGGGATAGAGAAAGCCGCGACGCCACAGGGTTTCAAGGGCCTGCCGGTAAGCGTCCATGCGTTCCGACTGCCGCAGGACGGGGTGTTCCCAACGGAGGCCCAGCCAGGCAAGATCGGTGTAGATCTGCGCCTCCCAATGGTCGCGGGCGCGGGAGCGGTCGATATCCTCGATCCGCAGATGGAACGTGCCGCCGATATCGCGGGCCAAGTCACTGGCCAGCATGGCGGAATAGGCGTGGCCGAGATGCAGGGGGCCGGTCGGCGACGGCGCGAACCTCGTGCGCACGCGGCGTCAGTCGTCGCGGAAGCGGCGCATGCGGCGCTCCTCGCCGGACTGATAGATCAGGATCCAGGCGAGCAGGATGAACATCGGATGCGTCAGGCCGCCGGAGAACAGGATCGCGGGGATCCAGATCACGAAGACGACGATGGAGGTGAGGATCCGGCCGGTGAGCAGGATCGACAGGGGCGGAAGGAAGAGGGCGAGGACGTAGTTCATCGGGTTACTCCGCGGCTTCGGCCGGGCTCTGCGCCGCGAGCCAGTCGGACCAGCAGGCCTTGGCCCGGTCGGTATAGGCCTTGTAGCGGTCGCGGCGACCCTTGCGACCCGAGCGCAGGCCCTCAAGCGGTTGAAACAGACCGAAATTCACGTTCATCGGCTGAAACGTCCTGGCGTCCGCGCCGCCGGTGATGTGGTGCACCAGCGCGCCGTGGGCGCTGTCCTGCGGCACCTCGGGGAGCGGATGGCCGGCGGCCTCGGCGGCGGCAAGGCGGCCGGCGAGCAGGCCCATGGCGGCGGATTCGACGTAGCCCTCGACGCCTGTGATCTGGCCGGCGAAGCGGATGTTGGGTTTGGAGCGCAGGCGCATGCCGGAATCGAGAAGCGTCGGCGAGTTCAGGAAGGTGTTCCGGTGGATGCCGCCGAGGCGGGCGAAGCGGGCATTCTCCAGACCTGGAATTATACGAAAAACATCGGCTTGCGCGCCGTATTTCATCTTCGTCTGGAAGCCGACGATGTTGTAGAGCGTGCCGAGCGCGTTGTCGCGGCGGAGCTGCACGACCGCGTGGGGCTTCACGTCGGGCTGGTGCGGGTTGGTGAGGCCCACGGGTTTCATCGGGCCGTGGCGCAGGGTCTCGCGGCCGCGCGCGGCCATGACCTCGATCGGCAGGCAGCCGTCGAAGTAGCCTGCGGTCTCCCCGTCGTGGAACTCGGTGACGTCCGCGGCCAGGAGCGCGTCGATGAACGCCTCGTAAGTATCCTTGTCCATTGGACAATTGATGTAGGCGCGGCGCTCTTCCTCGGTCTCGCCCTTGTCGTAGCGCGATTGCAGCCAGGCGCGGTCCATGTCGATGGATTCGGCGTGCACGATGGGGGCGATGGCGTCGAAGAAGGCGAGCGCGGTGGTCCCTGTCTCGCGCGCGATGGCTTGGCCGAGCGCGTCGGAGGTCAACGGGCCGGTCGCGACGATCCACTGGCCATCGTCCGGAAGGGTCGAGACTTCCTCGTTCGATATCAGGATGTTGGGATGCGACCTTAATGCGTCCGTGATATCTTCGGCAAAGCGCTCGCGGTCGACTGCGAGCGCGCCGCCCGCGGGTAGGCGGTGCTTGTAAGCCGTTGATATCACGAGCCCGCCGGCCTGCTTCATCTCCCAATGGAGCAATCCGACCGCGTTCTGTTCGTGATCGTCCGAGCGGAAGGAGTTGGAACACACCATCTCGCCCAGGTTGCCGGTCTTGTGAGCGAATGTGCCGCGCTCGGGCCGCATCTCGTGGATGACCACGCGGCAGCCGCGATTTGCGGCCTGCCATGCAGCCTCGGACCCGGCCATGCCGCCGCCAACGATGTGAATCTCTTCCGTCATGGGGCGGAGATAGGGGCTCGGGCCGCGCTTGTCACGGGGGCAGCTTGCACGGGTATGGACCCGGTATGGCAAGCGTATGGCCCGGAGCCGGCAGGCGCAGCCTATTGCGGCCAGTCGGGCTCGCGCTTTTCGAGGAAGGCGGCGATGCCTTCTTCGGTGCCGACATCGAGCATGTTCTGCACCATCACTTCCCCGGTATAGGCGTAGGCTTGGGCGAGGGTCAGTTCGCGCTGGCGGTAGAAGGCCTGCTTGCCGATCCGCACCGCGCTGCCGAGTTTCGCGGCGACGGTGTCGGCGAGATCCTCGGCGGCGGTGTAGAGGTCGCCCTCGGGCACGACGCGGTTGACAAGGCCGAGCTCGCGCGCGCGGGGCGCATCCACGAATTCGCCGGTCACGAGCATTTCGAAGACGTGCTTGGCCGGCGCGTTGCGCGACAGCGCCACCATGGGCGTGGAGCAGAAGAGGCCGAGGTTCACGCCATTGACGCCAAAGCGCGCGCTGTCGGCCGCGACGGCCATGTCGCAGGTCGCGACGAGCTGGCAGCCGGCGGCGGCGGCCACCCCGTGGACGCGGGCGATCACCGGCTGGGGCAGGCCCTGCAGCCGCTGCATCAGCGCCGAGCACCGCGCGAAGAGATCGGCGAAGGCAGCGCGCCCGGCATCCTCGGCCTGGCGGGCGGCCTGCATTTCCGCGAGGTCGTGCCCGGCGCAGAAGGCGCGGCCCGCACCGCCGAGCGTGACGACGCGGATGGACCGGTCCTGTTCCAGTTCGGCGCATTCGGCGTCGAGCGCGGCGAGCATCGCGTCCGACAGCGCATTGAGCCGGTCGGGCGCATTCAGCGTGAGATGGCGCACGGCGCCGGCATCGCGTCGCAGGATCAGTGTCATCTTGTCCTCCCTCGCCTGTCGGGGCAGCGTAGCGGCGATGAGGGAGAGGGGACAAGCGCACATGACGATCCGCATCGGCGCCGACGAGATGATGCCGTTTCTCGAAGAGGTCTTCCCGCAGGTCGCGGGCATGTTCGGGATCGACCGTCTGGACGAGGATCTGCTCATCATGCGGCTGTATTCGCACGAACGACACCTGCGTCCCGGCGGCACGGTGTCGGGGCCGGCGATGTTCGGGCTGGCAGACGTGTCGGCCTACGTGGCGACCATGGCGCGGATCGGGCGCGAGGCGCTGGCGGTGACCACCAATTGCTCGATCGATTTCATGCGCAAGCCGGTGGCGGGGGCGGACGTGCTGGCCAAATGCCGGGTGCTCAAGCTGGGCCGGTCGCTGTCGGTGTGCGACGTGCTGCTGTATTCCGAGGGCATGGCGGAGCCGGTGGCGCGGGCTTCGCTGACCTATTCGCTGCCGCCGGTGGCGGCGGGGTAGGCGCGGGGATAGGCCCCGCGCCGGCCGGTCTTCAGAAATCGACCTCGATGGCGATGCCCTTCTCCACGGCAAGTTCCACCACCGCGTTGGCGACGGCGAGGTCCTGAAGGCCGACGCCGGTGCCGTCGAAGAGCGTGATCTCCTCGTCCGAGGCGCGGCCCTTGTGGCTGCCGTTGATGACCGCGCCGAGCTGGGCGATGTCGCCCTCTGCGATCAGCCCCTGCGCGACGGCGTGCTGCGCCTCGCCGATGCTGACCGATTGCGCGACCTCGTCGGTGAAGACGGTGGCCTTTGCCAGAAGCTGCGGGTCGACCTCCTGCTTGCCCTTGGTGTCGGTGCCCATGCAGGCGATGTGCGTGCCGGGCGCGACCTGGCCGGCCGAGAGGATCGCGTCGAAGGACGAGGTGATGGAGATCATCACGTCCGCCTCCTGCATGCCGTCCAGCTCGACCGCCTCGAAGGGCAGGCCGGCCTCGGCCGCGACTTCCTCGAGGTTGGGCAGCATGTCGGGGTGGAGGTTCCAGCCGATGACCTTGTCGAAGTCGCGCTGTTCGAGCGCCGCGCGCAGCTGGAACTTCGCCTGATGCCCGGCGCCGATCATGCCTATCACCTTGGCATCCTTGCGCGCGAGATGCCGGATCGACACCGAGGAGGCGGCGGCGGTGCGCAGCGCGGTCAGGAGGTTGCCGCCGACCATCGCCTTGGCCTTGCCGGTGTCGGGGTCGAACAGGAAGACCGTCGACTGGTGGTTGATGATGCCACGCTTGTCGAGGTTGTTGGGCCAGTAACCCCCGGCCTTGAGGCCGAGCGTCAGGCCCGCGCGGTCGAAGCCGCCCTTGAAACCGTAGAGCGCGTCCTCGTGGCCGATCGCCTCGCGCACCACGGGGAAGTTGTAGGCATCGCCCGAGGCCATGGCGGCAAAGACCTTTTCCACCGCGGCGAAGGCGGCCTCGCGGGTCATCAGGTCGGCGATTTCTCGTTCGGGCACGATCAGCATGGGTCGTCCTTTTGTCGTTGTGTCGTGCGCCCGCGCGGCCGGGGGCGCCGGGCCGCGCGGGCGATGCCCCGGCCCGCTCGGGGCCGGGTCGTCCGGTCAGCGGATCAGTACGCCTTGCCGCGCGCGGAGACGGGCCAGATCGTTTCGACCTTGCCGCCCCGGACGCCGACGTACCAGTCGTGGACGTTGGCGGTCGGATCGCAGTGGCCGGGCACGAGGCGCAGCTTCTCGCCGACCTTCAGCACACCCTTGGGATCGGCGATCACGCCGTGCTCGTCCGAGCACTTGACGTATTCTACGTCATCGCGCCCGAAGATCACCGGCAGGCCGCTGTCGACCGATTGCGCCTTGAGGCCAGCGTCGCAGATCGCCTTTTCCTCTTTGGCATGGCTCATCACCTGGGTGAGCAGGAAGAACGCGTTCTCCCATTCGCCGCGGTCGATGCGGTTGCCGTTCTCGTCGAGGATACGGCCGTAATCGGCGTCCATGAAGGCGTAGGAGCCGCACTGAAGCTCGTTGTAGACGCCCGAGGCGCTCTCGAAATAATACGACCCGGTGCCGCCGCCGCCGACGATGTCGCATTCCAGCCCCTCGGCCTTCAGCCCGTCGACGGCGTCAGCCACCATGGCGACGGCGATGTCGATCTTGGCCTTGCGGTCCTCGTACTTGTCCATGTGCTGCATCGCGCCCTGGTAGGCCTGGATGCCGCCGAACTTGAGGCCCGGCGCGGCGTCGATTGCCTTGGCGATCTCGACCACCGCCTCGGTGGTGGTCACGCCGCAGCGCCCGGCGCCGCAGTCGATCTCCACCAGGCACTCGATCTCCGTGCCGTGCTTCTGCGCGCCGGCCGACAGGTCCGCGACGTTGGCCACGTCGTCGACGCAGCAGATGGTGCGCGCACCGAGGTTGGGCATGCGCGCGAGCCGGTCGATCTTCTGCGGGTCGCGCACCTGGTTGGAGACCAGCACATCCTTGATGCCGCCGCGGGCGAAGACCTCGGCCTCGGACACCTTCTGGCAGCAGATTCCACAGGCGCCGCCGAGGTCCATCTGCAGCTTCGCCACGTCGACGGACTTGTGCATCTTGCCGTGCACGCGGTGGCGCATGCCGTGCTCGCGGGCATAGTCGCCCATCTTGCGGATGTTGCGCTCGAGCGCATCGAGGTCGAGCACGAGGCAGGGCGTCTGGATCTCGGCCTCGTCCATGCCGGGCAGGGCAGGGACGTCGTAGCCGACTTCCAGGGCATCGAGATTGACGGGAGCGTTCATGGTCATTCTCCTTCGGCGTTTGGGGGGCTGAAGCCCGCCCTGCGGCCACGATGTGGGGCCGGGACGGGACGTGTGGTAGGGCGGGCTTCAGCCCGCCATCCAGGGCAGACGGTCGAGGTCCACGTTGCCGCCGGTGACGACGACACCGACGCGCTTGCCGGCGAACCTCTCCTTGTTCTTGAGGATCACGGCCAGCGGCACGGCACAGGACGGCTCCATCACCACGCGCAGGTATTTCCAGGTGATCTTCATCGCCTCGACGATCTCCTCCTCCGAGGCGGTGAGGATGTCGCTGACGTGGTTCGACACGAAGTGCCAGGTGAGATCCTTCAGCGGCACCTTGAGCCCGTCGGCGATGGTGTCGGGGGCGTCGTCGGCGATGATGTGACCGGCCTTGAAGCTGCGCATGGCGTCGTCGGCCTGCTCGGGCTCCGCGGCGATGATCTGCGTCTCGGGCGCCAGCGTCGACAGCGTCAGGCAGGTGCCCGAGATCATGCCGCCGCCGCCGATGGGCGCTGTGACGATGTCGAGCCCGCCGCCGTCGCGTTCGGCCATTTGCTCCATCAGCTCCTTCGAACACGTCCCCTGACCCGCGATCACGCGGGGGTCGTTGTAGGGGTGCACGAACTCGCCCCCCGTCTCGGCCTGGACCTTGGCGAAAACCTCCTCGCGCGAAGAGGTGGAGGGCTCGCATTCGGTCACGCGGCCGCCGTAGCGGCGCACCGCGTCCTTCTTGGCCTGCGGCGCGGTGCGCGGCATGACCACGTTGCAAGGGATGCCGCGCCGGCCGGCGGCGTAGCTGAGGCACAGCGCGTGGTTGCCCGAGGAATGCGTCGCCACGCCCAGCTTCGCCTGTTCGTCATCGAGCCCGAACACCGCGTTGGAGGCGCCGCGCACCTTGAAGGCGCCCGGCTCCTGCAGGTTCTCGCACTTGAAGAAGAGCTGCGCGCCGGTGATCTCGTCCAGGTAATCCGAGGTCAGCACCGGCGTGCGCCGGATATGCGGGCGGATGCGGTCGTGCGCCGCCAGCATGTCCTCGTAGGTGGGGATCTGCATCGCGCTGTCCTTCATCACGCGGCGTCCTTGCGGGCGAGCGCGGCATCCGCGCGGTAGATCCGCTGCGCCGCCGCCACGCCGGAGCCGAGTTCGATGTCGAGCCCCAAGTCTACCATGCACATCTCGGCCGTGGCGATCCCCGAGAGCGTCATCACGTCGGTGAGGCTGCCCAGGTGGCCGATGCGGAACACCTTGCCGGCGACCTCGCCGAGGCCGACGCCGAAGGCGACGCCGTAGACGTCTGCCGCATGGGTGACGACGCGCGTGGCATCGAAGCCCTCGGGCGTGCGGATCGCGCTGACGGTGTCGGAGTAGAACTCCGGCGCGGTGGCGCAGAGGTCCAGGCCCCAGGCGCCGACCGCCGCGCGCACGCCTTCGGCGATGCGGGTGTGGCGGGCGAAGACATTGTCGAGCCCTTCGGACAGCAGCATCCCGCAGGCCTCGTTCAGCCCGTTCAGAAGCCCCACGGCGGGCGTGTAGGGATAGGCGCTGTTGGCGTAGCCCTTGGCCATGTCGTGCACGTCGAAGAAGGTGCGCGGCAGCCTGGCGGTCTTGGTCGCCTGCATCGCCTTGTCGCTGAAGCCGACGATGGCGAGGCCCGCGCTCAGCATGAAGCCCTTCTGCGAGCCGGTCACGGCGACGTCGACGCCCCATTCATCGAAGCGGAAGTCCATCGAGCCGATGGAGCTGACGCCGTCGACGAAGAGCATCGCGGGATGGCCCGCGGTATCAAGCGCGCGGCGCACCGCGGCGATGTCGGATTTCACGCCGGTCGCGGTCTCGTTGTGCGTGGCCAGGACCGCCTTGATCTCGTGGCCCGTGTCGGCGGCCAGGACCTCTTCGTAGCGGGCGGCGGGCAGGCCTTCGCCCCACGGCGTCTCGACGATGGTCACGTCGAGGTCATGGCGCTGGCACATGTCGATCCAGCGGTGCGAGAACATGCCGTTGCGCGCGGCCAGCACCTTGTCGCCGGGCGACAGCGTGTTGGAGAGCGCCGTTTCCCAGCCGCCGGTGCCGGTGGACGGGAAGATGAAGACCTCGGCACTGTCGCTCTTGAGGACCTTCTGAACGCCTTCGCGCGCGGGGTGCAGGATCTGCCCGAAGAGCGGCGAGCGGTGGTCGATCGTCGGCATGTCGCACGCCTTGCGCAGGCGTTCGGGGATGTTGGTCGGCCCCGGGATGAAAACCGGATTCTGAAAGCTCATCGGTGTCTCCTCAGTCTGTGACGCGGACCATAGAGCAGTCGCGCGGCAGAGTGGATTATTTTAAAACCTTTTTTCAGATTGGGGGTGTGGCCGGAAAATGCATCATTGTCAGGTGCTTGTAATTTTCATATCGTGGGGGTGTTTTTCAATTCTACGCGAAGGGGTCTTATGGAAAGTCCGGAGAATGGCGGGCGCGGCCCGCGGCGCGCCCGTGGCCGCCCCCGCGGCTGGGACGACAAGACCGAGCAGAACACCATCAAGTCGCTCGATCGCGCGATGGAGGTGTTCGAGTTCCTGAGCGAGGCGCAGGGCAAGGCGTTGACCGCCATCGCCGGGGAAATGGGCCAGTCGCCGGCGACGGTCTACCGCATCCTCGTGACGCTGGAGGGGCGGGGGCTGGTGGAGTTCGATGCCGAGGAGCAGCTTTGGCATATCGGCCCGCGCGCCTTCGTCATCGGCGCGCGCTTCCTGCGCCGCACGAGCCTGGTGGAGCGCGCGCGCCCGGTGCTGCGGCGGCTGATGGAGGCGACGGGCGAGACGGCGAATCTCGGGGTGGGGCGGGACGCCTCGGTGTTGTTTCTGAGCCAGGTGGAGACGGAGGCGAGCATCCGCGCGTTCTTTCCGCCGGGCACGCTATCGCCGATGCACGCCTCGGGCATCGGCAAGGCGCTGCTCGCGCATATGGACGAGGATCGGCTCGCGCGCGTGCTGAAGGTGGCGGTCCTGACCGCGTTCACCGATCACACTCTGACCGATGCGGAGGCGCTGCGGCAGGACCTCGGCGTGATCCGGACGCGCGGCTATTCCATCGACAACGAGGAGAAGAACGCCGGGATGCGGTGCATCGCGGCGCCGATCTTCGACATGCACGGCGAGGTGACGGCGGGGCTGTCGGTTTCGGGCCCGACGAGCCGGATCGGCCTCGATCAGGTGGCGCCGCTGAGCGGTCACGTGCTGGCGGCGGCGCATGACCTGACGGCGGCGATCGGCGGGGTCACTCCGCCGCGGAACTGAAGCGTCGCGGACGGGCGAGGGCACCGGGCCGGAGCGCCGCGTGCCGGTTCACGTCCTTGTAGAGCAGGTAGCGGAAGCGCCCCGGCCCCCCGGCATAGCAGGCCTGTGGGCAGAAGGCGCGCAGCCACATGAAATCGCCCGCCTCGACCTCCACCCAGTCGGTGTTGAGCCGGTAGGCGGCCTTGCCCTCGAGGACGTAGAGCCCGTGCTCCATCACGTGCGTCTCGAGGAAGGGGATGACGGCGCCGGGCTCGAACGTGACGACGGTGACGTGCATGTCGTGGCGCAGGTCAGCGGGGTCGACGAAACGGGTGGTGGCCCATTTGCCGTCGGTTCCGGGCATCGGCGTCGGCGCGATGTCGGCCTCGTTGAGGACCAGCGGATCGGGCTCGTCCAGCCCCTCCACCGGCTCGTAGGCCTTGCGGATCCAGTGGAAGCGCAGGGGCGCGTCGCCGGGATTGCGCAGGGTCCAGTCGGCCGACGGCGGCAGGTAGGCGTAGCCGCCGGGGACCATGTCGTGCGCCTTGCCGTTCACGGTCAGGGTGGCGGTGCCTTCGACGACGAAGAGCACGCCCTCGGCCTCGGGGTCGGTCTCGGGCCGGTCGGAGCCGCCGCCGGGCGCGACCTCCATGATGTATTGCGAAAAGGTCTCGGCGAAGCCGGTCATGGGGCGGGCGAGGACCCACAGGCGCGTGCCCTCCCAGCCGGGCAGGAAGCTGGTGACGATGTCGCGCATGGTGCCGCGGGGTATCACCGCGTAGGCGTCGGTAAAGACGGCGCGGTCGGTCAGCAGGGTCTCCTGACCCGGGTGGCCGCCGTGCGGCGCGTAGTATTTGGCGGTCATGGCGGCGCGGGCTCCTTGCGTGTCGTGGGGCAAGTATGGCGCGCGCGGGGCGGATCGGCCACCCGGCGCGGTCCGACAGGTCCGTTCGGTTTTTCTTGAAAGTCGCGTCGTGCTTGCTGGAACGGTTTGAAACAGGCGGTGTTCGACCCTGGCGGCGCCGACGAGGGGCCGCCGGGGGCAGGCCGCTCGACGACGACGATTTCCTGTCGCCGACGCGCGCGATCCCGAGGACAACAGGCCGTGTTGCCTGCCCTGCGAGGCGTTCGGACGTTCCGTTGCATGATCCGGTCTCCTCCGTTCGTTCGGTGATCGGAAGGGCTGGTCGGGCCGCTGCCGGATGCGGCACTCTGTCCGTCCGGCCCACGTGGCGCCGGTCACGAAGAGCTGCCTTTCGAGCGGAAAGACATCGTCTGACACACAGAGTGGCGAAATCTCAGTGCGAGGTCGGGATTGCTTCTCTTGTGAGACGGTTTGACACTTGCGGAGCGCGTGACGCTCGCCCCCGCCGAAGCCGCCGTTCAGGCAGCGCGCGGCGAAGGGCCGCAAGGAGCCCATTCGGAAATGCCAAATTCTCGCTGCGCGTGCTCGCGGCAGAACCGCTGCTGCGTTCCGGCCGAAACCGACGCGGCACTGCAGCCAAGGCTCAGGCCATTCGCGCCGAGCGCAGCAAGAGCATGAGGAGTGATGTCCGGACTGCGGGACGTTGCGAACACGCTAAATCCGATGTGCAAGCCGACGTTCTTGGATGAACCGTAATCTCGCAGCCGGCCGAAACCTATCCTGGGACAAGGATGACGGTGCGGGTCCAGTCTTGCAGGACATATGTGCCGGGCGCGGCACGGAGCGGGGTCAAACCGCGGCTCGGGTCGCCCATGGTCGGACACTACCCATTCGAGTGGTGTCCGACAGCCAGACGCCGAGGTCGGTGGGCACATCCTGGCGGCCGAGGAAGTATCGCCGGACGGCGCGGGTCCAGATCAGGTCCTCGGCTCGGTTGGTGGCGAAGGCACGCGCCATCTGCGGGCGGTCGAGATAGCCTTGTTCCCACATCAGATCCTCGAGAAAGGCGACCTGGCTCTCGTCGAGGAACAGCAGCAGCTCGCACGCCTCGGCGAAATCCACCTGCGCCGCCATCAACATGACTGAGGCCAGCCTCCGGTCGCCGTCACGCGCCATGGTGGAGGCCACGATGGCGAGGATGGTGCCTCCGAGGCAAGAGCCGACGGCGTGGATCGGCACATCGGGCACGATGGCCTGCACGGCATCCAGCGCCGCCATCACTCCGCGTCTCCGGTAGTCCTCCAACGACGGGTCGCGCTGCTCGGCGGTCAGGTTCGACCAGGAGATCATGAAGACGGTGAAGCCTTGGCCGGCCAGGTAGCGCACCATCGCGTTTTCGGGCGAGAGGTCGAGAACCTAATGTTTCATGATGCAGGCTGGAGCGATCAGGATCGGCCGCGTCTGCACCTGCGGTGTCTGGGGCGCGTACTGGATCAGTTCCATCAGGTCGTTGCGGAAGATCACCTGTCCTGGCGTGCAAGCCGGATCCTCGCCGATCCGATAGCCTTCGGGTGCCGGATCGCGCTGGCCGGTCATCGTCTTCAGCGCGTCATGGGCGAAATGCGCCGCTTGCCCGGTCAGGTTGCGGCCCAAGATCCTTACGGTCTCTTCGATGATCTCGGGATTGAGTAGTGGAGAGTTCGACGGCGACAGCACGTCGAGCGTCTGACGGGCCAGGAAGCGCGTGCGGTCGGCATCCTCGGGCCGCAGGCCTCGCGTCGGTTCGGTGGCATGATCCACCAATCATGTACGGAGGAACCCTGTTGCCAGAGCTGGAACGGAAAGGTCCGACAGCCGCGATGGGTGAAGCGCTTGTCATATGGTTTCGGCGGGAAGGACGAGACCGAGGAAATCGAGGCCGCCGTCCGGTCCAGGCCGGTCGATGTGATCGCCGCTCTGGGGTCCTTCGGCCAGCGCCAGCACCCGCAAGCCGCGCCGATAAGGACGTGGATCAGCAGGTTGTGGACCTGTCGCGCGAAGCGCAGCAGCAGACCGCGCGTTTGCCGGGCAGCCGATTGGCTCCGTGGTCCGCCAGCCGGCGCGCAGCTTTGTCCGTTGTCAGTCCGGCAGCCGTTGGGTTCAACGCGGCAAGGCATCGTCGGCTGGTCTTGCATGGGCGTCGGTCAGGCGCATGTCATACGCGCCGTATAGCCGCCGTCGATGACAATCTCAGCACCGGTGACGAACTTCGCCTCGCCCCTGACATCCACCGCCCAGAAGGCAGCCTTGTGCCCTGCGGTCGTCGGCTCGGCAGCCAGGTCTCGGCCCTCGGTCTCCAGCATGTCGAGGATGGCGACCTTCGCGCCCTACTCGGCCATCCGCTGCACGCAGGCGCGGCCGATGCCGACGGCGCCTCCGGTCACGATGGCGGTCTTGCCTGCAAGTCGGTTCGTTGGGTTCGTCCTCCGGTTATCACGTGGTTGATCGGTTCACCATGTCGCCCGGCCTTCGGCCGCAATCTCGGGGAACTCGGTGCGTTCTTCTCCGGCGGCGCCGCAGAGCAGCTCCACCGCGCGGTCGGCGGCATCCTGGAACGGCTCAAGCACCAGATCGGCGCCCGCGCCGAGCATTACCTCGGTGTCGCCCACGCTGTGCGAGGCCGTCGCGATCTGGCCCGTGAACCCAGCGGCGCGCACCAGCTGGATCAGCGTTCTGCGGGTGTCCTCGTGGCTCAGGCCGGTGGGATGAATCGGCACGGTCGACACCATCCACTCCGCTCCTCGAAACGGCAGCTCGGCCACGAGTTCCGGATCACTCGCATCACCGAAATCCGCGTCGAGCCCGAGAGCGCGCCAGCGCCGTACTGCCTCCGGGTTGAAATCTACGCCAAGTACAGGGATCCCCCGTTTCTTCAGCCGCAGGCCGACGGCGGTCCCGAAGCGACCCAGGCCGAAGAGGATGACCTTGTAGCCGCTCGCCGCGTGCGCGCCGGCTTCGGAGGGCTCCCGCGGCGTACCCTTACGCTCGAAAACGCCGAGCAGCGGCTCGAAGAGCACATACAGCCGTTGCGAGTAGGTGATCATGTAGGTCGAGGCCGCGATGGTCACGAGGCCGACCATCGCGACGAGCCCGAGCGCATCGTCGGTCACATGCCCCAGCGACACGCCCATGGCGACAAAGATCAAGGAAAACTCACTGATCTGCGCCACCGTGAGCCCGGCCAGAAACGAGGTGCGCTTGCGGTAACCCATTGAGCCCATGATCGCGAGTACGATCAGCGGGTTCCCGACCAGTACGAAGAGCGAGAAGACCACGGCGCCGATCACATGTGTGCCCAGAAGCGACAGGTCCAGCGTCGCACCAAGCGCGATGAAAAAGAACAGGAGGAGGAAATCGCGCAGCGGCGCCAGCCGGGCGGCGATGGTTTCGCGGTAGGGGGTCGAGGCGAGCGCCACACCCGCCATCAGGCCTCCCACCTCCTTGCCCAGACCGACGACATCGCCGATGGCGGCGAACATCGAGGCCAGTGCGATCGCGAATATCACCAGAAGCTCGGGTGCGCGGGCTAACCGCTCGGTCAGCGGAGTAGCGAGATAGCGTACGAAGAGGACCACCGCCGCGACCATCGCGACGCCCGACGCCAGCACCGTAACGATTGAGCCACCCCCCCGGCCGCCATGATCGGGCGCGCCAATGCCGATGGCGGACAGAACGATCATCGCCAGCACCACTACGAGATCCTGCACGATCAGAAACCCCAGGGCGATTTGGCCATGTAGCGCGTCGATCTCGCGCTTGTCTGATAGGAGCTTGACGATGATGATCGTGGAGGAAAACGTCAGCGCCACCGTGACATAGATGCTGGTGACGTGCTCAAGCCCGAGGCTGAGGCCGATGAGATAGCCGAAGAACGCGGTGAACGCGACCTGACCGAGCCCGGTGATTACAGAGACCACACCCAGCGATCGGATCAGTTTCACGTCCAGCTTGATGCCGACAAGAAACAGCAGCACGGCGATCCCGAGTTCCGACAGCAGAGCGATCTGGGCATCCGAGCGCACGACGTCCAGCGCCGACGGTCCGGCGAATAGCCCGACCACGATGAAGCTGACAATCAGAGGCTGTCGCAACAGAACGCCGAACAGACCGAATACAGCGGCCATGACAAGCAGCGTGGCGATCTCCGCGAACGGCGAATGAAGCAAGGTTTCGATCATTCCCCGTGCTCTTCGTCGAGGTCATCCTTCTTACGGGACGCGCTGGCCTCCGGTACTGACGCTCGCGTACGAGTTTCATGACGGCACAAGAAGCGGCTCAGGTCGCTATCGGCCACCCGCCAGCCCTTACCTATGGTGATCGCACGTAGCTCACCGGTTTTGATCCAGCCGCGGACAGTAGCCTCGCTGACCATAAGTCGATCGGCGATCTCCTTGACTGTTTGGTATTGCTCGCGCGCCATCGTGAATGATCGTTCAGCTTGGTTTGGTGCAGAATACCGGAAATCGCCTCAGTTCACTTGATACAGATCAAGTCGAAGATGTTTGTTCTATGCTTGTATCAGGTACGCGATCGCCTGCTGGCGAAGAAGGGAACGACATGAAGCGGATCATGCTGGCCACCGATTTCTCCGAAAGATCGGACCGTGCGCTTCGGCGTGCGACACTGCTCGCCCATCGGTCTGGCGCCTCGGTATTGATCCTCAATGTCGTCGACGATGATCAACCGTCTCGGGTCATCAACAGCGAGCGTAAGGTGGCGGCGGCCCTCCTGGGGGAATTGCAGGGGACAATGCGAAGCGTCGATGGCGTTTCGTGCGAGACCCGTGTTGAAATTGCCGATCCATTTGTCGGGATCGCGCAGGTCGCCGAGGAGGAACGCCCGGACCTTCTCGTTCTTGGGCCGCATCGACGGCAAACACTACGGGATGTTTTCGTGGGAACGACGGCGGAACGAACGATCCGATCCGTCAGCTGCCCGGTACTCATGGTAAATGCGCCGCCGATGGGGAGCTATCGTCACGTTCTGGTCGCGACGGACCTGTCCGATGCAGCGATGAAGATGGCCAAGAGTTTTATCGCGTTGGGCATAACCGGCACGGCGCTCACGTCCTTCGGACATGTCTACCAGACGCCCGGCGAACGTCTGGCCATGAGCCATACCGTGCCGGTGGACGACCGAGAGGCTTATCTCGAAGAGATGCGGAAGGAGGCCGAAAGTGATCTCGCAGGCTTCGTGAAGACACTCGGCTCTAGCTCGGAGCGCCAATACGTCCGTCGCGGATTGCATGCGCCGGCAGAGGAGATCTTGACCCTCGCGAGAGAGGAAGCGGCTGATCTCGTTGTTGTCGGAACACTCGGTAGAAGCGGCCTTGCGAAATTCTTCCTTGGCAGCGTGGCAGAGGCCGTACTCCGTGCCGCTGATCGGGATATACTCGCGATTCCGCCAGAATCTACAGCTGGAATGGCCACCTAACCGCCTTGCGGCCATGTGAGGCACACCGATTGGCGGCGTCAATAATGTGGGGCGGGCAAGCGCTCTGACGTATGTGCCATAGCCGCAGACCGGAGGGCGTTGCCTCGCAAATGCCTGGAGGAGGACGCCATATCGGTCCGGTGCTCGGCGCAAACGACACTTCCAAACAGGAGAAACAAGCGATGCGAAAGATTCTTGTGTGTTCCGACCTTTCCGACCGCTCGCACCATGCGCTCGTGCGGGCTGCTCAGCTGGTGCGGAACCACTCTGCATCGCTAATAATCTGCTCAATCGTGGATGATGACTTGCCGCCAAAGATGGTCGACACGTTAAAGCGTGAGACCGCTGAAGGCTTGACCCAGGCATGTAGATCTCTTGGGCATGACGATGCCGAAATCGTTGTGGAGGTTGGAGAGCCGGTCGCCGCCATTATGGCCATCGCGTCCCGGGTCGATGCTGACATGCTCGTGCTCGGCACACACCGTCATCGCCCGCTCTGGGACCTCATCTACGGAACAACAATGGAGAGACTCGTGCATGCAAGCCGCCTGCCGGTTCTCCTCGTACCCAATCCTGTAACAGCAGCATATTCGCGTGTTTTGGCAGGGGTCGATTTCTCTCCGGCAAGCGAAGCCGCGTTGAGGTTGGCCAACCTCATCGCTGCGTCTGCAAAATTTACGACGTTCCATGCCGTGAATGTCCCCGCGCCGGGCTGGTTCGGGGGAGCGAGCGATTCCGATGAAATCCGATCGTTGACAAAGGAAGCCGAGAATCAGCTTTCGGCTTGGTGGCAGGAGCGGGAACTCCCCGAAGAGATAGCTCGTCCTGTTGTCATCCCGAAATCGTTGCCCGAAGCCTTTCGAGAGATGAGATACGAGGTGAAGCCGGATTTGGTTGCGATCGGCGCGCATGGGCGTTCCGGATTCATGCAAGGCTCGCTGGGGAGCTTCACCGAGGCGATCATCCGCTGGCAGTTCTGCGACGTCTTGGTCGTCAGAGCTTGATATATGGCCCGGACGGTCCTGCCGCGGCGTCATTGCGCCTGAGTGCGGGAATGGTCGGAATGTATTTCTGTTGTTGGTCCTGTCTTGAACGACCGGTTCGGCGATCCGCGCTGCCACGCAGAACGTGGGATGCCGTAGCCGCGAACGCGCCATCAAACATTCTGCACTGGCATTGGAAGAACTTCTAACGACCGAAAGGTCCCGCACTGCGGACGCTTGCGACCGTCGCACCGAGAGATCGTGTCGGTACGGACAGCCCGACGCGGGCCGCGGCATCGCACGGGAAGGGCGCACACGAAGGGTGCTGTCGACCAAGGCGGGCAGGACCAGGTCAGGGAGAGAGCCGCTTGCGCGCCGCCTCCACCGCGAAGTCGATGAAGAGCCGCACCTTGGTGTCCTGCAGCCGCCGGTGCGGGTAGAGGCAACCGAAGAGCGCGGGGGGCGGGGGCGTGTCGGGCAGCACCTCCACCAGCGCGCCGCTGGCGAGGTGGGCGGCGACGTCGAAACGGGGCTTCATGGCGATGCCGTGGCCGGAGAGCGCCCAGTCGGTGAGGATGTCGCCGTCGTCGGCGTCGAAGCGTCCCGACACCTCCAGCTTGCGCGGTCCCTCCGGCGTGTCCAGCACCCAGAAGTACTCGGGCGAGCGCGGGTAGCGCAGGAGGAGGCAATTGTGCCGGCTGGAGAGCAGGTCGTCCGGCGCGTGCGGCGTGCCGTGCGCGGCGAGGTAGGAGGGCGCGGCGACCAGCACGCGGGGGCAATCCGCGATCTTGCGCATGGTCAGCGTCGAATCGCGTGGATTGCCGAGGAAGAAGGCGACGTCCAGTTCCTCGCCCAGGATGTCGACGCGCCGGTCCGACAGGCGCATGCGCACCTCGGTCTGCGGGTAGGCGTCGGTGAAGTCCGGCACCATGGGGCCGATCAGGCGCCGCCCGATGCCGAGGGGCGCGGTCACCCGGATCGCGCCGCGCGGCGCGTTCGAGAAATTCGCCACCGCCGCCTCGGCCCGGTCGAGCCGGTCGAGCACCGCCTTGGTTTCCTCGTAGAACACGCGCCCGACCTCCGTCGGGGTGAGCGAGCGCGTGGTACGGTTGAAGAGCCGCACGCCGAGTTTCTGTTCGAGCTCCTTGATCCGCTTGCTGGCCACCGCCGGGGTCAGCCGCAGGTCGCGGCCGCCCGAGGTGATGCTACCAAGCTCCACCACGCGGGCGAAGACGCGCAGGCTTTCGACATACGGCATCGGCGATCCTCCTGTGCAGAAGAGAGCAGGGACCGGCGGGATTATCAACGTCCCGTTGAAAGTATTTGCCGACTGGCGCTGTTATCGGAAGGGGTCGTTCGCCGCTAGGGTGGCTGGCAGATCACAACGCGATGGGGAGAGCCATGGAGCATCGCACAGCCATCCGTTTCCTGCTGAACGATCAGGAGATGACGCTCGACGGGGTCGGCGCGTCCGACACGCTGCTCGATCACTTGCGCCTTGCGCGGCGCCTGACCGGGACCAAGGAGGGTTGCGCCGAGGGCGATTGCGGCGCCTGCACGGTGCTGGTGGGCCGGCTTCAGGACGGCGCGCTGCGCTACGAGACGGTGAACGCCTGCATCCGCTTCCTGGCCACGCTCGACGGTTGCCACGTGGTGACGGTGGAGCACCTGTCGCCGCGCGGCGGGGCACTTCACCCGGTTCAGCAGGCGATGGTGGATCATCACGGCAGCCAGTGCGGGTTCTGCACGCCGGGCATCGTCATGTCGCTCTACGCGCTCTGGATGCAGTCGCCGCGCCCGACGGCCGAGGAGGTGGAAACTGCGCTTCAGGGCAACCTTTGCCGCTGCACCGGCTACGCGCCGATCCTGCGCGCGGCGCAGGCGATCCAGTCCTACGGCACGCCCCAGAACGATCCGATCGCGACCGAGCGGACCCGGATCGTCGAGCGGCTGCGCGCCATGCGCGACGGCCGGCGGGTCGTGAGCGGGCCTGAGGGCAACCGCGCGATCCTGCCGGCGGACGTGGACGACCTCGCCGACGTGCTGGCGGAGGCGCCCGGGGCGACTGTGGTCGCGGGGGCGACGGATGTCGGGCTGTGGGTGACGAAGTTCCTGCGGCCCATCAGCCACGGGGTGTTCATCGGCCATCTGGACGGGCTGAAGCGCGTCGAGATCACCGAGGACGCCGTGGAGATCGGCGCCGGAGTCAGTTATTCCGGGCTGGAGCCGGTGATCGCGGAGCATTTCCCGCATCTGGCGCCCTATTGGCGGCGCATCGCCGGTTGGCAGGTGCGCAACATGGGCACGATCGGCGGCAACATCGCCAACGGCTCGCCGATCGGGGACACGCCCTGTGTGCTGATCGCGCTGGGCGCCACGGTGACGCTGCGGCGCGGAGCGGCGCGTCGGACGATCCCGCTCCGGGATTTCTTCATCGACTACGGAGAGCAGGACCGCGCGCCGGGAGAGTTCGTGGAAGGGGTCCGCGTGCCGCGCCCCGAAGCGGGGCAGATCGACGCCGCCTACAAGGTGTCCAAGCGGCGCGACGAGGACATTTCCGCGCTCGCCGCCGGGATCAGCGTAACGGTCCGCGACGGGGTGATCGCCTCGGCCCGCATCGCCTTCGGCGGCATGGCGGCGACGCCGCGCCGGGCGCAAGCGGCCGAGGCCGCGCTGATCGGCCAGCCCTTCGGGGAGGCCGCCTTCGAGGCGGCGGCGCGGGCGCTGGCGGGCGATTACGACCCGCTCACCGACTGGCGTGCCTCGGCGGAGTACCGGCGGCTTGCGGCGCAGAATCTACTCCGCCGCTTCCATCTCGAACATGCGGGCGTGGCCCGCGTGCGGCTCAGCGCCTGAAGGGAGGGAACGATGACCGACATGAAGACCATCCGCGCGCCGATCCGCGGCGCCGTCCACACCGGGCTCGCCCATGACAGCGCGGCGAACCACGTCACCGGCCGGGCGAGCTATACCGACGACATCCCCGAGCCCGTGGGCACGCTGCACGCCTATCTCGGGGTGTCGAACATCGCGCACGGGCGCATCCTGTCGATGGATCTCGCGGCGGTGCGCGCGGCGCCGGGCGTCGTCGCGGTGCTGACAGCGGACGACATCCCCGGAGAGAACGACGTGAGCCCGACGGGCAAGCGCGACGACCCGGTCTTTCCCGCGGATCTGATCGAGTACCACGGTCAGCCGCTCTTCGCCGTGGTGGCCGAAAGCCGCGACTTTGCCCGCCGCGCCGCCGCGAAGGCGGAGGTGGAGGTGGCGCCGCTCGCCCATGCGCTCGACCCCGAGGCGGCGATCGCGGCCGGCTATCCGCATGTGACGGCGCCGTTGACGCTGGCGCGCGGCGAGGTGGAGACCGGGCGCGACGGGGCCCCTCACCGGATCGCCGGCAAGGTGAGGATCGGTGGGCAGGATCACATGTACCTCGAGGGGCAGATCTCCTTCGCGGTGCCGGGGGAGGACGAGACGGTTACCGTTCATTGTTCCACCCAGCATCCGAGCGAGGCGCAGCACATGGTCGCTCATGTGCTCGGGGTGCCGTCGAACGCGGTCAACGTCCAGGTGCGGCGCATGGGCGGGGGGTTCGGCGGCAAGGAAAGCCAGATGAACCTGTTCGCGGCGGTGGCGGCGCTGGCGGCGAAAAAGCTCGACCGGCCGGTGAAGATCCGCCCCGATCGCGACCAGGACATGACCGCGACCGGCAAGCGGCACGATTTCGTCGTCGATTACGACGTGGCCTTCGACGAGGCGGGCGTGATCGCGGCGGTCGAGGGCAGTTTCGCGGCGCGCTGCGGCTTTTCGGCGGACCTGTCTGGGCCGGTCACCGACCGCGCGCTGTTCCATGCCGACAACGCCTATTTCTATCCCCATGTGCGGCTGCAAAGCCGGCCGATGAAGACCAACACGGTGTCGAATACCGCCTTCCGGGGCTTCGGCGGCCCGCAGGGCGTCGTTGCCGCCGAGCGCATGATCGAGGAGATCGCCTATGCGCTGGGGCGCGACCCGCTCGATATCCGCAAGGCCAACTTCTATCGCGAGGGGCGCGACCTGACGCCGTACCATCAGCAGGTCACCGACAACGTGATCCTGCGGCTGGTGGAAGAGCTGGAAGAGCGGTCGGAGTACCGCGCGCGCCGGAAGCAGATCGAGGCGTTCAACCGCGACAGCCCGGTGATCCGGCGCGGTATCGCGCTGACGCCGGTGAAGTTCGGCATCTCCTTCACCGCGACGCATTTCAACCAGGCCGGCGCGCTGATTCATGTCTATAACGACGGGTCGATCCACCTGAACCACGGCGGCACGGAGATGGGGCAGGGCCTCAACACCAAGGTCGCGCAGGTGGTGGCGGATGCCTTCCAGGTGGATATCGACACCATCCGCATCACCGCCACGACGACCGAGAAGGTGCCGAACACCTCGGCCACGGCGGCGTCCTCGGGGTCGGACCTCAACGGTATGGCGGCGCTTGACGCGGCCGAGCAGATCAAGGCGCGGCTCGTCGCCTTCGCCTGCGAGAGCCGCGGCGTTGCGGCGGACGCGGTGCGGTTCCTGCCGAACGCCGTGGCGGTCGGCGAAGAGGTGATCCCCTTCGCCGAATTCGTGAAATCGGCCTACATGGCGCGGGTGCAGCTGTCGGCGGCGGGGTTCTACAAGACGCCCGACATCCACTGGGATCGCTCCAGCGGCACCGGGCGGCCGTTCTACTACTACGCCTACGGCGCGGCGTGCTCGGAGGTGGAGATCGACACGCTGACCGGCGAATACCGGGTGCTGCGCGCGGATCTTCTGCACGACGTGGGCCGGTCGCTGAACCCTGATATTGATCGCGGGCAGGTGGAGGGCGCGTTCATCCAAGGGATGGGCTGGCTCACCACCGAGGAGCTGTGGTGGGATGAAAAGGGGCGCCTCCGGACGCACGCGCCGTCGACCTACAAGATCCCGCTCGCCTCGGATGCGCCGCGCGTCTTCAACGTCGATCTGGTGAGCTGGAACGCCAATGCCGAGCGCACCATCAAGCGGTCGAAGGCGGTGGGCGAGCCGCCCTTCATGCTCGGAATCTCGGTGCTGGAGGCGCTGTCTATGGCGGTGGCGAGCGTGGACGACTACCGCACCTGCCCGCGCCTCGACACCCCGGCGACGCCGGAGCGCGTGCTGATGGCGGTCGACCGGCTGCAGCGGGGGGCGGTATGACCGGCCTCGGCGCCTTTCTCGACCGGCACGGCGCGGTGATCCGCGTGGCGCTGAGCCGCGTGCGCGGCTCGTCCCCGCGCGAGGCGGGGGCGGAGATGTTCGTCGCCGCGGAGGGGATGCACGGCACCATCGGCGGCGGTCGGCTGGAATACATGGCCGTCGCGCGGGCGCGCGAGATGCTGACCGAGGGCACCCTGCGCGAGGTCATGGACCTGCCGCTCGGCCCCGAGATCGGCCAGTGCTGCGGCGGGCGCGTGGAGGTGACGCTGGCCCGGATGGGCCGGACGGACCGCCGTGCGGCGCTGGAGCGGGCCGGCGCCGCCGAGGCCGCGCTGCCCGAGGTGCTGATCTTCGGCGCGGGTCATGTCGGCCGGGCCCTCGCGGACCTCATGCAGCACATGCCGGTTCGCGCGGTGCTGATCGACCCGCGCGGCGAGGAGTTGGGCCGCTGCGCCGCGCGCGTGGAAACCCGCCTTGCCGCGATCCCCGAGGCCGACGTCGCGACCGCCGCGCCCGGCGCTGCCTTCATCGTTGCCACGCACGACCACGGGCTCGATTTCCTGGTGACCGACGCGGCGCTGGCGCGCGGGGATGCCGCCTATGTGGGCCTGATCGGATCGAAGACCAAGCGCGCGAAGCTGGATCGCTTCGTGCGCGATCACGGCGCGGCCGCGGATACGACAAGGCTGACCTGTCCGATCGCCGCCGGCCCCAGCCGCGACAAGCGCCCCGAGATCATTGCCGCCTGCGTCACAGCCGAGGTGATGACGGCGCTCACCACCCACGACGCGGCCCGCGCGCCGCGCGCCCACACCCCATGCGCCCGCATGGACACGCAAGGCGCTGAGGTCCGGGAGGGCCCGCGCGGCTGAGACGCCGCCGGGAAGGGACCGCACGCGCCGTCACCCAAGGGAGGAACCCCGACATGGAGACGGGACACTACACCTACCGGCTGTTTTCACGCAGCGACTTCAGCGCCTTCTGGGCGCTCTTCACAGACAACCTCGTCAACCTGATCGTGTTGTCGGGGATCTGCCGTTTCGTCTTCGGCATGCCGGGCGAGATCGTTTTCGGCCGCATCCTGCCGGGCGCGGCGGTGGCGATCATCGCCGGCGTCGCGGTCTATGTCTGGCTAGCCCGCCGCACCGCCGAGCACACGGGCCGCGACGTGACGGCGCTGCCCTACGGCATCTCGACGCCGGTGATGTTCGTCTACCTCTTCGGGGTGATCGGACCGATCTACTGGGCGACCGAGGATCCGGTGCTGGCCTGGCAGGTCGGTATCGGCGCGGGCTTCATCGGCGGCATCGTCGCCGGGCTGGGCGCGCTGGTGGGTCCGTGGCTGAAGCGCGTGACGCCGCGAGCGGGGATGCTCGGCACGCTCTGCGGTATCGCGCTGGTGTTCATCGGGACGGTGCCGCTCGCCACGGTTTTCGAGGACCCGTATGTCGGTTTCGCCTCGATGATCATCATCCTCTGGGGCCTCGTTGGGCGCTTCCGGTTGCCGGGCAACGTGCCGGCGGGCCTTCTGGCGCTGGTCGCGGGCACGGCGGTCGCGCTGGCGCTCGGCAAGGCGGAGATCGACACGTCGAACGTGGGCCTCTACCTGCCGATGCCGTATCTCGGCGACCTCGTTGCCGGCATTCAGCACCTCTTTGCCAATCCCGAGTTGTTCCTCGTGCTGGTGCCGGTGCAGATCTACAACTTCATCGAGACCATGAACAACGTGGAGAGCGCCGAGGCCGTGGGCGACAGCTACCCGGTGGGGCTCTGCCAGGTGACGGACGGGGCGGGGACGATGATCGGCGCGCTCTTCGGCTCGCCCTTCCCGACGACCGCCTATATCGGCCATCCGGCCTACAAGCGGATGGGGGCGCATGCGGGCTACGTGATCGGCATGGGCACCGTCATCCCGCTGGCGGCCTTCACCGGGCTCCTGGCCTTCCTCAACGGGCTGATCCCGGCGGCGGCGGCCGCGCCGGTGCTCGTATTCGTGGCGCTCAGCCTCATCACCAACACCGCGCAATCGGTGAAGCCGGCGCATATCGCCGCCGTGACCATCGCGATGATGCCGCATATCTCGAGCTTCCTCGTCACCAAGTGGAACTCGATGATGGCCGCGCTGGGGGCGAGCGGGGTGGAGGGTCTGCCGGCGCTGGGCGATGCCGGCCTGACGGCGGAGCTGCTGACGCAGGGCGCGCATTACCAGGGGCATCTGCTGCTGAGCCAGGGGGCGATCCTGACAGGCCTGATCTGGGGTGCGATCGTCGCCGACGTGATCGACGGGCGGTTCCGCGCCGCGGCGGGCTTTGCCTTCGCCGCCTCGGTGATGTCGGCCTTCGGAGTGATCCATGCCGCCAGCCTGCAATGGCCGACGCCGACGCCGGTGGCGCTGGGCTACCTGATGGCGGCGGCGTTCCTGGCGATCTACCCGGTCCTGCACCGCGACGAGACGCGCGGGCGCGAGGCCGAGCCGGCCGGCCTGCAACCCGGCGAGTGAGCAAACGCGCGGGGGATGTCTGCCCCCGCGCCAACCCCGAGGCAAGAGACATGATGACCCCGACCGACCAGATCATCCGAGGCCGCATCCTGAGCTTCCGGCACCGGCCCGAGGGCCCCGAGGATACCGGCGCCTATACCTATCTCGAGGACGGCGCGCTGGCGCTGGCGGGCGGGCACATCTCTGCCTGCGGGACATGGGACGAGGTGCGCGCCGGGGCGCCGGCCGCCCCTGTCACCGACCACCGGCCGCACCTGATCCTGCCGGGCTTCGTCGACACGCATATCCATTTCCCGCAGATCGAGATGATCGCGTCCTGGGGCGCGCAGCTGCTCGACTGGCTGAACAGCTACACGTTTCCGGCCGAGCTGCGATACGACGATTCCGAGCACGCGGCGGCGATGGCGCGGGCGTTCCACGATCTGCTGCTGTCGCACGGCACGACCACGGCAGTCGCCTTCTGCTCGGTCCATCCCGGCTCGGCCGAGGCGTATTTCGCGGAAGCCGCGCGGCGCAACATGCGGATGCTCGGCGGCAAGGTGATGATGGACCGGAACGCGCCGGAGGGTCTGACCGACACCGCGCAGCGGGGCTACGACGAGAGCCGCGCGCTGATCGAGCGCTGGCACGGGACGGGTCGGGTCGGCTATGCCATCTCGCCGCGCTTCGCGCTGACCTCGACGCCGGCGCAGCTGGAGGCGGCGGGGGCGCTGGCGGCGGAGTTCCCGGACTGCCCGATCCAGACGCACCTGTCGGAGAATCACGGCGAGATCGAAGCGACCCGCGCGCTGTTTCCCGAGGCGCCCGATTACCTTGGCGTTTACGAACGCTACGGGCTCGTGCGGGAGAATACTTTGCTGGGTCACGCGATCCACCTGGAGCCGCGCGAGATCGGCGCGATGGCCGAGCGGAGGGCCAAGCCGGTTTTCTGCCCGACCTCGAACCTCTTTCTGGGCAGCGGGCTCTTCGATGACGCGGGGCTGCGGGGGTGCGGGATCGTGCCGGGGATCGCCACGGATGTCGGCGCGGGCACGAGCTATTCGATGCTGGCGACGCTGGCGGAGGCGTACAAGATCCTGCAGCTTCGGGGCCAGGCGCTGCACCCGCTCGCCGCGTTCGACTGGATCACCCGCGGCAATGCCGAGGTGCTGGGCCTCTCGGACCGGATCGGCACGCTGGCGCCCGGGAGCGAGGCGGATCTCGTCGTGCTCGATTCCACCGCGACGCCGGCGATGGCCTTGCGCGTGTCGCGGGCGGAGACGTTGGCGGAAGAGCTCTTCGCGCTGCAGATCCTCGGCGACGACCGTGCGGTCGCAGAGGTCTACGTCGCCGGTGCGGCGCAGCTTGACCGTGCGGCGGCGCAGGGCCGGGACGAGACCCGCGCCCTGCAACCGGCCTGAGACGCTCTCAGGACAGCAGCCCGCGCGCGGCGAGGTTCTTCATCAGCGCGCGGGTTCCGAAGGTCCATTCCGGCGCTTCGGTCGACAGGCGCACGACGTTGCGCAGTGCGCCGAGGCCGGGCGCGGAGATCGTCACCACGTCGCCCTGCTTGTGGGTGAAGCCTTCGCCGGGGACGTCGCGATCCTCCGTCGGGGCGAAGAGCGTGCCGAGATAGAGCACCACGCCGTCGGGATACTGGTGGTGCCGCCCGAGGGTCTGGGCGACAAGATCCTCGGGATCGCGGCTTATCTCGGACATGGAGGAATGGCCGGTGAGGGTGTAGCCGTCCTCCCCTTCCACCAGCAGCGTCAGCTCGGCCCGGCGCACGTCGTCGAGGCCCCATCCGTCGTCGAACAACCGGATCATCGGGCCGATGGCGCTGGAGGCGTTGTTGTCCTTGGCCTTGCTGAGCAGGAGCGCCGAGCGCCCTTCTAGGTCGCGCAGGTTCACGTCGTTGCCGAGCGTCGCGCCGAGGATGCGGCCGGCCGACGAGACTGCGAGCACGATCTCGGGCTCGGGGTTGTTCCAGGTGGAGACGGGCAGGAGACCGATATCGGCGCCCGGCCCGACAGAGGCCATCGGGGGGCACTTGGAGAAGACCTCCGCATCCGGGCCGATGCCGACCTCCAGGTATTGCGACCAGAGTCCCTCGGCCTGGAGCGCGCGCTTGACCTCTGCCGCCTCGGGCGATCCGGCGCGCAGATCGCGCAGGCTGTCGCCGATCGCCGCGCCGATGCGGGCGCGGACGGCTTCGGCGCGGGTCGGATCGCCGGCGGCCTGTTCCTCGATCACACGTTCCACCATGGAGCGCGCGAAGGTGACGCCGGCCGCCTTGACCGCCTGCAGATCGCAGGGGGCCAGAAGGTGCAGGTTCCGCCGATCGCAGGGATTGGCTGCGATCTCGTCCAGCGGGCCGAGCGCCTCGCCCGGGGCGCCGCGTACATGCGCGGCCGGGTCCGGCAGGTCGAGCACGTCGCTTACCGTGGGTGCCGTGGCGCTGGTGATGTCGGTCAGGGTGCCGTCCCGCAGCGTGACCACGGCGGGCCCCGCAACATCCGGCCGCCAGCAGCGGCCCAGCCAGAGCCCCTCGGGCGCGTCGATCAAATCCATGTCTGCTCCTTTTTTCGGCCCCGTGCCGTCATTCCGCCGCCGCGGCGCCGCGGCCGATCTCTTGATGATGGCGCGACAGGCCCGTCGTCAGCGGAAACAGCGTGGCCTGCAGCGCGTGGTAGATGTCGGGCTTGCCCGCGAACTGGTGCGCGACGGGCTGGCATGTCGCGTCGATCTCCGGGTGCCAGCCGCCGTGGACGGGATCGACGAAGCAGCTCTCGGCAAAACGCCAGAGGCGGCGATACCAGAGCTCGTCCGTCGTTCCGTCGCCGAGCTTGATCAGCGCGGCGAGCGCGCCGATGCCTTCGGTCACGGGCCACCAGTAGCGGTCGGCGATCGCCACGTCGTTGCCGCCCAGATGCAGGGTGTAGACCATCCCGCCATCGGTGCGCCAGCCGTCCCAGAGCGCGGTCTCGATCAGCTTGCGCGCCCGGTCCGGCGCGCCGTTGTCGGGGCGGCCCTCAAGGTCCCAGTGCTCGAGGATCAGCCGGCCGAGTTCGAGGCTGTGGCCCGGCGTGGTGCCGGCGGGGCGGAACATCGGATCGCCCGAATAGTCCGGGTCGACCTGCCAGTCGGCATCGTAGTGTTCCGGCAGGCGCCAGTCGTGATCCGGGGCGATTTCCTCGGTGAAGAAGCTGAGGATGCGGCCGGCGCGGTCGAGCCAGCAGCGCTCTCCCGTCGCGATATGGGCGGCGAGCATCGCCTCCACCCCGTGCATGTTGGCGTTCATGCCGCGGTAGTCCGACAGAGAGGACCAGTCGCGGGAGTATTCCTCGCAAAGGAGGCCGCGCGCGTCGTCCCAAAAGCGGGTGTCGAGCACTTCGGCGATGTCTGCCAGAAGCGCGTCGGCATCGGGGTGATCGGCGGCCTTCGCGCTCGAGGCCGCCAGCAGCACGAACACGTGGCCGTAGGCGAGTTTCGGGCCGTCGCGCGGCCCCTCCGCATCGGCCCACCAGACATAGCCGCCGTGGGCGTCGTCGCGGTGCCAGGTGCGCAGCGCGGACATGCCGGCGTCGATCATCCGGTCCGCCTCGTCGTGGCCGAAGGCCTGGCCGAGCGCGTAGGAATGGACGAGTCGCGCGGTCGTGTGCAGCTCCTGCCCGTTCCGGGGCAGGGGGGAGCCGTCGGTGTCGAGCGCGTCGAAGCCGCCATCCGCGCGCAGGCTCTGGTCGAATAACGCCAGTTGGCGTTCGGCATCGGCGGCGAGCCAGGCCCGGTGCGCCCGGTCGCGCAGCCAGGAAACGGAATTGTCGGTCGTGCCGAGCGGCAGGTCGGTCATGCGGGACCTCCTTCGGATCGGGAGCGATGGCCGTGACGTAGCCCGTCCCCGGCGCAATGCACAGGGGGGCGGTCAGGGCAGATGGAACACCTCTTCCATCGGCGCCCACCATTCGCCCTCCGCCCGGCTGTCGAGCGGGCGCTGCATCGGCCCGCAAATCGCCCACCATTCCCGCGTGACGGGATCGGCGGCGATGGCGGCGCTGTCGGCCTCGAAATCGCTCCCGAGATATTCCCAGTAGGAGAAAAGGAGGTTCTCCGGCTCGCGCAGGAAGATCGAGTAATTGGTGATATTGGAGGCGCGCAGCCGGTTCAGAACGCCATCCCACGCCGCGGCGTGGAGGCGCTTGTATTCTGGGATGGACTCGGGGTCGATGCCGATGACGAGGCCCATGCGCTGCATGTTTTTGCTGTCCTTTCTAGGGTGTCAGGCGCCGAGGCCGTAGAACCGGGCGGCGGCGCCGCCGAAGAGCGCGGTGCGTTCGGGCCCCGAAAGCGGCTCGGCCAGCGTCTGCGCGGCGGCGAGCCAGCCGGCGTAATCGCCTGCAAGCTCCAGCACCGGCCAGTCGCTGCCCCACATCACCCGGCCCGTGCCGAAGGTGCCGACGACATGCTCGAAGACCGGGCGCAACGTGTCCGCCGACCAGCCGGGGCCGTATTCGTTGGCAAGGCCCGACAGCTTGCAGGCGATCTGGCCATGCGCGGCGAGCGCGGTCATGCCCTGCCGCCAGTCGCCCCCGGGATCGGTGCCGTCGAAAACCGGCTTGGCGCAATGGTCGATCACCAGTGGAAGATCGGGGATCTCGCGCGCGAGCCGGTCGATGACCGGCAGGTGCCGTGGGGTGATGAGGGCGTCCATGCGGAGGCCCGCGGCGGCAAGTTTGCGCAGGCCGTCCAGCACCGCGGGGCGCAGGACCCATTCGGTCTCTTCGATATCCTGGAGCATGGGGCGGATGCCGCGCAAGGCCGGGTGGGCGATGCGCTCAAGCTGTGCGTCCACGTCGCCTTCGAGGTCGATCCAGCCGACGACGCCCTTCACCAGCGGGGTTTCCTCGGCGAGGCCCAGCATGAACAGCGTCTCGTCGGTGGTCGGCGCGGCCTGCACGAGGATGGTGCCGCCGACACCCGCAGCCTCGGTCAGCGGCGCAAGGTCGGCGGGCAGGATGTCCCGGCGGATTTCGGCGACGCTGTCGTTCATCCACGAATAGTCGCCGCGCGAGATGCGCCAGAAGTGCTGATGCGCGTCGATGATCACTGCTTGCCCCCTCTCAGGTGGATGTGTTCTTTATGATAGTGAACTGTAGGGAGAGGGTCGAACGCATGTCAACCACACCGATCCGGCGGGCGGAGCGTGCCCGCGCATCGCAGGGAGGGGCCGCATGAAAACGCGCACGATCGGCCGCACCGGCGTCGAAGTGACAGAGGTCGCCTTCGGCTGCGCGAGCATCGGCAACCTTTATCGCGCGGTGGACGAGGCGGACGCGCAGGCGGTGCTTCAGGCCGCCTGGGACGCCGGCATCCGCTATTTCGACACCGCGCCGCATTACGGGCGCGGGCTGTCCGAGGCGCGGCTCGGCCGGTTCCTGTCGGGGCGGACGGGCTACGCGCTGTCGACCAAGGTCGGGCGCGTCCTGTCGCCAGCCGCCGCGCCCATCGAAGAGGCCGACGGCTACGTCCAGCCGGCGCAGAACGATGTGCGCTACGACTACTCAGGCGACGGCATCGAAGAGAGCCTGGAGCAGAGCTTCGAGCGGGTCGGCGCGACGCGCGCGGACATCGTCTATGTCCATGACATCGGCGAATACACCCACGGCGCGGACAATGCCGGTCACATGGAGGCGTTCTTCGGCTCGGGCTACGAGCGGCTCGTGCGGCTGAAGGAAGAGGGGCGGATCGGCGCCTTCGGGCTGGGTGTGAACGAATGCCAGGTGTGCCTCGACGTTATGGACCACGGGGCCATCGACGCGATCCTGCTGGCCGGGCGGCTGACGCTGCTGGACCGCTCGGCAGAGGCCGAACTGGTGCCGCGCTGCCTGTCGGAGGGCACGAGCCTGGTGCTCGGCGGGGTGTTCAACTCCGGCATCCTCGCGACCGGGCCGGTCGAGGGCGCGACCTACGATTACGGACCCGCGCCCGAGGACGTGCGCGCCCGCGTGGCGGAGCTGCAATCGCGCGCCGAGGCGCACGGGCTGAAGCTGCCGACCGCCGCGCTGCACTTCGCGCGGGACCATCCGGCGGCGGCCTCGGTGCTGCTGGGCACCGCCAAAGCGTCGAGCCTGACCCGTAACCTGTCTGCTTTGGCTGAGGAAATCCCCGGAGAGGCGCGCGCCGCGCTAGCCTAGCTCGTGGTGGCGCAGGGACGACAGCAGCGTCGTCTTGGAGGTCCTGAGATGGCGGCGCGCGGCCTCGCGCGCCGCGTCTGCATCGCGCGCCTCGAGCGCGTCGATGATGGCCAGATGCTCGGCGATGGCGGCGGCGTTGCGGTCCTTCTCCTCGGTCTTGTCCCACAGGTAGTGGTAGTGGAAGATCAGCGAGATGACCTTCTGGAATTCCTCGATGAAGCGGTTGCGGACGACCGAGTTGATCGTCTTGTGAAAGGTCTCGTCGAGCTTGGAGAAGGCGTGAAAGTCGCTGTCGATCCGGGCCGCGAGGTCGAGATGCTCGGCCCGGAGCGCTTCCAGCCGGGGCCAGATCGGGTGATCGACGGGGGCCTCGGCGGCCTGTTCGACGGCGTTCAGCTCGAGCACCGCGCGGAAATCCGACAGCTCCACCGCGAAGTCGCGGGTGAAGCCGCGCAGCATCCAGCCCCCCTGCCGCCGCCGCGCCACGAGGCCGAAGCGGCTGAGCCCGGCGAGGAATTCCTTCAGCTCGTGCTGCGGCACGCCGAAGGTGCGCGACAGCTCGGCCACCGATAGCGGCGTGTCCGCCGGCACGTCGAAGCGCAGCACCCAGTCGAGGAAGCGCTGTTCGAGGTCGGCGGTCGATACGCGGCTGTCGGCAAGCTCCACCCGGTCGGCGTCTGTGGGCCGGCGCAGCAGCCGCTTCTCGCGCCCGTCCCACGAGATGACCTTGCGTTCTTCGAGGCGGGAGAGGCAGCGGCGGATCACCGTGCGGCTGACATTGGCGATCTCGCCCAGTTCGGTCTCGGCGGGGACGGAGGCGCCGACGGGCAGGGTGCCGCAGAAGTCCAGAAGGCGGTTGTAGGCCTGCCTGTATCGCGTGTCGCTTCGGGCCAATGCGCTGCCTTTCCTTCCCCTCGCGCCTCTGGAGGGGGCGCGATGTCTGTTTCAAATTAAAAAAAACTGTTGACCGTCCGCAAGCGCGTTCGTAACAGTTTTTAATAATAAAGCGCAGACGGTCAGGGAGGATGCGCCATGTCAGATACGAGCAAGCCCGCGGAGGGGCTCGGCCCGTCCTTTCCGGGAAGTGCGGGGTTCGCCGCCCTGCAGAAGCTTTCGGCGGTGCTGACGCTTTTCCTGCTGGTGATCGGCTTCTCGCTGGCCAGTCCCGCCTTCTTCTCGGTCAACAACGGGCTGACGATCCTGCTGCAGACGGCGGTGATCGGGCTTCTGGGGATCGGCATGACCATGGTCATCATCACCGGCGGTATCGACCTGTCGGTTGGATCGGTGCTGGCGCTGTCTGGCGTGGTGTCGGGCTTTGCGGTCAAGGCCGGGCTGCCGGTGGTGCCGGCGATGACGCTGGGCGTCGCGGCGGGCGCGGCCTGCGGCGCCTTCAACGGCTTCGTCATCACGCGGATGCGGATTCCGCCCTTCGTGGCGACACTGGGCATGATGCTGATCGCGCGCGGGCTGGCACTGCAACTGACGGGGGCGACGCCGATCTCGGGGCTCGGGGACGCGTTCGGCACGCTTGGCAACGGTGCGCTTTTCCGGGTGGTGGAGATGCGCGAGAACGGCTTTCCCAACGTGATCTTCCCCGGCATTCCCTATCCGGCGATCCTGCTTCTGATCGTGGCCATCGGCGCGGCCTACCTGTTGCGCCGCCGCCAGATCGGCCGGCACATCTACGCCACCGGATCGAACCAGGAGGCCGCGCGCCTGTCGGGTGTGCGCGTGGATCGCACGAAGCTCTATGCCTACACCATGTCGGGCGCGCTCGCCGGTCTTGCGGGCAACGTGCTGATGTCGCGGCTGGTGACGGCGCAGCCCTCCGAAGGGGTGATGTACGAACTTGACGCCATCGCCGCGGCGGTGATCGGCGGCGCGTCACTGTCGGGCGGGGTGGGCTCCATCTCGGGCACGATGATCGGCGCGTTCATCATCGGCATCCTGCGCAACGGGCTCAACATGGCGGGGGTCTCCGCCTTCATCCAGCAGATCGTGATCGGCCTCGTCGTCATCGGCGCGGTGTGGATCGACCAGATGCGCAACCGGCCGTGAAGGCCGGGGCGTGAACGTGAACCCACGTGTTCAAGGGAGGAAGACAAATGACATTTCTGAAATACGGGATTGCCGCCTCGGCGCTCGCCCTCAGCGCGGGCATGGTGCAGGCGGGCGAGATCGCGGTGATCGTGAAGACCACGAACTCCAATTTCTGGCAGAACGTGAACAAGGGCGCGCAGGCCGCCATCGAGGGCCAGTCCGAGCATACCATGAGCTTTGACGGACCCGCCGCCGAAAGCGCCATCGCCGACGAGGTGAACCTTGTCGAGAACGCCATCAACCGCGGCGTCGCGGGCATCGTGCTGGCGCCGTCCGACCCCGAGGCGCTGGTGCCGGTGGTCAAGCGCGCCTACGAATCCGCCATTCCGGTGGTGATCGTCGACAGCATGCTCGCCGACGGGGCGGAGGAGTACTACCAGGCCTTCCTGTCGACCGACAACTGCGCCGCCGGCGAACAGGTCGCCGAGCGCATGATCGAGGAGGCCGGCACCGAGGGCAAGGTCGCGATCATGTCCTATGTCGCGGGCGTCGGGTCGGAGATCGGGCGCGTCGGCTGCTTCCAGGACTACCTGGCCGAAAACTCCGAGCTGGAGGTCGTCGGCCCGTATTATTCGCAGAGCCAGATGGCGACCGCGCTCAACCAGACGACGGACGTGCTGTCGGCCAATCCCGACCTCGTCGGCATCTTCGGCGCGAACGAGCCGACCGCCGTCGGCATGGGCCGGGCGATCGTGCAGGCGGGCAAGGCCGGGCAGCTCGTCGCGCTGGGCTTCGACGGCAACGAGGACCTGCAGAATTTCGTCCGCGACGGCGTGCTGAACGCGATCGCGGTGCAGGGCTCCTTCGCGATGGGCGAGACGGGGGTGAACACCGTGATCGACATCCTGAGCGGCGAGACGGTCGATGACTTCATCAACACCGGTGTCGTGATGGTCGATCAGGACAACATCGACTCGGACGAGGCGCAGAACGTCCTCTACTGATCCGTGTCCCGGGGGCCGGTGCGCCGGCCCCCGCGTTCAGCGAAGGAAGGCAAGCGATGATGCGAACGCCCCTGGTCGAGATGATCGACATCGAGAAGCATTTCGGCGGCGTGCGCGCGGTGGAGCACGTGTCGGTCGACCTCTATCCGGGCGAGGTTGTCGGGCTGCTGGGTCACAACGGCGCGGGCAAGTCCTGCCTGATGAAGATCCTCGCCGGGGCGATGAAGCCCAGTGGCGGAGAGATCCGCGTCAACGGCGAGGCGGTGAGTTTCGACGAGCCGAACGACGCCCGCGCGGTGGGGATCGAGCCGATCTACCAGACGCTCGCGCTGGCCGATCATCTTGACGCGCCGGCGAACCTGTTCCTCGGGCGGGAGCTCAAGACCCGGTTCGGCAATCTCGACGACGGCGCGATGTACCGCGCGGCGAAAGAGACGCTGGCCCGGCTCAACCCCAACTTCAAGAACCTGCGCGATCCGGTCTCGAGCCTGTCGGGCGGGCAGCGCCAGGTGATCGCCATCGCCCGCGCGATCTATTTCGACACGAAGATCCTGATCATGGACGAGCCGACCGCGGCGCTTGGCCCGTCGGAGACCAAGATGGTCGCCGACCTCATCCGCAAGCTGCGGGCCGAGGGGATCGGCATCTTCCTCGTGAGCCACGACATGCACGACGTGTTCGACCTGTGCGACCGGGTGGTGGTGATGAACAAGGGCCGGCTCGTCGGCTCGCACGCCATCGAAGAGGTCACCAAGGACGACATCCTCAGCCTCATCATCAAGGGCGAGCTGCCGGCCGACTGGTCCGCCCGCAATCTGGAGCCGGCGCAATGAAGGATGGCGCGACCGATACCATGGAATGCGGTGTCTGCGTGGCGCCGGGCACCTTCCGGGTGGAGACGCGGCCCCTGCCGGAGACGGCGCCCGAGGGGCACGTGCTGGTGGACATCGCCGCCATCGGTATCTGCGGGACGGATTACCACATCTTCGAGGGCAAGCACCCGTTCCTCGACTACCCGCGCGTGATCGGGCACGAATTGTCGGGGCACATCGCCTCCGGCCCCGATGCGGGGCAGCTGGTGGTGGTGAACCCCTATATCTCCTGCGGCACCTGCCGGGCCTGCCGGCGCGGCAAACCCAATTGCTGCGCGTCGATCTCCGTCCTCGGTGTGCATCGCGACGGCGGCATGTGTGCCCGCATCGCGGTGCCGGAGGGCAACCTTTATCCCGCCGAGGGCCTGAGCGCGGAGCAGGCCGCGATGGTGGAGTTCCTCGCCATCGGCGCCCACGCGGTCGCGCGCTCGGGCACCGGGCCGGGGGATGCCGTGCTGGTGACCGGGGCAGGGCCCATCGGGCTTGGCACCGCGCTCTTCGCCCGGATCGCGGGGGCGGAGGTGCACCTGATGGACCTCAGCCCCGAACGGTTGGCGGCGGCGGAGCGGCTGTTCGGCTTCGACCGTCACCACGCGCCGGGGGGGGACGTGCTGACAGGCGATCTGGCCGAGGGCTTCGACGTCGTCTTCGACGCCACCGGCAACGCGACCGCGATGGAGGCGGGCCTGCCGCTTCTGGCCCATGGCGGCACCGCGGTCTTCGTCAGCGTGGTCAAGGACGACATCACCTTTTCCGATGCCGAGTTCCACAAGCGCGAGGCGCGCATCGTCGGCAGCCGCAACGCCCTTCGATCCGATTTCGACCGGGTGATGGCGGCGATCCGCGACGGCGCCATCCCCACGGAGGCGATCGCGACAGAGACCTTGCCGCTGACCGAACTGCCGGGCAGGTTCCCCGGATTGGCGGAGAACCGCGACGCCATCGTCAAGATCATCGTCACACCCTGAAGGCAGAGAACATGACCGGACCCGTCGCACTTCACTTGCACGAGAGCGACAACATCATGGTGGCGCTCGTCGCGCTCGCCCCCGGCGCGGAGGTCGCGCCGGGCGTTGCCGCGGCCGAGGCCGTGCCCGCCGGCCACAAGATCGCGATCCGGGCCATCGCCGCGGGCGAGCCGGTGGTGAAGTACGGCCAGACCATCGGCGTCGCGACTGCCGCCATCGCGCCCGGCGCGCATGTGCATTCCCACAACCTCGGCATGGGCGCGCACCGGCAGGATTACGGCTTCGGCTCCGCTGCGGTGCCGCTCGATCCCGCGCCGGGCGAGGCGACGTTCCGGGGCTTCCGCCGCCCGTCGGGCCGGGTGGGCACACGCAACTATATCGGCATCCTGACCTCGGTGAACTGCTCGGGCTCCGTCGCGCGCTTCATCGCGGAGGCGGCGGCGCGGGAGATCGACCTCGACGCCTTCCCGAATGTCGACGGCGTGGTGCCGATCACCCACGGGTCCGGCTGCGGCATGTCGGGCGAGGGCGAGGGGTACGACACGCTCTTCCGCACGCTCGCGGGCTATGCGCGCAATCCCAATTTCGGCGCGATCCTGATGCTGGGTCTCGGCTGCGAGGTCATGCAGATCCCCGATCTCGTCGACCGCTCCGCCATCAAGGACAGCGCGCGCTTCCGCTACATGACGATCCAGGGGGAGGGCGGCACACCCGCCGCCGTGGCGCGGGGCGTTGGCGCGCTGAAGGAGCTTGCCGCCGAAGCCGACAAGGCGGTGCGCGAGGAGGTGCCGGCCTCGCACCTGGTGCTGGGCATGCAATGCGGCGGATCGGACGGCTATTCGGGGATCACCGCGAACCCCGCGCTCGGCGTCGCCTCGGATCTTCTGGTGCGCCACGGCGGCACGTCGATCCTGTCGGAGACGTCGGAGATCTACGGCGCCGAGCACCTCCTGACCCGCCGCGCGGTGGACGAGCCTACGGGCCGCAAGCTCATCGACCTGATCGAGTGGTGGGAGGATTACACCGCCCGCAACTTCGGTGAGATGGACAACAACCCGTCCCCCGGCAACAAGCGCGGCGGGCTGACGACGATCCTTGAGAAGAGCCTCGGGGCCGTGGCGAAGGGCGGGCGTGCGCCGCTCTCGGGCGTCTACAAGTACGGTGAGCCGATCGACCGGCCGGGTTTCGTCTTCATGGACAGCCCCGGTTACGATCCTTGTTCGGTCACCGGGCAGACGGCGTCGGGTTCCAATCTCATCGCCTTCACCACCGGGCGCGGCAGCGTGTCGGGCTACCAGCCTGTGCCCTGCATCAAGCTGGCCTCCAACCCCGATCTGTGGCGCCGGATGGAGCCGGACATGGATGTCGATTGCGGCGCGATCCTGTCGGGGGTGAGCCTGGAGGAGAAGGGGCGCGAGATCTTCGATCTGATGCTGCGCGTCGCCTCGGGCGAGCAGACCAAGAGCGAGGCGCACGGCTTCGGCGCGGTGGAGTTCGTGCCATGGCAGATCGGCGCCGTGATGTAGGGAGCGGCCCGCCCCGGTTGAGCGAAGCACTGACCGCTCGAACAGCACCAAAGGTGACGGGCGCGCGCCGGACCGGCCCGGCGGTCTGGCGCGATGTCACCCGCGTGCGCCGTTCATGTTGCGGAGGGGCTTGGCGGGGATAAAGCGCGGGCCTCGGGCGGTGTGGCGCCGGCCCCCGGTCCGACGCGTGCCTCTCACCTTCGGCGGCTCAGCGGGGGCAAACGCCGCTACTTCGCAGCGACGCGCAACGGTCCAAGCCGTAATCTAGTGACCGCCGAGCCAGGCACCATCCGCCCGAACAGCACCGAAGGTGCCGGGCGCGCGCCGGACCGTCCCCACGGTCTGGCGCGATGTCACCCGCGTGCGACGTTCATATTTCGGAGGAACGTGGCCGGGATAAAGCGCCGACCTCGAAAGTCGCAGCGCCAGCCCCCGGTCCGGCGCGCGCCCGTCACCTTCGGTGACCGGCAGAACTCCCGAAATGAAACGGCCGCGCCGGTGGGTGGCGCGGCCGTCACTCATTTCAGGCCGGGGCGGCCGCGCGCCCCGGCGCGTGGGTCACTCGCCGCCCCAGGCCTCGGGGTAGCCCTCCATGTCATCGCAGCCGCACATCGCGTAGTGCAGCGGCGGCATCGCCGGGTTGATGTAGTCCGACAGGTTCTCCTGCGTGATCGCCGGTTGCGGCAGCACCCATTCGGGGCCGGGGAGCGCTTCGCCCTCGATCACGCGGGCGGCGGCGATGATCGCGGTGCGCCACTGGTAGGTGGGGTAGGTGGGGGCGATGGCGGTCATGTCCTCCTCCTGCCACTTGCGCAGGAAATCCTGCTGGTCCTCGCCCACGAAGACCGGGATCTCGTAGCCGGAATCCTCGAACGCCTCGATCGCCGCGACCGCGGTGGCGCCGGCATCCATCCACACCGCGTCGATGTTGCCGCGCATCAGGTAATCCTCGACGATCGACTTGGTCTTGGCGTTGTCGCCGTCGGTGAATTCCGCGCCGACGATGTTCATGCCGGCCTCTTCGAGGATGCGCCGCCCGGCCGAGTAGCGCGTCTCGAGCACGTCGACGCCGGGCAGGATCCGCAGCATCAGCACGTCGGCGCCTTCGTCGAGCTCGCTGGCCACGAACTCCGCCCCCTGGATGCCGAAGCCGTAGCCGCCGACCGGGTGAACGAAGGTGACCGGGCAGTCGGTGTTCACGCCGCGGTCGAAGACGATGACGGGCATCGCCTCGCAGGCGCGCTCCACCGCCGGGGTGAGCGCCGCGGTGGTGTTGGGCGACACGATCATCACGTCGCAATCGCCGCCCGCCAGCAGGTCGTCGATATCCGCGATCTGCTTGTCGTCCGACCCTTCCGCGTCGACATGCACGAAGTCCTCGATGGAGTCGTGGTTGGCCAGTTCCTCGGTCATGTTGGTGAAGCCGACCACGCGCCAGGGGTTGTTCACCCCGGCGTTGGAGAAGCAGACCGTCGCCGGCGCCTCGACGCCGAGATCGGCGGTCTCGACCATGCCGTCGCCGATATATTGCAGCCAGGGCTCGCCTTCGGGGCCGTTCGGCTCCGCCTGCAGCTGCTCCTGCTGCTTGGCGAATTCCTCGGGGTCGTCGAAGTTCTGGGCGTGCACGGGCGACAGGCTCAGGGCCAGCGCGCCGGTTGCCGTCAGTAGCAGTCTCATTGGTATCCTCCCAGTATGTCCGGCCCGCTCCCCGCGGGCCATCAGGTTCCCGTGCGTTTCCTTCGGTGCATGGCCAGCGCGACCGCCGCGATCAGGATCAGACCCTGCACCACCTGCCGGACGGGTTGCGGCAGGCCGAGGAAGTTCAGAAGCGTGAAGATGGCGGTGAGCGCGAGCGCCCCGCCGAGCGCCGCGGGCACCGAGCCGCGCCCGCCGAGAAGCTGCGCGCCCCCCAGGACTGCGGCGGTGATCGCTTCCAGCTCGTAGCCCGCGCCGACATCGGTCGACACGCCGGCGAAACCGCCCAGAAGGATGCCCGCGATGGCGCCCGAGAGCCCCGAGAGCATGAAGGCCGAGATCCGTACCCGGTTCACCGGCACCCCGGCGAGCCGCGCTGCGACCGGGTTGTCGCCGATGGCATGGACCATGCGGCCGAGATTGGTGCGGTGCATCAGCCAGGCGAAGAGGCCGACGACGACGATCAGCACGATGACCGAGACCGGGATGAAGCGCACCAGCGGCACGTCGCGGATCAGTTCGCGCCCGAAGAAGCGGAACGTGTCGGGCAGGTAGCCGCGCGGCGCGCCGCCCGACCACAGGAAGGCCAGCCCGTTCAGCGTGATCATCGTGCCCAGCGTGGCGATCAGCGACGGCACCCGCAGGAAGCACACGATGGCGCCGTTCACCGCGCCGACGCCGAGGCCCATGGCCAGCATCAGCGGGATCACCCAGTAGGTCGCGGAGGGATCGTTGTTGGTGAGCATCGACGCGCCCACGACCACCAGCGTGATCAGCGAGCCGACCGAGAGGTCGAACCCGCCCGAGGTGATCACGTAGACCTGCCCCGCCGCGAGGATCGCCAGCGGCGCCGCGCGCTTGAGGAAGTTCATGTAGCCCGTCGGCTCCGCGAAGCCGGGGTTCATGTAGACGATACCGGCGATCAGCACCGCCAGCAGCACCCAGACCGGGTTGATCTGCGGCAGACGGCGGCGCTTGCGGTCGGGGGCGGCGCTCTGGTCCGTCATGCCACGATCCTTTTCGACCGGATGGCGTAGAAGGCGACGGCGGCGACGATGATGATGCCGCGCAACACCTGCTTGGCGAAGCTGTCGACCCCGGCGATGTTGAAGACCGAGTCGATGAGCGAGAAGATCAGCATCCCCGCCATGGTCCCCCAGACGCCACCGCGCCCGCCGGCGAGGACGGTGCCGCCGATGACGACGACGGCGATGCTTTCGAGGTCGTAGACCCCGTCCGCCCCGATCCACGGCGCGCCCGAACGCAGGCGGCTGGCGAGGTAGAGCCCGGCGATGGACGCGCAGACCGAGCAGATCACGTGGCTGGCCACGACGATGCGGCCGGTCTTGATCCCGGCGAAGCGGGCGGCTTCCTCGTTGCCGCCGACGGCGTAGATGTCGGAGCCGAACTTGGTGAAGCGCAGCACGCCCCAGGCCGTGACGGCAAGGAGGGCGAGGAAGATCAGCGCCACCGGCACCATGCCGATCTCGCCGTAGGCGAAGACCTGGAAGGCCGGCGGCACGGAGCCGGCGAAGTTCGACACGAAGGCCGACAGGCAGCCCTGGATAATCAGGCTCATGCCGAGCGTCGCGATCAGCGGGTTGACCTTGAGCCCGCTCACCACGAGCCCGTTGGCCAGCCCGACGAGGCCGCCGAGCAGCAGCGCGGCGAGGATCGCCGGCAGGATCATCGCCGGCGATCCGTCCATGACCACGGAGGCCAGCACCGCGGTGGCGGAAATCAGGCTCGCCACGCTGAGGTCGATGGAGGCGACGAGGATCACGAAGGTCTGCCCGATCGCCGTGATGCCGAGCGCGATGGACCGCGCGAGGATGGCGATGAGGTTCTCGAGCGTGAGGTACTGCGTCTGGTCCGTGGCGACCGCGACGATCACGTAGATCGCGAAGGCCCCGGCGAGCAGGATCAGCGGCGCCCAGCGTTCGAAGCGGAACCCGGCGCGGGTGGGGGCGGGCGTGTCGGCGGCGCTCATGCGGCGACCTCTGTCTCGCCGGTGGCGGCGTGCATGATGTCGCGCTCGGTGGGACCGTGCGGGAATTCGGCGGCGATCCGGCCTTCCTGCATCACCAGGATGCGGTCGGCGGCGCCGATGACTTCCGGCAGGTCGGAGGAGATCATCAGGATCCCCGCGCCGCCGCGCGCGAGGTCGCGCATCAGGTGGTAGATCCCGGCCTTGGCGTTCACGTCGATGCCGCGCGTCGGTTCGATGAAGATCAAGAGCTTGGGGCGCATCGACAGCCAGCGCGCGACGATGGCCTTCTGCTGGTTGCCGCCCGACAGCGCGCGGATGTCCTGATCGTAGGAGGCAGCGCGGATCTCCATGCGGTCCAGCAGTTCGTCGATCCGCGCGAGGTCGGCCTGCGCGGTGCGCTTGTGGCTCGACCAGAGCGGCGCGAAGGCGCGGGGCGTCAGCATCCCGTTGTCGCGCACCGACTGCATCAGCACGAGCCCCTCGCTCTTGCGGTCGCCGGGCAGCAGGCCGATCCCGGCCTCGATCGCCTCGCGCGGGGTGCGGAAGGACACGCGCTCTCCGGCGAGCGTGACCTCGCCGGTCTCGAACGGCTCCTGCCCGAACAGCGCCATGGCGAGCGCCACGCGGCCCGCGCCCTGGATTCCGGCCAGCCCGACGATCTCTCCGGCGCGCACGGACATGTCGATGCCGTGCAGGTGCGCGTTGCCGCCGCCGGTGACCGTCAGGACCGGATCGCCGATCTCGGCCTCGGTCGCGGGCGGGGCGTAGAAATCCGCGATGTCGCGGCCGACCATGGCGTGCACGATCTCGCCCGGCTCGGGCACGGCGTCGAAGCGCGCCGCGACCTCGCCGTCCTTGAGGACGGTGACGCGGTCGGCGAGGCGCGCGATCTCGCGCATCCGGTGGGTGATGTAGATGATCGCGACGCCGCGCTCGCGCAGGCGGTCGACGGTGGTGAAGAGTTCCTCGCACTCAGCGTCGTTGAGCGCGGCGGTGGGCTCGTCCATGACGATCACGCGGGCGTCGTGCGACACCGCCTTGGCGATCTCCACCATCTGCTGGGTGGCGACATCGAGTGTGCCGACCGCGCGCCCCGGGTCGATCCGCCCGCCGGTGGCGAAGAGGTCGAGCACCTTGCGCGTCTCGTCGTGCATGCGCCGCTCGTCGATGAGGCCGAAGCGGCCGCGCGGCTCGCGCCCGAGAAAGAGGTTCTGGGCGACGCTGCGCTCGGGCAGGAGGGAAAACTCCTGGTAGATCACCGCGATCCCGGCGCGGAGCGACTCCACGGGATGCGCGAAATGCACCGGCTCCCCGCCCATCCGGACCTCGCCGGCATCGGCATGGTAGACGCCCGAGAGGATCTTGATCAGCGTCGACTTGCCCGCGCCGTTCTCGCCCACCAGTGCCTGCACCTCGCCGGGGCGGACGTCGAAGCTCACTTCCGACAGCGCGCGTACGCCGGGGAAGGTCTTGGTGATGCCCTGCATCTCGATGACGGGGGCGGTCATGCGGCCTCCCACGCGGCGCGGATGAAATCGTGGGACTCGGCGAAGAGCGTCTCGAAATCGGGGAAAAGCGGGCGCCAGACCCGCGTGGCGGCGGCGAGTTCCGGCACGCCCGCGCCGAAGGCCTCCAGAACCACCGGCCCGTCGAAGCCGATCTCCTTGGCGGTGCGGAAGACGGCGGCGAAGTCGATCTGCCCGCGCCCCGGGATGCCGCGGTCGTTCTCGGAGACGTGCAGGACGTGCATCTTGCCGCCGATGGTGCGGATCGCCTCCGGTTGCGACAACTCCTCGATATTGGCGTGGAAGGTGTCGTACATGATGCCGAAGGCCGGGTGATCGACCGCGTCGGCATAGGCCCGCGCCTGCGCCATGGTGTTGAGGAAATAGGTCTCGAACCGGTTGAGATGTTCGAGCGCGAGGACATAGCCGTTGCGGCCCGCGCGTTCGGCCATCGTGCGGTGCGCTTCGGCGGCGCGGGCGACTTCCGCCTCGGTCGGGCCCTCGCCGGTGAAATGCGCCATCGGCGCGTGGAAGGGGCCGCCGATGGTTTCGGACCCCAGCGCCTCCGCGCAGTCCTGGATCCACGAAAGATGATCGAGGCCGCGCCGGCGCACCGCGTCGTCGTCGGACAGCGGGTTGGCGTCCGGGTCGGGGACGATGGAGGTCTGCGCTCGGCCAAGCCCGAGATCGGCGAGCCGCGCGCCGAGCCGGGCGTAATGGTCGGGATGCCCGTGCATCACCGGAACCTCGACATGATCGTAGCCGATCGCCGCGATGCGTTCGAGCTGCGGCAGGTGGCTGTCGTCGATATGCCCGCCGAGGCACAGAAGGTTGATGCCGAGCTTCATGGCGCCACCCACGCGCTGTCGCCCTGGGCCGAGCGCAGGCAGGCGTCGATGAAGCGCATGCCGTCGAGGCCGTCGTGAATCGTCGGATACGCGAGGTCGCCCGGCACGTCTTGCCCGAGGCGGCGGGCGTGGATGGCGCGCGCCGCCTCGGTGTAGATGTTGGCGAAGGCTTCGAGGTAGCCCTCGGGGTGGCCGCCCGGCACGCGGCAGAGCGACGTGTTCGCCTCCGTCGCGCCGGCGCCGTTGCGGGTGAGCAGGCGCTTGGGCTCTCCGAAGGGCGTGTACCACAGGTGGTTCGGCTCTTCCTGGACCCATTCGAGGCCGCCGCGATCGCCGTAGATCCGCAGCTTCAGCGCGTTCTCGTTGCCGGGCGCGACCTGGCTGCACCAGAGCATGCCCTTGGCGCCGCCCTTCCAGCGCAGCATCACGTGGGCGTTGTCGTCGAGCGTGCGGCCCGCGCCGAAGGCGTGGAGGTCGGCGGCCAGCGCCTCGAGCGTCAGGCCCGAGACGAAACAGGCGAGGTTGTAGGCGTGGGTGCCGATATCGCCGATGGACCCGCCGCCGCCCGAACGCGCCGGATCGACGCGCCATTCGGCCTGCTTGCCCTCGGCCGGCCCGGTCATCCAGTCCTGCGCGTATTCCACCTGCACCAGCCGCAGCGTGCCGAGCGCGCCGTCCGCCACCATCTGCCGCGCCTGCCGCACCACCGGGTAGCCGGTGTAATTGTGCGTCAGCACGAAGAGCGCGCCGGAGGCTTCGGCCGTCTTCGCGAGGTCCTCGGCGTCGTCCACCGTGGAGGTCAGCGGCTTGTCGCAGATCACGTGGATGCCGCGCTTCAGGAATGCCTTCGCGGCGGGTGCGTGGACGTGGTTCGGGGTGACGATGGCCACCGCCTCGATCCCGTCGTCGCGCGCCGCCTCGGCCTCGGCCATCGCCTCGAAGCTGTCGTAGCTGCGGGGCAGGCCAAGCGCCTCGGCGCTGGCACGGGCCTTTTCCGGCGTGGAACTGAGCGCGCCGGCAAGGAGCGTGTAATGCCCGTCGAGGCGCGAGGCGATGCGGTGGACGGCGCCGATGAACGCGTCGGCGCCGCCGCCGACCATGCCGAGCCGGATCGGTGTCTCTGCCATTCTCAGCCCTCCAGTCCCAACATCCGGCGGTTGGCGGCGTCGTCCGCGCCGCCATCCGCGAAATCGTCGAAGGCGCGTTCGGTCACGCGGATGATGTGGTCGCGCACGAAGGCCGCGCCCTCGCGCGCGCCGTCCTCGGGGTGCTTGAGGGCGCATTCCCATTCGACCACGGCCCAGCCGCCGAAGCCCTGTGACGTCAGCTTGGAGAAGATCGCCCCGAAATCGACCTGCCCGTCGCCGGGGGAGCGGAAGCGGCCGGCGCGGTTCGCCCAGGACTGGAAGCCGCCGTAGACGCCCTGTTTCGCGGTCGGCGTGAACTCCGCGTCCTTGACGTGGAACATGCCGATCCGGTCGGCATAGGTGTCCAGATGCGCGACGTAGTCGAGGCATTGCAGCACGTAATGGGACGGATCGTACAGCATCCGGGCGCGGGCGTGATCGTCGACGCGCTCGAGGAACATCTCGTAGCTGATGCCGTCGTGGAGATCCTCGCCCGGGTGGATCTCGTAGCAGATATCGACGCCGCACTCCTCGGCGTGATCCAGAAGCGGGCGCCAGCGCGCGGCGAGCTCGTCGAACGCCGCCTCGATCAGGCCGGCGGGGCGCTGCGGCCAGGGGTAGACATAGGGCCAGGCGAGGGAGCCGGAGAAGGCGCCGAGCGCCGTCAGGCCGAGGTTGCGCGACGCGCTGAGCGCCATCTTCACCTGATCGACCGCCCAGGCCTGCCGGGCCTTGGGGTCGCGGTGGACGGACGGGTCGGCGAAGCCGTCGAAGGCGATGTCGTAGGCCGGATGTACCGCGACGAGCTGACCCTGCAGATGCGCCGACAGCTCCGTCACCTCGATGCCGTTCTCGGCGGCGCGTCCCTTGAAGTCATCGCAGTAGTCGCGGGACTCGGCGGCCTTGGCGAGGTCGAAGAGCCGCTTGTCCCAGCTCGGCACTTGCACACCCTTGTAGCCGCATTCGGCCGCCCAGCGGGTGATCGCGCTCCAGTCGTTGAACGGCGCTTCGTCCGACGCGAACTGCGCCAGGAACAGGGCCGGCCCCTTGATCGTCTGCATGTGTCCTCCCGCCGCCGCGTGCGTGGGCGCGGCGTCCTCCCGGTGGTGTGTTGAAATCGATTACATCAAAGCGATGGTCATTTGGCAATGGAAAATGTAATCGATTAATCGAATGCAGTTCCGGCGGAGGGCCGATGGCGGAAAGAGTGCGGATCGTCGACGTCGCGTCGCTGGCGGGGGTGTCCACCGCCACGGTCAGCCGCGCGCTGTCCGCGCCCGAGACGGTCGGTCCCGCGACCCGCAAGAAGGTGATGGAGGCGGTGCGCACCACCGGCTACCGCATCAACTCCGCCGCGCGGGATCTGCGGCAGCGGCGGGCGCGGTCGATCCTGATCCTTGCGCCCAACCTGTCGAACACCTTCTTCAGCCGGATCTTCGCCGCCATCCAGGAGGAGGCGGGCGCCGTGGGCCTGACGGTGCAGATCTCCGACAGCCGGATCGGACGCGACAAGCTTGTCTCGCTGGGCTACGACGGGCGGGCGGACGGGATCGTTCTGCTCGACGGCAATATCGACCCCGAAGTGGTGAACGGCTGGAATCTGCCGCTGGTGCAGCTCAGCGAATGGAACGAGTCCTACGACGCGCCCCGCCTCGTGTTCGACAACCCGGCAGCGGCGCGGCTGGCGGTCGACCACCTGGCGGATCTGGGGCACCGCGCGCTTTTGCATGTCAGCGGGCCGGCGGAGAACGTTCTGGCCGAGACGCGGCGCGCGGGATTTCTGGAGGCGGCCGCGGCGCGGGCTGTGTCGGCGGAGGTCTTTGACGGCGACTTCACGCTCGCCGCGGGGGCGGAGGCCGCGCGCCGCTGGGCGGGCCTGGCCGAGCGGCCCACGGGGGTGTTCTGCGCCTCTGACGAATGCGCGCTGGGCTTCATCTCCGAATGCGGGCGGCTGGGGGTGTCGGTGCCGCGCGACGTCAGCGTGATCGGCTTCGACGACATCGACTTCGCCGATCATTTCCTGCCCGCGCTGACCACGATCCGCCAGCCGCGCGAGGAGATGGGGCGCCAGGCCGCGCGGATGATCGTGGCGATGCTGGAAGGCCAAGGCGCGGCGGCCGGTGCGACGGGCGCGCCCATCGCGCCCGAACTGGTGGTGCGGGGAACGACGCTGCCCGCGTGCCCCGCCGCCGCGCGCAGCGAAGCGGCGGCGGAAGGTTAGGGCCGCTGTACCCTCAGGCGATGAAGGCGGCGACCGTGCGCGCGGCGCCGTCGCCGGTCAGGCGGTCATGCGCGTCGCTGACCGCGGCGCGGAAGCTCTCGTCTTTCGCAAGACGCTCGGAGAAGACCGCGTCGATGGCCAGCACCGCGCCCACCGGATCGTCCGAGGTCGCCGCCGCGCGCAGATCGTCGGCCAGCGGGTCGCGCACGTCGATGGGCTGCCCGCCCTCGTCGGTGCCGCCGACGTAGCGGATCCAGGCCGCCACGGCGAGGCAGAGCCCGTGCGGCACGTTCCCCCGGTCGAGCTGATCCGTCACGGTGCCGAGGATGCGCTGGGGCAGCTTCTGGCTGCCGTCCATGGCGATCTGCCAGGTGCGGTGCCGGATGCCGGGGTTCTGGTAGCGCTCAAGCAGCGCGGCGGTGTAGGCCGAGAGGTCCTCGCCCTCGGGCTGCGGCAGCGTCGGGACGATCTCCTCGGCCCAGAGCTTGGCGCAAAGTGCGGCGAAATCGGGGTTGGCGGTGGTCTCCGCGATGGTCTCGAACCCGGCGAGGTAGCCGAGATAGGCAAGCGTGGAATGGGTGCCATTCAGACAGCGCAGCTTCATCAGCTCGTGCGCCTCCACGTCCTCGACCATCTGCGCGCCGACCGCGTCCCAGGCCGGGCGGCCGTCGACGAAATCGTCCTCGATCACCCATTGGCGGAACGGCTCATGCACCACCATCGCCTCGTCGCGATACCCTTGCGCCTCTTCCAGCGCGGCGACGTCATCCTCGGTCGTGGCGGGGGTGATGCGGTCGACCATGGTCGCCGGGAAGGTCACCTCCGCCGCGATCCAGTCGGCGAGATCGGCGTCGCGGGCGCGGGCGAAGTCGATCACGATGCCGCGCGCCAGCCGGCCATTGGAGGGCAGGTTGTCGCAGCTGAGCACGGTGAAGGGCGCATGGCCCGCCGCGCGGCGGCGCGCCAGCGCCTCCACGATGAAGCCGGGCGCGGAGCGGGGCGCGTCCGGCGTCGCGAGATCGTGCGCGATGTCGGCGTTGTCGGTGCTGAGCCGTCCGGTCGCGGGGTTGTGGCAGTACCCTTTCTCCGTGATCGTGAGCGACACGATGCGGATCGCCGGATCGGTCATCGCCGCAAGCACCGCCTCGGGGTCTTCGGGGGCGACCAGCGCCTCCGCGATGGCGCCGATCTGCGCGTAGCGCCGGCCGTCCGGGCCAAGCTCCACCGCCGTGAAGGCGCAGCCCTGCGGGGCGAGCTGATCGCGCGGGCCGGGGCTGCGCAGGCTCACCGCGACAATGCCCCAGTCGCCGCCTTTCTCCGCGACCGCCTCGTGCGTGTAGACCGCGTTGAAGGCGCGGAAGAAGGCGCCGGGGCCGAAATGCACGATGCCGGGTTTCGGCGCGGGGGCGGAGCGGGTCAGGCGGTCGGTCATGTCGTCGCTTTCTTCGTACGGGGGGGTGGGCGGCGCTCAGAGCTTGTAGGCGTCTTTCGCCAGCCGGTAGGTCAGGTCGTGCGCCACTTCGTGCGCGTCGGCCTCGCGCAGGCGGCCCGTGGCGACGAGTTGCGCAAGGTAGGCGCAGTCCGACCGCCGGGCGACGTCGTGCCGCGCCGGGATGGAGCAGAACGCGCGCGTGTCGTCGTTGAAGCCCGCGGTGTTGTAGAAGCCGGCGGTCTCGGTGGTCGCCTCGCGGAAGCGGCGGATGCCCTCGAAGCTGTCGAAGAACCACCAGGGCGGGCCGAGGCGTAGCGCCGGGTAGGCCCCGGCCAGCGGCGCAAGTTCGCGCCCGTAGGTGCTTTCGTCCAGCGTGAACGGGATGATCGTCAGCCCGGGCTCAAGGCCGACAGCGCTGAGGAGCGGTTTCAGCCCGCCGACCCAGTCGGTGCGGCGGGGGATGTCGAAGCCCTTGTCGCGGCCGTGCCGGGCGAACATTTGGGCCGAATGGTTGCGGTGCGAGCCGGCGTGGATCTGCAGCGTCAGCCCGTCCTCGAGGCTCATCCGCGCCATCTCTGTCAGCATCTGGCCGCGGAACGCGTCGGCCTCTTCGGCGGTGCAGCGCCCGCGGCGCACCGTGGCAAAGAGCGCCTTGGCGTCCGCCGGCGCGAGGTCCTCTGTGCGCGCGGTGGGGTGGCCGTGGTCGGAGGCGGTCGCCCCCATCTCCTTGAATATCGCCCGGCGCGCGCGGTGGGCGTTGAGGTAGCCCTCCCACGTCGTGCAATCCTCGCCGGTCAGCTCGCCCAGGCGGTCGAGGTTCTCCGCGAAGCCCTCGAATTCGGGGTCGACGACGGCGTCGGGGCGGTAGGTGGTGATGACGCGGCCCGGCCAGTCGCTGTCGCGGATCATCTTGTGCCACCGCAGGTCGTCGAGCGCGCTTTCGGTGGTCGCCAGCGCCTCGATCCCGAAGCGGTCGAAGAGGGCGCGGGGGCGGAAGGCGTCCTCGGCCAGCTTGGCGTCGATATGGTCGTAATAGGCGTCGGCGGTGTCCGCCGACAGCACCTCGTCGAGGCCGAAGACGTGTTCGAAGGAATGGTCAAGCCACATCGCCGAGGGCGTGCCCCGGAAAAGATGATAATGCGCGGCGAAGCGCCGCCAGATCTTGCGCGGATCGGTCTCGGTCGCGCCGCCGTCGGCGCGCGGGATGCCGAGATCGGTGGGCGGCACGCCCTGGCTGATCAGCATGCGGAAGACGTAGTGGTCGGGAACGACGAACAGTTCCGCGGGGTTCGGGAAACGGGCGTTCTCGGCGAACCAGCGCGGGTCGCAATGGCCGTGCGGCGAGATGATCGGCAGGTCCGCCACCGGCTCGTAGAGCGCGCGGGCCAGGTCGCGCAGCCGCGGTTCGGTCGGGAACAGGCGGTCCGGATCTGTCAACGGCATGTCGGTCTTTCCCCCGTTTTCCAATGCGCTCCATTCTAGTATGTTAGATCGAATGTGCTGTCAAAGGGAGCCTGCCGCCGCGCGGCATGGCCGGGTAATCGCATGAGGCGCGAGGAGATCCAACCGGCGGGCACCGCCGCGCTCGCCACCACCACCGAGACGGTGTTCTCGGCGCTCTACGATGCGATCCTGACGCTGGATCTGCCGCCGGACGCCAAGCTGTCGGAGGTGGAGGTGGCGCGGCGTTTCGAGGTCTCGCGCCAGCCGGTGCGCGATGCGCTTTTCCGGCTGTCGCGGCTGGGACTGGTAGCGATCCGTCCGCAGCGGGCGACGCGGGTGACGCGGATCTCCGAGCAGGGGCTGCGCGACGCGGTCTTCGTGCGCGCCGCGCTCGAGGCCGATTGCGTGCGCATGGCCTGCGTGCGGCGCAGCGCCGCGGACCTAGAAGAGCTGGACGAAGCGCTCGCCGCGCAGGCGGCGGCGACCGACCCGGCGGCGTTCCACCCGCTCGACGAGGCGTTTCACGAAGCGCTCTGCCGTATCGCCGGGCACGCCCATGTCTGGGCGCTGATCCGCAGCCAGAAGGCGCAGACCGACCGGGTGCGCTTTCTCACGCTGTCGCCGGGGCGGCGGGCGGAGGTGCTGGCCGACCACCGCAGGCTGCGCGACGCGATCGCCGCGCGCGACGCGGACGCGGCGGAGGCCTGCCTGCGCGCCCATGTCAGTGACCTGTTGCGGGTCCTGCCGCAGATCCGGCGCGCCCACCCGGAGTGTTTCGAGGGGCCCTGAGACCTCCGGCCGGGCCAGAGCCGTCAGCCGACGGGGCCCCGCCGGAAACATAATCCCCGCTGCGGCGTTCTCGGGTATGGCAACTTAGGGATTTCGTCATGGCCCCACGCGCCGTCTGGAAGGGGCAATTGCGCCTCTCGCTCGTCTCCATCCCGGTGGAGGTCTATCCGGCCACCACCTCCGGCCCGCGCGTGTCGTTCCGGCAGATCCACGAACCCTCCGGCAAGCGCGTGCGCTACGAGAAGACCGTGAAGGGCGTCGGCCCGGTCGACAGCGACGATATCGTGAAGGGCTACGAGACCGAGGACGGCGACTACATCCTGATCGACCCCGAGGAGATCGACGCGCTGAAGGTGGAGACCTCCAAGACGCTGGAGCTTGTCCAGTTCGTCGAGAGCGGGGAGATCCCGCCGATCTACTTCGAGCGCCCGTACTACATCGTCCCGCAGGACGAGCTGGCCGAGGATGCCTACCGCGTGGTGCGCGACGCGCTGCGGGGCGAGGGCAAGACGGCGCTCTGCCAGATCACGCTGCGCGGCAAGGAGCACCTCGCCGCGATCAGGCCCTGCGGCGACGGGCTGCTGCTGGAGACGCTGCGCTACGAGGAAGAGATCCGCAGCGCCGATCCGCTGTTCAGCGAGATCGCCGACGAGGAGGCCGACGAGGAACTGCTCGACCTCGCGCGCGAGCTGATCGGCCGCAAGACGAAGCCGTTCGACGCCTCCGCCTTTTCCGACAGCTACCACAAGGCTCTGAAGGAGATGATCGAGGCCAAGCGCAAGGACAAGTCGACCTCCCGCGTCGATACCGGGGACGACGACGGCGGGGACGACGGCGACAACGTCGTCGACCTGATGAGCGCGCTGCGCAAGAGCGTCGATGCGTCAGAGGGCAAGTCCGGCGGCAAGGGCGGCCGCAAGTCGTCGGGTCGCAAATCCTCGGGCAGCTCCAAGTCGAAATCTTCCTCCGGCGGGTCGCGGTCGAAGAAGAAGGCGTCGTGATGGCCGACCGGCTGAAGGACTACAACGCCAAGCGCGACTTCACCCGGACGAGCGAGCCGCGCGGCCGGGCCGGGCCGCAGAAGACGGAAGGGCGCTGGTTCTCGATCCAGAAGCACGACGCCTCTTCGCTGCATTACGATCTGCGACTCGAACACGACGGGGTGCTGCTGTCCTGGGCCATCCCCAAGGGGCCGTCGCCGCGCACCGGCGACAAGCGGCTGGCGCAGCGGACGGAGGACCATCCGCTCGACTACGGCGATTTCGAAGGGACGATCCCGAAGAAGGAATACGGCGGCGGCACGGTGATGCTGTGGGATCGCGGCACCTGGGCCCCGCGTGGCGATGTCGGCGAGATGCTGGAAGACGGCAACCTCAAGATGGACATCGCCGGGGAACGGATGCGCGGCGGTTGGGCGCTCGTGCGCTTCAAGAAGGGCGGGGAGGGCGCATGGCTCCTGATCAAGGAGAAGGACGATTACGCCCAAGGCGACGCGGACGCGCTGACCGAGGGGTACGAGACCTCCGTCGTCACCGGCCGCGACTTCGAGGAGATCGCGCAGAAGGCAAAGGCGAAACGCATGAAAGACGACGTGCCCAAGCGCAGCCGCAAGGCCCCGAAATTCCGCAGCCCCCAGCTCGCCACGCTGGTCGAGGAGGCGCCCGAGGGCGACGGCTGGCTGCACGAGACCAAGTTCGACGGCTACCGCGCGCTCGCCGCGATCGGCAAGGGCGGGGTGACGCTCTGGACCCGCAGCGGCAAGGACTGGACCGAGAAGTTTGCGGCGCTCGCGGGCGCCTTCGATCCCTTGCCCTGCGACAGCGCGCTCCTCGACGGGGAGGTGATGGCGGCGAAGATCCGCGGCTCGGCGTTCTCGTCGCTGCAGCGGGCGCTGTCGAACGGCGGGGATCTGGTGTTCTTCTGCTTCGATCTGCTGGAGGTCGACGGCGAGGACCTGACCGGCGCGGCGCAGGAGGATCGCCGCGCGCGGCTCGAGGAGCTGTTTCGCGGCGTGCCGGACGACGGCCCCTTGCGGATCACCGATCAGGTGCGCGGGCAGGGGCCGGAGATCTTCGCCGCCGCCTGCAAGGCCGGGGCGGAGGGGATCGTCTCGAAGAAGGCGGACGCACCCTATCGCGGCACACGCACGAAGACTTGGCGCAAGGTGAAATGCGTGAATCGGCAGGAATTCGTCGTCGGCGGCTTCACCCGGTCGGACAAGGACCGGCCCTTCGCCTCGCTGCTGGTGGGGGAATACCAGGACGGCGATCTGATCTATCGCGGGCGCGTCGGCACCGGGTATTCGCAGGACGATCTCGCGGCGTTGTCGGAGGGCTTTCGCTCGCGCAAGACCTCGCCTTTCGAGGAGGTGCCGAAGGAGATCGCCTGCAATGCGGTCTGGGTCACGCCGGACACGGTGATCGAGGTCGAGTTCACCGAACTGACCGAGGACGGCCATATCCGCCACGGCGCCTACCAGGGCACCCGCACCGACAAGGAGGCGAAAGAGGTGGGCGCGGAGACCCCCGCCGATACGGAGAGCGAGGGCAAGGTGGCCGGTATCTCCATTTCCAGCCCCGACCGGGAGGTCTTCCCGGCCTCGGGCTGCACCAAGCTCGACGTTGCACGGCATTACGAACGGGCAGGCGAGCGGCTGACCGAGATCGCGGGCCACCGGCCGCTGTCGCTGTTGCGGGCGCCCACGGGGATCGAGGGCGAGACCTTCTTCCAGAAGCATGCCGGCAAGGGCTTTCCGGACGCGCTGGAAGAGATCGAGATCGAGGAATCGGGGGGCAAGCGCGGCACCTACATCTATGCCACGCGGCCCGAGGCGTTCGTCGCCGCCGCGCAGATGGGCACGATCGAGTTCCACATCTGGGGCAGCCGCACCGACCGGCTGGAGCGGCCCGACCGGCTCGTCTTCGACCTCGATCCCGACGAGGGGCTGGGCTGGGGCGACGTGCGCTCGGCGGCGTTCGACCTCAGGGACAGGCTAGCCGATCTCGGGCTGGCTTCAGGGGCGCTGGTGACCGGCGGCAAGGGCGTGCATGTCTGGCTGCCGCTGCACCGCAGCCACGACTGGGACGTGGCGAAGACCTTCGCCAAGACGCTCGCGCACGTGATGGCGGAGGCGGAGCCGAAGCGCTTCACCGCGACCATGTCGAAGGCGAAGCGCAAGGGCCGGATCTTCATCGACTGGCTGCGGAACGAGCGCGGCGCGACGGCTGTGGCGCCCTATTCGGTGCGCGCCCGCCCCGGCGGTCCGGTCGCGGTGCCGGTCACCTGGGACGAGCTGAATGGCCTCGAGGCGCCGAACGGTTTCGACATGGGCGCGGTCCGCGAGCGGCTGGAGGACCCCTGTTCCTACCTCGCGATGGCCGGCGATCTGCAGCGTCTCACGTCGGACGTGGTGGACCGGCTGGAGGCGTGGCAGCGCCGGTAGCCGCCGCGGTCAGGCCGGGGCGGGCGCGTCCTCGTGCTCGGGCATGTGCAGCTCGCCTTCGACCTGGGTCATGGGCACCGGCGCATAGGGGGTCTTCCGGTCGGGCTCGATATTGTGGTTGAGCACGATGCGGACCAGCGCGAAGACCACGATGACCGCCTGCACGGCGCTGAGCGTCAGCAGGAAGCCGCGCGGGCCGATGGTGTCCATCGCGGCCCCGCCGAGGAACGGCCCCAGGGCAGCGCCGATCCCCTGCATCAGCACGATGCCGCCGGACGCGGCCAGCAGCGCCTCGGGTGGGGCGCGGTCGTTGATATGCGCCACTACGACCGAGGTCGTGGGCAGCAGCACACCGCCCATCAGCGCCGCGATGGCCAGCCCCGGCCCGAAGGCGGGCGCGGTCGAGAGGCCCAGCAGCGCCATCGTCGCCGCGGCGGTCAGCGCGAGGCCGATGCACACCCAGCGCCGGTCGAGCCGGTCCGACAGGGCGCCCACCGGGAATTGCAGCGCCATGCCGCCCAGCGTCGCCGCCGCCATCAGATAGGCGATGTCCGACGGTGTGAAGCCGATGCGCTGGGCGAAGACCGGGGCGAGGCCGAAGAACGTGCCTATGGTGGCGCCTGCCATCGCCATCGCCACCGCGCCGAACGGCGAGATCTGCCAGAGCTGGCCGACGGAGGGGCGTTCCTGCGCGACATCGGGCACCGGCGCGGTGGCCCGGCTCAGCGTGCTCGGCACCAGCGCCAGCGACAGCCCGATGGAGACCAGCACGAAGAGCATGAAGCCCGCCGGATCGGCGGCGTCGAGCAACAGTTGCCCGACCGCGCCGGCGGCCATGCCGACCATCGCGTAGATCGACAGGAGGCGCCCGCGTTCCCGGCTCGCGACCGAGGCGTTCAACCAGGATTCGACCACCACCAGCAGCCCCGCGAAGCAGAAGCCGGTGATCGCGCGCACTGCGATCCAGACTACCGGCTGGATCACCACCAGGTGCACCAGCGCCGCCGCCGAGGCGACGGAGGCGAGCGCGGCGAAGGTGCGCACGTGGCCGACCCGCTCGATCATGCGGCCGGCCAGGAGCGAGCCGATGCCCATGCCGACGAAAAAGCCCGACATCACCAGCCCGGCCACCGTCGCGCCGAACCCTTCGAGATCGGCGCGCACGGCCAGGAGCGAGCCCTGAAGCCCGTTGCTCATCTGCAGCATGAAGTACCCGGCGAGAAGGGCGGAGAGTGTGATCAGTGTGCGTGTCATGTCCTGTGGTGCCTCTTGATCCGTCGACGAATGATCCGGGCGCGCGGCGCGTTCCCGCGGCGCGGTGGCCGATCCTCGCCGACGGGGCCGGGCCGCGGGTCCGCGGTGCGAACATTAGCGCGCGCAGGGCGTTGACCCCGTAACGGCATAGTTCGGGCCGGCATTCTGCCGCGTCCTGCCTGCCAACAGCCCCGGCCCGCCGGGGCGCAGATACGGAAAAGGAGGCATCATGGCCCCCAGACCCGACTTGTCCCAACTCAGAACGCCGGAAGGCAATCTGGTCGGCCCGGAAGAACTGCAGGAACTCATGGCCGAACAGGGGTACTCGGCCGGCGACCGGTACCAGTTTCTCAAATCCGTGCTGACGGAGCTCGACCGCGCCGAGTCCGTCGGTGATGTCGGCCGGGCCGAGGAGCTTTCGGCCGAGATCCGCAGGATTCTTTCGAACGAACAGGAAAAGCTGCGGGGCACCACCACGCCGGAGCCGCCGCGGCGCGGCGGCGGCGGATCGTGACGGTCGGGCGACCGTCATTCCGGCGCCGGGTGGCGCCATCCGCTTGACCATCCCCTGGGCTCGGCATCGGCCCGCGTGGCCTTCGCGGCCAAAACGCTTCGGAACCTTCAGACAGGTGCGGCGTTTTGAATGAATAACGAAAGCGCCTCACGAAGCGGCAGAGACGGTCCCCAAGGAGGCTGCGATGGACATGCACGGACGAAAGATACTGGTCGTCGAAGACGACTTCCTGCAGGCGCAGGAGATCGGGAATTTCTTTCGCACCACCGGTGCCGATGTGCTCGGACCTGCCCTGACCCTAGGCGACGCGATGGGGCACATCCACTCCGCCGATGCGGCGATCCTCGATCTCGACATATCCGGCGACGCCGTGTTTCCGGTGGCCGAAGCCCTGGCCCGGCGGGACGTGCCCTTCGTATTCTATACCGGTCGCCGCCACGACGTTCCCGTGCCGAACGCCCTGCGGCACGCCGAGATCTTCTCCAAGCCGGTCTCGGTGCAGGATCTGGGCCGCGCGGTCGACCGGCTCCGGGCGCCGGACGAGTCGGCTGCGGACAGCGTCGAGCAATGCCTGCCGCTCCTGCGCGCCTGGTCGCGGCTGCTGCTGTCCGATCCGGCCAGCGCCGACCGGCTTGTGGAACGCACGTTGCTGGAAGCGATCCGGGCCGTGCGCGAGGGCGAACTGCCGGACGGGGCGCAGTCGCGCATGGACTGGCTCTACCGTAAATGCGAGACCGTTCTGGTCCGCGACGGCACGCGGCTGATGCACTGACCGCCGGCGCGGTCAGGACCACACGTCCTGCGGGTCTTTCCGTGAAAACCGGATCGACACCTGCAGGCCCTCGGGGCGGAACTCGCGCTCCAACTCGCCGCGAAGCTGCTGGCACACCTGGCCTTCGATCAACTGCCAGCCGAAGCCGTCGGCCTCGGGTTCGGACGTTGCCGGTCCGCCGGTTTCGCGCCAGTCGATGCGGACGATGTCGTCCGTCACGCTCCAGCGGATATGGACGCATCCCGTATCGCAGGTCAGCGCGCCGTATTTCGCGGCGTTCGTGGCAAGTTCGTGGATCGCCAGCCCCACGGGCAGCGACTTGCGCGACGAAAGCGAAAGATCGGGCCCCTCGATGGCGAAGCGCGCGGGGTCGTGGGCGTGGCATTCCTGCTCGATCAGCGCGTGCAGGGATATCTCGCGCCATTCCTCCTGCGACAGGAGCTTGTAGGTGCGCGCCATGCCGTGCAGCCGGTCGTTCAACGCCGCGCCGAATGCGTCGGGATCGCGGGTGCTGCGCAGGGTCGCGTTCACGACGCTGATGACCACCGTCAGGATGTTCTTGACCCGATGGTTGAGCTCGTCGATCAGCAGGCGCTGGTTTTCCTCCGCGCGGGCAAGACTGGTCATGTCGATCAGCGTCACGACCACGCCGTCGATACCGTTGTTCTTGTCGCGATAGGGTACCAGCCGGACGACGAAGCGGCGCGCATCGTCCTTCGGACGCACCCGGTCCTCGATCATCTCTCCGCTCGACAGGACCTCCTGCAGTCGCTCGCGGAATTCCGGGTAATCGAGTGTCAGGGCCAGGTCGCTGAGCGGCCGGCCCACGTCGTTCCGCCGCAGGTGGAAGAAGGTCAGCGCCGCGGGCGTGAAGTTGCGGATCACGAGGTCGGTGTCGAGGAACACGCTGGCTATCTGCGTCGCCTCGTAGAGGTTGCGCATGTCGTCGTGGGCGCGGTCGAGCTCCTCGAGCTTGCTGCTGAGGACGGCGTTGGTCGATGACAGCTCCTCGTTGAGGGTCTGCATCTCCTCCTTGGAGGCTTCGAGTTCCTCGTTGGCCGATTGCGCTTCCTCGTTGGCGGAGACGAGTTCCTCGTTCGATGATTTCAGCTCTTCGAGCGCGGTTTCGTATTCCTCGATCGTGGAATGCATGCGTTCGCGCAGCTCGCGCAACTCGGTCTCGTAGGTGTCCTCATCGTGCCCGGAGGCGTCCGAGCGGCTGTCCGATGCGCCCCGCCGCCCGGTGGGCACGAAGAGCGTGAGGTACACCGTCTCCGCGCCGCGCTCCATGTGGATGGGCTCCACCGTGAGGCGCAGCTCGGTGTCCTGGCCGTCCTCGTCGGAGACGTGGACCGCGTTGCGGTGGGCGGGCAGCCCGCTTTCCATCGCCTCGCGCAAGACGGTGTTCAGCTCCTGCCGCAGCTGGCGGGGGGTCATGTCCAGAAGCCGACGGTTGGGTGCGCCGCGCGGGATCTCGAGAAAGCGGCCGACGCGGGCGGAATAATAGACGATTTCTCCGTGCCGGTCGACGACCACATGCGGCGGCGCGTGCCGGTCGAGGACCTGCATCTCGACCCGTTGGCGGAGCTGGAAGCTTGACCGGGACGGGCTGGGCTGGGACCGCCCGATATGCAGCTTTCCGAGGCCCTCCGCGCCGCCTCGGAACGCGTTCGGAACGCCGGGATGCGAAGTCGTCGTCTCGCGGCTGCGGAAGATCCGCTGCTGGCGGTCCACCGGTGCGAAGAGCGCATCCTGCCGGCTGATGCTCTCGGAGGTGCCGAGGAACAGGTAGCCGCCGGGTTTCAGCGCATAGTGGAACGTGGGGATCACCTGGTCCTGCAGGTCGCGTCCGAAATAGATCAGCAGGTTGCGGCAGGACAACAGATCCATCCGCGCGAAGGGCGGATCCGAGATCACGCTGTGCGGCGAGAAGATGCACAGATCGCGCACTTCCTTGCGCACGATGTATTGCGTCCCCTCGCGACGGAAGGCGCGGTCGCGGCGCGCGGGGTCGATGGAGGAGACGAATTCCTCGGGATAGCGGCCGGCGCGCGCGACGTCGAGCGCCGGCTCGTCGATATCGGTGGCGAAGATCTGCGCGTGCGGCCCGCCCGGATGCCGCTCCATCTCCTCGCGCAGGAGGATGGCGATCGAATAGACCTCCTCGCCTGTGGCGCATCCCGGCACCCAGACGCGCACCACGTCGCCGGATGTGCGGCCCTGGAACAGCTGGGGGATGACGTTCTCTTCCAGCGCGGCGAAGGCGTCGGCATCGCGGAAGAACCGCGTGACGTTGATCAGCAGGTCGCGGTAGAGTTCCATGACTTCGGTCGGGGCATTGCGCAGGTGCCGGATGTAGTCGGTCAGCGTCGACGCCTCGACGATCTGCGCCCGGCGCGACATGCGGCGCAGGAAGGTCCGTTTCTTGTAGCCCGAGAAATCGTGCCCGGTATGGCTGCGCAGTAGGTCGAACGCGGTCTGCATCTCGGTGTCGAGCGCGCCGTCGTCCCAGGTGTCGGCCAGCGCCTCGAAGGAGGTGCGGCTGTCCACCAGCCGGCGCAGCGTCTCCGGCATGCTCTCGACCGTGAGCTCGAAATCGACCAGACCGGTGGCGATGGCGCTTCTGGGCATGTCGGCATGGCCGGGTCCGCGCCCGCCATCCGGCGCTTGCGCCATGGTGATGCCGCCGCTTTCCTTGATCGCCTTGATGCCGAGCGTGCCGTCGGCATCGCTGCCCGACAGCACGATGCCCACAGCCCGGTCCCCGCGGTCCCGCGCGAGCGAGGAAAAGAAGATGTCGATGGGTTTCTCGCGCGCCTCGGGCCTGGTTACCCGATCGAGAGCGATGCGCCCGTCGCGCAGTCGGATCACGCAGGCCTCGGGCATCACGTGGACCTGACCCGCGCTCAGCGTCGCGCCGTCCTCGGCAGCGCGTACCTCGATATCGGCGTGCCTGCCGAGCACCTCGTGCAGTCGGCTCTCGTGATCGGGGTTGAGGTGGGTGACCACAACGAGGGCCATGTTCCGCGGCGCCCCGAGATTGCGAAAGAAGGTCTCCAGCGCCTCGATGCCGCCGGCCGATGCGCCGATGCCCACGACCGTCAGTTCCTGTCCTGTCGTCATGTCTGTCCAATCGCGGGGCGTGCGACGCGGCGGCACGCCCCGCGGCACGTTGTCCGCGCCGGGCGCTGCCGCTGGCTGTCACTTTGGGTCGCTCGTCACCATCCTGACCTGTCGCAACGGCCGCGTAAACCGCGCCGCGCCGCTAAACCGCCCGGTACGGCGGACGGCGCGGCGGGGACGGGCCGGGTCAGGCGCGTGCCTCCACGCCGGCCTTGCGCGCGCAATGCCCGCAGCAATAGACGCTGTCGCCCGCTTCAAGCCCGTGCCCGATCACGCGGGTGGCGCACTGGGCGCAGCGCGGGGCCATCTTCTCGATCGCGCATTCGAAACAGTCGAAGCCGAAGCGCTGGCCGTTCTTCTCCACGATCATCAGGTTGTCGTAGTCGTTTTGGCACTGGTCGCATCGCGCCATGGATTGCCTCCTTTCGCGGCCGCCGGGTCCGGCGGCGGGTTGCCGTGCGGAAGGGCGCTGCCCTCCGCCTCAGCCGGGAACATCTCATCGGGGCAGTTGTTCGCAGAAAAATCCCAGGAGGCAGAAATGACCGACAAGACACCGCCCTTCGAGACGCAGCACCAGGACCTGCCGGGCGAGACCGGCAAGATGAATCCCAAACCCGACCACGGCGAGCGGAGCTATCGCGGCTCCGGACGGCTCGAAGGCATGACCGCGCTGATAACCGGCGCGGACAGCGGCATCGGCCGCGCCGTCGCGCTGGCCTATGCCCGCGAAGGCGCCGATGTCGTGATCTCCTATCTCGAGGAGCAGGAGGACGCGCAGACCACGCTCGACCTGGTCGAAGGGGCGGGTCGCCGCGCTTATCTCATGCCCGGCGACATCCAGGACGCAGCGCATTGCCGACGGCTGGTGGAGGACACCCACGCGGCCTTCGGCCGGCTCGACATCCTCGTCAACAACGCCGCGCACCAGGCCCACGTGAATTCGATCGAGGAGATTTCGGACGAAGAGTGGGAAGCGACGTTCCGCACCAACATCCATTCGATGTTCTACCTGTGCAAGGCGGCGGTGCCGGTGATGCCGCGCGGCGGGTCGATCATCAACTCCGCCTCCATCAACTCCGACCGGCCGAGTCCGGGGCTGCTGGCCTATGCCGCTTCCAAGGGCGCGATCCAGAACTTCACCAACGGGCTGGCGCAGATGCTGGGCCCCCGCGGCATCCGCGTGAACTGCGTCGCGCCGGGGCCTGTCTGGACGCCGCTCATCCCCTCGACGATCCCCGATCACGAGGAGTTCGGCGCCAACAGGCCGATGGGCCGTCCGGCGCAGCCGGCGGAGCTGGCCACCGCCTACGTCATGCTGGCCGATCCGCTGTCCAGCTACACCTCCGGCGCGACCGTCGCGGTCGCCGGCGGCGAGCCGATGATGTGACCGCGCCCGCTGGCCGCGGTGCGTGCCGGCCGTGGCGGGACGGGCAGGAACATTCCGCCGCGGTTCATGTTCACGGGCCCACAGCGACGGCGGAAGGAGACGACGATGGGTGACGCGAAATTCGACCTCAGCTGGATCGACTTCACGGTGGTCGCCCTCTACTTCGTCGCCATCATCGCTCACGGGGTCTACGTTTCGCGCAAGCTCGAAGGCGGCTCGGAGGGGTACTTCCTCGCCGGGCGCACATTGCCGTGGTACCTGATCGGCTTCTCGCTGTTTGCCTCCAACATGTCGGGGTCGAGCTTCGTCGGCCTGATGGGCGGCAGCTACGCCAACGGCGTCGCGATCTTCAATTACGAGTGGACCGCGGCCTTCGTGCTGATCCTCTTCGCGATCTTCATCCTGCCGTCCTACCTGCGCGCGAAGATCGCCACCGTCCCCGAATTCCTCGAGTTCCGATACGACGTGCGCTCGCGGCGGGCGTTCTCGCTCTTCACCATTCTGGCGATCATGTTCATCGACACCGCCGGGGCGCTCTATGCCGGCGGGTTGGTGATCTCCAACGTCACCGAATACCTCAACATCTGGACGGCCGTGGCGCTGCTGGCCCTGGTCGCGGGGCTCTACACGATCCTCGGCGGGCTCTCGGCCGTTGTCGTCACCGACACCGTACAGGCGGTGCTACTGATCGTGGGCGCGGCGGCGCTGTTCTGGATCGGCCTCGATGAGGTCGGCGGCTGGTCCGAGCTCTTCACCGGGATCGAGGACAGCAAGCGGCACCTGATCCTGCCGGCAAGCGACGACTTCCTGCCCTGGACCGGGCTCTGGGGCGTGGTGCTCCTGGGTTTCTACTACTGGACGATCAACCAGTTCGTGGTGCAGCGCACGCTCGGCGCCAAGGATCTGCGGGAAGGGCAGGTGGGGGCGCTCTTCGCGGGCTTTCTGAAGCTGCCGAACCTGTTTCTTATGATCCTTCCGGGGCTGATCGCGCTGAAGCTCTATCCCGAGCTGGAAACGCCCGACCTGGCCTTTCCGACGCTGGCGTTCGAGCTGATGCCGGTGGGAATCCGCGGGCTGATCATGGCAGCTCTGATCGCGGCGATCATGTCGTCGCTCGACTCGGCGCTGAACTCTGCCTCGACGCTGGTGGTCAAGGACTTCGTCCAGCCGCTGAAGCCGGATGTGAGCGAGGTGCGCATGGTCGCTCTGGGCCGCATCGTCACCGGGATCGTGATGGTCTTCGGTGCGGTCTATTCGCCCTTCATCGGATCGTTCGAGAGCCTGTTCAGCTACTTCCAGTCGTCGCTGAGCTACATCGTGCCGACCATCGTGGTGGTCTACATCCTCGGACTCTTCGTGCCGTGGCTCAACGGCACCGGCGCCTTCTGGACCATCGTCGCGGGGCTGGCGATCGGCATCCCGCTGTTCCTTCTCAAGGAGGTGACGGGGGTCTGGGAGGCCGTGGGCCTGCCGGAGATCCACTACACGGTGATGTCGTCGATCATGATGATGCTGGGGATCGTGCTGCATTTCGGCCTGTCGGCCGCGACGCGCACCGAACGGCGCGAGCAGGAGGACATCGACAAGCTGGTCTGGTCGCGCGGCGAATTCGCGCGGACGTTCACGCAGTTGGAGGCGCCGCTCTGGCACAACCGCGTTCTTTGGGCAGGGCTCCTGAGCGCGGCGCTGATCGGCTTCATCGTCTGGTTCTGGTGAAGCAACCTCGGGGCTCGGCCGGGTCGTCAGGTCCGGACCGGCTCGCGCTCCAGGTCGTCTGCCACGAGCTTTCGGGCGCGGTTCACCCGGCTCTTGACGGTGCCCATCGTGCAGCCGCAGATCTCTCCGGCGCGTTCGTAGGTCTCACCCAGCATCACCACCAGGATCAGCATCTCGCGGTAATGCGTGGGCAGCCGGTCGATGGCGGCCATCATTTCCTGCCCCCGGATCGTCCATTCCTGCGTGGCGGGGGCGGACACCGAGTCCGCGACGCAATCGGCCGCGCCGGTCACCTCGCGCCTTGCGCGCCGGACATCGTTGAAGAAGGTGTTGCGCATGATGGCGAAGAGCCAGGCGCGCAAATTCGTCCCGGGTTTGAACTTTTCACGGTTGCGAATGGCCTTGTGCAGCGTCTCCTGCACGAGGTCATCGGCATTCGCGTCGTCGCGGGTCAGGGACCTTGCATAGGCCCTCAGAGCCGGGATCCACTCCACCGTCTGTTCGACGTCGAGGCATTCGTCCTGATCAAGCATCGCTGTGCCCTGTATTCGCTTTCCTGCCGACGCGCCCGGATCGGACATGCCTGGAGAGGGCGCGACACGCATGTGCCGCGGCGTCCGCGGACTGTCGTGCGCGGAGATCTTCGCTCATCGGAAATGACCGAATCCGGAGCCAGCGCGGCCAATGTGGCCAAACCTCCTTTGGGCACTTCGGCCCGAAGAAGTTCATCTGATCGCCTCGCAATCCGGCACCGCAGGTCGGGCGCCCCCGACGGATCAACGTGGTGTGCGCCCGCAGGGTTCCGTCTCGCGTCAGGGCCTGTCGCGTAGCAATCCCTGCAACTCTCGCGCGAGCTTGAGCAGGTGATCGGGCGTCTCTTCCGCCGCGATCCGCTCCAGTTGCCGGGCGAGGGCGCTGTCCATCTCCTGGGAGGCGCAATCGGGCGTCTCACCAGAGGGTTTATGCGGTCTCTTCAAGAGAGGGCTCCTGTTGCGATTTCCGGCGGGACGGCCCCCGCGAGGGGGATGGGACCGAGCCGGCGCGGCAAAGGTTTCACACGCCCCGCCATGGCGGCGCTTGTCCCGGAGACAGCAGTCTAGCACCGATTGCCGCGGCTTGCGCCCCTTGCGGCGGGCGCGCGGCCGATCCGTGGCGCGACGGGAACAGTGTGCGTGCGCGGCGGCGCGTTCACTCGCGACCTTTCGCGGCCGGCAGGCCGTGGCGGGCATAGTCGGGCCGGGTTCCGTCTTCGGGCCGGGGGATGACGCTGAACGAGCCGTCGCTTTCGAGCACCACGGCGGCGACGGCGTCGGGATCGCTGGTATCGCTGCGCCGGATCACCGTCATCAGCTCTTCGCGGGTGATGCGCTCGCGGCGGAGCGCGGCCTCGCAGACCTCGCCCGCGCGCATCAGCAGCACGGGCTCGGAGCGCACCCATCCGGCGACGCGGCGCGAGCGGACGGAAGCGGTCGCGACGATCCATTGCAGCGCGATGAGCGTGACGAAGGCGGTCGCCGCCTCCGCGAAGGCGACGCCGTCCGAGGTGAGCACCGAGGCGAGCGTAGAGCCGAGCGCGACCGTCACCACCAGATCGAAGGCGTTCAGCTTGGCCAGCGTGCGCTTGCCGGACACGCGCAGGGCCGCGATCAGGAAGGCGTAGGCGAGGGGGCCGACGATGATTGTGCGCAGAAGGCCGGTGGCGTCGTCCAGCAGCATGTCGTGAATCATCGTCTGCCTTTCGGATGAAGGCTCCGGCCCGCGCGCACCGGCGGGATGCTTGTACGCGGGCCGGAGGACCGCTCCGGGCGGTGGGATCAGGTAGACGCGCCCGGAGCCGACGCCTCGGACCCGCCCGCGGGCGGATCGCTGATCCGTAGGTTGTTCTGCACATGGACCACACCGCTCACATGGTCCGCGCAATCCTCGGCCCGCCGCTTGGAGGCGCGATCGCGGACATACCCGTCGAGGGTGACCTCGCAGTCGCGCACGGTGACCTCGATATCCGTGGCGTCGAGCATGGGATCCTCGGTCAGGTCGTCGTTCACGTCCTCGGCGATGCGGGTGTCGGAGCGGCGGTAGTTGCGCGGGCCGACACCGGTATAGTCCCGGTCGCGGCGGCGCGCGGCCTCCTCGTCGCCGATCCAGGTGGCCAGCTCGTCGCGGGCGCGGTCGAGGAACGACCGCTCCGCGCGGTGCCGTCGGGGCTGGCCGATCGGGCCGGCCCAGGGCCAGGCGACGGTTTCGGGGGCGACCTCCGGCCCGGGCCAGGGATCGGCGCCGAGACGCGGATCGCGGCGCATTGCCCGTTCGCGTTCGATCTCGCGCATGCGTTCGGCACGTTCGGCCTCGATATCCTCTGCGCCGGCGGGCTGCGGATCGGCGGGGTCTGCGCGCCGGTGCAGGCCGCGTTCGGTTTCGGGGTCGTAATGCTGGTCGGACCAGGCTCTGAAGCTCGATTTCTGCGACATGGGGCTGTTCCTTTCGCAGGCGTGTCGGATCATGGCATTCAGCCGGTGGCGCGTGCCTCCTCGACGACGTCGCGCAGGGCGCCGCCGGCGGTTTCCTCGTTGCTGTGCCGTGCGATATCGCCGAGCGACAGCATCCCCACGAGGCGCTTGTCGCGGTCGAGGACCGGCAGGCGGCGGATCTGCTCGTCGCCGAGGTTGGAGGCGACGTCGATGATATCGTCGTCCTCGCGGCAATAGCGCACCGCCGGGGTCATCGCGTCCCGCACCGGTGCCTCGGTGCCGTGACCCTTTGCGAGGCCCCGGACAACGATGTCGCGGTCGCTGAGCATTCCGACGAGGCGGTCGTTCTCTTGTACCGGCAGGATGCCGATGTCCGAGGATGCCATGATCTCGGCCGCCTCGCGCAGGCTGCGGCCGGGCGTGATCGTCACGGGTGCGGACGTCATGAGCTGCTGGACATTCATCGGGCGGTCTCCTTTCGCCGTGTCAGCGTCTGGTCCGCCCATGAACAACGCCGCCGCCCCTATGTTCCCGGAGCGTGGCGACAGCGTCGAAAATCCATCAGTTTGCGGGGGCCGGGTGCGCGGCCAAGACCGGCCCGGCGGCCGCGCGGGACGGCTAGCCCGTCGGTTCGGTCTGACGGCGGGCCGGGACCGCGCGGTGGACGAGCGGCGCGTCGGACACCGAATGGGCGGCGGCCTGCGCCTGCAGCGCGCCGTGATGGGGCGACTTCACGCAGACCGGATCGGTCGCGTCCGGGTCGCCGACAACCGCCATCGCCTGGCAACGGCAGCCGCCGAAATCGACGGTCTTGCGCGCGCAGGACCGGCACGGCTCCTGCATCCAGTCGGTGCCGCGATAGGCGTTGAACGCCGCGCCGCGATACCAGATGTCGGCCAGCGGGCGGTCCGCGACGTTGTCGAAGCTCAGATGCGGGATCGATTCCGCGGCGTGGCAGGGCAGCACCTTGCCGTCCGGCGCGACGTTGAGGCCCGTGGACCCCCAGCCACCCATGCAGCGCTTGGGATAGTCCGAATGGTAATCGGCCGGTACGTAGTCGATGACCAGCGTGCCTTTCAGCCGCGCGCGCGCCTCGGTCACGATCCGGTCGGCCTCGCGCGCCTGCTCCATCGTCGGCATCAGCGCGCCGCGATTTTTCAGCGCCCAGCCGTGGAACTGCACGGTCGCGACCTCGATCCGGCGCGCGCCCATCTCCACGGCCATTTCCAGCGCGCGGGGCAGCTGGTGCAGGTTGCGCCGGTGCAGGACCGCGTTCAGCGTCAGCGGAAAACCGATGGCGCCGATCCACTCGGCCACCTGCATCTTGCGCTTGAAGCCGCCGTTGTAGCCGCCGATCTCGTCGGCCATCTCGGGCGTCGTGCCCTGCAGGCTGAGCTGCACGTGGTCGAGCCCGGCCTCGTCGAGCGCGCGCAGCCGTTTTTCGGACAGCCCGATGCCGGAGGTGATGAGGTTGGTGTAGAGCCCCGCATCGCGCGCGGCGCACACCAGGTCCTCCAGGTCGCGGCGCGAGGCGGGCTCTCCGCCCGAGAGGTGCAGTTGCAGCACGCCAAGGTCGGCGGCCTGGCGGAACACGTCCTTCCAGGTCTCGGTGCTCAGCTCGCTGTCCACCCGCGCCAGTTCAACGGGGTTGGAGCAATAGGGGCAGGACAGCGGGCAGCGATGGGTCAGCTCGGCCAGCATGGCGATGGGCGGGCGGACGATCGGCGTCTCGGCGTTCATTCTCGGACCTCCAGGAACCGGCGCGCGCGCAGGGCGCCCAGAAGGCCGGCGCAGTCGCCGGCGATCTCGTCCTGCGGCGCGTCGTATTTGGCGGCGAGCGCGGCGGTGATCTCCGAAAAGCTTCGCGCGCCGTCGATTTCGGTCAGTACGGCGTGGCCGATCTCGTCCAGCATGATCGCCCGTTCGGGCGCCAGCAGCACCCATGCCTCGCGCACCCGGTCGCGGTGCAGGCGCACGCCGCGCGGCAGGTAGGGGATCGCGGCGGGCTCCATCAGGCGGCCCGCGCGTCCAGAAGGCCGGTGCCCGGCTGCCAGCCGCCCGGCGGGATGCGCCCGGGCTCCACGTAGGCCGCCCAGAGCGCGTCGAGCTGCGACCAGAGCACGTCGGTCTTGAAGATAAGCGCTTTTGCAGCGGCGTCCTGCTTTTCCTGCGTGTCGGCGTGGTCGAGCACCCAGCCGAGCCCGAAGGCGACATCCTTCGGCGCCTCCTTCAGCCGGTTGCGGAAGTAGGACAGCGAGGAATCGTCCGCGAAGTCGTAGTTCTTCAGGAGCCCCTCGATCCGGCTGGCGTGGATCTTCGGCGCGAAAAGCTCGGTGAGCGAAGCGGCCACGGCCTCCAGGAGCGTTTTTTCGCGCACGAAGCGGACATAGGCGTCCACGGCGAATTTCGTCGCCGGCAGCACGCCCGTCCGGGAGGCGACGTAGTCGGGATCGAGGCCCACCGCCTCGGCCAGCCGCAGCCAGCGGCGGATGCCGCCCTCGTTGTCCTCGGTACCGTCGTGATCCTCGATGCGCGAGCGCCAGGCGCGGCGCAGGGCGGGGTCCTCCACCCGCGACATGAAGGCGGCGTCCTTCATCGGGATGGAATGCTGGTAGTAGTAGCGGTTGATGACCCAGGCACGCACCTGATCGGGGGTGCAGTCGCCGCCGTGCAGCCGGTCGTGGAACGGGTGCAGGTCGTGATAGCGCTCGGCGCCGATCTGGCGCAGGCGGGCCTCGAAATCCTCTCGGGTCTGGGTCATAGCGCGATCTCCATGCCGTCCTGTCCGATGGTCCAGCCTGCGGCTTCGACCTCCGTCCGCTCGGGCGATCCGGGGCGCAGGACGGGGTTGGTGTTGTTCATGTGGACGAAGACCTTGCGGCCCACGTCGAGCCCCTCGAAAGCGGCGATGGAGCCATCCTCGCCGCTCATCGACATGTGGCCCATGCGCCGGCCGGTCTTCTGCCCGAGCCACGCCGCGATCATCTCTTCGTCGTGCCAGAGCGTGCCGTCGAAGAAGACCGTGGAAGCGCCGGAAAGCCGCGTGCGCAGGTCGCCGGTCAGCTCGGCGCAGCCGGGGATGTAGAACGCGCGGCGGTCGCCTGCGGTCAGTTCCACCCCAACCGTCTGCTCGCCCAGCATCTCGGTCTCGACCGTCTCGCCCTCCATGTAGAGCGGCACCTTGCCCGGCACCGCGAAGAGGGTCGCGGTCAGGCCCGGCGCGATCTCGGCGGGCGTGTCGAGCGCGACTTCGGCGCGGGTCACGACATCGCGGCGCAGCGCGTCGAAGATCGGATTCTGGGCCAGCACCTCGTGGATGCCGCGCGTGGCGAAGAGCGTGAAGGGCTGCACCTCGCGCAGCGTCAGAAGGCCCGCCACGTGGTCGATGTCGCCATTGGTCAGAAGGACAGAGCGCAGCGGCATGTCGCGCAGGCCGGTCGGGTGCAGCGGCGCGTTGCCCGCGATCTGCTGGCGGATATCGGGCGAGGCGTTGAGGATCGCCCAGTCGGTGCCGTTCGCGGTGACGGCGAGAGAGGATTGCGTCTGTGCCGGGATCTTCCCGGCCCGCGCCATCGCGCAGTTCTTGCAGCCGCAGTTCCATTGAGGGAGGCCGCCGCCGGCGGCCGCCCCCAGAATCAGCGCGCGGAATTCCATTGTCGTCCTCCCGCGCGACGGCCGATCAGAACAGGACGCCGCCTTCGTCCGGGCCGTACATGTTGATTTCCATGCCGCACTCGATTTCGCGGATGACGGGCTTCTTCCATGCCATGGTAAGGTCCTCCCTCATGGGCTGTGTGAACGGGAAAATCATGCAGCAGAACCCGGGAACGTGGCCATTCTTATCTTCTAAGAATGCCCTGCCTCGATGCGCGGCGCGGTGCCCGACAGCGTGAAGCCGCGATTGCGCAGCGTCTTGATCTCGAAGCCGAAATCGGGGGAGAGCTTCTTGCGCAGGTAGCCGACATAGACGTCGACCACGTTCTCGGAGCTCGACCCCTCCGCCGCCCAGAGGGCGTCGAAGATCGCGCCGCGGGACATGACCTCACCGGCATTCTCCGCCAGAAGCCGCAAGAGGTCGCATTCGCGTTCTGTCAGCGTGACGGCGCGCGCGGCGGTGCTCAGCCGCCGTGTCGCGGGGTCGAGCGTGGCGGGCGCGGGATGGGCCGTGGCGGCGCGGCGCTCCTGCACCTTCAGCCGCGCAATCAGCTCTTCGAAGGAGAACGGCTTGACGATGTAGTCGTCGGCGCCGGCCTCCAGCCCCGCCGCGCGGTCCTCCACGTCCGACAGGGCCGACAGCACCACCACCGGGCGGAGAAAGCCGCCCTCGCGCATCGCGCGCACCAGGTCGAGGCCGCTTTCGGGGCCGAGCATCACGTCCACGATGGCGGCGTCGAAGGTCTCCGCGTCGATCCTCTCAAGCGCCGCGGCGACGCGGTGTTCGGCCACCGCGGCATAGCCGTGCAGCGCCAGCCCGCGGCTGAGGGCGGAGGTGATCTCGGGGTCGTCGTCGACAAGCAGGATACTGGGGGAAGGGGTGGTCATTGGCGTGATACTAACCTGTCCGCAACGGCAGTCCCACCGTGGCCCTGAGGCCCGGTGCCGGGCCGTCGCCCGCCGGGCTCTCGATCCCGATGGTGCCGCCCTGTTCGTGCATCACCCACCGCGCCAGCGCGAGGCCGATGCCGAACCCTTCGGAGCGCGCGCCGCCGTCGCCCTGCGCGAAGCGGTCGAACACGGTGTCCTGAAGCTCCTTTGGGATGCCGAGGCCGGCGTCGGTCACCTCGATCCGCGCCGCGCCGCCCTCGGCGCGCGCGTCCACCCGCAACTGCCCGCCCGACCGTGCGTGCCGGATCGCGTTGCGGATGAGCGAGGCGACCACCTGCCGCGTCCAGTTGCCGTCGCCGGTCACGGGGAGCGGGCCGTCGATGCTCGTCTCCAGCGTCATGTCCGCCGCCTCCAGTTCCAGCCGCGTCTCCTCCACGGCTGCGTGCGCGGCCTCGTCCAGGTCGAACGGGCCGGAGTCGAGCGCGAGCTGACCGCTTTCGGACCGCGCGATGCGGATCAGATCGTCGATCCGCCGGTTCAGCCGCATGGCCCGCGCCTCGATCGTCGCGAAGGCCGCCACGGGATCCGGGTTGCCGGCGCGGCCGATCTGCGCCTCCATCAGGATCACGGTGAGCGGGGTGCGCAGCTCGTGGCTGATATCGGCGAAGAAGCGGCGGCGGTCCGCGTCGATCCGGGCGAGCCGCGCGTTGGCCGCGCGCAGCTCCTCGGTGCGCTCGGCGACGGTCTCGCTCAGCCGGGCCCAGTCCGCGTCCACCGCGGCCTTGCGGGCCGACAGCGCCTCGGCCATGCGGTTGATCTCTGCGAAAACGCGGCCGATCTCGTCGTCGCGGTCGACCGGCAGGGTGACCGCGAAGTCCTGTTGCCCGATGCGCTGGGCGGCGCCGCGCAGCATGTCGAGCCGGCGGAATTGCGGTCGCACAAGGCCGAAATGGAACAACGACAGGGCCAGCACCGTCGCCGCGGCGATGGAATAGGCGATGAGGGTCAGCCGGCGCTGCAACTCCTCGATCCCGGTCAGGATGCGTGCGCGTACCCGCATCTCGTCGGCGACGGCGCCGGTCAGCAAGGGATCGAAGCCTGCCGCGAAGACGTCGACCAGCCCGCGCAGGCGTTCGGGATCCGCCGGTCCCGAAAGGAAGCCGTCGCGCACCGTCGCGAACAGCGCCTCCATCCGCGCGATGGCGATGGACTGCGTTGCTCGGCGCGAGCGTTCGTCGAAGCCGAGCGTGTCGGCCTCGCGCACCGCCTGCTGGACGTCGTCGCGCAGCCGCCCGAAGGTGCGCATGATGTTGTCCGTCAGCGCCTCCAGCCGCTCGCGTCGCGCCTCGGCGGGCAATCCGCTCTGGGCCAGTTCGGCTGCGACAACGATGAAGGTGGACGCCTGCGTCGACAGCGTGGCGTAGCGTTCGACCCGGTCCTCCGCCGAGAGCGACGCCTGAAGGCTGACCGACATCCGCTGCATCCCCGCGCCGAGGATCATCACGGCCGCCAGCGCGGCAAAGACCAGGCAGGCGGCGCCGAGCCCGAGCCGTGCCTTGAGCGATCTCAGCGCCCGCATGGTGGCGCGCGGCGGCCGGATCGGCGCCGTCCGTCGTATAGGTCGATGCGTGGCAAGCGCGGTTTCCCTGTCGTCCAGCTGTCCGGGGAGCCTAGTCCGATCCGGCCGCGCCGTGCACCGCGACTTTCGAAAGAGGCCGGGGCGTCAGGCGATGTCGTCGCCGGGCAGGCCCTCTAGTGCCAGAACCTCGTTGGAATAGGCGCGCGCACCGGTGACCTCCCGGCCGAACCAGCCCGGTGGGGTGAAGGCCTCGGCGGCCACGCGGTTGCCGAACTCCACCTCCACGAGTTTCAGCGGCGCATGGGCGCCCTCGAAGACGTCGTATTCGAAAGTCTCGCCGCCGGGCAAGGTGCTGGTCCAGCGGGTCTTTTCCACGCGCCGCCCCTCGGTCGCGGGCCAAAGCGTGTCGAAGGCCGCGCGCTCGATCGGAGCCTCGTATTCCTCGCGCACGAGACCCTGGCCCGACTTCACGGTCAGCAGCAGCTTGTCGCCCTTCCGGCGCAGCCGCACCGACACCGTGTCGCCCGGCTGGGTGACATAACCCTGCTCCACCGCGACCGGCTCCGCCGCCGACAGGTCCGGATCTTCCGCGACCAGGAATTTGCGTTCGATCTCCATTGCGGGTCTCCTCAGGTCCGGGCCATCAAGTCGCGCCAGAGCGCCTCGCGGGGCCTGGCCGCCGCGCTCCACCGCGCGAAGCGGCCACCGGCGCACGGTGCAGTGTCTTCGAGACCTGCCTCAACGAAAAGTGGCCGAGCATCTTTTCCCCCTGAATGCTTGGTTTCTGTGAAGAAGCCGAAAAGCCGCTCGAATCTCCCCGCAGATGGCGCGGTCGGGACGACGGGGCCGAAGATGGCGTCGGAGGCGCGGAAGATGTTCTCGGACAGCGTCGAGACGGCGGTCGGACAGTCCGGTCCGCCAAAGTCGTAGTCAGTGCCGCCAGCCTTCACCCGCCGCGACCGCGCGTTGTTCAGCCGCGTCAGGAAGAAGTCGAAGCCGCGAATACTCATGTCAGCCAGAGGACATCGAGGGGAAAACGGGTCATCGCGTCAGGCGTCGCGATTCCGGTGTCGAGGTGACCGGGCGCCGGTGCCCGGGTGGGTCGGGGAGTCGTCTAGATCATCGCCATCTGCAAGGCCCGACCGGGAAGCGCACCTGGACGCCGGTTGGTGCCGGGTCTCGGGCCCCTGCGAAGCGCTATTCCGCCGGCTGGGCCGCGCCGTCCGCCTCGCGACTGGGTTTTCGATCCGATTGCAGCAGATCGTACAGCACCGGCGTCAGGAACAGCGTCAGGATCGAGGCGCCGAGGAAGCCGCCAATGATGACGATGCCGATGGAGAACCGGCTTTCCGCGCCCGCGCCACCGGAGAACACCAGCGGCACCGCGCCCAGCACCGTCGACAACACCGTCATCAGGATCGGGCGCAGGCGCACGGCGGACGCCTCGATCACCGCGTCGCGGACCGCGCGGCCTTCGGCGCGCAGCTGGTTGGCGAATTCCACGATCAGGATGCCGTTCTTGGCCATCAGGCCGATCAGCATGACCATCCCCACCTGGCTGTAGATGTTCACCGCCTGGCCGAGCGCGAAGAGCGTGATGAGCGCGCCCGCCACCGCCAGCGGCACCGACAGCAGGATGATCACCGGCTGCACGAAGCTTTCGAACTGCGCCGCGAGGACGAGGAACACCACCAGCAGCGCCAGCCCGAAGGTCACGACGATCCCGCCGGAGGTTTCCTGGAACTGCTCGGCCTGGCCCGAGAAGGCGATGGACATCTGCGGCGGCAGCTCGCCGGCCAGCCGCTCCACCGTGGCAATAGCGGCGGCGAGGTCGACGCCTTCGGCGGGAGAGCCGCTGATCTCCACCGACGGTTGCCGGTTGAAGCGGTTGTAGGCGGCGACCGAGGCGCGGCGCTCCAGTTCCACCAGCCCGTCGAGGGGGACCAGATCGCCGGCCGCGGTGCGGATGTTGAGGCCGCGCAGGTTGTCGGTGGTGGCGCGCAGATCCTCGGGCGCCTGCAGGATCACCGGGTATTGCCGGTCCTGCTGGATGTACTCGGTCACGTCGGCAGAGGCGAAGAAGGTGCGCACGCTGTCGGAGATGGTGCGCGCCTCGACGCCGATGGAGCGGGCGAGGTCGCGGTTCACGCGGATGTCGTAGCCGGGCGTGTTGACCTCGTAGGCGCGGCGCACGCCGGTGATGTCGCCGCTGTCGCGCATCGCCTGTTCAAGCTCGGCCGAATATTCCGCCGCCTGGTCGAAGCTCGGCGCGGTGACGATCACCTCCAGCCCCGAGCCGGCGCCGGCGTCGAGCCCCGAGGGCGCGAAGGACCGCACGGAGGCGAGCGTGATCTCGGAGAATTGCGGCCGCAGCTCGTTCACCACGTCGCGGGGGCCCATGTCGCGCTCGCCCCACGGCGACATGACCGCGACCAGGAAGGCGCGCCCCGTCTCGCCGTATTGCCCGACGATGGAGATGACGTCATCCACCACGCCGTCCTCGCGGTAAGGGGCAATCAGGTCTTCGACCTCCTGCACCGCGGTATCGGTGAGGCCGAGCGCGGAGCCCGCGGGCGCGGAGACGCTGACGAAGAAGATGCCGCGATCTTCCTCGGGCGTCAGCTGCGAGGGCAGGGACTGGTAGAGCGTCCAGGACATGCCCGTCAGCAGCGCGGCGATGCCGAGGATCACCACCGGCACGCGGATCGCGCGGGTCAGGAGGCTGCGATAGCCGTTCGACAGCCGCGTCGTCGCGCCGTGGACGAGCCGTGCGAACCCGCCCTCTTTCATGCCGGGCTTCAGCACGCGGGCCGCGATCACCGGGCAGAGCGACAGCGCCACGAAGGACGACACCGCCACGGCGATGGCCAGCGTGATCCCGAATTCGGAGAAGAGCTTGCCGATCTCGCCCTGCAGGAACGACAAGGGTACGAAGACCGCGATCAGCGTGGCCGAGGTCGACACCACGGCGAAGAAGACCTGGTTGGCGCCCTTGCGCGCGGCCTCGCCGGGCGTGTCGCCTTCCTCCACCCGCCGTTCGATGTTCTCGAGCACGACAATGGCGTCGTCGACCACGAGCCCGATGGCCAGGATCAGCGCGAAGAGCGTCAGGATGTTGATCGAGAACCCGGCGATCGCGATGCCGGCGCAGGCACCGAAGAGGGCAATGGGGATGGTGACCGCCGGCACGACCGTCGCGCGCACCGACGTCAGAAAGAGGTAGATCACCGCAACGACGACCGCGACGGCGATGGCCAGCGTCGTCAGCACCTGGCGGATGGAATTGCGGATGAAGTCGGCGTCGTCGCTGGACACCTGGAGGGAGGTGCCCTCCGGCAGCTCCTGCTGGATTGCCGCGACCTCCTCGTTCACCGCGGAGGAGATCGACAGCGTGTTGGCCGAGGATTGGCGCAGGATGCCGAGGCCGATGGCCGTTTCGCCGTTCGAGCGAAAGAGGGAATCATCGCTTTCGGTGCCGATCTCCACGCGCGCGACGTCGCCGAGGCGGATCTGGAAGCCGTCCGCTTCGCGCAGGATCAGGTCCTCGAATTCCGCGACGCTGGTCAGCCGGGTCTGGGTGCGCAGAAGATAGGTGCGCGAGGCGCTCTCGATCTGGCCGGCGGGAAGCTCGAGGTTGTTGTTGCGCAGCGCCTCGCTGACCTCGTTGACGGTGATATCGCGGGCGGCCATCGCCGACGGTTGCAGCCAGACGCGCAGCGCGTAGGGCCGGTCGCCGTAGATGTTCGCCGCCGCGACGCCGGACAGCGTCTCCAGCCGGTCGGTGACGAAGCGGTCGGCGTAATCGGTCAGCTCGGTCGCCGACATTGCGTCCGATGTCATCGTCATCCAGATGATCGGATCGCCCTGGCTGTCGTTCTTCTCCACCTCCGGCTCGCCGGCTTCTTCGGGAAGGTCGCCCGACACCGCCTGCACCGCGGCACGCACATCCGCCGCCGCCTGGTCGATGTCGCGCCCCTGCCGGAAGGTGATGACGGTCCGCGCGCCGCCGAGCTCGGCCTCGGTCGAGATGCGTTCGATGCCCGAGACGGTGGAGATGGCGCCCTCGATCACCGAGGTGATCTCGGAATCGACGACGCCGGGGCCGGCGCCGATGTATTGCACGCTGGCCGTGACCTGCGCGGTGCTGGTGTCGGGCAACTCGCGCACGGGCATGCGGGTCAGCCCGGCGATGCCGAGGATGACGATCAGGATCGACATCACCGTCGCGAGGACGGGCCGGCGCAGGCAAAGTTCCGAAAGCGTCATTCCAGCCCCTCGCGGGCGACGTCCTCAGCCACCTCGACCGGGGCGCCGTCGCGCAGCGTGTTCCAGCCGGTGACGACGACGCGGTCGCCTTCCGAGATCCCGTCCGTAACCTCGGTCAGCGATCCGGCGGAGCCGCCCAGCGATACGGTGCGGCGCGAGGCCTGACCGTCGGCGACCGTATAGACGAAGGTGCGGGCGCCTTCGCTGATGATCGCGTCATCCGGGAGCGCGAGCCCGTCATAGGTATCGAAGACGAGCCGCGTCTGCGCGAACATGCCGCCGACGAGCCGCCGGTCGGCGTTCGACACCTCGGCCCGCACGTTGAAGCTGCGAGACCCGGATTCCACGTTGCTGCCGCGCACCGTCACTTCGCCCGAGAAGGTGGCTTCGGGATAGGCGGGCACGCTGAGTTCCACCGTCTGGCCGGGCTCGACCCGGTCGAAGTACCGTTCCGGCAGGGACAGGTCGACCTGCATGACCGACAGGTCCGACAGTTGCGTGAGCACGGAGGAGGTCGTCACGTAGGCGCCGGGATCGGTGTCGACGAAACCGAGCGTGCCGTCGAAGGGCGCGGTCAGCGTCCGGTCCTCCAGCGCGGCGCGGGCCGACATGACCTCGCCCTCGGCGCGGGCAAAGGTGGCGCGCGCCTGTTCGAGCTGCTGCTCGGCGGCGGTGTTGGCCTCGGCCAGCTCTTCCACCCGGTTCAGGTTCTGCTGCGCCTCGCCCAACGTCGCCTCGGCGCTGCGCAGGGTCGCGCGCTGGGCCCGGTCGTCGAGACGCAGGAGCACGTCGCCTTCCGACACGGCGGTGCCCGAGCGCGCGGGAACGTCCGTCACACGGCCGGCGACGGAAGGCGTGATATCCACCTGCCGCACGGGCATGATGGTGCCGACGGCGGAGACCTCTGTCGCGAACTCGCGGCGCTCCGGTTCGCTGATGCCGACCCGCGTGGCGCGCTGCTCGCCGCCCTGCGGCGGCTGGTTCGCTGCGCTTTCGGTCGACAGCAGGTACTCCGTGCCGAAGAGACCCGCCGCCGCCAGGGCCACCACGGCGCACGCGCCTCCCAGGATCTTCAGGGTCTTTTTCACGATCCGCCTTCCGTTTGCCATTCGGTGTCTGGACGTGCGGAACGGTGTGGCGCAGGGTCCCAAGATCAACGCGGGCACGCCGCGCTGGCGCAAACGTGAACGCGCGGGGCAGCGGGCGTGGAGGTGGTCAGGCCCTCTCGAAGCTCTCCCACGCCGCGTCGAGGCGCTGCATGTTCTCGGCCGTGTAGGCGCCGAAATCGAATTCGACGGCGGAGTGGATCTCGGACACCATGCTCCACATCGTCTCGCGCAGGAGCGAGGCGGCTTTCATCGCCGCGAGCGCGCGGGTGAGGTCCGCGTCGACGCTGCCGAAATAGCGTTCCAGCATCGCGGCGTCTGCGCTTTGGTCCATCTGGCTGTTGGACGACAGGCCCCCGAGGTCGAAGAGCGGCGAGTTGAACCCGGCATAGTCCCAGTCGATGAGCCAGAGGCGCGATCCGTCGTCGATGAGGTTCGCGGGCAGAAGATCGTTGTGCCCGAAGATCATGCTGACACGGCCCACGGCGTCCTCGAGCCGGTCGGCGCGGTCCATCAGCATCGGCAGGCGTTCCATGTGAACGCTCTGCCCGGCCTCCAGCACGCGGGCGTAGTGTCGCACGATGTGGAACACCCAGAACGCCAGAGCCGGCGCCGCCACGCGCCGTGCCATGCCGGTGTGCCCCTTCTTCAGAACGTCGACCACGCGCAGCAGCGTTTCGGGGTCGCGGATGTCGCCCTCGTCCAGGGTGCGGCCCTCGATGAAGTCGAGGACCAGCACGCCCGGTTCGGCGTGGACCACGGGCGGGGAGATGCCGATCTCGGCCGCCGCGCGCGAGGCGGCCAGCTCGTTGAAGCGCATCACCCCGTGCAGCGGAATGTCCTCGCCGATGCGGACGAAGTAGCGCTTGCCGCTATCGTGGACCATGAAGTTGGTGTTGGTGATCCCGCCGCTGACCGGTTCGGGGTCGACCGGGCCGGACCAGATGTCCAGCGATCCGGCGCGGCCGAGTGCGGTGTCCGAAGACGTCATCCTTGCCTCATTCGATCCTGAATTGCGCTTTGCGGCGGGCCACCCATGCGGTGATCAGCCGGTCGGAAATCATGCCGATGAACGCCACGCACAGACCCGCGACGAGCCCCTGGCCGACATTGCTGCGCGTCAGCGCGATATAGACCTCCTGCCCGAGGTCCGAGGTGCCGACGAGCGCGGTGATCACCAGCATCGACAGCGCCATCATGATGGTCTGGTTGATGCCGAGCGCGATCTCGGGCAGCGCCAGCGGCAGGCGCACCCGCCAGAGCATCTGGCGCGGCGTGCAGCCCGACATCCGGCTCGCCTCCACGATCTCGGACGGCAAGCGGCGCAGGCCGTGCGCGGTGTAGCGTACCGCCGGGGCGAGGGCGTAGAGCACGATGGCGATCATCGCGGAGAAGTCGCCGACCTGGAACAGCATCACCACCGGGATCAGGTAGACGAAGCTCGGCAGCGTCTGGAGCGTGTCGACCGAGGTCACGGCGATGCCGTAGGCGCGGTCGCTGCGCGCGGCCAGAAGCCCCCAGAGGATGCCGATGGTCGAGGCGATCAGCACCGAGATGCCGCAGAGATACACCGACACCATCGCCTTTTCCCAATTGCCGGTGAAAGCGATGAAGGCGGCCATGCCGGCGACGGTGACAGCCAGGCGCAGACCCGACAGCCGCCAGCCGACCACGGCGAGCAGAAGCGCCACCGCCAGCCACGGCACGTCGAGCATGAAGCGCTTCACCGGCACGAGGACGTAGATCAGCAGGAAAGTCTTCACCGCGTCGAGGTAGTCGTAAAGGTTGAGGTTGATCCAGGTGACGAGCCCGTCCCAGAACGGGCTGGTGTCGATCACCCAGGCGTCGGGATAGATCGTCAGCGCCGGGAAGATCAGGCCGACGACATAGGCCCCGGCGAGAAGCGCGCCGATCATTGCGGCGTTGTTCACCCCTTGCGCGCGGCGCTGGGCGCGCGGCGTCTCGCGGTAGGCGAAATAGGCGTGGCTCATCCGGTCGAGCAGGATCGCCAGCAGCGTGATCGCCAGCCCGGCCTGAAGGCCGTTGCCGATCTCCAGCCGCCGCAGCGAGGTCAGCACGTCGTAGCCGAGGCCGCCCGCGCCGATCATCGAGGCGATGATGACCATGTTGAGCGACAGCATGATGACCTGGTTGACGCCGACCATCAGGCTCGGCCGCGCGCTGGGCAAGAGAATCCGCCAGAGCATCTGCCGGCGCGTGCAGCCGGTCATGCGACCAAGCTCCAGAAGTTCCGGCGACACGCCGCGGAGCGCGAGCATCGTCACCCGCACCATCGGCGGCATCGCGTAGATCACCGTCGCGATCATCGCCGACACCGGTCCGAAGCCGAAGAGCACGAGCACCGGCACGAGATAGGCGAAGATCGGTACCGTCTGCATGAGGTCGAGCACCGGCGTCAGTCCGCGCGCCACCCGGTCGCTGCGATAGGCGAGGATGCCGAGCGCCATGCCACCCGCGACGCCCACCGGCACGGCGACGAGGATCGACGACAGCGTGACCATCGCGCTGCCCCATTGCCCGAAGACGACGAGATAGCCGAGCGCCGCGATGGCGAGGATCGCCAGACGGCGCCCGCCCCAGACCCAGCAGAGCCAGACGAAGGCGAAGAGGATCGCGAACCACGGCACCGGCGGCAGCGTCAGCGTCCTCTCGGCCCCGAGCGGCACCTCGGTGCCGCGCGACAGGATCGTGATGAAGAAGCTCAGCGGGATTTCCAGCACCCAGGCGAGGGCGCGGGTGAGGTCGCGGAAGGTGAACAGGCCGAAGCTGAGATCGTCGGACAGCCAGTCGACGAAGGCGGAGAGCCAGCCCTCGATCGGGATCACGAAGACGTCGGCGGGGTCGGCGATCCAGCCCAGGCGCCCGGCGGCGATCCACAGCAGCACGATGGCGGCAAGTGTCGCGCCCCAGACCAGGAGGGAGGCGCGTTGCAAGGCGCCACCGGCGGAGGTGTCGGAGAGGGTCAGGCTCATTCCGCCTCCGCCAGAACGCGGATCACTGCCTCCCTGTCGACCTGGCCCAGCAGCCTGCCGGACCGGCCGCGGACGGCGAGCGGCGCCTCCGTCTCAATCGCGCGGGCGGCGAAATCGGTCACGCGGTCAACTGGCGCCACGTCGCCGGCGAAGGACGTGCCCTCGTCGGCCGGGCGCATGATGCTGCGCGCGGAGAGCACCTTGGCGCGGGTGACGTCGGCGGTGAAATCGCGCACGTAGTCATTGGCGGGCCGGATCACGAGATCCTCGGGCGTACCGATCTGCACGATGTCGCCCGAATGCATGATCGCGATGCGGTCGGCGAGGCGGATCGCCTCGTCGAAATCGTGGGTGATGAAGATGATGGTCTTGCCCAGCATCCGCTGGAGCTTGAGGAACTCGTCCTGCATCTCGCGCCGGATCAGCGGGTCGAGCGCCGAAAACGGCTCGTCCAGAAGCCACAGGTCCGGATCGGTGGCGAGCGAGCGGGCGATGCCGACGCGCTGCTGCTGGCCGCCCGAGAGGCCCGACGGATAGTCCGTCTCGCGGCCACCGAGGCCGACAAGCTCGATCATCTTGTGCGCGCGTTCTTCCGCGTCGAAGCGGGACACTCCCTGAATTTCAAGAGGGAAGGCGACGTTGCCGAGCACGGTCAGGTGCGGCAGGAGCGCGAAGTGCTGGAACACCATGCCCATCTTGTGGCGGCGAATGTCGATCAATTCCTTCTCGCTGCAGCCCAGCAGGTCGCGTCCGTCGAAGATCAGCTCCCCGCTCGTGGGCTGCAGCAGGAGCGACAGGCAGCGGATCAGGGTGGACTTGCCCGACCCAGACAGGCCCATCACCACGAATATCTCGCCGGTGCGCACGTCGATATCTGCGTTGCGCACCGCGGCGGCGAAGCCCTCGCGCTCCAGCGCGTCGCGGCCGATCACGCCGTCATGGCCCTGGATCACCCGGCGGGCCCGATCCTCGTCGGCGCCGAAGACCTTCCATAGCCCCTTGCAGGACAGCTTCGTCTCGGCGGGGGTGTCATCGTCTGGCGGGGGCGCGGCGGCATTGTCCGCGAGGGGCGAATCCTGTGTCATCAACGGCCTTGCGAAGGATAAGAACGGGGCGCGCCTCCCGGCGCGGGGGGCGGGCGGCGCGAGTCGTGTGACGCGTGGGCTCAGCCCTGCGGGATCCAGGCTTGCCAGGTGTCCTCGTTCTCGGACAGCCACTCGTCGACGGCGGCCTGCAGGGGCATCCCGTCAAGGTCGATCTTGCCGATCAGCGTGCCCATCTGTTCGTTGTCGATGGTGAAGTTGCGGATCGCCTCGTAGGCGGCCGGCCAGACCTCTTCGCCGCCGGCCCAGGCGGCGGGCTTGATCCAGCCGCGCGGCTTGCCGCAATCGTGGGTCGCGTCGGGGTTCGGGCCCCAGCTGGGGTCCTCGTAGCATTCCTCGGTGTATTCGGGGAACTCGACCCATTCGCCCTCGTACTGGATCGGCGCCCAGTGCGGCGCGTAGATCCACGCGATGATCGGCTCCTCGCGCTGGTAGGCGGAGCGGACCTCGGCCATCAGCGCGGCGTCGGTGCCCGCGTGCACCACCTCGAAATCGAGGCCGAGCGCCTCGACGCGTTCCTCGTCGAAACCGCCCCAGGTGACGGGACCGCCGAGATACCGCCCGTTCGGGCTGGTCATCGGGGAGGCGAAGAGCTCCGAACACTCGTTGAGCGCTTCCCAGTCGGGCAGGCCGGGGCACTCTTCCTTGACGTAGGCGGGGTACCACCACTCTTCGATCGCCTCCATCCCGGTCTCGCCGAGGTCGATCACGTCGCCGGTTTCCAGCGCGGCGTCGAGCGCGTCCTTGCCTGTGGTCTCCCAGATCTCCATGGCGACGGTCAGATCGCCGCTTTCGAGCCCGGTGAACTGCGCGAGGTAGTCGGCCTGGACGTATTCGACGTCATAGCCCATCTCTTCCAGCACGCCGCCCATGAGGCGCGTCGTCACCTCCTGGCCGGTCCAGTCGTTGATGGTCATGCGGATCGTGCGGTCGGATTCGGGATAATCCTGCGCGACCGCCGGAACGGTAAGCGCGAGGAGTGCGGCGCTGGCCGCGAGCGCCGGGCGGGCGCGCCTGATGCTGTTGAAAATGGGCATGTCGTGATCTTCCCCCTGAACGATTGTTTTCTGAGTTTGCGGGACCGGCGGAGACGATGGCACCCGGCCCGCGGCCGGAGCGTTCGGGCTCACGGCAGCCGCAGGCTGTCCGATGGTCGAATTTAGCCAATCCCACACGATGCGCGAAGTTGACGGACCGACACCACAAATGTCAACGTCATTTCCACAAAAAACCATAACGGCGACCACAGATGACCTCAGGCAAGCGCATGATGCACAAGACCGATCGCCACAACGCGATCATGACGTCGCTTCGGCAGGCGGGCTCCACGAGTATCGCCGAGCTTGTGCAGAAGCTCGGCGTGTCAGACGAAACGGTGCGACGCGACGTGAAGGTGCTCGAATCGCGGGGCCTCCTGGAGCGGGTGCACGGTGCGGTGATCCTGGCCGATCACGGCGGCGAGGCGGCGTTCCAGAAACGCATGGCGCAGAACGCCGCGATCAAGCGCGCCATCGCGGAGGCCGCCGCCCGCGAGGTGGAGGACGGCGACGCGGTGATGATCGACAGCGGCACCACCACCGCCTACGTGGCGCGCGCGCTTCTCGCGCGGCGTAACCTTTTCGTCGTGACCAACGGCACCGAGATTGCGCGCACTCTCGCCGGCGGAGCGGGCAACCGCGTACACCTGCCGGGCGGGGAGATGCGCTCCGACGACTACGCCGTGTTCGGAGAGACCAGCCAGGCTTTCATTCGCAATTTCCGCGCCAAGATCGCCATCCTGTCGATCGGCGCGATCCACCATGACGGCGGCTACATGGATTTCCACCTGCAGGAGACCGAGATGGCGCGCGCCATGATCCGCCAATCCTCCAAGGTGATCGTCGTGGCCGACCGGTCAAAATTCCACACCCAGGCGCCGGTGAGCGTCTGCGGTTTCGCCGATGTCGGCACGCTGGTCACCGAGCGCACGCCGCCGACGCCGATCCTGCGGCAGCTCGAACAGCACGAGGTGCGGGTGATCGAGGTCGGCAGCGCCCCGGCCGCGCAGGCCGCGCCCGAGGCGGGGTAGCGCAGGCTCAGCCGGCACGCACCTTCTCGACATGCGCGGCGAAGGCCGGATCGGCCATCAGCGCGCGGCAGCGGGCGAAGCGTTCCTCCGAATAGGCCCAGAAATCCTCGGCCGGGTTGCCGTCGGCATGCTGGATCAGGCCCCACAGGGTCCACAGAAGGTCGCACATCGCCTTGTAGATCACCATCCGGCTCACCGTGGCGGGGTCCGGGTCTCCGCCGCAATAGGCGGCCAGCATCTCGCGGTCCTGCGCGTCGTCGAAGCCGGCTTCGACCGACAGATCGCCGAGATCCCAGAGCGGATCGTTCATGCCGGAATATTCCCAGTCGACGATCCACATATGCGTGCCGTCGTCGAGGAAGTTCTCGCACAGGGGGTCGCAGTGGCAGGGGGCCAGCGGCGCGGGGTTGGCGTCGAGCGCGGCGCGCACACCCTGCGCCTCCTGCACCGTCTCGTTATAGCCCTCGGGCAGGGTGGCGTCCTTCTCCTTCAGCACGCGCAGATAGTCGTCGATCATCGCGAACAGCTCGAAGCGGAAATCGAAGGTCTCGCCGCTGGCGTGCAGCTTGCGGAACGCCGCGCCGGCGCGGGTCGGGGCGCCGGGGGTGGTGCGGAACCGCTCCGGCGACATGGTCGGCGCGTCGATATAGTCGGCCAGCATGACGCCCGTTTCGGTGTCGAAATGCAGCACCTCGGGGGAGACGCCGGCGCGCGCGGCGGCCTCGGATATCTGCTTCTCGACCTTGCGGTCGATGTATTCCTCCGTGCCCGGCCCGGGCAGGCGCAGCAGGTAGTCGCGGCCGTCTCGGGTGACGCGGAAGACGATGTTGGTCAGCCCGCCGAGGCGGTCGATGCGGGTGTTCTCCGCGGTGGCGTCGCCGAAGCCGTCGATGGCGCGCAGGTGGTCGAGTGCGACGGTGGTGTCCATTGAAGTCTCCCTGTCTGGCTGGTCGGCGCCGCGCAGATGGCGGCGCCGAAATCTTGGATTTTCGTGGGATTATTGCTCATGGAGAGCTCAAAACCACAACCTTCCAAATATTCCCCGCTGCTGCTATCACTCCGTCAGCCGGCGATTCAAGCGCCGACCCATGCAATCGACGCGGGCCACCCGCCCGAGCAGACCGGAAAGGACCCCGACCGACATGACCACCACCGATCCCGCCAAGAGCCTCGACGTCGTCTATTCCGCCACCGGCGTCGAAGACGTCGCCAAGAAGTACGACGACTGGGCCGAACGCTACGACACGGAGATGTCGACGCTGGGCTACCGGCACCCCAACATCTGCCTTGCCATGCTGACGCGGCACCTGCCGAAGGGCGAGGGCCCGGTCCTCGATGCCGGGGCGGGGACGGGCCTTCTGGGCGAATGGATGTCCATCGTCGGCTACGATGGCTGCGAGGCGCTCGACATCTCCGAGAAGATGCTCGCCGTGGCCGAGCGCAAGGCGGTCTATTCGGCGTTCCACGTCGCCGCGCTCGGCACCACGCTGCCGATGGAGGACAACCACTACGCCGCGGTGGTCGCGGCCGGTGTGTTCACCGTCGGCCATGTCGGGGCGGAAGGTTTCGACGAGCTTATCCGCGTCACGCGGCCGGGCGGCATCCTGGTTCTCACGATCAAGGACACGCTCTATCGCGGCAGCGTCGGCGAGCGCATGCACGAGCTCGCCAGGGATGGCGTGTGGGACATCGTGGAGGAAACGCCCCCCTACGTGTCGATGCCGCACCGGCCCGACACCGTGCCGAGCCGCGCCATCGTCCTGCGCCTGCGCTGAGGCTCAGGCCGCTCCCGCCCGCTCGAGCAGCGCCTCGAGCTGGTCGATGCCGTCGATGACGGCATCGGCGCGGGTCGCCAGATCGGCGCGGGTGCCCGTGCCGGTCAGCACCCCGACGCACAGACCGCAGCCCGCCGCGCGCCCCATTTCGAGGTCGTGCAGGTTGTCGCCCACCATCGCGACCTCTTCGGGCGCGAGGCCGGTCTGCCGCATGAAGGCCAGCGCCATGCCAGGGCCCGGCTTGACGCCGTGGCCGCTGTCGTAGCCCGCCACGAATAAGGCCGCCGCATCGACGCCGAGCGTGCGCAGCGTCGCCGCCGCGCCGGCCGCGCTGTCGCTGGTCGCCACGCCGAGATGCAGGCCGCGGCCCGTCAATCGCTCGAACAGCGCCGGAAGATCGCACACCGGAACGGCGCCAGCCGCCCCTTCGGTGAAGATCCGGTCGAGCGCCGCGACGAGATCGTCGTCGCCTCGCGCACCGGCCGCGCGCCACGCCGCCGCAATTTCTTCGGTATTGCTCGCCGCAAGGAGCGAGCCGCCGCGCACGGTCGCCGCCGCATCGTCCTGCCCCCCGATATCGAGCAGACGGTCGCGCAGCGCGGCATCGCCCGCGGCCGCATGGTCTGCCGCGCGTCGGTTGATCGGCACCCAGGTGCGGTCGTAGTCGATCAGGGTGCCGTCCTTGTCGAACAGGACCCCCTTGATTGTCGCCGGCATGAAGTGCCCCTTTCCGCTACCCGCGCCGGGATGCCCGAAGTGGCGTGTCGGTGCAACCTGCGCGCCGGTCGCGGTCGGCACCGGTGCGCGGCTTGAGAGAGGGAAGGACGCGGTCATCGCGGGTCTTTCGGTGCGGCAGGCCGGGCGTTTCGTGCCGCAAGGCCTGCACCGATTGTTAATTCCTCGCTGGTATCGAGCCGGGACACGCCTTCGGGCGAGGTTGCATGCGGTGCACGGGGAGCCCTCAGCGCCGCGCCATCGGAAACATCGAGGTCGAGATGTCCATATTACGCGCTGCCGCGGGGTCGATCGTGGCTAAGATTGCTGCAATGCTGCTCACCATGGCGGCCCTGGTGGCCGCGGCCATCGTCACGAGCATCGCTCTTTTCGGCGATGTCTCGGCCGGGCTGGGCCGTTTCCAGGACGAGGTCATGCCGAACCTCGTCGAAAGTTCCGAGATCGTCGAAACCTCAGGCGAACTTGGAGAAAACCTGTCGGGGCTGCTGATCGCCGCCGATGCCGGCGAGATGTCCGACAGCTACGGTCAGGCCACGGCCGCGGTCGACCGGCTGCGCGCCTCTGCCGGCGATCTCGACGGTGAAGAGGCCGAGATGATGCGCGCCACCGTCGACAGGGTCGCGACCCACCTGTCGGACGTGGCCGACGCACGCCGGGACGATATCGCCTTCGACGCGGTGACACTTGACGGCTCCGACGCGCTCGGCGCGGCGGTCGCGCAGGGCGCCGCCCGCGTGGTCGAAATCTACGACGCGGCCCATGGGCGGCTCCTGAACGGCGAAATCGGCGATACCGGTGCCCGCCGGACATTGGAGGCGATGGATCGCGCGGCGAACCTCGAACGCTTGCTCGGCGAGATCCAGTCGCTGGTCCTGACGGGTGCATCTGCCGACAGCGTTGCCAATGTCGAGGCAGCCCAGGCCGAGGCTGACGGACTCGTGGCCCGCATCACGTCCCTGGCCGAGATTTTTTCCGACCCCGCGATCGACGCGGCGGTGGCGCAAATAGCCGCGCTAACCAACCCGGCGGACGGTATCCTCGCGGCGCGCCGCAAGGTGCTCGCGGCACGGCAGACCGCCGACGCCGCGTCCCGTCTGGCGGCAGCCGAGGTCGGCTCGGCCACGGCCCTGGCGCGCGAACTCGGCCATGAGGCGATGAGCGAGATCACCGGGGCCAGCGGCCGGCTCGAAGCGGCTGCGAACGGCGGCCGGCGGACGATGCTCGCCATTGCCGGGGGCAGTGTTGTTGCCTTGCTGCTGGCCTGCATCGCCGCGGCGGTCGTCATCGTGCGGCCGCTGTTGTCCGTGACCCAGGTGACGGAGCGGCTGGCGACCGGGGACCTCTCACCAGTCGTCGGGTTCGAGCGGCAGCGAGGCGAGATCGGCCGGATGGCCGCGGCACTCACCGTGTTCCGCAACGGCATGATCGAACGCCAGCGGCTCGAGGAAGAGGACCGCCGGCGCGAGGCGGAGGAGATTCGGCGCAAGGCCGATGCGGAGCGTGCAGCCATGGAACGCGCGCAGGAAGAACAGGCGCGCAGGGCGAAAGCCGAAGCGGCAGAGCGCGAGCGCGAGACGGCGGAATCCCGGAAGCGGGAGGCGCTGCGCGCCGACGCCGAGGCCGAGCGGCAGGCGCGGGCGGCCGAACAGCAACGGGTCGTGGAGGCGCTCGCCGGGGGTATGAAGCACTTGGCCGGCGGCGATCTCACCGTGCGCCTGACCGAGACCTTCCCCGAGAGCTACGAGGCGCTGCGCCGCGATTTCAATGCGGCCGTGGGCAACCTGTCGGAACTGATCGGTCAGATAGCGATCTGTGCACACACGATCGACACCAGTTCGAGCGAGATTTCCGCCGCCTCCAACCAGCTCTCGCGCCGCACCGAGAATTCCGCCGCGACGCTCGAACAGACCGCCGCAGCGCTCAACGAGCTTACCGCTTCGGTGTCCTCGGCCGCGGAGGGGGCCTCGCATGCCAACGACGTGGCCCATGCCACCAACACCGAAGCGACGACCAGCCGGGAGATCGTCGGCGAAGCGGTTTCGGCCATGTCGGAGATCGAGGAATCCTCGCGCAACATTGCCCGGATCGTGGACGTGATCGACGGGATCGCCTTCCAGACGAACCTCCTGGCGCTCAATGCCGGGGTGGAGGCCGCCCGGGCCGGCGATGCAGGGCGGGGCTTTGCCGTCGTCGCCTCCGAGGTACGGGAACTTGCGCAACGCTCCTCCCAGGCGGCGCGAGAGATCAATGGGCTCATCTCCACCTCGAACGGTCAGGTCGATCGCGGCGTGAAGATGGTCAACGAGGCGGGATCGGTGCTGCAATCGATCATCTCCGGGGTGGCGGAGATCACCAAGAACGTGGGCGAGATCGCGGCTTCCGCGCAAGAACAGGCGAACGGTATCAAGGAAATCAACGTCGCCACGACGCAACTCGACCGAACGATGCAGCAGAACGCCGCCATGACCGAGGAAACCACGGCCGCGAGCGACCTGCTCCAGCAGGAATCCCACAAGATGCGCGACATGATCCGCAAGTTCCGCACCGCCGAAGACGCGAGCGACGCGACGCCGAAGCTGCGCTCTGCCTGAGGCAAGTCACGGCGCGCGTCGCCGGATTTCCGGGCGCCCGCTGGCGCGTATGGTCAGATGTCGGCCCGGGGGATGCGAAGGGTCTGGCCTGGGAAAATGACGTCGGGGCTTGCCAGGATGTGCTGGTTGGCCTCGAAGATCGGCGCGAAATCGTTGCTGCCGTATTGCGCCTGGGCGATGGCGCTGAGCGTGTCCCCGGCGGCAACGGTGTACGGCTGCCAACCGCGATACCCAGGCAGGATGCGCGGCCCGAAAAGCACCGGGATCGTCACTGAAGGTCCGTTCTCGTTGCCGGTGTCGTCGGCGAGCGTGAGGAACAACCGGTTGAGTTGGAACATCGTCGTCGCGGGGATCTCGATCGCGCCCTGGACCTGGCGCAGGCCGAGCGATCCGACCGAGGTGCTGCCGGTAACCTCGTCGTGGCCCTCGCTGACCGTCACGCTCAGCGTGCCTTCGAAGCCTGCGGCGTTGCCGGCAAAGAGGATGGTCTCCCCGACGAGGTCGAAGGGCTGCGGCTGCTGGATGTCGAGCGTAGGGGTCATGGGCGGGCGCTCCGAAGGCAAAAGGAATGGGTCATCGCGAGAATGATACAACCATAGCACGAAGTTCGGTCCGCAGCGACGTCCAAGTGGCGTGGGAACCGGGGTCGCCCGCGTCACGTTCCGATGGCTGAACGTGGCGCATCCCTCGCGCCGCAGCCTGCTTCCGCACATGACCGGATTGGACTAGATGAGCGATACGCACTCCTCCGATATGCAATACGAGGAACCCGACAGCGCGACCCAGAAGCGAGAGGAGGCAGGGCAGATCGCCCGCCATCGCAGCCTCGCCGCCCGCGCCGTCTACGAGGTCATCAACCAGGAGGGCCGCCGGGAACTCAACCGGCCGATGGCGTCTCTCTGGTGGTCCGGCATCGCTGCGGGCATCGGCATCGCCGCGTCGGTCCTGGCGGAGGGCATCCTTCACGTGAAGTTCGCAACCCATCCCTACCAGGGCGCCATCGAGAATATGGGCTACACCGTGGGGTTCATCCTGGTGATCCTCAGCCGCGTGCAACTCTTCACCGAGAACACGATCACGGTGGTGCTGCCGGTCCTGAAGGACAAGTCGCTGTCGCTTCTCTATTGCGCGATGCGGCTCTGGTCCGTGGTGTTCCTCGCGAATATCGTAGGGGCGATGATCATCGCGGCGCTTGCGGTGCACGGCGGCATGGTAAAGCCCGAATACGTCGAGGGGATGAAGGCGGTCTCCAAGCACTTTGCCGAGTACAGCGCCATGGAATCCTTCAAGTACGGTGTCCCGGCCGGCTTCTTCATCGCGGCCATCGTGTGGATGCTGCCCTCGTCCGAAGGGTTCGAGATCTTCATGATTTTCCTCTTCACCTACCTCATCGCGATGGGGGACTTCACGCACGTGGTCGCCGGCTCGAACGAGGCGTTCCTGCTCTGGCTGTCGGGTGACATCTCCGCCGCGAAGACATGGCTGGGGCTCATCCTTCCGAGCTTCCTGGGTAACGTGCTGGGCGGGACCGGGTTGTTCGCGCTCCTTGCCTACGGTCAGGTGAAAGCCGAGATCGACCCGAGCGGCGAGGGCGCGCGCTAAAGCGCGGGCCGCGCCGCCTCCGCGACCGGCCAGCCGAGGATATGCGCGGTCATGGATGTGGTACCGACACGATCGCGCCGTGTTTCCAGCAGCTGTGCGCCGGTCTTGCGGTAAAAGGCAAACGCGCGGCTGTTACCCTCCGGCATGCAGGCGCTGAACGCGCCGGGGCGGGCGCGCAGCGCGGCCGACAGAAGCCGCCGTCCGATGCCGGCTCCGTGCGGCCGCGCCAGCACGTACAGGTACCACAGATCCGACGGGTAGGCGGGCTGCCAGGCTGCCGCGCGATTTGCGCGAAGCCCTGGCCCGGCGCGGTCATCACCATCTGGCCAGCGCCCAGCACTCGCGTCCGGAGGGCCCCGCGCAGGGCGACGCTCTTCCGCCTCCGGCAGTGCGCCGCGATACGCTTCCGGCCAGGATTGCACGTGGACGCGCGCCATCGTGGGGGCGTCTTCGGGCCGGGCGCGGCGGATCTCTGGTTCTCGGCGCCCGTCCACGGTCAGTCCTCGAGCTGGTCGGCGCGCTTCTTCTCGACGAGCTTAAGCTCCTCGTCCTTGCGCGTGCGGAATCGCTCGCCGTAGCCGTCGATCTCGTCCTCCGGGATCACCTCGCGGGCGCGGCCGAAGACCTCGTCCTCTTCCTCGTCCATGTGGTGTTCATAGTCGTGGCGCAGCTTGTTGAACTTGTTGAGCCAGCCGGGGCTCGACATGTCCATGTCCTGCAGCTCTTCCATGAGCTCGTCCATCTCGGCGTGTTCCTCGACCGAATGGCGCGCCGCGTCCTGGCCCCAGGTCTTGGACATGAGCTTGGAATAGAAGGTTTCCTCCTCCGCGGCGGCGTGGCTCTTCACGTCCTGGAAGAACTCCGCCCAAGCCGCCTTGCGATCGTCGGAGGCGCCTTCGGTGTCGGCGATGCGGGCCAGCAGCTTGCGGTGGTTTTCGTGGTCGGCCTTGATGGCGTCGTAGATCGACATGGGCGTGTGTCCTTGTGGCGTCTGGATCGGGCGAGGGGCCCTGCTGGCGGACATAGGCGGCGCGGCGCCCCTGTCACGCCTCAGGGCAGCACCGACAGCCAGAGCCACGCCGACCCCAGCGACAGCGCCGTGGCAAACAGGACGGAGGACGCCGCCACGCGCCGCGCCCGCCCGTACATGTTGGCGAAGACGTAGGCGTTCACCCCGGGCGCCATCGCCGACGTCACCACCGCCGAGCGCAATTGTCCCACCTCGAGACCGAAGGACATGCCGAGGCTCCAGGTGATCGCGGGATGCAGCAAGAGCGTGATGGCGCAGACGAACAGGATCGCGCGCAGGTCGCCGGCTGGCCGGAACCGGAAGAGCACGCCGCCGAGCCCGAACAGAGCCGCCGGAATGGCGGTGCGGATGATCATGTTCAGCGCCTCTTCGGCGGGTCCGGGCAGGCCGAGGCCGAGCAGGTTGAACGCCGCGCCGAGTGCGATGCCGACGACGAGCGCGTTTCGGAACATCGCGGCGAGCACCTTGCCGGGCAGACGTGCGACGCTGCTCCCGCGGGCGCGGGCGATCTCCATCGCGGTGATGCCGATGCCATAGCATATCGGCGCGTGCAGGGCGATGATGGCGTAGTTCGCCTCAAGCGCGTCGGCGCCGTAGGCGCGCTCCGTGATCGGCAGGCCAAGCAGGAGGGAGTTGGAGAAAAGTCCGCAGAACCCGATGGCTACGGCGTCTTCCCACTCCCTGTTGAAGATGTAGCGGGCGCCGAGCAGACCCACCGTGAACCCGCCGATCGCGCCAGAGTAGAACGAGATCAGCAGCGCCGGATGGAACGTCGCACCGAGGTCGAGCGTCCAGATCGCGCGGAACAGCAGGCAGGGCACGGCGAAATTCTGCGCGAAGGCCATCAGCCCGTCGACCACGCTGTCCGAGAACAGACCGCGCCAGACCGACACGTAGCCGGCGCCGATCACCAGGAAGACCGGCAGGATGACGTCGAGCAGCGCCTGCATCAGGCGCCGGTGCCGGTCACAGCGGGAACCGCAGCGTCATCCCGTCATAAGCTGGGGTGACGTGGGCCGGCGTTTCCGCCTCGACCGTGGCATAGTCGAGATCGATGTGCATGTTGGTCAGGACGGCCCGCTTCGGGGCGACCTCCTCGATCCAGCCGAGCGACTTTTCCAGATGCGCGTGCGTGGGGTGCGGATCGCGGCGCAGCGCGTCGAGGATCCAGCAGTCGAGGCCGTGCAGAGAGGGCCAGGCGGCCTCGGGAATGTCTGCCACATCAGGGAGATACGCGATATCGTTCACGCGGAATCCGAGAGCGTCGATGCCGCCGTGATGTACCAGGAAGGGGTGCAGCGTGACGTCCCCGCCAGCGCCGTCCACGGTGACCGGCCCGTCGATATGGTGCATGTCGAGGATCGGGGGATAATGACTGCCCTGGGGCTGGATAAAGGCATAGCCGAAGCGCGCGAGCAGGCTCTCGCGGGTCGGCTCGTCCGCCCAGACGCGCAGGCGCTGGCGCATGTTGAAGACGATCATCCGAAGATCGTCGATGCCGTGGACATGGTCGGCGTGGGAATGGGTGTAGACCACCCCGTCGAGCCGCCCGACGCCCGCGTCGAGAAGCTGCGCGCGCAGGTCCGGAGAAGTGTCGATCAGCACGGTTGTGGTGCCGGCTTCGGTTTCACGCTCGATCAGGAGAGAGCAGCGACGCCTTGAATTTCTTGGGTTTTCGGGATCGCAAGAGCCCCATAGGCCACCCAGCCGTGGCACGCCGCCGGAGGAGCCGCAGCCGAGGATGGTCAAGCGCAATTCGCCGCTCATGCGGCCTCGGCCCATGCGGCGGCCTTGGCGAAGAGCCGGTCGAAATTCGCCTCGGTCGCAGCGGCGAAGTCCTCGTAATCGAGGCCGAACACCTCGGCGCCCACCTGCGCGGTATGGACCGTGTAGGACGGCTCGTTGCGCTTGCCGCGATAGGGCGGCGGCGCAAGGTAGGGGCTGTCGGTCTCCACCAGGACCCGATCGAGCGGGGCTGACGCGAAGATGTCGCGCAGTTCCTTGGATTTGGGGAAGGCGGCGATACCGGACATGGAGAGGTAGAAGCCGCAGTCGAGCGCGGCCTTCGCAAGCTCCGCCCCCGAGGAAAAGCAATGCATGACACAGGGATAGGCGCGGGTCTTGAAGTTGCTCACGAGGATCTCGGCCATGTCGGCATCGGCATCGCGGGCATGGATGATCAGCGGCAGCTGGGTCTCCTGTGCCGCTTTGATGTGAACCGCAAGAGATTTCTTTTGAATATCAGCGCTTTCAGCCGTGTAGTGGTAGTCGAGCCCGCTCTCTCCGATGGCCACGAACTTGGGGTGGCGGGCAAGCGCGACGAGATCCTCGACGCTCGCTAGCGGTTCCTCCGCGGCAGACATCGGATGGGTGCCCGCGGCATAGAAGACCGGCGCGTAAGTCTCTGCGATCGCGCGAACATTCGGTTCGTTGCGGAGCTTGGTGCAGATCGTCACCATGCGATGCACCCCGGCCTCGACGGCGCGCGCGACGATCTCCGGGCGGCTCTCGTCGAAATCGGGGAAGTCCAGGTGGCAATGGCTGTCAGTAATGAGAGCGTCGCTCATGGGCCGCGTCCTCTCGGGTCTCTTTGGTCGCGACGTATCTAGGATCGAACCGGGAGGGTCAAGGCGGCTGCGGGACGCACGGATCGGCCGCTGCAGCGAGCCCGGTACGGTCGCCCGGTGGTCCCTCTCGGACGGCTCGTCCGCTGGTGTACGAAAGCCGGTCAGGCGGCGACGGAGGCAGCGGTTTCACGCATCCGGGTGAGCATGTCGAAGACCAGCGCGGCGGCGTCGATGTTCACCGCGCGGCCGCGGCGGGCGCGTTCTGCGGCGGTCTGGGCGATGTCTGCCCAGGCGCGGCCGGCAGCCGGGTCGGGGGCGAGGCGGGCGATCACCGAGGGTTCGGCGGCATGGGCCGGGCGGGGCGGCGGCGTGCTGGTGACACCGGCGCGTGCGAGCCGGGCGAGGGCGAGGTCCGTGAGGCCGAGAAGGAGATCGAGTTCGGCCTCCCGGCCGCGGGTGGCGACACGGTCGGCGAGTGCCAGCGCGCGGGGGCGGTCGAGGTCGGGCAGGGTGGAGAGCACCTCCATCAGCGCGCCGTAAAGCTCCAGGCCGCCGAGATTGGACAGACGGATTGCGGCGCCGACCGAACCGGCGGACAGCTCGGTCAGGGCGTCGGCCTCTTCGGGGCCGGCGGCCGCACCGGCGGCGGCGAGCGCCTCGGCCATCGCTTCGGGCCCCAGCGGGGAGAGGCGCAGCTCCCGGCAGCGCGAGCGGATCGTCGGCAGAAGCCGTGCCGGGCGGTGGCAGACGAGCAGCAGGACGGTGTTCGCCGGCGGCTCCTCCAGCAGTTTCAGCAGTGCGTTGGCGGCACTGACGTTCAGATCGTCGACCGCGTCGACGAGGATCACCCGGCGGCCGCCATCGGCGGAGGACAGCGCCATGCGGCGTTTGAGGTCGCGCACCTCCTGCACCCGGATCTCTGCCGCAAGGCGGTCGCCCTTGTCGTTGGCGCCGCGTCGCAGAACGAAGAGCGACGGCTCGGACAGCGCCATGGTGCGCCGCATCACCGGGTGGTCGGCACCGATATCGAGCGTGTCGGGCGCGGGCGGAGCGCCGAGGAGTCCGCTGCCGTCATCGACCGGCGTTGCGATCAGGAAGCGTGCGATACGCCAGGCAAGCGTCGCCTTTCCCACGCCCTCGGGCCCGGTCAGCAGCCAGCCGTGATGCAGCCGTCCGCCCGAGAAGGCCGACAGGAACGCGCGTTCGGCCACGCCCTGGCCGACGAGGCGCGGCGTCTCGCGCGGGTGGTGGGCACCCTCCACGCGGTCGGGTTCAGGCAGATCCTCCGCGCTCATGCGGGGCCCAGGAACGCTTCGGCCATGCGCAGCACGTCAGTGTGGACCTCGTCCTCCTCGCGGTTGCCGGCGATGACGCGGAAGCGGCGGGCGCGGTGGGCGAGGTTGAGAAATCCGGCACGCAAAGTGGCCTGCAATTCGATCCCGAAATTCTCGAACCGCGCCTCGGAGCCGACGCGCTTGGTTGCCCGTGCGAGGGCGATGTTGGGGTTGATGTCGATCAGGAAGGTCAGGTCCGGTTCGATCCCGATCATCAGCGCGTGCAGGGCGTCGACCTTGGCGCGCAGGTCGCCGCGGGTGATGCCCTGGTAGGCGCGTGTGGAATCGACGAAGCGGTCGCACACGACGACCTTGCCGGCGTCGAGCGCCGGCTGGATCGTACGTTCCACGTGGTCGCGGCGCGCCGCGGTGAACATCAGAAGCTCCGTCTCCGCCGACCAGCGATCCGGGTCGCCGTGCAGCAGGAGCGAGCGGATCTCCTCCGCCCCCGGGCTGCCGCCGGGTTCGCGGGTTAGCAGGACGTCGTGCCCCGCCTGCCGGAGCGCCTCGGCCAGAAGCCTTGCCTGGGTGGATTTGCCGCTGCCGTCGATCCCTTCGAAGCTGAGGAACGCCCCGTATCGCTTTTCACTCATTACATCACGTCCTGCGGAGATTGCCCGAATCTTCGCAGGAGTACCTCGGCGACCGTCATCACCCGGTTAACGAAACCGGCGCCCTGAACCGCGCTCTCGGCCACCAGCGGGACCCGGTGTTCGGGCAGCCCCTCGGGCCGCACGATGAGTTCGGCGAGCTGCTGACCCTGCCGGATGGGTGCGGTGAGCGGGCCGGTATAGACCACTTCGGCCTGCAGGGGGGCGCCGGTGAGAACTGGCACGAGCAGCGTCAGGTCCTCGTCCGCGACAAGCCCGACGGTGTCCTCGTCGCCCATCCACACATTGGCGGTGGCAACGCGGTTGCCGGCCTCCGTGATCGTCTTCTCGGCGAACTGGCGGAAGGCCCAGTTGACAATGGCCTCGCTCTCCTCGGCGCGTCCGCGGTTGGTCTCGAGCCCCGTCAGCGCGAAGATCACCCGCCGGTCGCCCTGCTTTGCCGACCCCACGAGGCCGTAGCCGGCGGCCTGTGTATGCCCGGTCTTGAGCCCGTCTGCGCCGATTCCGAGCCCCAGCAGCGGGTTGCGGTTGTTGACGTTCGCGGGCGCGCGGCCGTCGAAGGCGAAGGTCTGTTCGGCGAACATCGGGTAGAAGTCCGGAAAATCCTCGATGATGTGGCTGGCGAGGAGCGCGAGATCGCGCATCGACATCACGTGCCCGTCGGCCGGCCAGCCGTTGGAGTTCTTGAAGACCGAGCTCGTCAGGCCCATCTGCTGGCCGCGCCGGGTCATCAGTTCGGCAAAGCCGCGTTCGGTGCCGTCGGGCGACAGCGCCTCGGCGATGACCGCGCAGGCGTCGTTGCCCGACAGCACGACGATGCCGCGCAGGAGGTCCTCCACCGCGACGCGGTCGGTGGTGTCGAGGAACATGGTCGAGCCGCCGTAGCTGGCCGCGTGCGACGAGACCGGGAGGCGTTCGTCGAGCGACAGGCGCCCTTCCTCGACCGCTTCGAACGCCATGTAGAGCGTCATCAGCTTGGACATCGACGCTGGCGGCAGCGGCTCGTCGGCGTTTTTTGCCAGGAGCACCGTGCCGGTCTTCTGGTCGAGCACGAAGGCCGCACGGGCGGAGGTGTCGAAGGCCTGCGCGGCCCCGGTCAGAACGAGGATCGCGGCGAGCGCGGCGGCGAGGGATCTGAGAATCGGCATGGCTCCTCCTTCGGGCGTCGCCGTGTGTTGTAACGCAGGCGGGCGCGGACCGGGAGTCCGCGCCCGCCCGGGCAACCTGTCAATTCGGCGTGCGCGCCGCGCCGTCAGTCGGTGACGGCATAGGCGTCGGTGAAGCCCTGCGCCTTGATCTCGGTGAGCGCATCGGACCTTTCGGAGGCCGATTGCGCCGGGCCGACGATCACGCGCCAGAACGTCTTGCCGCTGGAGCTCTGCTTCTTGACCGCGGGCAGGAGGCCGGCCTGGCGCATCGCCTCGGCGGTGTTGCGGGCGTTCTGCTCCACGCTGAAGATGCCGATCTGCAGGTAGGGCTTGTCGAGCGGCGAGGCTTGCGGCGCCGGGCGCGCCGGGGCGGCGGCGGTCTCGACCGGGGCGGGGGCCGGGGCCGCGGCGCTGTCCTCGGGGGCCGCAGGCGTCTCGGGGGCGAGCGCGGCCCCGGCGCCGGAGGTCACGGGATCGAGCGCGCCGCTCTCCACGTCCGAGGCGGCGGAGAGGTCGGCGGTGTCAACTGTGGCGGCGGCCGCCGCGTCCGGGTCCGTCGCCTCCTCACGGCGCAGGGCGACGACGTCGAGCTCGGCCGGCTGGCCGGCGAGCATCTCCAGCGCCGCTGCGGCGTCGGAGGAGACCTGCAGGACCGGGCCGGGCGTCTCGCGTTCCCGCTTGAAGAGCGCGCCGATGACGAACTGGCCGTTCTGCTGGTTGCGGATGATGACGCGCTCGGGCTCGGTCACCTCGGGATGCGCGACCCAGACGCCGCCGAGCGAAGGGCGCCCGTCCCAGAGCCCGCGCTCGGTGGCCTGGAAGATCTCGGGCGCCTCGATGTCGCGCTCCACGGTGCCGCCGCCGCGCACGCCGCCGGCGTTGCGCGTGGCCTCTTCGCCCGCCGTGTCCGATTTCAGGAATCCGGGCATCGACGCGCTGTCGCAGCCCGCAAGTGTCATGGCCGCGAAAAGCATCGCTCCGCCGGTCAGGTACCGTAGCCGGAAATGGTCATACATGTGACGTGCTCGCCCTTGCCTGTCTCTCGTGCCGCCGATCCGCTGCCCGGTGCCGGTTGTCCGGTCTTGAGTGCCGGGCGCGGGCGCACGCCTGCCTCCGGACGCGCGCATGCCCGGAGCCTACCCGCTCGCGCGGCTCATGGAAAGCCCGTGGCGCAGGGGCGGCCCATTTTCCCGGCCCCGGCGTCACAGGCGCGTGCCGCCGCAGGTGTCGGCAGATATTGCGGGACGCGGTTGCGGAAGCTAGGAGAGGGACCTGCCGGGGAAGTGGCCGAGCGGTCGAAGGCAGCAGTCTTGAAAACTGCCGGGCGTGAAAGCGTCCCGTGGGTTCGAATCCCACCTTCCCCGCCAGAGGCTCGGCAATATCGATGGCTTGGAGTGGCGGTTGGACGTAGACTGGGCCCCGGCCGAGTTGGCCGCGCCGAGTGCGGCTTGACGCGAGATTTGCAAAGGGCGCATGCGCCCGATCTGTCCCGTTCGCCGGGGCCCGGCGATCGGCCGCTCCGCCAGCCGGCATCGATACGTGAGCCGGCGCAGCGCACCGCGGCCTTTTCGCCGATATCGAAGGCTTCTACAATTCATGTCGCCCGCATTTCGCTACGGGCAAGCGATCACCGGGTAAAAGGGATCGCATGGCGGCCTGACCCCGTCCGCGTTATCGGGGCAGGATCAGGTGTTGCACGATTATGCGAGGGGCCGTTTTGCAGTGCCGCTCCGTGTGAGGATTGGCTTGGCTCGACTTGGGCGTTCCTCCAAGGACGGGAACGCTCTGCACGCACCCGCGCGGGTGCGGGCGCCCGGCTCAGGCTGACAACAGCGACGTGAACCAGAGCAAGAGGGTCGAGACCAGGATGGTTTCAGCCAAATACATTGCCCGGCGGGACCGCCGCTTTCTTTCGATTTCGAAGTCGATTTCGTCCTGGTTCATTTTTCGCAACCTTCTGATTGCACAAGAAACTGTTTACTCGTTGGACGTCGGGTCACCTGAACTTGGCCGATCCCCTTGGCGTCTCAATCATGTTAACTAAACATGTTTTGTGCCGGCGGTGTGGTCGGAATGGGTCGATCACGGGATTGAGTTGCCACAATCAAGCCAGACGCGAATCTCTCTTGCGGACACGATTCCCTTAAGGAGAATCCCGCAGCACAAAAAATGGGCAGCCTCGGCTAAAGATTGAATCTAATCTGATGCGGATCTTGCGCAGATTGCGCGGCTTTCGCGAAGCGAATCAACCGCGCTAGATCACTGCGGAGAGACGGATGCTCAGCGCATCGCCTCCGACAGCGCGCGGCGCGATGCCGGTGTCGCCATCTGGTTGTGCAGTCGCTGAAACTCCGCCCGCGCGGCCGTGCGCTGGCCGGAATTGAGGTAGGCGTATCCGCGCAGAAGCGCGAGGTCGCGGCGCACGACGCCGGTGACGCGCTCCAGTTCGTTGAAATAGGCGATGGCACGGCGGTAGTCGCGGCGCTCGTAGGCCGCCACGCCGCGCTTGTCGAGGATCTGACCCTCGATCTCCAGCCGCTGGGCGTCGGTGAAATGGGTCCTGGCCGCGACGGCAGCGGCCTCGTCGACCATGTTCAGCCGCAACATGGCAAGGGCCATGCCGTAGGCGGAGTCCCGGCGGTTCTCGGCTGTCGGGGCTCGCTGCGCCGCGGCGCGGAAATCCGTCAGCGCCTCCATCGTCCGGTTCGCGTTCAGGGCGCACCAGCCGCGCTGGGACAGGACCGCGCCATGCGACGAATTCGCCGTCAGGGCGAGGCAGCGGCTCCAGTCGGCGCGATCCGCGGCCTGCCGTGCCTGCGACAACACGCCGGGTGAGCCGCCTTGGGGCGCGCTGCTCCGTGCCGGCGGACTCGCGGTACGGGGCCGCGACAGCGCCGCGGGCCGCGCGGCGGGCCGCAGGCTGGTGGTGGGAGAGGTCGCGGTCGGAACCTCCTCCACCTCGATCGAAGTGAGCGGGGCGGACGCGCTGCCGTTCCCGCTGCTTGCCGCACCCGGGTCCGGCGCGCCTCCGGTGGCCTCGATGCCGGCGCGCAGGCGGGTCTGCACCGCGGTCAGGCGTTCTGCGGCGCCAGGGGCCTGCTGCCGTGCCGCGTCGGACAGTTCCGCCAATTGCGCAACGCTGGCGACCGCCGCCGCCTTCTCGAGCGTGGCGACGAGGATGTCGGCATCCGTGCAGCTTCTGATCGTGCTGCGGTAAACCTCGAGCGCGGCGCTGTTCTCATCGAGAGACTGGTATTGTTCGGCCAGGAGCCACGCGTTGTTCACACGCTCGCAGCGCAGAAGCCCGGGATTGCTGCGGGCGATCCGGACCGCGGTGCTCGGGTCGGATCCTTCCACGGCCTCTGTGAAGCGGGCCTGCGCCTCGGCGATGGTCAGCGCTTGCAGAAGCTGCGCCGAGGGCGACCAGTCCGGGTAGCTCTGGGTGGTCTGGCCGATGGTCTCGCGGGCGCTGTCAAAATCGCCCGCGGCGATCTGGTCGTAGATCCGGTCGATCGTGTCGGACGGGACGTCGCGCTGCAGATTGGTCAGGTCGTCTGGCACCGTCCAGTCGGGGTAGCGCAACTGAAGGCGGCGGATCTCGGACCGGATCGCCTGTTCGTTGTCCTCCTCGATGTAGAAGCGGAGCGCTTCGAGATCCGCCTCGCTCGGCGTCTGTGCCTGGACCGGCGCGCCGGCGGCGAGCAACAGTCCGGCGATTGCCGCTACGGTCAGGGCGGGGCGGAAGCGTGTCAGAGCGGTATGCACATCGGTGATCCCTTGGCCTGGGCGATCATGGAAAAGACCTGCAACGTCGCGGAGTAATATGGAGCGTCCGGCGCGAAGGGCGGCATCTCCGAGCCGATCCGGTTTTGCGCTGCGCATCTGCTCAGCGCCGCGATCGAGCGATAGCCGGCCTCAGCGCTGGTCGACAGGATCTCTCCGGACCCGCGCTCTATGACCGTGGCCGCCACGCCCTCGGGCGCCTGCGCCTGGGCTTCGGCATAGCGTTGCACCGCCGGATGATCGGCGAGGCCGGACCATATCAGGAACAGCGGCAGCCGCATCGCCTCGTAGCCGGAATCGAAGGAAAAACCCTCTGCCGGGCGCAATTCGCCACCGGCGACCTCGACCCAGTCGGGCACGACGCCGTCCGCCGCGAGCCTCCGCGCGATCTCGACACCGTGGCGCGCAGCCTCGGCGAGAATGGGAAGGTCGAATTCCGTCGCAAGTTCGGTCATGGCCAGGGGCATGGAATAGCACGGGTTGAAGATCATCCCGGCCTCCGTCGTGAAGCCCTGCGCGGCCGGCAGCAGCAGCGGCTCGCCGCTCTGTGTCGTGAAAATGCAGGTCCGCGCCAGATCGTACGCGATTTCGCCGGCCGCCTCTCGAAAGGAGCCTTCGCCGAACTTGCGCGCCCCCAGAAGCAGCGCCCAGGCGTGAAAAAGGTCGCCGTCGCTGGCATTGTTGAGATCGGGCACGTGGCCGGGCGTGTCTGGCAGCCACCGCCATGCCATGAGCGTGTCCGAACGGATGGAAAGGTTGACGCTGGTCCAGGCGTGCAGCCGTTCGAAGGCGCGGCGGTCGCCCATCAGGGCGGCCAGCAGCATGCCGTAGCCCTGACCCTCGGAATGGCTCGCGTTCTGCTGTGGCTCGTCGACGACGCGCCCCGTCGCTTCCATGTTGGCGTCGCGCCAGGCGATCCAGACGTCCTGCATGTTCGCCTCCGGACCGGAGGCTTGCGCCCGAGCCTTCCCGACGCCGAGGGTGGCAAGACACAAGGACGCCGCAGCGCATGAAAGGAGATCACGGCGGTGCATCATCTTCTCCGATCCCGTCTGCTCAGCAGCACGATCCCCATTCCGACCAGCGCAGAAAAGAGCGCTAGGGTAAACAGGGGTAAAATATAGCGTCCCGGTGTGATGGTTACGTAATTCCCGACAACGGCGCGGGCATTTGCGAAAGTCAACGGTTCGTGCAGGCCCAGCGGCCGGCTGGATGCGTGCCAGCTGCTCCATCCCGTTTCCATTGAAAACAGCGATACCTGCCCGGTCGGTCCCTCGAACCGCTCGTGCGAGGCCGCCAGGGATGCGACGACCTGCTTGGGGTCGAAGCCCGGCCGCACGATCAGCCACAGAGCGCCAGGGTCCTGCGTCCGCATGTCCGGCTGGATCAGCATCGCTTCCGCGGCGCGGCCGTCGAGCCAGGCGCCGAGTTCCGACTCCGGTCCGCGCCAGATCGACAGGAACCAGTCGCGGATCTCTCCGGGCAGGCGGGCGGCACGATCGACGTCGTAGAATATGTGCCACCATCGATCCGCGTTCACGCCTTCCCAGGCGTCCACCTGTTCGGTCTGTGCGACGACGTTGGTGAGTAACACTTCCTGTAGACGCGAGCCGTTCCCCTGCACGATATCCCCGGACATGGACGAGATGTCGGAGGGGATGCCGACGGTCAGGCGCGGCGGGCGCGTTGCCGCTGCCTCGGGGTCCGTGCGGGGGCTCGCGTAGACCGCCGCGAGTTGCGGCAGGATGCCGAGCGAAAGCGAGGCCTGGGCGGCTTCGCTCATGCCGATCCCTTCGGGCCTGATGTCCTCCAGTACACGGCGAATGTCCGGCACCGACATCGCGGGTGACCGGGGCACGACAAGCTCGGTCGTGGAGTCGACCCGGAAGATCGGTGCATCGCGGGGCACGCAGGCCTCGTCGGGCGGATCGCCGGGCACCAGCGCCTCGAAGCTGAGCTGGTTGATCCCCGGATGCAGCAGGTTGGCGGCGAAGGGCACCCGCAGGGTATCGAGATCGCGGCCCGCCGCCTCGGCCTCGTCGAGCGGCAAGAGTCGGATCGTCGTGCCGTTGACCTTCACCAGAAGTAGGGCGCCGTCCGGCAGGTCCGTGTCGTATTGGTAGTCGAGCCGCAGCTCGGCACGCTGGGACGCCATGAGCAGCCAGTTGCGCGGCAACCTGAAGGGCACCGCTTCGTTGACGTAGCGGCCCCGCCCCTCGATGTCCGCGATCCCTAGATCCGAGAGCGCGCGCGGACCGCCCGGCTCGATCAGCGGCGGCCAGTTTCCTGTCTCTCCGGCGGGGAGGGCTTCGAGCAGGAGGGCGCCGGTTTCGTCGTACCGCCCGCTATTGGCCAGAAGGACGATCGCGCCGTCACCGCCGCGGCGGAACTGCGGCAGGTCCGCCGCCATCTCCCCGGAGGGCACCACCGTGACACGCGCGAGCTGCGGCGGGCCCTCGTTGATGGTGTAGTATTCCTCGAACATGATTTCCGGCGGCAAGCCGCCGAATATGTCGCCGACCCGCGCGATGACCGGTGCGGCCTCGGCGATCGGAAAGCTCGCGCCGGAGGTCCGGATCGTCACCGGACGCGAACGGCCAAGCTCGGCCCCGGCGGCCGCGAGAAAGCTCAGCGGGTCGGTGCCGAGCGCGTCGGGCATGACCTCGACCCCGCTTTCGGCCAGTACGATGTCGGTCCAGACGCTGAAGGCGGCATCCGGTCCGCAGAAGACCCGATGCACGTGCCGGACGTCGAGCGTGACGACATTGCGGCCCGCGCGCAGCACGCCGTCGGGAACCGGCAGCACGTCGGAATGCGGTGCGTCGAAATTGTTGGGCCCGACCGTTCCGATCGGCGTGCCGTTGACCGACACGCGGATTTCCGAGCGCTCCGGCAACACGTCGATCGCGCTCTGAGCGGTCAGGGTGAAGCTCGCGCCGGTCGGGGCTTCGGGCAGAAGAAGGCTGAATTCGGCGGTCCTGAACTGGCCCTGGATCCTGTATTCGCCGGGATCTGTGCCAAGTTGCGCCCGCGTCGGCCTGAGCGGCAGCAGGATCGGTTCGGGCTCGGTTTCCGCCTGCGGGTTCGCCTGCGTCGACCGGCCGCGCGGCTCGAACGGTTCCGGCGTGCGCCACTGTCCCGGATCCTGCTGCTCGGCTTCCGGCAACCCCGGCAGGTTGTCGAGTTGGATCTGCTGGGCGGTGGCCGGGCGCGGGGCCGCCTGTGCCATCAGCGCCACCGCCAGGAGGAAGGATGCGCAGCGTGATCTCATCTGCTCAGTCCTCGATCTCGAGATATTCGGACCGCGCCGGCCGCGTCTTTTCCGGCTCGGGCGGCTTGGGCTCCTCCTGCTCCCGCGTGGCCTGCGCGAAGGCGTCTTCGGGGATCGTCAGGTCCGCTGCCAACTGCCTCCGCCGGCGTGCCGGCTCGCGCAGGAAATCCAGCGCGGACATGGGAATCGAGACCAGGCTCTTGCCGAGGATGTAGGCTAGGCCGGCAAGGAGGGTGCTGCCCTGGGACCGGACCTTGCGGAAGAAATGCCAGCGCGAGCTATCGCCGTATACGATGGTGGCGGCAAGCCGGCTGGCGGGCACCATGTGTTCGGAGGCGACCGTGACGCCCAGGCTGATGCCATCGACGCCGGTGCGGATGTCCTCGATCACCACGGGCAGGGGCTGCTCCAGTTCCGGCGTCTTCGGCAGGATCGGCGTCAGCGACGCGGCCTTGCCCTCCCAGCCGGAATTCTGCCAGTCACGTCCGTCGGCGCCGCGCAGTTCGCTGTCGAGTTGCAGTTGCACCGCGTTTGCCGTGGCGGCGATGATCGTCACGTCGAAGGCGGTGGCGCCATCCTCCACCGCAAGCCGCGCCGGCGCCGAGACCGCGGTGCGAGGTTTGACCAGCCGCCAGGGCCGCTCGAACACCGCCCTGAGCGCGAAAGCCGCGAGAAGGAAGTTGTAGACGTTCCAGGCGCCCACGATCTGCACGACCGCGCGGTCCCCCGGAAATGCGATCCAGCGGATCACACCGGCGATCACGCCGGCCAGCAGGAGCCCGGTCAGAACCACCAGCGGGAGGTATATCGGCGACAGGAACGCATGGTCGAGCTCGTCATCCTTGGCGGTGACCTTGAACGTGGCCGCCCTGGGGCGCATCACCGTCCCGATTACGGCCCTCAGGATATAGGGCGTCTGAGCGATCTCGTAGACTTCCGAGATCTGCGGCCACCGCACGTTCGAAAAGAGCGCGTTCTGCACCATGAACCCGATGAGCAGGTAGGGCAGGATGTAGGCCAGCACCTCTTCGGAGGTCACGACGAAGATCTCGAGGCCGAAAAAGAGATAGAGCAGGGGGCTCGCCAGGAAGATCGTCCGGACGACGGGGAAGAGCCAGAAACTCATCGAGTTGAGATAGCAGACACGCTGCGTGAGAGAGAGGCCGCGCCGGAAGATCGGGTTCTTCAGGATCAGCATCTGTATCATGCCGGTGGCCCAGCGGCCGCGCTGCTGGATGAAGGACGCGAAGGTTTCGGGTTGCAGACCGGCGACCATCGCGTGTTCGAGATACATGCTCTCCCAGCCGCGCGAATGGATCTCGAGCGCGGTCTCGGCATCCTCGGTGATGGTCTCCCCGGCGATGCCGCCGACCTCGTCGAGGGCCCGCCGCCGCAGGATTGCCGCCGAGCCGCAGAAGAACGCGCCGCCCAGACGGTCGAGGCCGCGGTGGATCTCCGAATAGAACATCTCGTTCTCGGAGGGGCAGACCTCGGGCAGGGCGAGGTTACGCTCGATCGGATCGCGGTTGGTGAAGAAGTGCGGCGTCTGCACGAGGAACAGACGCGGGTTCTCCGAGAAATACCCGACTGTCCGCGTCAGGATGTCCCGCGTGGGCACGTGGTCAGCATCGAGGATCAGCACCAGCTCGCCGTCGATGTGCTGCAGCGCCGCGTTCAGGTTGCCGGCCTTGGCGCTCTCGTTTCGCGCGCGCGTCGTGTAGATCACGCCCAGCTCTTCGCACAGCGCCTGCAGCCGCGCGCGCCGCTCGCGCGAGGCCTGTGCGATCGCGGGATCGGAATGCGCGCAGCGCTGATCGGTGCCGCCGTCGTCGCACAGCACGAGCCGTTTCTTTTCCTCGGGATAGGTGACGTTCTTGGCCGCGGCGAGCGTGACGGCAAGCAGCTCGTCGCTTTCGTTGTAGGACGGCACCAGAATGTCGACGCTGGGCACGTCGCTCAGCTTGAGACGCGGCGGCGGCGGATGGTCGACCGGATCGGCGGTGATCAGGGCGGTCAGGAAGAACAGCCCGACGGTGAAGGTCTCTGCTGCAAACAGCAGAATCGCCGGGGCGAGCGAGAGCGGATCGTCGAGCGAGGGCAGCGTATCGACCAGCCGCCAGATCCAGTAGCGCAGTACGAAGACGCTCGCCACGGCCAGCACGACGAAGCGCATCGGCAGGCTGGCGCGTACGAACGGTTTCAGCGTGAAGAGAACCGCACAGGTGACGATCGCCAAGAGCGCCTGCACGGTCACCGATGTCGGCACCGACGCAAGAAACAGGATCGGCAGCATCAGTGCGACCCAGGCCAGAACGAGGATCCAGACCATGCCGCGGGACACCGGGCGGGGCGCGCTCATGGCAACGGTCCTGCCAGCGGAGACAGCATCTGTGGCGCGCCGTCCGGACCGCTGCCCGTGGCGGAATAACCGGAAATGTCGGGCCGTGCGGGCAGCAGGGCCTCTTCGGCCGTGCCGTTGATGCAGTTGCGCACCATCATGTCCATGACCGCGGCGCCGTGCGGCACCGTCCGGCTCGCCGCGTCGAGACGCCGGAAGGCGAGGATGCAGGTGAGCCCGGCCTGGTTCGTCCAGACCGCCCAGTTCATCATGCCGAGCGCGTCCTCCTCGGTACGGAAGGACAGGTCCTCGAACGGATCGAACGGGTAGGGCGTGCCGTCCGGCGGCAGCAAATCGAGGGGTCGGAACCGGCCGATAGTCGACAATTCTTCACCGCGCGTGCGCAGCACGATCACGTTCTCGCCGCGCAGGAAGGTGCGGTTCTGCAGCAGTATGCGCTGCTCGCGCACCGGCCCCAGTGCCTTTTCGAGAACGAGTTCGGTGCCCTCCGTCGCAACCCAGGCGTCGGCGGCAGATTGCTGCACATAGGATTCGCGGGCCAGGGCCGCGTCGAACTCGGTCGTGGTGAGAGGAAACGTGTCGCACGCGGCCAAGGCGCCGAGCGAGGACAGCGCCCAGACGAGCTGCTTCATGCCTTTCCTGCCCATTCCTTCCTTTTCGCCTGAACAATGCAGCGCGAGGGTCCTTCATTCCGTGACTTCGTCGGGGACCGCCGAAGGTTCGGAATCACCATAATCGAATATTTCGCGCATGGATGGGGGAGGCGGATCAAAACCCTCATCGCGTTGCATTTTTGCTTTCGCGCGGCACGCCTGCCGCTCCGGCGCGCTGACGGTCACGCTTGCCGGAGGAGGCCGGCTTCCGGACGATGCCCGGGTCGACCCGGATCGTCAGGGCGCCGCGCGGTTTCAGCGCGTGAATACGGGCCGGGCAGATCTTGGTCCGCAGTTCGGCGGTGCAGATCTGCTCATGCAGCTTCAGGTCCGACGCCCGAGACGCGACAGGCCTCCTGGAGTCGATTGACAGGACATGCGTAACCGACCCTTGCGCAAGCGGGTTTTCGGAGCAAACTGGCGAGTTGGCGGATGCCGACATGTAGTGGGTCTCCTGGTGCGGCCACGGGTGTGCCGCGGGGCCGCATGGTGTTCGCGGGTCCGACTTGAATCAAGGCCGCGTCCTCGGTGGCACTCCGTTGCGCTCTAGTTTTCCGACCGTCGCGCCAAGCGGTTCTCCGTCCTCCTGCGCTCCGAGGCCCTTGCGGCCGCTGGCAGGTCGTACGCCGCCCCGGCCGGAGCCCGCAGAACTCTACGCTCTTCATCCAGGCCCAGGCTATGCGGCGAGGTGGAAGGCGTGCGGACACGGGCAAGCAAGGCCGTCCAAGCCGCAAATCTGTGGGAGCGAATTGACCGAGACTCTTCAACCGCCATGCCTTTTGGTGCCGTTTCAAGGGCTTGAGGCTCTCGAGGCGAGGACTGCGCGGAAGCGGAATCTCGCCTTGTAAATCCCATGCTTGGCGGGCTATACGCATCGGCGGAGACGTGGCCGAGTGGTCGAAGGCGCTCCCCTGCTAAGGCAGCAGAAACTCCGGGTAAGCCGCTGATTTCCAGCGCCTTTTTTGCTCCCTGAATTCGGGATTCCCAAATCCTGCCCATCATGGCCGGAAGTCCCAGCCGTGGGCAAGGAGCCGCTCGCCCAGATCATCCGGAGCTTCCTTGCGATAGTGCATCGCCATCTGCGCATCCGACCATCCGCCCCGGTCGACCAAAAGAGCGAGATCGCCGACCTGCGCGCTGAACCATGTCGCCCACGTGTGGCGCAATGTGTAGAAAACGATCTCCTTGGACGCGCGCAGACCGGCCGCAGCGCACAGCTTGTGGAACGGTTCAATGAGATGCGTGCCATGTTTTCCATCTGTGAGTATCGGTCGACCGGTCGGCGTCAGGAAAACGAGACCATCGACAGGCAGTGGATCCATGAGTTCGAGGGACCGATCGGGCACACGGACCCATCGCCGCCGATACTCGGTCTTGCCGGCTCCTTTCTGAACGCCTCGAACGAGGACCTGCTGCGTCGACCAGCTGCAATCCTCGGCCCGGATGACGTGCGTCTCGCCCGGCGCGGCTCCGGTGCCGAGTTCGAAGGCGATCAGTTTCAGAAGGCGCCGTTCCGGGTCCCGCAGGCCGGCCGTCTCGGGTTTTTGGGCCACCCGGATCAGATTCTCGGCCTCCTCCAGGGTGAGCGTACGTTCGCGCCGCGAGGGTTCCCATTGCCGCGGTCGCTGGCCGAGAGCAAAGTTGATCACCGCGTTCGCCGGCGCCAGCACCTGCCGTTGCGCAGTCCTGTCAGTTTTCCAAGTCGGCCGTTTCAGATCGACCATGGCCTGGTCCAACATGAACGACGTGATCTCGTCGACACCGATAAACGGCCCAAAATAGTCTGTGAGCTCCTCCACTTCCTTCTCGTGCTTGCCAAAGCGATCGACATAGAGCTTGCCCGCCTCCTGGAAGGTAGGATAAGGTGAAAGCTCACGCGCCCATGCTGCTTCGTGCACGCCTTTGGCGACCTCGATGGCTATTTCAGCCGCCTCGAAATCGCAGACCCCCGTGGACCGGCGATACCTCTGGCCTTCGACATAGAAGTCATAGCAGTACGACCGGCCGTTCCAGAACGGGTACCAGCACGCCGTTCCTTTGAGTTTTCCCATTTCAGTAACTCCATTAACGCTTCAATGTGCTGCCGATAGAAACGGACATTCCCGCGGTGAACTGCCTCGATATCGCGAGAGCGGCGATACGCTTTCCTGAGATCGAAGAGCGTTCTGACCTTTATCCCGAGTACTTGTGCGGCCTCTTCCCGCGTCAGAGGCGCTTCCTTCCATTCCGCCCCGCCAGAATTGCGGCAACGACCGCAATGTGGACAGTGTTCAATCTCAGAGTTCGCAGTCATGGTCTCAGTCGTTCTCTCACGGTGCTCCCCACATGCAGACGATGCAGGTCTTTGTTTTTATTGAACAAGGAAGGGCCGAGACGTCCCTGGCTGTAAAGGGGGCGAAGCAGAGAGGCGGGAATGTCACTGTGTCTGGACGGACAGAAAAACGCGACAGCGGGCCTCCGTAGGAAGGCCGGAAATAATCGCAAGGCTCACGGATATATGGTCGAAAATTTCCGCCCAAGGAGGACTCCAGACCCCATTTGCGCTCGTCCGAGAGACTGAACCGACCGCCAAGGGCGCTCAGGGTGTCGGGTTATCGCGGGAGACAGCAGATTTTCTGTGTTGCAGAAGTCGTCTTTTTCCGGGGGTGACCTATCGACGGGGCCGTTTTTTCCGAGCTTTCAAATAAGTAAGTCTCGTGACGTCCGGATTTCATCTCCCGGACAGAGAAATGGCACTCTGCGCCGTTACAGAGTTGTTCGCCCATCCGAATTCCACTCATTATGGCAGTGGCTTGCAGCGCAATGCGTCAATTTTCGACCAGATTGGTTGTCAAGTTTTTTCCGAGCGCCTCAGATGGCCGACTGGCCCCTTTAGGTTTTTCTGGTCACGATGTTGCCGGGCCAGCAGGTAGAGGTAAACGTCACGTCAGGCGGCAACGCACCCTGCTGTGAAGGCAACACCCGACGCCAGGCTGCGCGATTACCTTCCCCGGAGATTCTTCGCGTCAAAGCACGGAAAAAACTAAGAGATCTTCTTTGACAACCACCGGTTTGCAACCCTTAGAACTGCCAGTTTTGAATAGCCACGTGTATTATCTGAACATCGGCGCAGCGCCGAAATTTTTTCCGACTCAAGCATGGTCCGCAATATCGGCGACCTGTAACAAATCGTGATCTCGCAGGGTTGCCTATCTCAAATTTGACAGCGGACTGATATCCACGAACCCGAGGTCCATACCGAATCGGGCGCATCCCGCGACGGTCGAAAGCGGGTCTTCAGTTGGCCGTTTCGACGGCGGTTGCGTGTTTCAAGATGATGTCCTGAACCTCACCCGGCTTGAATGCGACATCCCAAGCCCAGCGTCCGAAACCGCCGGCTGCGTTGGTCGCCTTCACCCATTCATTCAGCGCGTCCCGCTTCGCCTTGTTCTGAGGGCTGTCGGTGCCCTTGATCTCGAGCGCGAGGATCGTGCCGCCAGCGAGGCGGACCAAGAAATCCGGAACGTATCGCCGCCTGGAGCCCGCCCACATGTAGTAGATCTGGAAATTGAGGTGATCGTTCTTGGCGTAGGCAAGAACGTCCTCACGCTTCTCGAAGATATTGGTCGCGTGGCCCTCCCAGGCAGAATCTCCCACCAGATGGCTGATGTGCGATTTGGACGTCGGGAAGCACGGCTTGGTCGTGTACCAGGTGCGCATCAACCCGGTTGCACCGATCGGGTTTTCCTCGTCGTACACCGGCGTCAGGCGCTCCGTGTTCTGCTCCGTCACGTTACTCAGCACATGCTGAACGACGAGGTCGATGTTGAGCGCGATCAGAATCCGCCGCCGAAGCGGGTCGGAGTGAAACAGCGACGGGATGTCGAGACGGTCCGAGTTGAGGAACGCCTCGACGATCCTCACCAGTTGCGCCGCCAGATACTCCTGGGTGCCGAAGAACCCATGGCTCAGCTCGGCAAACGCCTTCCGCGCGGCTTGGAATATAAGGCGCTGTAGGCGGAAGCCGTCCGGCAGCTTCTCGAGGTCGATCGCGGTGACCTTGCCGATGTCCGTCGCGCCGCCGAGCGCCGGGGCGAGTTCGGCGCTGATCGGTGTTCTGGCGGGATCGAGCACGAGCGGCTGGACCTTAATCCAATCGATGGCGAGCTCCGGTTTCACGACCGCCTCAACGCGCAGCACGTTCGGCCAGCGCAGCTCCAGATCCGCACGGTCCGGCACCACTTCGATCTGCGTTGTAGGCTTCGGCGGGGGCGGCGCCTCACCGCCTTCGCCGGTCTCCGAGATGGAGAGCGGCACACCGAAGACATTGACGTATTCGGGCAGGAACAGGCCGTTCTCGTCGGTGTCGTACGACACGCGGCGCAATCCACGCCCGACAACCTGTTCGCAGAGCAGCTGGGACGTGAAGGCGCGTAACCCCATGATGTGCGTCACATTCTTGGCGTCCCATCCCTCCGACAACATCGCCACCGATATGACGTTCTGGAGGTCCTGACCGGCGGCGCCCCTCTTCCCGACGTTGTCCACGATCTCGCGCAGCAGTTCCTCCTTCTTCAGGCCGACAAGCTGCTGGCGGCGGGTTTCGGGAAGGTCTGCCGCGTCGATGATCTCCTTCAGACGCGCATCATAGTCCTTGTCGGATGAGGAGGTCTCGCCGATCTCCGCCTTCTCGAGCACCTTCGAGTCGACGCGAAGCGTCCGGTCTGGCGCGTGCAGCTCGGGCCAGTGTGCATCGCCCTTGTTGAAGTAGTTCTCGATGCGGGCCGCGGTCTCAGTGCGGTTGCAGACCGTGAGCATGACGGGCGGTGAGTGATGCCCGGCCTCCCGCCAACGCGCCCGGGTTTCCCGCCAGTCGGCGCCAAGCAGCGTGTAGGCGTCCTGGACCAGCTTCGGCAGCGCCTCGTGGGGCTCGGCCTTGGCGCGATTCAGGTCTTCGGAGACGGATGGGTCGCGGTAGATGTGGTAGAGTTTCGACCGGAGCGTCTTGGCGTCCGGGACGGCATCGTCGCGGACCACGACCCGCGGCGTCTTCACCAGCCCTGCCTCGATCGCGTCGTTCAGACCGAAATCCGACATGATCCAGTCGAACAGCGCAATTTCTGTGCTTGTCTTGCCTGTCGGGGCGAAGGGCGTGGCCGACAGGTCGAAACAGCGCTGGATGCGCCGGGTCTTGTGAATGCGGTCAAGCCCCTCGATCCAGCGCGTCGCCTCGTCCAGGTCGATACCCTGCTCAGCGGCCGCCTTCTTGCTGATCTTCACCTCGGGCGGCTTCCGGTAGGCGTGGTGCGCCTCGTCGTTGATGACGATGATGTCCTTGTGCGCGGCCAGTTTGCCCAGCACCCGCCGCGTGAAGGCCTCGTCGGACTCGCGGCCCTTCTTGACGACCGAGCGTTCCTGCTCCTTCAGCGGCATCAGCGTGTGCCAGTTCTCGATCAGCACCTCGGCCTGGTTCAGCTTCTGGCGCAGGGCCTCGGATGGGCACAGGTTGAACTCGTCGTAATAGCTGCCCTCGCTGGGCAGCAGCACCTGCAGCCGTTCCCTCACGGTCAGTCCCGGCGCCACGATGAACACGGCGCGGCTGAAGTCCTTGTTTCGCTTGGGATAGGTCTGCGCGTTCAGCACCTGCCAGGTGATGATCATCGCCATCACCGTGGTCTTGCCCGTGCCCGTGGCCATCTTGTTGCACAAGCGCTCCCACGCGCCGCCATCGCCGGGGATCGCAATGCCCTGCTTGTAGGCCTCGGCGCCCTCGATCCACCAGATCAGTGTCTCGATGGCTTCGAGCTGGCAGAAGTAGAACGGGTGCTGCCGTGCTTCCTGGTCGTGCCAGTGCTCCAGCAGCTTGCGCGTGACGATGGTCACCCCCGGCCAGCCATCCGCGCGCCAGGCATCCACCCGATCCCGGATCGTGTTGACCAGGGCAAGATCATGCACCCGCTTGGTGTTGTTGCGGGCATCGAAGACCTCGTAGCTCGCCGGGCGCCGCTCCGGCTTGATCTCGAGCTTGCCGCCCGCACCGTCCACCCAATGCTGTTCGGGGCGCTCCCAGGGCTTGTTGATGATCAGCGACATCCGCTCAGTCCTCGAGCGGCATGATCTTGAGCGACTCGATCCCGCGGTCATCGACGATCTTGACCGCGATCCGACGGTTATCACCCGCCTCGAACGGCAGCGACGTCGTGCCGTGGAACTGCTCCAGCAGGTCCTCGTCCAGCTCTGCCCGGACCGTCTTGCGCAGGCGGTTCCAGCCGCCCTTGGCGTCCGCCATCGGAAAGAACACCTGGTGCGGCATCAGGGATCGCTGGTCGTAGTCGGTGTCCAGTTCCCACATCGCGATCTGCTTCTTGCCGCCGGAGATCAGATCGCCAGTCTTCGGGTCGAAATAGTCGAAGCCGCTCACCTCGACCTCCCAAAGCCCGTCCTCGCGCTTGCGCAACTCCACGTCCGGCTGCCCCATCAGCCAGAAGGACTGGTTCGAGGCGCGCTTCTTCTTCAGGTCCTCGGTCAACAGGTCGGTGTTCATCTGCGCCTTGAGCAGCGTCACGCCCGGCCAGTTCACCTCGTCGATGTCCTTCGCGGCCTCCGGGTCGAAGGTGAAGGCGCAGAACAGGATGAACTTGGGCGACGGGCGCAGGGTCTCGGCCTCGGTCAGGGCCAGTTCCACCTGCCGCTGCTCCAGCGCCGCGTGCTCGGGGCCGAAGCTGACGACGACGCGCTCGCCCGTCTCGGCCAGCGACCCGCTGGCGTGGATGTGCTTCAGCCCCGGCAAGGTCTCGAACTCGGCGAAGCGGAGCATGGCGCCGCCCTTTCCGCGCACGCCGGTCTTCAGCAGTTCGTCGCGCCACAGCGCCTGGCGGGAGGTCTCGCCGGAGCGGGCGACGGTCTCGTCGGCCTCCTGTGGCGGCATGCTCTCGTCCAGCGACAGGACCGTCGGCGCCGGCACCGCCTCGACCGAGAAGGGCCCGCAGATGCGCAGCTTGGATTTGTCGATGCGCGGCTTGTCGTAGAGCGTCTCCTGCTCGGCATGGTCGGCGATGGACTGGTCCATGCGGCGCTGCATCGCCTGCCGGGCGGCGTGGAAGGCGTCGAACGCGGCGCGGGCGGCGTCGGGCCAATCGTCTGGCCAATCGAAGGGCACCTCCCATTCGTGCAGGCTGTCGCCCTTTGCAAAGTCCACCGGCTTGCCCTTGCGCACGCCCTGCGCGGGCTTGAGCGGCTTCGGCGGATTGGCGGCCAGCGCGGCGTTCAGGTCGGCGAGCGCCGCCGCGATCTTCGGGTGGTCGTCGGCGTGGATCGTGTCGATGTCGGGGTTGTTGGCGATGCTCTTTAGCGTGATGTGCGGCACCGTCTCGTAGTCGAAGCCGCCACCCAGCCCCTCATGCGGATAGCGCAGGGCGTAGTAGTCGAAGCTGGCGGTCATCAGCCGCTGCTTGGCCAGCGTGATCGCCACGCGGGAAGTGTCGCAGGTGATCCAGCGCCGCCCCCATTTCTCGGCAACGAAGGCTGTGGTGCCGGAACCGCAGGTGGGATCGATCACCAGATCGCCGGGATCGGTGGTCATCAGGAGACAGCGTTCGATGGCTTTGGTATTCGTTTGAACGACGTACGTCTTTCTTTCGCCGAAGCCGCTTGAGCGTGTGTCGTCCCAGATATTGTTGCGGGGCTTGTAGCCGAAGTCCCCAAGATATCTCACGAACCCAAGTGTTTTGCCGCTTGCGGTTAGACGATTGGCTCTGTTGAGGCGCGTGAGTCCGTTCTGGTCAGTCCGAAACGTGCCTCCCGCAGGGGTAAATGTGCTCAGCTGAAACGGAAACTCTCGCAGGTCTTTTCCCTCAGCCGGTCTCTGATTGGTAATGGGATTGGCGCGAAACGGCTTCGACTCGGCAGGTAGCTCCTGCGCTCCGAATACTTCATCGTTGGATAGTCGTCGCCGATAGCCATTCGACAACTCGATCATCCGAAGGTTTTGGTCATCCTCAATCGACCTCGGCTCATAGGTGGGATTATATTTGGCTTTCCCCTTTTCCTTGGCATACCAGAGGGCGAAATCGTTTGTCGTATCGAGGCTTCCACCGCCTTTTCCGGTAGTTTTCCGGAAAATGATCTCTGAAATGAAGTTGTCCGAGCCAAAAATCTCGTCGAGTATCGCACGAACTCGGTGAACGTTCTCATCCGAAATCTGAACGAACACCGACCCGCTCTCGCTCAGCAGTTCCCGCGCCAGCATCAGCCGGTCGCGCAGATAGGTGAGGTATGAGTGGATGCCAAGTTCCCAGGTGTCCCGGAACGCCTTGATCATCTCGGGTTCTTGGGTGAGGTCGTCGTCCGAGCGGTCCTTCACGTCGCGCTTGTTCGTGAAGGGCTGGAAGTTCGACCCGTATTTGATGCCGTAGGGCGGGTCGATGTAGATCATCTGCACCTTGCCGCCCATGCTCTCCTTGGTCAGGAGCGAGTTCATCACCAGCAGGCTGTCGCCCGCCACCAGCCGGTTCGACCAGCCCTTTTCATGGTGGTAGAAATCCAGCGCCTGGCGCAGCGGCAGGTTCTCGAACGGCGCCGCGAACAGGTCCGGCTGCCGCCACTGCGTCGCCGCGTCCTCGCCCTTCAGCCGCTTCGCCGCATTGGCGAGGATCGTCGCCGGATCCACCCGCTCGTGAACATGGAGCGAGACGGTATCGACCTCGACACTCGTCCGCTCCGCCTTGCCCGTCCAGTTGAGATAAGGCGCCTGCAGCCGTTTCAGCTCCTGCAGCGCGTCCTTCATCCGCGCGGTATCGTCGCTGGCCAGCGCATCGTCGATCAGCTGCTCGATACCTGCGCGCGCAGAGTCGAAGTTCAGCACCGGGTCGAGATGCGGGTCGTAGGCCCAGGTCATTTTCTCGCCATCGGGATCGGTGCCGGCATGGACCATGCCCACCTCGGGGTTGTTCACCCGCGTCTCGCCATGGCGGTAGCTCAGCACCTGCGTTTGATCGTCCGCCTTCCGTGTAGCTTTCTTGCGCGACCGCGCCGATGCCGGCTTGGATTCGCGTTCCTCCGGCGCGGTTAGCTCCAAGTCTGCGACATCGGCCCGATAGATCGAACCACCGCGTCCGCGTCCCCGGGCCAGCATCCCGTCGTCGACCAGCTCATCTCGGGCAGCCGCATAGTCCTGGTCGCTGAGGCCCGGCACCCGTTCACGCAGAAGCGCCATCATCGCGCCGTTGCCGATGGAAGAGCCGTCTTCGGGTGTGAGCGAAAGGATCAGATCGGTCAGGCGGTCGGACATGTAGCTTTGAACTCGCAAAAGGGCTTGTTTTCATTACCCTATCGCGGGTCTTCGTGGTTTGCACGAGCAATTCAGGCGTCAGCTGCGCGCTTGCTCGGCGCACCCAGTAATCATGTCGGGGCAGGTGCGGACATTTTTCCTTCGCGCCCGAACAAAGTGGCCAACTTCCCTTTCGTAGGACCGACTTCCGGGTGCGTGATAACGACACCGAAGGTCGCTCAAGATACGATGGAGGGCGCAAACGCTTGGCAAATCCATGGACACCCGTCTGGAACGAGAAACACGCGGCTTGGGCTATCGATTTTCGTATAGGGTCTCGCCGCATCCGCCGAAGACTTCCCGTGGGCGACAAGTCCCAGCGCAAGATTGCCGAAAAGCTGGCTGAGAAGATTTATCATTCAGCTTGGCAGGACGAACTTCAGATTGAGCAGAAGCCGAGGAAGACATCGTTCGTCAAGGCGGCGGAGTTATACGAAGCAGGCGGCGGGGAAGCCCGGTTTCTTCCCAAGCTGAAGCGGTATTTTGGACGCGATACGTTCATCGAGGACATCGATGAAGTTCGCATCATGGAAGCAGCGGCAGCTCTATATCCGGAAGCGCGGCCAGATACGATCCGGCGTCAGGTTCGGGTTCCGATACGTTCAATACAAAATTTCACAGCGGGGAAGCGTCGACATAAGTCGACGGACACGCGGAGGGTGCGGTGGCTCAGGCCGGAAGAGGCGGAACGGATGCTGCAGGTTGCCAGCGATCCTGACGCAATTGGCCTCCGTGACCCACGGCGCGAGACCCTGCGCAAGATCGCCTTCATGCTCGGCACCGGTGCGGGGCCCGGTGAGACCATGGCGCTCGATGGAAAAGGTTGGAATTCAACAACGCGCGAGTGGTGGCTGCCGGGCACCAAAACCGCTTTTCGGCCGCGCTTCGTATTCTTGCCACGGCGAGCAGTCGAGCTGGTCGGCGAGATACCTGCCGAAGGTCCGGCTTTCCCGGCTCCGAATGGCCAACCCTACAAAATCCACCCAAACCGGGGTGCGCAGATGGCGGTCGCGTTCGGAAAGGTGCGCGATGCAGCCGGGTTAGACGCGGACGTCGTCCCCTACACGCTTCGCCATACGTGGGCGACCTGGTTTTACGCTCAGACCAAGGATTGGGCCGCTTTGCTCGATCATGGCGGATGGGGGCGCTCGGACACTGCAAATCGCTACAGGAAGATCGCGCCAAAGGACCTCGCCAACCAGCTTCTTGCCTATGGATGGGACTTTCGGTCCGAGGAGGGGGAACCGGTTCGGTTCGGTGAAATGGTATCAGTCGGCTTCCGTTAAGGGAAACCAGACGGCCACCGCCGACTGCTTCGCCCCAACACGCCGCGATCGGCCCAATCCAGCCGTTTAGGGTGAAAGTCAGCGCGGCGCCGCAGCATCACCAGACCAGTCATTCCACTACGACAGCGATGGGAAGCAAAGGCAGGCCCTACCCAGTGCGGGACATGCTGCCCCTTGCAACGAACGCTCGATCCTCCGTCGTGCCCACGAATGGTATCGCGAGGGAATGGCTGCAGCTGGCATTTTCTTCTGAAAGCGCTCCTTTGATCGAAGCCTGAACCGCTGATTTTGTTTTTTGGCATTGGGTAGGGGATTGACGATAGTGGGCACAAAGCCGGAAGTGCAGCCCGCACTTTTCCTCTGGTGATCTTCCCACATCGCCGTTTCCCCTCGCATGAAATTCAAGCTATTTCAGGCGTATGGATATCGTTCTCGCCACCACTGTCATTGCGTCCCTGTTCCTCGTCATAGGAGCGGCGGAGCCGCTCGCCGCGCGCCTGAAGCTTCCCTACAGCGTGATCCTGGCCGTGCTCGGCGTGATGATCGGTGCCGGCGCGATCTTCTTCCTGCGAACCGAGCTGACTGACGCACTGAACCCAGTAGCCGAGGCGATCTTGGGATTGCCGATCCGCTCCAACGTATTCCTCTACGTGTTCCTGCCGACGCTACTGTTCCAGGCGACACTGGGAATGAACCTGCGGCGGATGCTCGACGACTGGGTGCCGATCCTCGTTCTCGCGGTCGTGGCCGTTGTCGTGGCGACGTTCAGCGTGGGCTACGCCTTATCGTGGGCCAGCGCGCTGCCTCTCGTGGCCTGCCTCCTGATTGGCGCCATTGTCTCCACGACCGACCCTTCCGCGGTGGTCACCATCTTCCGGTCGATCTCGGCGCCGCGTCGGCTGGCGCGGATCATCGAGGGGGAGAGCCTGCTCAACGACGCCGCCGCCATCGCGCTCTTCGGCCTGTTCATGGGCTTCGTGATGCTCGGGATGCCGGATCCCGACCTTTACGAGGCGCTTGTCCGGTTCCCGGTCCTGATCGCGGGAGGCGCAGCTGTCGGCTGGCTGGCGGCACGGCTGGCGATCTGGGTCATGGCGCTCTTCTCGCGCCACGAGCTGGCCCAGATCTCGATTTCGGTCGCTCTGCCATACCTCGCCTATATCGGGGCTGAGCAGAGCATCGGCGCCTCGGGCGTCATCGCCGTGGTGGCCGCTGGACTGACGCTCAACTTGACCGGACCCGGCCGCCTGCCGCCACAGGCCTGGACGAACCTGCGAGAGATTTGGGACGTGCTGGCGCATTGGGCCGGGGCGTTGATCTTCGTCCTTGCCGCGCTGCTGATCCCGCGGTTGCTGGAGGAGATCCGCGTCGAGGATTTCGTTTTGGTCGGCGTGGTGATCCTCGCCGCCGTCGCGGCGCGGGCGGTAATCCTGTTCGGGCTCCTGCCGCTGCTGACTGCGCTCAAGCTCTCGCCCGCGGTCGAGCGCCCCTACCGGGTCGCGATCCTCTGGGGCGGCCTGCGGGGCGCGGTGACGCTTGCACTGGCACTCGCAGTGACGGAAAGTTTCCGCGTGCCGGACGGTATCCAGCGCGTGGTGGGCATTCTTGCCACAGGCTTCACGCTCTTCACCCTCATGGTTCAAGGCACGACGCTCAGGTGGGTCATCGGCCGGCTGGGGCTCGACCGGCTCTCGCCTATCGACGAGGCGCTGTCGCGTCAGGTTGTCGCCGTCGCTCTTCAGACTGTGCGTGAGGATGTGGCGCGCACCACCGAGAACTACGAGCTGAGCCGCGATATCGTGCGTTCCGAAGCCAAGCGGTTCGGCGAACGGCTCGACCAAGCGGTGAGTCTGGCCGAGGACAGCGGCGACATCCTCGACCGCGACCGGGTCACGCTGGGTCTGATCGCGCTTGCTGGGCACGAGCGCGACACGATCATCTCCCGTGTGCAGGAGCGGACGATCTCGGCCCGGATGGCCGAACAAGTCTTGTTCGACGCGGACCGTCTGATCGAGGGCGCCCGCAGCCAGGGGCGCAACGGCTATAACCGCGCGGCAAGGCGCAGCGTCGCCTACGGTCGGGGGTTTCGTATCGCCGTGGTCCTGAACGGCCGTCTGCGCCTGTCCGGTCCGCTGGCGCGCATGACCGCCGACCGGTTCGAGCTTCTGCTCTCGCAGCGGTTGATCTTGCGTGATCTTGGCGCCTTCATCGACGGTCGCATCCGGCGCATTCACGGACGGCGCGTGGCGGAACTGCTGCACGAATTGCTTTCGCGTCGGATCGAGATGGTGGAGACGGCATTGGAAGGGTTGCGCCTGCAGTATCCGGGCTATGCGGAGGAACTGGAGCGCCGGTTCATCAGGCGCACCGCGCTTCGTCTCGAAGAACGCGAATACATCGCAATCCGCGAGGACGGGCTGATCGGAGCAGAGGTCTACACCACATTGATGCAGAACCTCCATGCGCGCAGGACCGCGGCCGAGGAACGTCCGCATCTCGACATCGCACTCCAATGGACCGAACTCGTCCGGCAGTTTCCGCTCTTCGCCGAACTCGACGATGCGGTTTTGAAGCGCCTCGGCCGTGCACTCGAGACGCGCTACGTCAACGCCGGCGAGGTCATCATCCGCAAGGACAGCGCCGCCAGGAGCGTGTTCTTCATCGCCTCTGGGGCGGTGGAACTCGAAATCGCCGGACAGACATGGCGGCTCGGGCGCGGCGAGATGTTCGGACAGATGGCGATCCTGATGAAGAAGGCCCGCCGCGCCGAGGTGCGCGCCATCGCGCCATCGACGCTGCTGGTGCTCGACGAAGTGCGTTTCCGCCGGCTCCTGGAGCGCAGCGAGGCTCTTCAAAACGCCGTACGTGCGAGCGCCGATAAGCGTGGGGTCGACTCGGACAATCTGTTCGAGGACACGAACGTCGAGAGCCCGGCAGACGATCGGACGTCGGTGTGACATCAGTCCAGCGCCGCGTCGAACTTCATGACGTTACGCCCGCCTCTGGCGTAGTTGCGACGTTCATTTTCGCGTCGGCGAGGCCTGGGTTACGGCCAAAGCGAAATCAAAATCATGTCGATTGCTACTATCAGGACTATGCTGCTTGGTATTCTGCGCAATGAGGCAAATTCCGGTCGAATGCCACCACCGCGCCTGTAAAAGATGCTACCGAGTAAGGCAAAATAGCCCGACGAGATAACGGCAAGCAAGGCGTAGAAATAAATGGCTGGGGAGCCATGCGTTTCTGAGATCACGAAAGAGATAGCAGCAATGCTTGGGATTGTGGCCACATCAAATAAATGCGATCTGTCCGGACGCTCTGATGGTTGTCTATTCTTAGAAGCAAAGTTCGCCGATCGCCTTTGAAAGTCTCGCGCTGCGAATACGATCAGGATGGCACCGCAAGTAAATGTAACGGACGGGCCTTCAAGCAAAAGAAAGGAAATCGTTACGGAAAGAAAATATAGTGCAATTACAATCAATAGCGCCCCACATAACGCCATTGAAAAGATTTTGGAGCGATTTGCATGATACTGAGCTTGGGCCTCTCGAGAAGATGCCGCGAGCAGTGGAAGAGGATTGAATATACACGTCAGAACTATGAGGCTTCGGACGATCTCACTCGATTCCATCTGATCTCGCCCCCAGGTTCAGTCTATGCACCAGATCTTCCAATGCAGATGAACGCGCACTTACTTTTCGCGCCAAAACCAATTTTCCGATGGCCGACGGCTATCATGTTCGTTGGGCCTCTTCCGTTTCGATGGACGGGATCTCGGTCCGCTCTTCCTCCGGTGCGCCGCAGAGCAGGTCCACCGCACGGTCTGCCGCGTCCTGGAACGGCTCCAGCACCATGTCCGCCCCGGATGCAAAGAGTTCCTCGGTGTCCTTTGGATGATGTGACGCGACGGCCACCCGCCCGCGGAAGCCGGAGGAGCGGGTGAGCTGGATTAACGTCGTGCGCGTGTCCTCGTGGCTAAGGCCCGTTGGGTGGATCGGAACGGTCGAGACGATCCATTCCGCTCGCGAGAGCGGAAGCTCGGCCACGAATTCGGGGTCGGTCGCGTCGCCGAACTCGGTCTCGAGCCCCAGCTCTCGCCAGCGCCGTACGGCCAGAGGGTTGAAATCCACGCCCAGCACCCGGATGCCGCGCTTTTTCAGGCGCATTCCGATTGCGGTGCCAAAGCGGCCCAGCCCGAAAACGATCGCGGTGTAGCCGTCCTCTCGATGCGCCCCGGTCTCGGATGGCTCGCGCGGTGTGCCCTTGCGCTCGAAGACGCCCAGGAACCGCTCAAACATCGCGTAAAGTTGGTGCGAATAGGTGATCATGTAGGTCGAGGCAGCGATGGTCACGAGCCCCACCATGGTGACGAGGCCAAGCGCGTCTTCCTGCACATGGCCAAGCGACACGCCCATGGCGACGAAAATCAGTGAAAACTCGCTGATCTGCGCCACCGTCAGTCCCGCCAGGAATCCCGTGCGCTTGCGGTAGCCCATCGCCCCCATGATCGCGAGCACGATGAGCGGATTGCCGACCAGCACGAAGAGCGAGAAGACGATGGCCCCGCTGACATGCGCGCCCAGAAGCGAAAGATCGAGTGCGGAACCGAGCGCTATGAAGAAGAACAGCAATAGGAAATCGCGCAGCGGCGCGAGGCGCGCGGCGATGGTCTCCCGGTAGGGGGTCGAGGCGAGAGCGACGCCGGCCAGAAGGCCGCCCACCTCCTTGCCCAGCCCCACGATGTCGCCCGCCGCCGCGAACATCGCGGCCATGGCGATGGCGAAAATCACGAGAAGCTCGGGCGCCCGGGCCAGCCGTTCGGTAAGGGGATTGGCGACGTAGCGGACGAAGAGGACGACTATCGCCACCATCGCGACGCCCGAGGCCAGGACCAGAGGGACCGACCCGCCGCCATGTCCGCCATCCCCGGTGCCGATGCCAATGGCTGACAGCACGATCATCGCCAGAACGACGACGAGGTCTTGCACGATCAGGAAGCCGAGCGCGATCTGGCCGTGCAGGCTGTCGATCTCGCGCTTGTCCGACAGAAGCTTCACGATGATGATCGTGGAGGAGAAGGTCAGCGCCACGGCGACATAAAGGCTGGTGACGTGCCCCAGCCCAAGCGCCAGCCCGATCAGGTAGCCGAAGATCGAAGTGAACGCGACCTGGCCGAGTCCGGTCAGAAGGGAAACCGCCCCGAGGGAGCGGATGAGCTTCACGTCGAGCTTTATGCCGACGAGGAACAGGAGGACCGCAATACCGAGCTCTGACAACAGGCTGATCTGCTCGTCCGATCGCACGAGGTCCAGCGCCGAGGGCCCCGCGATCAGGCCAACCGCGATGAAGCTGACGATCAGCGGCTGGCGCAGGATTATCCCGAGGAAGCCTACGACCGCTGCCAGAACGAGCAGTGCAGCGATCTCCGCGAACGGCGACTGAACAATTACTTCCATCAATTCTTCTGTTCCTTCGTCTTCTGTGCCGCTGCCTCTGCCGGAGACGTGTTCGTGCCACCGTTTGGCCTGGCGGCGGGCCGCGTCGCGTGACCCTCCAGGAAGGCGTCGAGGTCCTCTGGGCCGATCCGCCATCCCTTGCCGATATCGATCGCTCGGAGCTCGCCGTCCTTGATCCAGCGTCGTACGGTGACCTCGTTGACCTGCAGGAGGTCCGCGACCTCCTTGACGGTCCGATATTGCTCGCGTGACATGCCGGCGCCTTTTCACCGAGTTTGGCTTAATATAGCGTATTATAGGATAGCTGAGCTGATTCAGACAGAGCTGGATGCGTCGCACCGCATCGCTCACAAACGCGAGGCCATGACTGGGGACCAGAGTCGATGAAGAATATCATGGTGGCCACGGACTTTTCTGAGCGGTCGGATCGGGCGCTGCGGCGCGCGACCCTTCTGGCCCGCCAGTTCCAAGCCACCATGCTGCTGGTCCACGTAGTCGACGACGATCAACCGCGCCGGATCATGGACGCCGAGCGCGACGAGGCCACCAAGTTGATTCGCCAGATGGCCGCCACGCTGCGGGACGTGGACGGTGTAACCTGCGAGACGCGGGTCATCCTCGCGTCCCCATTCGTCGGCATCGCCCAAGCCGTGGCGGACGCGACGCCTGACCTTCTCGTCATCGGCCCGCATCGACGCCAGGTGCTCAGGGACGTGTTCGTCGGCACCACGGCAGAGCGGACGATCCGGTCGGTAGATTGTCCGGTCCTGATGGTGAATGCTACGCCAGCCGGGCAGTATCAGCATGTGCTGCAGACGACCGATCTGTCCGACGGCTCGCGCGAGGCGTTGCTCCGGTTCCAGTCGCTGGGGCTTGCCGACCATGCCCGGACGTCACTGCTTCATATCTTTGATGCTCCTGCGCTCCGTCTTGTCTTCAGCCATTCGATCCCGAAGGACGATCAGAAGCACTACCTCGAAGTTGAACAGCGTGACGCTTCTCGCGATCTCGCTCGCTTCCTCTCCTCGACAGATCTGGGAGGTCTGGGGCAGATCGTGCGCTACGAGGCGGCGCCAGCGCCGCACGAAATTCTGAAGGCGGCCGGTGAAGAGCACGCGGACCTGATCGTGATGTCGACGCATGGCCGAAGCGGGCTGGCCAAGATGCTCATCGGAAGCGTCACGGAGCAGGTGCTCAGGACAGCGCAGATCGACATCCTCGCCATTCCGCCGCAACGCGCCGACTGAGCCACGCGTCGGCTTTGGTAACGGCGAGGGCGGATCACAGGTCAGTCCTCGAGCGCCAGCCAGATCTGACGGGCGACCGCCCGCGGTCCGCGGAGCGCCTCCCGCAAGGTCATCAGGCGTTGTTCGTGGGGCGGCGAAGCGCCGCCTTGCTCGGAGCTATGGGCCTCGAAGAGAACCCTACGTTCCCCGTCTACCTCCACAAGGGACCACGTCTCATGCCGAGATACGCCACCTTCGCCGACCGACCGTTCATGCAGCGTCCTGATGCGGGTCAGCGAACGGGAAGGCACGTGGAATTGTTTTCCGCCGCCTGTCATGTCCCGAGCAGCGGATTGCCGAAGATCAGCGCGAGCAGATTGCCGACCTGGATCCCCAGCAGATGCAGGAAGATCGCCTCTGCGAACGCCATCGACCAAACCCGTCTGGCGAACATGCCGTCATAGTAGAACCAGACGACGGCGACGATGTAGGAAACGCCGTTGAGCTTGAGGTTGGCTTCAGGATCCTCGCCGAGAAGCAGATAGAGCGCGGTTCCAAGCAGAACGCCACGCCACATTAGCGCGCCGGTGGCCCGAAGCGTGTCCGCGCTCATCTCGGTTCGCTGGAGGCGCATTGCAAGACAGCGTGACGGTGTGGTCATGTTCATATTTGATCGTTACCACAATGCGCCCGGAGGACGCCATGCCAGCGGTGACCCGACAGACATGACACACGCGGGAGGCGCAGGCAGCGCGGATGCCCGTTCCAAGGTTACGAGGGGGTCGTGTTCAACTTGCATAAATTGCCGGAAACGATTTTGGCCGCGCGAATCCAGAAATCGTGGTGAGCCGAGCCTCCGCCCGGGCTTTGCAGCACTACATTGGCTAAGGCGGCTCAGCCGGGGGTTATTCAGCCAGATTGGCTAAGGCGGCTCAGCCGGGGGTTATTCAGCCAGCGTTCGGGAACCTGCGGTCCACTTGGCACGAATGGTCAGCGGGTCTGGGCCGGCCGCGAGAGAGTGCGGGTCGCTGCACCTGCGAACTCGTCTTGGCTGGTGACGGTCAGTTTCAGTTCGGGCGGACATGTGCCACATCGGAAACCCAAACCGGAAGCCACTGTTTCGATGATGTCCGGTTTCGAAGGATGGCCACGAGCATCTTGCGCTTGAGACGAAGGGCCGGAAACCACCCTCTTATGCAGGTCGCGCGGTGTTCGGCGGCGCGGTCTTAACGGAATGTCCGCTTCGACGCTCTGTCAAGGTTCCGTTCGCACGCGCAGAGAAGGTCCGGTTCCCGCCCTTCCCGACGATGGCAAGCAGAGGTACTGGGTCGATCGAGCGCCCGGTCGAACGGCAGGGTGGACCCTCGCAACTGACTATCACGGTGCGCACGTACCAGGAAAATGAAAGGGCGGCATTTGCCGCCCTATACTTCTGATGTTTTCGCTCGCTACGGTTCTCGCCAGCTACTCAAGGCTGTTTCGATGCGCGCATAGGCCTGAAGGATCTCATGGTTCGAATGCCTCCCGTCGCAGCATTGGTGGCCGTAAGTGTCCGCGCCGGAATGTTTTATCTCGTAGCCGAGTGCGAGGAACGCTTCGCGTGTCGCCGGGCTTGGGGGATCAGTAGGTCTCGGGGACGTTATCACCGTGATGCCTGCGATCTCACGGCCGCATTGGACGTAGTGCCGGTCGACCCAGACGAGGGCCGACGGTAAGCGGTACTTCTGGACGAGCCAGAGCGTGACATCGCAGATGTCTTGTTCGAGACCGAATTCCTCCGGATATACACTCAGACGGCGCTGTCTGGTGATCTGCAGGGCACATCGCGGCGTGGGCTTACCCGGCATGGCGGAACCTCGCGAGCAGCTCGCTGACGCGCGCGCCGTGCCATCGTGTCATGTCGGATGCCGGCAGGCTGCGTTCATGACTGATGCGGTCGAGCACGGAGGGTGCTTGTTCCGACAGAATGCGAAAGATGTCGCGGAGCGCCTGCTCGACGGCATCGGCATCCGGGAACCGCTCGGAGACCGCGCTATGCAGATCGCAGAGAGCGTCGAACCCCCCTCGGTCGTCGAGTGCATCCAGGAGGTCGCAGAGGCCCGCGCCGTGGCGGCGCAGGTGTTTCTCTGTCGCCGCCACCGCGTCGAAGCGGGCCTGGCTGGCGTTGAGGATGGTGGAGTTGAGCATGATTTTCTCCCTTTCATGCATGAAAACGGTACTGGTGGTGCCTGATTCATCGGCGTCATGGTCCGTGCATCGCGGGGGAGAGATGGGTGGGGCTGAGTCCTTTCGGTCGGTGGCTTGTGCTGATGACAAGGACATTGGCCATTCTCCGGGAGCACGAAGGAAAAAGTGGTAGACTGGCCGATTTTCCTTGTTGAGCGGCTGCGTCACGCCGGCCGCCGCGCTGGACGCGTGACAGCCGGGGGCGAGCATCAGAGGATCCGGCTGTCTTCGCTTGGAGTGATCCCCGCGCCGCGCAGCACATCATCGAGACCGTCAGCGAGCAGGCAGAGCTCGGGCACGATCGGGTCCTCGGGCTCGAGCAGGTCGAAGCATCCTTCACTCCCCCACTCGTCTTCATCGGCTTCGTCGAGGAAGAGGATCGCGCGCAGCTGGAGAAGCAGGCGCCGGAGACGGTGGGTGATCGACCCAGGCTGTTCCAGGCCGTCGCGGATCGCGTTGAGGAGCCGCGCGCCGCGCCGGTCTGCGAGCAGCACGGCTGCATTGCCGAGCGCCTCGTCGTGATGAGAGAGAAATTCCCTCAGTGCCAGCTCGCCGGCCGACATCGGGCGGGCTTCCTTGCCGGTGGTTACTCTCGAATGAAACATGGAGACCTCCTTGTGTTTGTTTCGTCCGGGCTTCGTCCCGGGTCAGGAAGGAGGGGAGGTCCTTTGCGCTGTCCGTCGCAGTGCCTCGCGCCGCGGCTGGAGGGCGCCGAAATCAGCGAGCGGTCAGATGTTGGATGGTCAATGCTGCGGGACACCTCGCTTGTTTCGTCTGTCACAAGCGAGATTGGCCGGATTCTCTGGAGGCGAAGTAATTTTTCCGGGTAAAAAATGAAAAAGTCTGCTCCTTTCCCGCGGCGACTTCGCGGTCGCGCGCAGCAATGAGAGCGTCTGAATCCGGGTGTAAGATGTCGCCCCGATTAACACGGGGATGACACCTACGTGCACGGGGTGTTCAAGGACAACGGCATTGTTGCGCAATAGCCGAGTCAGGGGTTCATCTCATGAATCGAGCGTGGTAGCTGGCCTGCATGAGCAGACCTGCGCCGCCGAGCTACAAGACCAAGAACTGGCCGGCCTACAACGAAGCGCTGAAGCAGCGTGGCTCCCTGACGATCTGGTTCGATCCCGACATGGTCTGGGTGCCGCCGCCCACGGGCAAGCGAGGCAGGTAGCCGTGCATCCGGGCGATGTTGCCGAGTTCCCTGGCTATGTCCGGACAGAGAGGTGTCCACGACCGTGGCCGAGCACTCGCGGCTGAAGTCGTCAATCACGCAGAGCACCACAACGATGACGAACACCGGACTGAAAGCGTTCGCCATGATACTCGGCATAGCGGCGGGAACATCCGCCGCGGCCGAGGCCAAGCTCTTGACCGACGTGACGCATGTCGATGTCGAAACCGTAACGCTCACGCCGGAACGATCCGTCCTGATCCAGGACGGCGTGAGCGTCGAAATCGGTGCCACGGTCGAGGCGGCGGAGACCACCGTTTTCGACGTGGGTGGCCGGTTCCTGATCCCCGGCCTGTGGGACAGCCACATTAGTACTTTTTTACCGGACGAGCCCGACACCGCATTCCCGCTGTAACGGCTCAACGGGATCACCGGCATCCGGGACAATGGGGCGCTCTGGCCGACGAAGTGTCAAGATCGGTGGGCGTCACATCATCAGAGCCGTGCCGATCCCTCGGCAGAGGAGGCTTCCTGGATCGCTCGTAGCGCCACGGCCGGGCCGACGATCTCGAAGAGGATTGTGGCTCCTATTGTCAGACCCATGATCATCGAGCCCCAGTACGGCAGGGCCTCTGCGGCGACAAGCGCCATGCCGACCGCGACTCCGGCCTGCGGCAGGAGCGCGGGGCCGTAGGCATTCCGTTGACTCGCCGGAACACTGCCGATCCGTGCGCCGATGGCGGCACTGAAGATCCGCGCGATGGTTCGAAGCCCGACATAGAGCGCGCCGATCCAGCCAATGTCGCGCAGCATGCCGATCTCCAGCGACGCGCCCGCGAGCAGGAAGAACAGCAGCATGAAGGGCCACTCGATGTGCTCGATCTCGTGGAACGCATGGTCGTGGTGACGCGCGAGGTTGGCGACGATGGCACCGGCCGTGATGCCGGCCAACAGGAACGAGACTTCCAGCCAGAGCGCGAGGCCGGCGGTGAGGCAGACGATACCGAGTGCCTCGGCCTGGAGCGGCTCGCCGGGGGACAGCCGGCCCGTCAGGACGGCGGCGGGCATCCCGATCGCGGTGCCAAGCAGCGCCGCACCGCCGAGATCGTGGGCGGTGCCAGCCGCGAGTCCCGCCCAGCCCTCGCCCTGGCTGGCGAGCGCGAGCGCCACGCTGAACACGATGAGCCCCCACACATCGTCGATGGCAACAATTCCGCTCAGGGTCTCGGTGAACCCGTTCCGGATACCCGACTGGCGGATCACGTCGGCAATGGCCGCCGGGGCGGTGGCGGTGGCGATGGCCCCGAGGATTAGCGCGAGGCGCAGATCCAGACCCGCAAGTGTCAATCCCGCCGCCACGATGATCAGCGTGCCGACGACCACCGAGATCGAGATGGTCAGGATCGCCCGCCCGTGACGTCTGAGGGTCTCCCGCGTCAGCTCGCCGCCCAGCAGGAACGCCACCATGGTCAGCGCAACGACCGAGATGAGGTCGAACCAAGCGATCGCGGCATCGGGGACCAGACCGAAGCCGGACTGACCGACGGTGATCCCGATGAGCAGGAGCATCGTCACCCGCGGCAGGCGGGTCAGCCGCCCCGCCTGATCCGCCAGCAGCCCGGCGAGGAAGAGCCCGCCGAGCGTGATGAGAAGGTGGTCATGCGTCATGCGCGACCGCCACGTCTGCCATCGACCGGACCCTCAGCGCAGCAGTCCGAGGCTGTCCATGTCGACCTCCAGCGGCCCGGCCAGGTCGGCGATGGAGTCGTGCAGCAGTTCCAGCGCATAGGGCGGGTTGTGAACGTAGGCGCCGGGATCCGCTGTGACGAGCTTCCAGTTGTAGGCCGCGCGGAGGAGACGCGGGGTCCAGCTGGCGTAGGCCTGCGCTCGGCCGTCCGCCGTGTCTGCCACCCCGTCGCCATTCGCATCGGCGAAGAAGTAGGGGTAGCTGTGGCCGTCGTAGACCAGCGGTGTGCCCGCGATCGCGCCGGAATAGTCTTTCATCATCTTCATCAAAAGGCGGGCATTCGACTGAATGTCGGAATGGATTCCGACAGAGGTGTCTCCACTGCCGTCGTAGCTGTGGCGGGAGATGCGGATCTCTTCAGGATCGCCGCTCTGGTGGCAGGTCAGGCAGGTCTCGGTCGCGACCTCCAGCGAATGCGGTTCGTGGCATGAGGCGCAGGTGCCGATCGGACGAGCGTGGAAGAAGCGCCCGGAATAGTCGCGGCCTGCATAATGGTAGCCCGCCCCACCGTAGCCGCCCAGCCAGGTCGCCGCGGCAGTGGCGTAATGCGGATTGATAAAACGGAGATCCGGGTTCGGACGATCCTCGGGCGCGTCGCCGATGGCCGCTTCGATCGCCTGGCCGGAAGCGCGGCCCTGATGGCAGGTCAGACAGGCCGCCTCGACGCCCTGGACCGGGTGAGAGACGCCACTCGGCAAACTAATCTGCTCGATACGGGATAGGCCGGGATCGTGGCAGGTTTGACAATCCACCACGCCGCCGATCGGTACGGGCTCTGCCGGGAGGCCGGGCTCGCTGCCGTCGAGGCCATGAAAGGCGCGGAAGCCGGCGCCGGCGTGGCAGACTGAGCAGTTCGGCGGGATCGCGCCCTCCTCGTCCCAGTGGCTGAAGGAGGCCGACGCCGCGTTCGCGTGCCCAGACCGGTGCCAATCGGCGATAGCTCGGCTGTTCTCGATGGCGATCTGTTCGGGATGGAAGGGTCCGCCCTCGGGGATGACGTAGGGCCGGATCGTGTCTTCGTTCCCAGCCGCCGGCGCTGCCCCGGGTGTCGTGACGTTCGCCTCCTGCGCTGCGCCGCGACCCGTTCCCCCAGACGGAAGGAACGGTGCGACAAGGAACAACAGAATGATGAATATCGGAAATACGTTTCGCATGACGTCGGAATCCGGTTTGCTTCTTTTGGAGTCGCGCGATGAAATGTAGCCTAACCGCGGCATACCAGTTCGGCAAATGCTGATTTGGCGCGGGAGACGGAACGCGATGGGAGGGGAAATGCTGGGCGGCCGGCTTGGAACGGGCCTTCACGTGGCGACTGGCGCGCAGCCCCGCGGGGGTGGCGAGCCGGTCCGCCGGATGACTGAGGAGGCGGCCGTGTTCTGCCGGCCCGAAGGCGATTTGCGCGTCGACGATGTTACGCCCGAGGACACACTGGTGGCGCAGGGTGCGCCAGTGGCCCGCCTTCGGGAACATCCGGACATTGCGCTGGTGGCACCGATGGCCGGCCGGGTGGCGCGGGTCGTTCTGCGGCCCGGCAGGCGTCTGGCCGAGATCGTGCTCTTCCGCGAAGCCGGGGGAGACAGGCACCGGCACGATGTAGGCGGCAGCGCGGCGACGGAGGCGGGGGTGCGGCGCCTCATGCAGAGCGCGGGCCTGTGGCCTCGCCTGCAGCGGCGGCCCTTCGGACGACTTCCGCCGTCCGACGAGCGCCCCGCCGCGATCGTCGCGATGGCGGCCGACACCCGGCCGATGGCGCCGGACCCGCGCATGGCGCTGCGCGGGCGGGAAGAGGATCTTGCGCGGGGCCTCTCCGCGCTGGCTGGGCTGACGGATGGGCCGGTTCTTCTCTGCCAGCAGGCAGGGCCCTCTCTGGTGGAGAACGGCCTCGCCGATGGCCGCGTGATGATCGTGACCACCGGCCCGCGCCATCCGCAGGGCCTCGCCGGCCTGCGGATCCATGACCTCTGCCCGGCCGGGATCGATGCGCCGGTCTGGGAAGTCCACGCCGAAGACGCAGCGGATCTGGGCGCGCTACTTGTCACCGGACTTCTGCCAGAGACGCGGCTCGTCTCGGTCGCCGGGGCGGCGATGAACGAGACGCTGTTGCTGCGGTGCCAGCCCGGCGCCGACATGCGCGGACTCAGCCATGGCCATGTCCGGCCGGGCCCGCACGTGCTGATGGCAGGCTCGCCCCTCGACGGGCGGGAGGCGCGCTGGCTGGGGCCACGCGAGCGGCAGGTGACGGTCAACCCGCAGGCGCGCGCGGCCTCGCGGCATTGGTTCCAATCGGCGTTGACACGATCTTCGACGCAGGTCCCGGTGATCCCGACGGCAGCGCTCGAGCAATCCGTCGGCGGCGCCTTCCCGGCGGCCGCGATGATCCGCGCGCTGGCCTCGGGCGACGATGAGACGGCGATGAAGCTGGGCGTGCTGTCCCTGCTGGAAGACGACCTTGCGCTTACCGACTACGTGATCGGCGGCGCTCCACGCCTGTCCACCCTGCTGCGCCGGATGCTGGACCGGATCGAAACGGAGTATGCGGCATGATGCGCGGACTCTGGGACCGTGAGACGGTGGCGCTGTTCCTTCTGTTGGCTCTGATGCCGCTGGCCTTGACCTGGCTGTGGTTCGGCGGGACCCAGGCGGCGCTGCAGCTGGTGCTGGCACTGGTGGTTTCGGGGCTGTGGCACATGATCTTCATGCTCGCGCGGGCGCAGCCCCCGTCGTTCGCCGGCGCGATCACCGCGCTTGCCGTGGCCATGCTGGCGCCGGAAGACCTCGGCCTGATCCGCTTGATCCTGGGCATCAGCTTCGGCACGGTGATGGGAGAACTGGTGTTCGGTGGCTGGGGCCGCAACGTGGTGAACCCCGCGACGGTGACTCTCGCCTTCCTCGGCTTCGGCTTTCCCACCGCCCCCTGGCCGGATTTCGTGCTGCCGGTCGCCTGGGGGGCGATCCCGGCGGCGGCGATCGGCGCGGTGACGGGGGTGATGTCGGCACGGCTTCTTACCGGTGCGGGGCTGGTGACGCTTCTGGCCATGGCGCTCGGCGCGGATCTGGACCGGGTGCTGCCCGCTGCGGGCATCGTGCTTGTTCTGCTGGTCGCCGACCCGGTCGCCAGCGCCTCGACCGCGCTTGGCCGGTGGCTGAACGGGGCGCTTTACGCGGCGCTGGTGGTCATGTTCACCTTGGAATGGCAGGGCGCGGCGCCGCTTCAGGCGGCGGTCTCGGCGGCGCTGCTGGCCTCGCTCGCAGCGCCGGTGCTGGACGAGGCGGCGATTGCGCTCTGGCTCGCACGACGGAAGGGACGGCATGGCAGGACTTGATCCCCTGAATCCGTGGCGCCGGTTGCTGGCGCTTCCGAACGAGAGCCGCGCGAAGACGCTCTTCATCGCTTTCGCGGTCTCGGCCATCTGCGCCCTGCTGGTCAGCGGCGCGACGGTGCTCCTGCGCCCGATCCAGACCGCCAACCGCGCCGCCGAGGCGCAGGCGCGGATCGAGTCGCTGGTGCGCGGCATCCCGGGCATGGCGCCGATCCTGGAGCAATCCGGCGGCACGCTCTCCACCGTGGTGATCGACCTGGAGGACGGCTCCGCCGCCGAGGAGGTCACGCCCGCGACGCTGGACGAGGCGCTGTCGGAACCGTCGAACTGGACTGCGCTCGACCGGGGCGAGGATCTTGCGGGGCTGGGACGGCGACCGGACTATGCCCAGATCTACCTGCTGCGGGAGGGCGAGGATATCTCGCTTGTCCTGCTGCCGATCAGCGGCGCAGGCTACAACGGCCGGATCGACGCGGTGCTGGCCCTGCGCGGCGACATGAACACCATCGCCGGGATGGCCGTGACCCGGCACTCCGAAACCCCCGGCCTCGGCGCCCGTATCGAGGAGCCGGCTTGGCTGGACAATTTCCCCGGGACTGAGACGCGCGGCCCGGACGGCAACCTTCGCTTTTCCGTCGCGCGTGGCGAGGCCTCCAGCGTTTACGAGGTGGACGGGATCACGGGTGCCACCCGCACCAGCAACGCGATCACGCAGATGATCCGCTTCTGGCTGGGACCCGAGGGCTACGGCCCGCTGATGGCGGCGATCCGGCGGGAGGAGTTCTGAGATGACCACGCGCACGCCGCTCTTGCACATCCTGACCGATCCGCTGCTCCGCCAGAACCCGGTGACGCTTCAGATACTCGGGATCTGCTCGGCGCTGGCGGTGACGACCTCGCTGGCAACGGCGATCACCATGTGCGTCTCGCTCACCGTGGTGGTCACGCTCGCGGCAGGGATCATCAGCACGATCCGGCGCCACATCCCGGACTCGATCCGGCTGATCGTTCAGATCGTGATCATCGCCTCGCTGGTGATCGTGATCGATCAGGTGCTGCAGGCCTGGTTCGCCGAGATCAGCCGCACCCTGTCGATCTTCGTCGCACTCATCACCACCAACTGCCTCGTCCTGGGCCGGACGGAGTCCTTCGCCCGCCACAACGCGCCGCTGCCGGCCATGACCGACGCCTTCGGCAACGGACTGGGCTATTCCCTGATTCTCGTCGTCATCGGCGGCCTGCGCGAGCTCTTCGGGCAGGGGCAGCTGCTGGGCCGTCAGGTCCTGCCGCTGGCCGAGACGGGCGGATGGTTCACGCCCCTCAGCTTGATGCTGCTGGCGCCGAGCGCCTTCTTCCTGCTGGGCGGGCTGGTCTGGGCGATCCGGTCGATCCGGCCCGAACAAGCGGAGGTGCCGGAGCACATGCCGCCGAAAGCGGAGCCTGCGGAATGACCGAGCTCTGGCCCCTCTTCCTGCGCGCGACATTCGTCGAGAACATGCCGCTCAGCTTCTTTCTGGGCCTGTGCACCTTCCTTGCCCTCTCGCGCCGGCCCGAGACGGCTATAGGGCTGGGGGTGGCGATGATCCTCGTTCTGGGTGTGACCGTGCCGCTCAACAGGATCGTCTACGACACGCTGCTCGCCCCGGGGGCCTGGGCCTGGGCGGGGCTGCCGGAGGTGGATCTTTCCTACCTTTCGCTCATCGCCTTCATCGGGGTCATCGCCGCGACGGTGCAGTTGATCGAGATGCTGACCGATCGCTTCTTCCCCGCGATCCACGGTGCCTTCGGCGTGTTCCTTCCGCTGCTCACCGTGCAATGTGCCATTCTTGCGGGCAGCCTGTTCATGGTGGAACGGCAATACACCCTGGCCGAGTCCGCCGTCTTCGGCCTCGGCGCAGGGACGGGCTTCGCCGTCGCCGTGGTGATGCTGAGCGCGGTGCGCAACCGGCTGGCTTACGCCGACCTGCCGGCGGGTCTGCGCGGGCTCGGCATCACCTTCGTCTTCACCGGGCTCCTGTCGCTCGGCTTCGCCTCCTTCGCACTGATGGTCGCGGAATGACCGAGATCGTCGTCGGCACTCTTACCGTCATCCTGCTGGTCCTCGTGCTGGCCATCGGCCTGCTGGCGGCGCGGCGGCGGCTGATCCCACAGGGTGCGTTGGACGTGACCGTGAACGAGGCGACGCACCTGAAGGCCGCGCGGGGCGACAAGCTTCTGTCCGTCCTGCACGGCGGCGGCATAGGTGTTCCGGCGGCCTGCGGCGGGTCGGGCACCTGCGGGCTGTGCCGCGTAACCGTCACCGGCGAGGGCGCGGGAGAGGCGCAGGCGACGGAGCGCGGCGTCCTCTCGGCGCGCGAACGACGGGCGCATGTGCGGTTGGCCTGCCAGACCAGCCTGCGCGGCGATTGCGCGGTCGAGGTTCCGCAGGAGATACTGACGGCGGGCGGCGGCTTGACCTGCCGCGTCGCCTCCACCCGGATGCTCGCACCGCTGATCCGCGAAATCGTGCTGGATCTGCCCGAGGGCCAGCCCTTCGATTTCCGCGCGGGAGAATTCATGCAGCTCACCGCACCCGCCTACCAACTGAGCTTCTCCGACATCGACCCCGGCCCGCCGTTCCACGAGGCCTGGCGCATCGCCGGCTGGACGCGCCTCTCCGTCGCCTCCGACGCGCCGGTGACGCGAGCCTATTCCATCGCCAGCCGCCCCGGCGACACGGGCGTGGCGGTCTTCAACATCCGCCTTGCCGTGCCTCCCGCAGGGCGGGAGGAGGAGGTGCCGCCGGGCATCGTCTCGTCCTGGCTTTTCTCGTTGCGCGCGGGGAACACGGTGGAGGCATCGGGCCCCTTCGGCGACTTCCACGTCCAGCCGACGGAACGCGAGATGGTCTTTGTCGGCGGCGGGGTGGGCATGGCGCCGCTCCGCGCGATGATCCACGAGCAGATCGGCAAGGGGGCCGGGCGGCGGATGCGCTATTTCTACGGCGCTCGCTCCGCCGCCGATCTGTTCTACGTCGAGGAATTCGAGGCCATCGCCACCGCGCACCCGAATTTCACCTGGACCCCTGCCCTGTCCGACCCGGCGCCGGGCGACCGCTGGACCGGACGCACCGGGTTCATCCACGAGACGCTGAGGGCCGAGATGCAGGGACATCCCGCACCGGAGGATTGCGAGTACTACCTCTGCGGCCCCCCGGTGATGATCTCGGCCGTGCTGGCCACGCTGGACCGGATGGGCGTGGAGCCACGGTCCATCTTCAACGACGATTTCGGAGTCTGAACATGCCTGATCACGCCACGACCTTCAGCCGACGTCGCGCTATGGGTATGGGCGCTGCGGCATTGCTGGCACCAGGCGCGGCCTTCGCGTCTGCGGGCCTCGAAACGATCCACGGGGCGGCCTTCGGCACCACTTGGCGGGTCACCGGGCCGGCCGGGTCAGGGCTCGAGGCGCTCCGAAGACCGGTCGACCAACTTCTCGCGGGGATCGACCGGCGCATGTCGCCTTGGCGATCCGACAGCGAGGTCGGCCGCTTCAACTCGAGCCATGCGGGAGGGCACGCGATCTCTGACGACACAGCGACGGTCACGGCGGCAGCGTTGCGCGTGGCAGAGGAGAGCGGCGGCTGCTTCGACCCGACGTTCGGTCCGGCGGTGTCCCACTGGGGGTTCGGCCCAATAACCGGGGGCGGAGCGACCGGCTGGCGCGGGCTCGCACTTTCTGGCGGCCGGCTGACGAAGGCGTGGTCCGACCTGACCTTCGACCCCTGCGGCATCGCCAAGGGATGGGCGCTGGACCGCCTCGCCGACCTCGCGCAGGCGGCGGGCCACGCCGACCTGTTGCTGGATCTCGGCGGAGAGCTGGCGGCAGTCGGCCATCACCCGTCCGGCCGACCCTGGCAGGTGGCGATCGAGGACCCTCGCCCGGCCCGCACAGGCCTTGCCGCCGCACTCACCTTCGAGGCGGGCGCCGTCGCCACCTCGGGTCTGCGCGCGCAGAGCTACGCGCTGGACGGTCGGACCTACGGCCACATCATCGACCCCACTACCGGAGAGCCGGTCCAGGGGCGGCTGCTGTCCGTCACCGTGCTGGCCCGGTCGGCGATGGAGGCCGACGCCTGGGCGACCGCCCTCTTCGCCGCCGGCGACGCGGAGGGCCCGGCATTGGCGCGCCGCCGGGGCCTGCGCGCAGTATTCTTGTTCGATGACAACGGCCTCAGGCAGGAGACGACAGGCGGGGCGGATCATGCGCTGCTGTGACACCGCCCTTCTGCGAAAGCGAAAGGATCGGACATGGAACTGCTGATCGCGATCCCGATCGTCCTGCTGGCCGTCGGCGGGCTGGCGCTTGGCCTCGCCTTCGGGCGCGGGCCGATCCGCGGCTCCTGCGGCGGCGCCGCCTGCGAGGCGGGCGGAGCCTGCGCCGGTTGCCCGCGCCAGCATGACACCGAGGGGGACAGCGCGCCATGACCACCGACCTCTTCGTCCGGGCATTTATGCAGGGCGACATCGTCACGGTCACGCCCGACACCCCGATCCGCCGGGCCGTCGCGCTGCTGGTCGAAAGGGAACTCCCCGCCGCGCCGGTGCTGTCCGACGACAGCGCCCTGATCGGCATCCTCACGCAGAAGGACTGCTTCCGCCCCGCACTGCATGCGAGCTACTATCAGGAATGGAAAGGCACGGTCGCGGATCACATGACGAGGGGTGCGGTCACGGTAGAAGCGGGCGACGACCTCATGCGCGCCGCCGAGATGTTTCTGGAGCATCCGCACCGCGTCCTTCCGGTGGTAGAAGACGATACTCTCGTGGGGCTGCTGGACCGTGCGCGGGTGCTGTCCCTGCTGGTCAGGCGAGGATAGTCGCGCAGACCTGCGAACCGTGCCATCGCCCTTGATCTGCATCATGGTCCGCGCAGAACGTCGGGCGATGATGGAGGGGATGACAAAACCGGGAGAAGAAATGCGAACAACCGTATTGAGAGGAGCCCTCCCAGGTGGCTTGCTTCTGGCGCTCCTGGCCTGCACGGATCCCGCGATGCCGGACCGCACGGACGGCGCAGCGTTCTTCGCGGAGAACTGCGTGTCCTGCCATGGCCCGGGCGGACGTGGCGACGGTCCACTGGCGAACCTCGTGTCCGAAGCGCCGCCTGACCTGACCACGCTGAGCCCGCGTAACGGCGGCACCTTTCCGGCGGCCCAGGCGCTGAGCTTCATCTACGGGGGGCCGTATTCCGACGGTCACCTTGCCCGCATCATGCCCGAGTTCGGCGAAAGGATGACGCACGACCTCGTCCCGGTCAGGTAAGGCGCGCCGAGCGCGGAATAAGGCGTAATCGTCTCGACCGGATGCGCGCCTGTCAGATGGGCTCCGAAGCCGCGCGCCAGATCGCAGGCCAGCGGAACCAGCCACTCCGCTTCCGCTGCCGACATGAGGCCAAGGCCAATAGTTTTGATGGACATGTTTTCGTCTCCGCTCTGCCGGAACTCATCCGACACGTGCTGTCTACTTCTCGACCGGCTCGACATCAAACGGTGCTGCCGGGATCAGATTTCGAACTCGCACGCGGATCATCGGCGCCCGTCGGGCCGGGCGACAGTCAGGCGCAATCCCGGCAGACAGCGGCGGTCGGCACAGACTGCAGCCGGGCCGGAGCGATGGCCGCACCACAAACGGCGCAGAGCCCATAGCTGCCGTCATCGATCCTGGTCAGCGCCGCCTCGATCGCGACCAGTTCCCGCTGCCCGGCCAAGCCGAGATCCTCCAGCACTTCGTCGCCTTCGCGTTCGATAGCCCTGTCGTCATCGTCGTGGCTACCCGGTCGATCAAGCTCCCTCTCGATCCTCGCAAGCCGCCCCGTCAGTTCCTCACGCCGTTGTCTCAGCTCGCTCTGCTGTCGGCTCCAGTCATGTTCGCCCATCATTGGATCTCCTTCCATGCTTTGCAGCACGAAGATTAGTGGAAGGCTTAACGATCCCGAATGAGCCAGATCAATACCTCGGTGAAATGTCAGCATCCGTCGTGTTTGGCACGTTGTCGGTCCGGATCGTCTTCGGATAAGCCTGTGCCGATGCCTGCCGGCCACACCCGCAGCACGAAAAATCGGAACCGGAAGACCGCCAATGAAGGACAGATCACCGGAGCGCGTTCCGCGCACGGCAGGCTTGCGCGAGACAGTGGGGAAATACCTGCCCGACTTGATCCTCGGGGCGAACGACGGAATCATCACGACCCTTGCGGTGGTATCCAGCGTCGAGGGCGCGGATCTTTCGGTTCGAGTGATCCTGATCCTGGGCTTTGCCAATCTCGTCGCAGACGGGCTGTCGATGGGCGCAAGCAACATCCTGTCAAGACGATCCCGCGTCGGAGAGGGCGCTCTTCCCTCGATCACCCGCGCCGGTCGCTACGGCGCCGCAACCTTCCTCGGTTTCGTGATCTTCGGGCTGGTTCCGTTGTTGGCGTATCTACTTCCTGGGGTCGGGATCGACCGGTTCCTACTCGCCACGGGCCTCGCCCTGACGACCCTGTTCCTCGTGGGGGCGGGGCGTGCCATCTTCACCGGCCGAAACTGGTTGATGTCGGGCGCTGAGATGCTGATTCTGGGCACCCTGGCGGCGGGCGCGGCCTACGGCATCGGCATGCTGGGCGCGGCGTTCACAGGCAGCCTCTGAACGGCGCGCTGTTCGGGCCAATGGGTTTCAGTTGCCGTCGAGGGCGGGAATCCACCACCACATCATCGCTGAGCAGCAACAGGAAATTGATACCATGCACGCCTGGTTGAAAGCGCGCGGAATCGCTCTGCTCGACAGCTGATATGCCACTTCCCGGTGCTTCATCCCGACGCGGCGCCGGAACATAGGGTCCCCACAAGCACCAGCCCGTTGACCCGCGCCTGCGCCCGGGCTGGTCTTGCAATACCCGGTTTCGTGCCGCCTTATTATACTTGCAGCCCAACAACTCATCGCTGAGCATCGTGAAATAGGAGGCGACAACCGCTTCGTTCTCGGTGTTGGGCCAGTCGCTGATACTCATCTGGCCTGGCTATGCCGGGTCTCCCCGAATGTCATCGGCTGTCGTCGGCAAGTTCTGAAGCAATGCAGTAGTGGCCAGCGTTGGGCCTAAGGAGACTCTGAAGAACCTCGCGCTTTGGCCGGGTTGAGATAGAATGGGCGAGACGAAGAAGGATGCCCGCCGATGTCCAAGCAACCTGCCTTTCCCGGTCTGCGCCACGCGATGAAGAAGAAGCAGACCCGGCGTGAGAAGTTTCTCGCGGAGATGGACGCGGTGGTGCCTTGGATGCGTCTGCTGGCGCTGATCGAGCCTCATTATCCAAAGGTCGGGCCGAAGGGCGGTCGGCCGCCGATGCCACTGGAGACGATGCTGCGGGTGTATTTCCTTCAGCAATGGTATGCGCTGAGCGATCCCATGGCCGAGGAGATGCTCTACGACAGCGAGTCCATGCGCCGGTTCGCAGGCATCGAACTCGGTGATGATCGTGTCCCTGATGAGACGACGATCCTGAACTTCAGACACCTGCTGGAGAAGCACGCGCTGACGGAGCGGTTGTTCGTCGAAGTGAACAAGCATCTGGCCGATCAGGGCATCACGCTGCGCTCGGGCACGCTGGTAGATGCGACGATCATCGACGCGCCGTCCTCGACCAAGAATGAAGCCAAGGCGCGCGATCCGGAGATGTCGTCAACGAAGAAGGGGAACGACTGGTTCTTCGGGATGAAAGCGCACGTTGGCGTCGATGCCGAGAGTGGCATCGTGCATAGCGTCGAGACCACCACGGCGAAGGTGCATGACAGCCAGGTCTGGGATGAGCTCCTCCATGGCGAGGAGACGTCGGTGTGGGCGGACAAGGGCTATGTCAGCGCTGCGCGCGAGGCCCATTTCTCCGGTCCTGGCAAGTTCTGGGGCGTCATGCGGAAGGCGCCGAAGGGTGCTGCGCTGGATCCCATCGACGAGGACATCAATCGGATTATCGCGATGGTGGGGGCGCGGGTCGAGCATCCATTCCGCGTGCTCAAACGGCAGTTCGGGTATCTGAAGACCCGCTACCGAGGCCTCGCGAAGAACCGCGCGCAACTCTTCACGCTGTTCGCCCTCGGCAACCTGTTCCTCGTGCGACGGAAGCTGATGGCATGAGGCGGAGTCTATCCGAAGCGCCCGTTTCGGGGCCTCAACCGTGCCAAATCCGGCGAAATCAAGTGTGCCTCGGGCACGCGCACGGGTTTCACAGCCCGGATGGCCGGATGTCGGCGAAGCCGAAGCCGTAGTTCAGACGTTCCCTAAGGCAATCGGGCGCTGCCATCTACGCAGGGAACTTTCCATTTAGAATAGCGCGTCCAAATCGGTTTCGATGAAGGGGAAGTGCTCCTCGATCATATCATCCGAGAAGCCAGAAAGTAGAAGGCCGTTTGTTTCGAGAAGCAATGTGTCGTGCATGGCTTTCCCTTGATAGAATTTTGCGGTTCTCGGGTCCCGCTGTGCACACAGGGAAAGCGCCATCTCCACACCTTCTCTCCCCATCCTTCCGAGTTCCGTGTGGACAACGCTTCGGGCAATGTGCGGGCCGCACTCGATGTGACGTTGCCAGAGGTTCGCCACTCGTCGGTTCGACATGTGCCTGCCATTCGCATGAGCAAATAGAGCCTGTCTCGACTGAAGCGCCTCCTTTCGCTTTAGGCCGAGAAATTCTACATCGCATCCACGCAACAGCAGGGCGTCGAGAAATGGCGTGACAAAGTCACAAATTTCCCCGTGGAATTCCGTGCCACACTTACTTGTGCGCACGTCGAGCCGATACCGCTGCCCAGTATGGGTCACATGAACCCCCCAAAGCAGATTGGTATCTTTGACACGCAGCGGGATCAGCGAGAAAAGCGCCATCGTGGCGGCCGCGTTCAGCTTCGCCACGCGGAGTTCGAGGGATCGTTCGTTTCGAGAGGCTGCGAGCAAGTCAATGGCGCGCCCGAGCACACTCTCTACCGAGCCCAGCTCGTCCAGTCTGGCAAACTTTTTCGGGATATCTGCCTGCTTCTTGCGGAAAAAATCCTGCTCTACGTTGCGCAGGTCTGCCATGATCCCTCGATCGAGGCCAAGCACCTGCGCAAACCGTCTGAGGGCGGAAATATTGATCTCGATCGTCGCGTTTGTCGTTCCGCGTCCCTTGAGCTCGTTCACAAGCGCTAAGGCCGTTCCTCTGTTGATCTCGCACGGCAGCTCGAGGTCCTGGCAACAGAAACATAGCGTCCGGAGCGCAGTCTCTACAGTAGGGAGAAAACCCGGCGAGAGCGGTGTGCCTTCGCCGCCGCCGGCTTCCACACCAGCGAGAATTTTTTGCCACTCCGTCGGCAAGGCGGAACTGCTCACCGACTTCTCGAGCGGCCAACTGGAACGCACTTTTCTCCCGGACCCGAACCGTCTTGCCCGTAAGGCCGAAATCGCCAGGTCGAGTTCTTCCGCCACCCACGGAATTTGCGGGACCTCCAGCTTGTGGAACGTCGCCTTGAGTGCGGTTAGCGGGACTTCCGAAGCCCACTTTCCAGCGAACTCGATGTAGTCCTGCGATCTGGGATAAAGGACATCGCGATCATGGAGATACTTCAGCCACTCATCAAGGCGGCTGACCTCATGGATGTGCAGCCTGTCCATCCTGCTCTGCGGCAGGAACGGCAGCCACCACTCGGCTTGCAGGATCTCGCTCCTCATTCGGACGCCATCGACGCGTCGCCTGTGGTCGACCACGGCCGCGTGCAATTCCCCTCGCAAAAATCCACGATCTGGCAACACGCGGAGAAGAGATTTTTGAAGGTCGGCCAGGACGCCGCGGGTCGCAACATCCGCGGCGAAATCCAGGAAGACAAAGCGATCAACATGCGGGACGTCGCAACCCTTCAACCAGCACTGAAAGCGCTGGATCCGAAGGGTGTGCTTGCCACGCGGTCGGTCCTCCGGTTCGATCCTGAGGAGATCGCAAGACGATATCGGGTCATGCTGCACTGGGAAACTCCTTCGTCAGTTCCTGCTGGCCTGCGAGCACCAGCTTTTCGTGATCGATCCAGGCGTAAATGTCCCGGCAGACCGCTTCCGTGTCACCGAGACGCGCAGCGACGAGAGACCAGTTTCCGGGGTTTTCAGCCACGAGGATCGAGGCTTGACCGTGACGGAACATGTGCGGGTTCAGGCCGGGAAACCCACATTCGGCTGCACAGTCGGACCACCACGACTTGAACGTTGCGTAGGGCAGAGGCCGCCCCTGTTTCTGGACTGCCGGAAAGAAATGAACGTTGTCCTGATGGTCGCCAAAGAGCGGCCGGATGACCTTTTCATACCAGCGAAGCGTTTCCAGGCCGCGCAACCGGCTTGTTGCCGATATCGTCGCAAAGATCGGCTTTCGGTTCTTCACGAACGCAGGCGGGATCGTGATGCGCCCATCGTCCGCCTTGCGATGTCCGAGGCAAAGCCAGGCGGCGCTGCCGCGGAAGGTCGTCATCAATACGCTCGAAACACGCGCCGGGATCGCGTCGGTTTCCAGGGCCGCGAACGCCGCACAAGTCCCGAACCGACGCGCCCTCTCGAGGTGCCGCTCGGCTTCACGGCCCGTCGTCATCTGGGCAGCTTCGAGGTGCAGGATCGCCTTTTTCCTGAGCTGGATGTGGAGAGACAGGAACCGGATTCGCGCGTTCATGTCGGTTACGACATTCCGACAGAACGAGCGGACGTGCGGGGACATCTCGGTCCGACTGCGGCGACCGGCCTTCAGCCATGAATCCGTCTTCAAAATCATCCTGACGGAAGACGTGTCTTCACCGTTGCGCTCCAGAAGCGGAATAAGGCATTCGAAATAGCCTCGAGCGGTTCGAGGCGTGATGGCGCCGGCTCCGTTATTCTTGTACAGGTCCCGCAGAAATTGAACGACGGCAACCAAGACGCGCTCGTCGAACGCAGACGCGATTGTGAACAACTCAGCGAGCTTCAAGCTGTCGGCGCGTTCTGCCGTCGTGAGGATTTTCTTGGCAGCATTGAGATAGGGCGTGGGAGAAACGCCGCCCATAAAGGCGTTGTCTGTTATGGACCAACGCCCCCTTGAGGCCAGGTCAACCCAGGTTTCCAACTCTTGCATCAAGGGGGCCGGAATCGCGACTTGCTCGACGCGTTCTGGCCGAACGAAGTCGATGGGCTGTGCTGGCAGGATGCTTTCTACGCGCCGATCTGTCATCGCGCGGGACTGGTCGATGAGGCAGAGCGCTTCTACAACAGCGTCCTTTGCCGCTTTCGTGGGGGCCGCGCGGTAAAGGCACAAAGCGAGGTCATGGTCGATGTCAGTTACGCGAACATCCAGCTTTCTGGCGGTATCCGCGCAGCTTTGGACACAGATGAGCTGCTTCGGATGAATCTCAAACGGAGAGGGACGGTCCTTCTCTGCGATTTGCTGAAGCACAGCCAGAAGCCTGGCCCAATCGTCGCGCCGCGCCCTGCGCTCCTTCTGAGCCGCGATGATGCCGGTCGCGCCATTGATCGCCGCCGAGACGTTGCGCTTCCAGCGCTTGGCAGCGCAGAAGGTCTTGCCCCAGGAACGAGCATAGTCCCTGTTTGGAAACATGCTCTGAAACTGCGCCGTGCAAGCCGGAATTCGGTCCGGCGCCCGACCGATCAGCCTTGCCGCCTTCCGGACGGCTTGCGCATAGGTTCGCCGAGCCGTTTCCCCGAGAGGGCATTCGTCGCGTTCGAGCCACTCGAGCACATCGTAAAAAGTCTTTGCTCCGGCTGCTTCGCCGCCAAGGCCTCGGAAACTATCTTCAAAGGGATCGAAAGTCATAGGTGTCATTTCCTTGATTTGGCCGTTCATCGTTCAGATTGGCCGTTCTTGGTTGTGACGAAGCGGAAATTGACAGGCAGCCTGCAAGAAAAGCCGCAACAATCTTGCCGGGTGGTTGTCATCTTTTCCGTTCTTCGTCGGGGGTGTCATTTAATCGTTCCCGGTGGCCGCAGATCGCGTTGCAGCCCACGGATCGAATGAGTTGCACACGGGCTTCCGACGCCGGGGCTTCGAGACTTCAGGCGAGATCATTGCCGTCGTCGAGGCGCGCTTGTAGTGAGGCACAGGCAATCCTGCCTGCCAGGCGCGCAACGGTGCCCTTCGCCAGAGCATTGGCTTTTTCCGTAGCGGGATAGGGTCGGGAAAGCTCGCATCTGGCTTTGCCAAACCCCGTCGCCTCGCAGAGCGCGGCGACTCCCCCAAGATGCCTGCGACGTCGTCCGCCGTGCAGTGTGGCAGCTTCAGTTCGTCCCAGCGCGATCGTGGAGGCGGCGCGAGCCCCTCGGCTGCCCAAATGGAAGACCACGCGTATCGGCCGCCGACGTTGCGGACGCCGATTTTCCGCGCGAGCTCACGGGCAGCCCTGGCGGAGGGCACTCTCCAATACATAGCGAGCTCTTCGGCGCTCGCCGAACCCGGGTCCTTGCTGTTGGTCTTCATGCCCCAACCTCCTTCTGGGAAGGAGATCGGATCGTGCAGACCCGGCCGGAAACGATCTTGGCAGATTCAAGGGCGCGTTCGGCCTGCGCGGCCTCACAAAACGCTTGACGCGTCCGAGGGCGCTTTTGCTGTAGGGGAAATTGACCAGATCTTGCCCAAACTCGGTGCTCCTCAGTGCCTCTCAGTGCCACTTGAGCCGGTTTTCGGGTGTGGTAAGGTTTTTCAGAAGAAGGGCAGAATCGCCTTGTAATCCCTATGTTTGCTTGGCTATACGCGTCGACGGAGACGTGGCCGAGTGGTCGAAGGCGCTCCCCTGCTAAGGGAGTAGGCGGGAAACCGTCTCGAGGGTTCGAATCCCTTCGTCTCCGCCACCCTACCTCATTTCCGGATTTCTCCGAAGCTCCGCTGGTGGCGATTTCGCCAGCGGAATAGGGCCATCGACGCCAAGCATCTTGCGCTTCGGCTTTCTTCGATTACCTTCAATCATGCCCGTTGCGTGGTATGAAACGAGGTACGCCGATGGCTCACATCTCAGGAAAGTTGACGAAGGTGCTGGTTCGGTCGCTCGGGCCGGGGCGGCATGCGGACGGCAACGGGCTGTATCTCGTGGTTGATCCTTCCGGCGCGCGGCGCTGGGTGGTGCGGGCGACGATCAAGGGGCAAAAGAACCGAGCGGGCAAGCCGCTGCGGACAGATTTCGGGCTCGGGGGCGCTGACCTCGTGACGATACACGAAGCGAGGGCGCGGGCTCTGGAATACCGCCGTCTTGCGCGGGCCGGGCTGCATCCGAAGTACCACGGCGCAAAGGACATCCCGAGCTTCGAGGAGGTCGCGCGCCAGGTGCATATCGACCGCCTGCCGAGTTGGAAGAATGCCAAGCACGGCGCGCAGTTCATCACCACGCTTGAAACCTACGCCTTCCCGAAGATCGGGCGCTTGCCGGTGGACGCCATCGGCCAGCCCGAGGTGCTGGCTGTGCTGTCGCCGATCTGGACCGAGAAGCACGAGACCGCACGGCGGGTCTCGCAGCGGATCAAGACGGTTCTGGACGTGGCGCGCTCCAAGGGCTTCCGCGAGGGCGAAAACCCGGTCACGGCGATCCGTGACGGTGGCGTTCTGCCGAAGGTGAAGGCGCGGCCCAAGCACCATACCGCGATGGACTGGCGCGACGTGCCCGAGTTATACGCGGGCCTCGCCGGGCGCTCGGCAATGGCAGCAAAGGCGCTGATGCTCACCTGCCTGACGGGCGCGCGCACCTCCGAAGTGCTGGGCATGCGCTGGGAGGAGATCGACACCGAGGCGCGGCTCTGGACCTGCCCGCCCGAGCGCATGAAGGGCGGAGAGGCCCACCGCGTTCCGCTAACAGACGAGATGCTGGCGATCATCGAACCGCTGCGCGAGATGCAATCCGAATACGTCTTCGAGGGTCAGAAGCGGCACCGGCCGCTCTCCAACATGGCGATGCTGATGCTCCTGCGCAGGATGAACGTGGAGGGCGTCACGGTTCACGGCTTCCGCTCGACCTTCCGCGACTGGGCGTCCGAGGTGGCGAACGCACCGCGCGAGATCGCGGAAATGAGCCTTTCGCACCGAATCGGATCGGCCGTGGGCGGGCCTATGCGCGGTCCGACCTGCTGGAGAAGCGGCGAAACCTCATGGAGCGCTGGGCGCAGTACGTGACCGGAGGCGAAGGCACCGTGATTTCCTTGCCTAGAGCGCAAGAAAGTTAATGCGGTAAGGTCCCGGGTCTACGACCTTCCTGCAACCAAGGCCGATTCAGACAAACCAAGAACATCCCCTTGCGCTGCAAAAAGGGTCGCGCGAGTGTACCTTCATGCAAGCAAATCAGCCCCCCGTGCCCGAACAGACCGACGAAACCGAGCAACTGCACCGGATCGTGGATCGCATGCTGGAAACGTTCGGCAAGACCAGCCCGCGTGTGCCGCGTGGACTTCTGGATTCACACGGACCGCTCGACCTTTCGAAGCCCAATCAGCACGACAACAAGGCCGAGTTCTTGCGCGAGAAAACGATCGTTGAAACGAGCCTGCAGCATGTCGAGGGATTGCTCGATACCCTGGTTTTCGATGTCGAGGATGAGCAAGAAACTGCGCTGCAAGAGCGCATTTATCCAGTCATGGGGGCCAAGCTGCGGTCGGCCGTCGCCTCTACTCCCTCGGAAGGTGTGCTCGGCATGCTTCGGGGAAATCTTGCCGAGTACGGCCAGTTCTACGCGACGCTTTGGGTATTCATGGACCTCTCGACGGCTTTGAGGTTGCGTATGAAGGAGTTGGAGGATCAGGAGGCCAGATTTTGGAGTCTGCCCCATAGGGCCCCTGACTATCATGCGCGCGCAGTCGCATTGCGTCTGGCGAAGTTGTACGCGCGCGAGACGGGACAGCGCCCGACATACGGAACCTCGGGGGAAACGGGCGATCCTTCCACGACATTCTCGCGCGCTCTGCGCGACGTCTTCAAGATGGCGGGCATCAAGAGCGGCGTTCGGACTTATGCCGAGTGGGCGATTGAGCAGCTTGACGAATCCGACCTCCAGGCCCCGCAGAACGCCCTTGGGTCGATCCTGGGTATCGCTGGTGCGGGCGCGTCATCCGTCAGCAGCAGGAACCTTATGGCAGAGACTATCCGGCGGAGAAGGGGCGAGCGTTAAGGGCTTACCCCACAGGCAAAGCTGCATTTTTTCGAACGAAACGCGACGTGATCGGGTGGCTCCGAGCAGCAATCAAGGAGCCTCAAGATGTCGCAACTCTTCGATCCGAGCCGGGCCTACGTTCTCGGCGATCCAGAGCTGGAGATCATCGGCGACCGCGCCAAGCTGGCGCAATGGCGCCACAAGGGGATCGGCCCGGCCTATTACCGCCTCGGGCGCAAGATCCTCTATCGCGGGGCCGACCTCAATGCGTGGGCGGAGGCGAACCGCGTCGATCCGGGGCGGGAGGCAGGCTAGTGCCGCGCAGGGTCTCGCCCGCCCGGATCAAGGCGAACCGCAATTACGAAATCGAGGAATGCGCGGAGGCGCTCGGGGTCACGCCGCAGACGGTCCGCCAGTGGATCAGGCAGGGGCTTCCCGCTCTCACCGAACGCCGTCCCTACCTCGTTCTCGGCTGGCAGGTGAAAGGGTGGCTCGGCGCGCGCCAGGTCAGCCGTAGCCGTCCGCTGCAAGACGGCGAGTTCTTCTGCCTCACCTGCAAGGAGCCGCGCCGTGCGGCCTTCGGCCTGACCGAGCGGACCGAAACGGCGGACGGACGGCCCGTGCTGACCGGCTTTTGCGAGCGCTGCGAGGCGCTCTGCCGCCGCTTCCTGTCCCGGACCTGACCTCCGGGGCGGGCACCGCCACAAGGCGCATGCGACAACACTAAACGAACCTCCGGCCCCCGCCTCAAACCATCACTTCGGACAGGAGCCCGACACATGGCCCAATTCCATGCGGAAAACGAACGGATCAAGCGCCGCTACCTCGGCTGGATGAAGGAGGCGGACGGCAAGGACGAGAGCACGCTCGACCAGGTCGCCGCCTTCCTGCGCGACTTCGAGATGGCGCTCGGCTGCAAGCCGTTCAAAGCGTTCCACCGCGACTGGGCGCGGCGCTACAAAACCCATCTCGACAAGTGCCGCCATCACCGCACCGGCAAACCCCTAAGCCTCACCACCCGCGATGCGCGGCTGCGCCAAGTGAAGGCGTTCTTCAAGTGGCTCGCCTCGCAGCCGGGCTACAAGTCGCGCGTGTCCTTCGCCGATGTGGAATACTTCAACAACACCGCCAAGGACGCACGCGCAGCGCACGCCCAACGCCCCATACCGTACCCGTCGCTGGAGCAATGCGCCCATGCCTTCCGGCAGATGCCATCGGACACCGAGACCGAAAGGCGCGACCGAGCCATCTTCGCGGCCCTGATGCTGACCGGCGCGCGCGACGGGGCGCTGGCCTCGCTGCGGCTGCGCCACGTCGATCTGGCAGAGGGGAAGATCATCCAGGACGGGCGCGAGGTGCGGACCAAGGGCGGCAAGAGCTTCGAGACGTGGTTCTTCCCGGTCGATCAGATGTACCGCGAGTGCTTCGAGGATTGGGTGCGCGAACTGCGCGAGAAACGCCTCCACGGCCCCGCCGACGCACTCTTTCCCAAGGTGACTATCGCTCGCACGGCGCAAGGCTTTGCCAATGGTGGGCTCTCCCGCGAGCCCTACGCGAACGCGCAGACCATCCGCGACGTCATCAAGACTGCCTTTCGCAATGGAGGAATGGAGGAGTTCACGCCGCACAGCTTCCGAAAGACGCTTGCCTTCCTCGGAGACGGCGTGTGCGACACGATGGAAGCCCGCAAGGCGTGGTCCCAGAACCTCGGACACGAGCACTTGGCAACGACAGTCAGCGCTTACATGCCGGTCAGCCGTGAGCGCCAAAAATTCTTAATCTCAAACTTGTCAAGCTAGAAACATGTATCGACCCAGCGGAATCTGCTCAGGTTAAGCCGCTAATTCGAACGTCGCGGCGGGTGTCTTCATGCCGAGCGCCTGATGCGGTCGGCGGGTGTTGTAGAAAGCGATCCAGTCGCCGATGGTGCGGCTCGCGTGGGCGAGGCTCTCGAAGCGCTGCCGATGCACGCACTGCTCTTTCAGCGACCGGATCAGGCGCTCCATCATGCCGTTCTGCTGCGGACAATGCGGCGTGATGAACTCTTGGCGCAGGCCGTAGCTGCGGACCATCTTTGTGTAATCCCGGCTGGTGAAGACGAGCCCGTTGTCGCTGCGCAGGAGGAACTCCGTGTCGACGCGGCCGAGCGTGCCGAACCGGG
>NZ_FOMS01000004.1:0-14614 GCF_900112685.1 Roseivivax sediminis
CAACGATGGCGGCGGACGCTGTGCTCTGCACCGATGGCCACGCCACCTACGAGGCGATCGCAAAGACCACCCGCATCACGCACTTCGCGCTGAACGGCGGGAAGCGGTCTCGCCGTATGCCGAAGACCCATCACATCAACACCGTGAACGCCCTGATCAGCCGCTACCGGGACTTCATCCGCCCATTCTGCGGCCCGGCTTCGCGCAACCTCAGGGCCTATGGCCGGTGGCACGCTGCCCGTGAGAATGGCGACCGCGATTACCTTTCCATCTTCAAGGCATTCCTCGATACGCCGCGGCCTGCCAACACGCTATGCTGACATCGCCACGAATCAGGTGTGGCTTTTCAGCTAGTCGAGCAAATGGCCCATTCATTAGCTTCCGAAGTCGCTCACTGCACCTATTACTCTACTGAAATATTTAGTAAAGATAAAGAACACCTCGCAACCAAAACATTTGACGAAATCGCCCTCACAATCACGTCAATCGTTACATTTTCAGCTGAAGGTTTTGGCCGGATAATGATGGAGCAACCTGGTCTGGAAGGAGTTTCGCGAGATTTGTTAGAGGCTTCCAGAGCCTTACAGTTGTACGAGAACCCCAAAATGCGCGAAGAGATTAACAAGGCGTACAGCCGAACCTGACGCAACTGGCATACTCATCTGAAACTCTTGCCCCTCCCCCCCACCCTGCTACAACTCTCACACGAATAACCCACCGTCCCGAGGGAGGCCCGCCATGACCCGCACCACTCTGCGCAAGTTGCAGCTCTCCTGCTTCGGGCTCGTGCACGTCCCCCTGATCGCCGTTGCCGCCTTCGCGCTGCCGAAAGGGCAGCTCGGACTCGTCGGGGTGGCCCTCGTGGCGACGCTCGTCACCGCGATCATGGTCTGGGGCGTCATCCACCGCACGCTGGGGCGCGGCACCGCTGCCGCCTGAGGCGGGCCGCTTCGTAGGGTGGGCACTCTGCCCACCGCCCGCTCACCTCATAGGAAATACGCCAGCAGCAGCGCCAGCACCGCGATTTTCGCACCCACGACGAGCGCGAGCACGCCGCGATTCTCCGGCGCCATGAGATCCGCCCAGAGCGTGCGGTCCGGTGCGCCGAACAGCCGCTCTTCCAGCCCCGCCTTCACGCCGGGCCGCGGCGGCACCTCCTCAATGCCCGAGAGCATCCGGGCGAAATGCTCGGTCCAGAAGGTATGGTCGGCGCGCATCGCGGGATCGCTCGACAGCTTGCGGGACACCGACGCGCGCTCGTCCGGGCCCAGAAGGCCAAGCGCGGCCTCTGCCGCCAGCAGCGATCGTTCCGTCGCGTCCATGGGTCACGTCCTCGCGTCGTCTCTTGGCGCGCCCCCCGTTCGCGTCGATCCACCCAATATGCACGTCCGAGCGCCAATTTACAATCGTGTGGCCGCTGCCCTACCCCCTTGCGCACCGCGCGCATCCGGGCTTCCTTGCAGCCATGCGCGCGCTTCTGCTCCTCCTTCTGCTGGCCGCTTGCGGCCGGCCCCTCACCCCGAACGAGACCGCCTTCGCCACCGCGCTGCAGGGGTCGGCGATCGACCCGGCGCGCGTGCGTTTCCATGACGGGCATTTCGCGGGGTCCGTCACCTTCCAGCGCCCGGTGCGCCCGCGATTGACCTGCCAGGAACGGATCTGGCCCCCCTCGCAGGGAGAAACGGTCACCGTCTCGCCCGGCGCAACCACCTTTTTCAACCGCATTCTCTACCGCGACGACCTCTACCGGGACGATTTCCTCGAAGGGTTTCCGGGCCGCGTGGACCTTGTCTCCACCATGCTCTTCGCGCACGAGATGACGCATGTCTGGCAATGGCAGAACCGGGCGCGCACGGGCTACCATCCGTTGCGTGCCGCGTTCGAACACGTGCGCAGCTCCGACCCGTACCTGATCGAGCCGGACACCGACTCGCGGTTCCTCGACCACGGCTACGAACAGCAGGGCACGATCGTCGAGGAATGGGTATGCTGCCGTCTTCTCGACCCCGACGCGCCGCGAACGGAGCGCCTGCACCGGATGATTTCGGCCGAGATGGATCTCTCGCGCCTCGACGCCGCTCTTGAAGGGGCGGAGGTGCGGATTCCGTGGGCCGGCGCGGAGATCGAGGGGATTTGCCGCGCCGAGCGCTAACGCGGGCGACCACAGCCGCCCGCGCCGCGGATCACAGACGCGCGATCCAAGAATCCACTTCGCGCTGCGCCTCTTCCTTGGAATGGCCGTAGCGCTCCTGCAGCCGTCCGGCGAGCTTCTCACGGTCGCCCGCGGCCCACTGGACGTCGTCGTCGGTGAGCTTGCCCCATTGCTGGCGCGCCTCGCCCTGAAGCTGCTGCCATTTGCCTTGAACCTGGTCCCAGTTCATGTCGGTGCCTCCTGAATGACGTTTCACCCTCCGAACGCATACCCGGCGCGAAAGGTTGCGGCACGTGGACGGCGCGTCAGGCGGAGTCCGGCCTAGTAGGGATCGCGCGGGCCGCGGTTCTCCGACAGCGTCATCTGGCGCCGCTCCACCAGCCGCTCGATCGCGTCCGCCAGATGCACCTCCGCAATGTGGTGGTCGCCGGCGGCGACGCGGATCCGGTGCGCCTCGATCATCACGTCGGCATGGCTGCAGCCGAGGGGTGGCTCGAACTTGTAGGTCGCCAGCTCGATCAGCAGGCCCAGCGGATCCTTGAAGTAGATCGAATCCATGAAGCCGCGGTCCTTCGGCCCGGAATGGCGGATGCCCCGATCGTTCAGACGCTGCTCCACCTGCAGCCAGGTCGCGCGGCTGACGTTGAACGCGATATGATGCACGCAGCCCGGATCGGTCGGCGTGCGGTCGTGCACGGGCGCGCGCGTCTCGTTGGTGAAGATGGTGATGAGCCGCCCGTCCCCGGGATCGAAATAGAGGTGCCCCTCGTCCGGATCGTCGAGGTTCGGCTGGTCGAAGACGAACGGCATGCCAAGCACGCCTTCCCAGAAGTCGATCGTGCCTTGCCGGTCCGCGCCGGTCAGCGTGATGTGATGCACGCCCTGTGTCTGAAGCTTTCGCATGGCGCGCCCCTTCCCTGTCGCTACGCGCGGAAGGATAGCGCGGGGCCGTCCGAGGGCGAGGGGTCGTCAGAGTCAACCGAGCCGGGCCCGCTTGGCGGGTTTCGGCCCGCGCCGGACGGCGCCCACGCTCGACGTCGGACCCTTTGCCGCGGCTCGCGAGGGTCGCGCTCACCGGCTGACAGGTGTCGTCGAGCCTCGCCGAACGTCCGGGATGTTCGGCAACATGCGGGCGCGAAATCGCCGCAGCACAGGCCGAGCCCGGTGACGCGATGCGCAAGGAGTGCTTTGACCGGGTGCGCACGCTCGGGCCGGTCGGCGCCGCGGCCTCCCGGAAATGTCAGATTGTCTGCCGGACCCGGCTGTCTCCCGACACGGTCTGGCGGGCCAAGGCGAACGCGCCTGTGCGGTGCACAACGCCGGCCCCGGACGGGGTCTCCGGCAGACATGTCTCCGCGCCTCCGCCTATCCCACTGCCGCCCGCACCCGCGTCGCGAAATCCTCGCCGCGCTTCTCGAAATTGTCGTATTGATCGAAGCTGGCCGCCGCCGGCGCCAGCAGCACCGTCTCGCCCGGCTCCGCCTCCGCCACGGCGCGGGCGACCGCCGTCTCCATGTGGGTGCAGGTCTCGGCCTCCACCCCGGACAGCTCCAGCGCAAAACCCGCCGCCTCGCGGCCGATCACGTAGGCCTTCACGACATGCTCGAGCCCCGGCGCCAGCGCCGACAGCCCACCTTCCTTCATCAGCCCGCCGCAGATCCAGCGCACCCGGTCGAACGCCATCAGCGCCTTCAGCGCCGAATCGACGTTGGTCGCCTTGGAATCGTTCACGAATGTCACGCCGTTCGCCTCGGCGACGATCTGGCTGCGATGCGGCAGCCCCTCGAAACTTCGGAAGCCCGCCTCGATCTGGCGCGGCCCGAGGCCGAGCGCACGACAGGCGGCATAGGCGGCGCAGGCGTTCTGGTGGTTGTGCGCGCCCGGCAGTCCGCGGATCTCGCGCAGGTCGATCGCGCCGACCTGCCGGCCCTTGCGCCATTCGGCCAGGTAGCCCTTCCGCGCGAATACCTGCCAGCCCGGCCCCGACAGTTTCGCGCCAGAGGACACCCGGATCACCCGGTCGTCCGAGGGCGCGGTCGACAGCTGGTTGGCAAGGGAGCGCCCCTCGGGCTCGTCGACGCCTATGATGGCGCGGTCGGGACCGCCCTCGGCAAAGAGCCGGCGCTTCGCCGCGAAATACCCGCCGAGCCCGCCATGCCGGTCGAGGTGATCGGGCGTCAGGTTGGTGAAGACGGCGATATCCGGCGTCAGCGCCCGCGCCAGATCCGTCTGGTAGGAGGACAGCTCCAGAACGATCACCCCGGCCTCGCCCGGCGGGTCGATATCCAGCACGCCGCGCCCGATATTCCCGGCCAGCTGCGCGGGGCGCCCGGCGCTCTCCAGCACGTGATGGATCAGTGCCGAGGTGGTGGACTTGCCGTTCGATCCGGTCACTGCCACGACCCGCGGCGGCGTGTCGAGATCGTCCCACGCCCCCTGCCCCAGCGCGCGAAAGAACAGCCCGATATCGTTGTCCACCGGCACGCCCGCCTCCCAGGCGGCGGCAATCATCGGGTTCGGCGCGGGATAAAGATGCGGGATCCCCGGCGAGGTCACAAGCGCCACCACGTCGGCGAACGCCCCTTCCCGGCCGAGATCGCGCAGCTCGAACCCCTCGCCCTCGGCGCGGGCGCGCGCGTCGGGGTTGTCGTCCCACAGCACCGGCCGCGCTCCGCCGGCGGCCAGAGCCCGCGCCGCCGACAGCCCGGAGCGTCCGAGCCCGAGGATCGCCACGCGCTCGCCTTCATATCCACCGACCGCAATCATCCGCGCCTCCCGATCGTGCAACGCCGCCCACGGGCTAGCGCAGGTCCCGGCCCTTGGAAAGCGGCGGCAGGCCCTTCCGGACGCCGCCCTCCTTCTTCTCGTCCCAAAAAACTCCCGCCGGAGGCAACGCCCGCGTCACACGCGGCCCGGCCGAACAGCGTGTCACGCCGGCCACGCACACCCGGGGCGGCGGCCGACGCGCCGGCAGACCAGCGCGCGGGCCCCCGGGGCCCGCGCTCCGCCGGATTACCGCACCTTGAGCGTGGCCAGCCCGATCAGCGCCAGGATCAGCGCGATGATCCAGAAGCGGATGACGATCTGTGGCTCGGCCCAGCCCTTCTTCTCGTAGTGGTGGTGGATCGGCGCCATCAGGAAGACGCGCTTGCCGGTGCGCTTGAAATAGAGCACCTGGATGATCACCGACAGCGCCTCGACAACAAAGAGCCCGCCGACGATGGCCAGCACGATCTCGTGCTTGGTCGCCACGGCGATCGCCCCGAGCGCGCCGCCGAGCGCCAGCGACCCGGTATCGCCCATGAACACCGCCGCGGGCGGCGCGTTGTACCACAGGAACCCCAGCCCCCCGCCGAAGAGAGCGGCGCTGAAGATCAGGATTTCGCCCGTGCCCGGCACGTAGTGCACATCGAGATACTCGGTGAAGTCGACCCGCCCCACCGCATAGGCGATGATACCCAGCGTGCCGCCGGCGATCATCACCGGCATGATCGCCAGCCCGTCGAGGCCGTCGGTGAGGTTCACGGCATTGGCCGCGCCGACGATGACGATCATCGCGAAGGGCACGAAGAACCAGCCCAGGTGGATCAGCGTATTCTTGAAGACCGGCAGCGCCAGGTTCCACGACAGATCGGGCGGATGATAGAAGGCCGCCCAGGTGGAGGCGATCGCCGCGATCACGAAGCCGAGCAGCAGCCGCATCTTCGACGACAGCCCCGCCGCGTTCTGCTTGCTGACCTTGGCGTAATCGTCGGCGAAGCCGATCGCCGCGTAGGCCATGGTCACGAACAGCACCATCCACACGAACGGATTGTCGAGCCGCGCCCAGAGGATCGTGGAACTGAGCAGCGCCCCGACGATCAGCAAACCGCCCATGGTCGGCGTGCCGGCCTTGGTGAAGTGCGTCTCCGGCCCGTCGGTGCGGATCGGCTGGCCCTTGCCCTGCCGCAGGCGCAGCACGTTGATGAGCGGCGGCCCGAACAGGAACCCGAACAGCAGCGCCGTCAGGAACGCGCCGCCCGCCCGGAACGTGATGTACCGGAAAAGGTTGAAGGCCCCGCCGCCATCCGACAGCTCGGTCAGCCAGTAGAGCATGAACGTCTCCCACCTGCCCCGGCTCTTGCGCGGGGTCGTTGCCTCAATCGTCGGGGGCGAGGGCCGCCCGGCCCATCTTGCGGATCGCACCGACCAGGCGCGACAGCCCCATGTAGTTCGAGCCCTTCACCAGCACGACGTCGCCGGCGTCGAGATCGCGGCGCAACCCCGCCTCCATCTCGGCGGCGGTCTCGGTCCAGCGGCCGCGGCGTTCGGGCGGCAGCGCCTCGTGGAGGTGCCGCATCAGCGGACCTACGGTGTGCACCGCATCGAGCGACTGCATGTGCGGCAGCGCTGCGAGGTCGCGGTGACAGGCCACCTCCCCGTCCCCGAGCTCGCCCATGTCGCCGAGATAGGCAATGCGCCGGCCGCGCGCGACGCGGCCAAGGTCGTGGGTGACATTGGCCGCCGCCAAAACCTCGAGCGCGGCCTCCATCGAGGTCGGATTGGCGTTGTAGGCGTCGTCGATCAGCTCGAAGGCCTGCGTCGTCTCCACCGGGTCGAGCGCGATGACCTCGCGCAGGCCGCGTCCCGCCGGCGGCTGCCAGCGGCCCAGATCGCAGACCGACCGCGCCCGGTCGAGCCCCAGCGCCCGCGCCGCCGCCAGCACCGCCATCGCGTTGACCGCGAAATGCCGTCCCGGCACGGCCACCTTGTAGAGGATGGGCGCACGCCAGGCGCGGCCCTCGGCCACGGTGACGTGGTCGCCGATGCGGATGTCCGTGACCCGGTTGTGGCAGGCGCTGGATTCCCCGAAGGTGCGGATCGTCGCGCCCGCCCGCTCGGCCGCCGCGATCAGGATCGGCGACGTCGGCAGATCGCCGTTCAGGATCGCGGTGCCGCCCGGGGTCAGCCCCTCGGCGATGGAGGCCTTCTCGTGCGCGATCGCCTCGATCGACTCGAACGCGGCGAGGTGCGCCGGCGCGACGGTGGTGACGATGGCCACGTCCGGGCGGACAAGCCGCGACAGCGGCGCGATCTCTCCCGGATGGTTCATGCCGATCTCGCAGACCGCGAATTCGGTATCGAGCGGCATCCGCGCCAGCGTCAGCGGCACGCCCCAATGGTTGTTGTAGGACGCCTCCGCCGCATGGGTGCGGCCCTGCCCCGACAGCACCTGGCGCAGCATTTCCTTGGTCGAGGTCTTGCCGACCGAACCGGTGACGGCAACAACCTTGCCCTTCATCCGCGCCCGGCCCCAGCGGCCGAGCGCCTCAAGTCCGGCCTGTACGTCATCCACGATCAGGAGAGGCGCGTCCTCGGCCACGCCCTCGGGCCGGTGCGACACAAGCGCGGCGGCTGCGCCCTTCTCGAGCGCCTGGACAACGAAGTCGTGCCCGTCGCGCGCCGCCTTCAGCGCCACGAAAAGATCGCCGCGGCGGATCGTTCGGGTGTCGATGGACACGCCCCGTGCGCTCCACTCCGCCGTGCTGGTGCCGCCGGTAGCCGCGACCGCCTCGTCCGAGGACCAGAGCACGCTCAAGACGCCCACCCGTCGAGCGCCGCAACCGCGACCGAGGCCTGTTCGGCATCGTCGAACGGGTAGGTCGTGTCGCCGACGATCTGGCCGGTCTCGTGGCCCTTGCCGCAGATCAGCAGCGCGTCGCCGGGACCGAGCGCGTCGACGCCGCGCAGGATCGCCTCGGCGCGGTCACCGACCTCGATCGCCTCGGGCGCGCCATCCCTCACGGCGGCGCGGATCGAGGCGGGATCCTCGGTGCGAGGATTGTCGTCGGTGACGATGACGAGATCGGCATGGGCCGCCGCCGCCTGCCCCATCAGCGGGCGTTTGCCGCGGTCGCGGTCGCCGCCGGCGCCGACGATGGCGACCAGCCGGCCCATGACATGCGGGCGCAGCGCCTGCAGGGCGGTCTCGACCGCGCCGGGCGTGTGGGCGTAGTCGACGAAGACGGTGGCGCCGTTCGTGCGGGTGGCGGCCAGCTGCATCCGCCCGCGCACCGTCTCAAGCCGCGGCAGGACGGCGAACACGTCCTCGGGCTCCGCCCCGCAAGCGATGGCGAGGCCGGCGGCCACGAGCACGTTCTCTGCCTGAAAGCCGCCGATGAGGTTCAGCGGCACCTGCCGCACCGTGCCGGCGTGGCGCAGGCGCACCTCCTGGCCCTTGGGGTCGAACCGCTGCGCCATCAGGCAGATATCGGCGCCTTCCTCGCGGCCGACGGTCAGTACCGACTGGCCGCGCGCCTGTGCCATGGCGACGATGTCGACGCCGCGCGCGTCCTCGATGTTGACGACCGCGGTGCCGTCCTCGGGCAACACGCGCGCGAAAAGACCGGCCTTTGCCGCGAAGTAATCCTCGAAGCTGGCATGGTAATCGAGGTGATCCTGGCTGAAATTGGTGAAGCCCGCGGCGCGCAGGTGCACGCCGTCGAGCCGGCGCTGGTCGAGCCCGTGCGACGAGGCCTCCATCGCCGCGTGATCGACCCCGGCGCGCGCCGCCTGTGCGAGTGCGCGGTGCAGCGTGATCGGCTCGGGCGTGGTGTGCTTGAGCGGGGTGTGCCAATCGCCCTCGACCCCGGTAGTGCCGAGGTTCACGGCGCGCAGGCCGAGTTCCTGCCAGATCATCCGGGTGAAAGTGGCGACGGAGGTCTTGCCGTTGGTGCCGGTGACCGCGGCCATCACCTCGGGCTGAGCGCCGAACCACAGCGCCGCGGTCATCGCCAGCGCCTGGCGCGGCTCGGCGGCGACGATCAGGGCGGCATCGGAGGCCTCGAGCTCCTCCGCCGCGATGCGGGCGCCCTCGGCATCGGTGAGGATCGCCGCCGCGCCCATGCGCAGCGCGTACTGGATGAATTCGCCGCCATGCACGCGTGTGCCCGGCAATGCGGCGAAGAGAAATCCGTCCTGCACCTCACGGGAATCGACGGCGAGGCCGGTGACGGTGGCGTCCCGGCCGCCGCGGGCGGTCAGGCCCAGTTCGCTCAGTGACTTGGTGGTGCCATCCACGCGCTGCCCCCGGGTCATCGTCGGTGCCTCCTGGTTTTCGCTTCAGGTATCAGGTGCAGCGGGCCGGCGGAAGGGTGCGGCGGCGCGTCAGCGCCGTTGCGAAGGTGGGCCGATTGCCCACCCTACAGCGACAGGATGCACCCGAAGCGCGAGCCGAAAGGTCGGGAGCGAGGGGCCGGCCCCTCGCGCTCCCCGGAGTATTTGGCGCCCGAAGACGCAGGCCGTCGCGCCCTTTCATTCGCTCGCCAGGACAAGGCCCGTCTTCGCATCGAAATCGGGGCGCAGTCCGAGAAGCGGCGCGATGCGGCCGATCATCTCGCGCGCGACGGGCACGGCGGTCCAGCCGGCGGTGCGGCGCGGGATACGCCCCGTCGTTTCCACCGGCTCGTCGAGGGACACGATCAGCACGTATTTGGGATCCGTGGCCGGGAACATCGTGGCGAAGGTCGCGATGACCTTGTCCTTGTAGTAGCCGCCGCCGCGTTCGCGCGGCTTGTCCGCGGTGCCGGTCTTGCCGGCGACGTGGTAGCCCGGCACCTCGCCGAAGCTCGCCGTCCCCTCCGTCACCACCTTGCGCAGCATCACCTGCGCCGCCTCGGCGGCCTCGCGGCTCATCACGCGGGGGCCGAGGCGCGGGCCCGACTGCCGCAGCAGCGTCGGCTTCACCACGTGGCCGCCATTGGCGATCGCAGCGTAACCCGCCGCGAGGTGCAGCGGCGACGACGACAGGCCGTGGCCGTAGGAGATGGTTACGCTCGACAGCTCCTTCCACGTCTTCGGCAAGAGCGGAGCGCCGCCCTTGGCCTCCACGATCTCGAGCGGCGTGGGCTCGAAGAAGCCGAGCGATTTCAGGAATTCCTGCTGCCGCGTGGCGCCGATCGACAGCGCGAGGCGGGCGGTGCCGCGATTCGAGGAATTGACGATGATCTCCTCGACACTCTGAAGACCGTAGTTCTTGCCGTTAAACTCGCCGATGCTGAAGCCGCCGACCTTGAGCGGCGGGCTGGTATCGATCACCGTCTGCGGATGCACCAGGCCGAGGTCGATGGCCTGGGCGGCGGCGAAGATCTTGAAAACCGAGCCGAGCTCGTAGACCCCCTGCACCGCGCGGTTGAAGATCGGGCTGTCGGCCGGGGAGCCGGAGGTCGGCGGCAGCGGCCGCGCATTTGGATCGAAGTCCGGCAGCGAGGCGATGGAGATCACCTCGCCGCTATCGACGTCCATCAACACCGCCGCCGCACCCTTGGCGTTCATCAGCGTCATGCCGCCGGCGAGCACCCGTTCGACCGCCGCCTGCACGGTCAGGTCGAGCGACAGCTCCACCGGGCGGCCCTGACGTGCGGGATCGCGCAACTCATCGTCGAGAAAGCGCTCGAGCCCCGCGGAGCCCAGCACCTCGGCCGAATGCACGCCCTCCTGCCCGAACCGGGTTCCGCCGAGCACGTGGCTCGCCAGCTTGCCGTTGGGATAGAGGCGCATGTCGCGCGGACCGAACAGGAGGCCCGGCTCGCCGATGTCGTGCACCGCCTGCTTCTGCTCGGGCGAGAGCGTCTTGCGCACCCAGACGAACTTGCGCTTGCCGGTGAAGTCGCGGGTCAGCCGTTCGCGGTCGAGATCGGGAAAGATCTTCATCAGCTCGTCGACCGCGCGCGCCGGTTCGATCATCTGCTGCGGATGGGCATAGAGCGAATGGGTCTCCATGTTCGTGGCCAGGACCCGGCCGCGACGGTCGACGATGTCGGCGCGGCCCGACACGATCGCCGCGCCCGGCGCCTGCGCGCGGGGCTCGGCCGGCTCTGTCGCCGCAAGCACGCCCATGCGTGCGCCGATCACCGTGAAGGCGCAGAAAAACACCACGGCCAGCACCAAAAGGCGGCTTTCGGCACGGGTGCGGGCGCGATCGCGCATCTGCTCGTGCCGGATACGCAGATTCTCGCGCTCGATGGCGTCCGGGTTCTCGCCGTTCTGGCGGGCGTCGAGGATTCGGGCGAGCGGGCGAAGCGGCGTGCGGATCATGTCAGTCGGCTCCGGCAGAGGTGATGTCCACGGTCCCGTCGAGATCCACCGTCTCGGGCCGGGGATAGGCGATCTGGTCGGCGCGGCCGAATTGTTCGGGCAGGAACGGCAGAAGGCCCAGGCGGTCGAAATTGATCTCCGCGAGGTCGCGCAGCCGGTCGGGGCGGTTGAGATAGGCCCATTCGGCGCGCAATACGGCGAGCCGTTCGTGCGCCTGCCCGATCTCGCGCGAGAGGCGCTGCGATTCCGACAGCGCCGCCTGCGTCTTGTAATTCTCGTGATAGGCCCAGAAAGCGAGGCCGATCACGGCGAGCGCGGTCATCACGTAGATCAATGTGCGCATCTATCTGGCTCCCTTGAGTCTGGGCGTGGCGATGTCGGCGGGGTCGATGGCCTGCGCGGCCGCCTCGGTGCGCCGGGCGAGCCGCAGCTTGGCCGAGCGCGCGCGCGGGTTGGCCTCCAGCTCTTCGGCGTCAGGGCCGATGGCCTTCTTGGAGACCAGCGTGAACTGCGGCTCCGGCTCCTCGACCAGCGGCTGGAAGCGGTTGGCGCGGCCGGTCTGGCCGGCGCGGATCTGCAGGAAGCGCTTGACCATGCGGTCCTCGACCGAATGGAAGGTGACCACGGCCAGAAGCCCGCCGGGCGCAAGCGCGCGTTCCGCGGCCAGGAGCCCTTCGTGCAGGGCGGCGTATTCATCGTTGACCGCGATTCGCAGCGCCTGGAAGCTGCGTGTTGCCGGGTGCGACTGACCGGGTTTCTGGCGCGGCAGGCAGCCTTCGACGATATGCGACAGCCGCTCGGTCGTCTCGATCGGCGCTTCGGTGCGCTCGCGCACGATCGCCTTGGCGATCCGGCGCGAGGCGCGCTCCTCGCCGTAGACGAAAAGGATTTCGGCAAGTGCGGCCTCGGGCAGCTCGTTCACCAGGTCCGCCGCGGTCGGGCCGGACTGGCTCATCCGCATGTCGAGCGGGCCGTCCTTCTGGAAGGAAAAGCCGCGCTCGGCCCGGTCGAGCTGCATCGAGGAGACGCCGAGGTCGAGCACGACGCCGTCGACGCCGCTCGCAACCTCGTCCATCTGCGCGAAATTGGCCTCGACCAGCCGCAGGCGGTCGCCGTATTCCGCCGCCCAGGGCGCGGCCATCTCGTGTGCCAGGGGGTCACGGTCTATGCCGACGACGTGCCCCGCCCCGGCGTCGAGCAGCCCCTTGGCATAGCCCCCCGCCCCGAACGTGCCGTCGATCCAGGTCCCGGAGACGGGATCCGCCGCGGCGAGGATGGGCCGCAACAGAACGGGGATATGCGGCGCCGCGGGGGCCGTCATTCAGACCGCCTCCTCTTCGTCCTCGTCGTCGTCCAGAAGTTCGAGCGGATCGAAGTCCTCGGGCATCTCGTCGAGGTAATCCTCGGTGCGGGCCATTTCCTCGGCCTCGTAGGCCGACGGCTCCCAGATCTGGAAGGTGTCGAGGTTCGATGCGAACTGCGCCTCGTCGGCGATGCCGACCTTGGCGCGCAGCTTGGCCGACAGGACGATCCGGCCGGTATTGTCGATGGACGTGACCAGCGATTGCGAAGAGAACAGACGCTCGAGGATGCGGCGCTTCTGGCTGCCGCGCTTCATGCGGGAGATGCGCTCCTCGACCGCCTCGAACTCCTTGATCGTGTAGCATTCGAGGTACTTGCGGCGGTGGTCGCCGTAGACGATCACGAGGCCGGGGTCGTCGCCGGGGGTCCAGTCGGGGTCGCCGGCTTCAAGGACACGGCGATAGGCTGCGGGCACGGACACGCGGCCCTTGCCGTCGACCTTGTGCCGACTTTCGCCCCTGAACCTCAGCCTGCGGCCCACGCCTAGCGGCCCCTCTCTGCCCCCTCGAAACGAAATGCGGCGGGTGATCAGCTGCCATTGATCACCCGCCGCCTGGTCCCGCTTGGGCGGGAGGATCCGAGAGCGCGCGCCACCTGGGGGATGTCTGCTCGCCCGCGCTAGCCCGAATACCGATGTGTCGACGAGAGGCGGAGGTGCCTGTATGAAACCTGCCAGTTTTTTTGGAGTTTTTTAGCGGTTTGTTGCGCTTTCCGCTGTTTGCTCCGTCCCTCGTCGATGAAAATGTTATGCCACGGGAAAACGTGGTGAACAATGGGAAAATGCCCCACCCGGCACAGAATGTTGCTCACACCCCCTGTGGATAACAACATTTAGGTGGACGATTCTCGGATTCGCGCGCCGATGTAGCGGCTTCCACGCGCCCTCATCACAATATCTGTAAATTTTGAGGGCGAGCGATGGGTGCGAACTTTCCTGTCCAGCGCAATATTCGGAAGTCCGAAAACGTGGCTCATCCGCCACATCGAGCCTCTTGCCAGCAAAAAACTGACTGCCAAGGGGCGATTCCGGCGATTCCGGCGGCGACTCCCAGGCAGGCCCATAGACATCCCATGAATTCCCACGAAACCTCGAATGCACCTGGGGCCACGCGCCTCCAGAGCGCCGCACTCTTCGCTGCCCGCACGCGCCCGCCTCGCGCGCGCACGCGGGCGTGTGCCTTACCGGGCAGTTCCTCCCGCACGAACGCTCCGATCTTCGAGGGCAATGTTGCGCTGCGCGCCAGCCGGGCGGGGACCAATATGGGATGGGACGGGATGGGCATGCCCTCGAGGCACGCCCAAAGGGCCGTCAACCTGAGGGTGCGTTCCGGGCAACTGAATTCAGGCCATGCGCGAGAGATCGGTCATTTCGGGTGCAGCCAGACGGACACAGGTCGCAAATGACCTTACGTCCACATGAAACGGAAAATGGAACCGGCTGATTATTAAGCATTTTCCAGTTGCGCTTTCTGCATGGCAGCATTGCCGATACGGGCATTGTGCAACTGCAGCATCAGCGCCAAGTTAGCGTCAACACAGAGACGAAGACAGACACGCAAGCCGATGGAGTTTGCTTTGGCACAGGCAACCAGAACGATCCCGCAGAACGCATTCGGCGTTCGCCTTTCCAACCTCGCCGCCGACTGGCGCGCCGCGCTGGAGCGTCGCCGCGTCTACAAGCGGACCTTGAATGAACTCGCCGCGCTCAGCAATCGCGAGCTGGCCGATCTCGGCCTGCACCGGTCGCAGCTGCGCAGCATCGCATGGCAGGCGGCTCACGAGGCGTAACGTCACCATACCGCACTAAAAATGGGCAGTGATCGGTTCGATCGCACACCTATGAAAAACAAGATGTCGCAGCGCAGAAACTTTTCGGCAGTTCCGTAGGTTTCGCCGCAGAAGATCGGGAAGATGGCCGCATCCGGCCACATCCGGTTCGATCAAGAGACAGCTGAGCCGGCCATTCGGGCCGCAGGCTTGGCACCATACATCGCGGGACAGGCCGAAAGGCTCCTTCCCGCTCCG
>NZ_FOMS01000004.1:15024-320497 GCF_900112685.1 Roseivivax sediminis
CCCTCCTCCTCCCTGGTGTCGCCGCACCGAACATCGCGGGACAGGCCGACGAGGCCCGATCCCGCTACCGGCCGCGGACCCCTCCTCCTCCCTGGGTCCACGGGCTCTGCGGCGGCGCCCCTCCTCCTCCCTGGCGCCGCCGCATCCGAGCCACCGCTTTCCCTTCCCGCCACGCTTCGCTAGACCGTCCCCGACCACGCCCGACAGGGCACGAGAACGGGACCACGACCATGGCGATGGACAAGACCTTCGACGCGGCGGAAGCCGAAGCACGCCTCTATGCCAGCTGGCTTGAGGCTGGCGCCTTTGCCGCCGGCGCCAACGCGCGCGAGGGCGCGGAGGCGTTCAGCATCATGATCCCGCCGCCGAACGTGACGGGCTCGCTGCACATGGGGCACGCCTTCAACAACACGCTGCAGGACATCCTCGTGCGCTGGCACCGCATGCGCGGGCACGACACGCTGTGGCAGCCCGGGCAGGACCATGCCGGGATCGCGACGCAAATGGTCGTGGAACGGGAACTCGCGAAGGAAGGCGGCCAGAGCCGGCGCGAGATGGGCCGCGAAGCCTTCCTCAAGAAGGTCTGGGAGTGGAAGGCGCAGTCCGGCGGCACGATCATCAACCAGCTCGAGCGGCTCGGCGCCTCCTGCGACTGGTCGCGCAACGCGTTCACCATGTCCGGGGCGCCCGGGGCGCCCGCGGGCGAGGATGGCAATTTCCATGACGCGGTGATCCGCGTCTTCGTGGAGATGTACGAAAAGGGCCTGATCTACCGCGGCAAGCGGCTGGTGAACTGGGACCCGCATTTCGAGACGGCGATTTCCGATCTGGAGGTCGAGAACGTCGAGACGCCGGGCGGGATGTGGCACTTCAAGTACCCGCTCGCGGACGGGCGCACCTATACGTATGTGGAGAAGGACGAAGACGGCAACGTCCTCTTCGAGGAAGAACGCGACTACATCTCCATCGCCACGACCCGGCCAGAGACGATGCTGGGCGACGGCGCGGTTGCGGTGCATCCCTCGGACGAACGCTATGCGCCCATCGTCGGCGCGCTGTGCGAGATCCCGGTGGGGCCGAAGGAACACCGCCGCCTGATCCCGATCATCACCGACGAATACCCCGACCCGGACTTCGGCTCGGGGGCGGTGAAGATCACCGGCGCGCACGATTTCAACGACTATGCCGTGGCCCAGCGTTGCGACATTCCCTGCTACCGGCTGATGGACACGGCCGCACAGATGCGGGCCGACGGCGCCCCCTACGCCGAGGCGGCCGACATCGCGCTGGAAGTCGCCAAGGGCGAGCGCACGCTGACGCAGACCGAGACCGATGCGATCAACCTCGTTCCGGACGACCTGCGCGGGCTCGACCGGTTCGAGGCGCGCAAGCGCGTGGTGGAGCAGATCACCGACGAAGGGCTGGCCGTCATGGTGCCGCCCACGGACCCGCGCCTCGGCGGCAAGGCGCCGGCCGCGCCCGAGGAAGGCGGCGAGCCGCGCGACGAACAGCTTGTCCCGCTGGTGGAGCACAAACCGATCATGCAGCCCTTCGGCGACCGCTCGAAGGTGGTGATCGAGCCGATGCTGACCGACCAGTGGTTCGTCGACACCTCCAAGATCGTCGGCCCGGCGCTCGACGCGGTGCGCGACGGCACGGTGGAGATCCTGCCGGAGCGCGACAAGAAGGTGTATTTCCACTGGCTCGAGAATATCGAGCCGTGGTGCATCTCGCGCCAGCTCTGGTGGGGGCACCAGATCCCTGTATGGCACACGCCGGGTTTCGGAGAGGAATGGCGCTCCTTCTGCGCTGCGACCGAGGCCGAGGCGCTGGAGCAGATGCACGCCACCTTCGGGGACGACGCCGAGTTCATCCTCGTCGAGGACGAGGCAGCGGCCACCGACATGCTGGCCGAGTATTTCCAGAACGCGACCGACACCACCGGCGTCGACCAGCGCCGCCGCCCGCAGGCGATTCCGGTCTTCCGCGATCCAGACGTGCTGGATACCTGGTTCTCTTCGGGGCTCTGGCCCATCGGCACGCTCGGCTGGCCCGAGGACACCGAGGAACTGAGGCGCTATTTCCCGACCTCCGTGCTGATCACCGGATTCGACATCATCTTTTTCTGGGTCGCCCGGATGATGATGATGCAATACGCCATCGTCGGGGAGCGCCCGTTCGACACCGTCTATGTCCACGCCCTCGTCCGAGACGAGAAGGGCAAGAAGATGTCCAAATCGCTCGGCAACGTGCTAGACCCGATCGAGCTGATCGACGAGTTCGGCGCGGATGCGGTGCGGTTCACGCTGTCTTCGATGGCGGCGATGGGCCGCGATCTCAAGCTGTCGAAGGACCGCGTCGCCGGCTATCGCAACTTCGGCACGAAGCTCTGGAACGCCTGCCGCTTCGCGGAGATGAACGGCGTGTTCGAAGGCCATAGCTTCCGTGCCGAGCCGCCGTCCGCGAAAGCTACGGCGAACGCCTGGATCATCGGCGAGACCGCGAAGGTGCGGGAAGAGGTGGACGCCGCCATGTCGGCCTTCCGCTTCAACGACGCCGCGAACGGGCTCTATGCCTTCGTCTGGGGGATCGTCTGCGACTGGTACGTGGAATTCGCCAAACCGCTCCTGAACGACGAGGCCACCGCGGCGGAGACGCGGGCCACGATGGCCTGGGTGCTCGATCGCTGCCTGCTGATGCTGCATCCGTTCATGCCCTTCGTGACCGAGGAGTTGTGGGGCACGCTGGGCGACCGACCCAAGATGCTGGTCCACGGCGACTGGCCGCAGGATCGCGCCGAGGCCTGCGTCACACCCGAGGCGGAGCGCGAAATGTCCTGGGTGATCGCGCTCATCGACGGCGTTCGCTCCGCCAGGGCGCAGATGCGCGTGCCGAACGGCATGCACGTCCCGCTTCTGGTCGCCGATCTGGATAAGGCGGGTCGGAACGCCTGGGCCGCGAACGAGGCCCTGATCGCGCGGCTCGCCCGCGTCGAAAGCCTGACCGAGACGCAGGACTTCCCCAAGGGCACCGTCACCATCCCGGTGGGCGGCGCGACCTTCGGTATGCCGCTGGACGGCATCGTCGATGTCGCGGCCGAGATGGCGCGGCTGGAAAAGTCGCTGTCAAAGCTGCAGAAAGAAGTGGCCGGCCTCGAGAAGCGGGTAAGCAACCCGAAGTTCGTCGAGAGCGCGCCGGACGACGTGGTGGAGGAAACCCGCGAATCGCTCGCCGCCCGGCGCGAAGAGGAACGGACCCTCGAAATCGCGCTGGCCCGCCTGCGCGAGATCGGCTGATCGACAATTCTCAATCGTCAGGCGGCCCGGATGGCCGCCCGACGACCGCGTGAACCACGCAAAGGCGGCTTCACGTCCTTCGGTAACCCTATTCACCTGTCAACCGTTTGAAGCCTTCGAAATTGCCTATATGTTAATTGGGATTGACAGGTTCCGGAGTCACCTTTGCTCGACACCCACCCTTCCCGGCCGGCGCGCGCGTCCGGCCTGCACCCGCACCTGCGCGAGGCGACCCGCGCGGCGCATCTGCGCACGGAGGACGCGTTCGCGCCCTTCCTGCGGGCGCCGGTGGCCGAGCTCGGCCCGTTCCTGGCCGCGCAACTGGGCGCCGCAAGGGCGCTGCATGCCGCACGTGACGGCACGCCCGTGGCGGAGGAAAACAGCCTGCTCTGCGACCTCGGCGACGCCTACGAAAACGATCTCCGCGAGATCGGGCATGCCCCTCTGCCCGGCAACGCAATCTTGGCGCCGCGGCCGCTCGATACGCTGGCCGTGGGGTATCTCACGCTCGGCGCACGGCTTGGCACGGCGGTTCTGGCGCGCGCGCTGACCGCAGCCGGTGGCACCCTGCCCCGGTCTTTCACCCTTTCGGCGCCAGAAGGCGCATGGCGCGCTTTCCGGCAGCGCCTCGACACCCATTCCCATGATCCGGCCCGGTCCGCGCGCATCGTCGCGGATGTCGTGGCCGGGTTCGACCTCCATCGCGCGGCGGCGGCGCGTGCATGGCCACACCACGAAGATCGGAGCCCATGAGCCACGCATCTCCCGCCAAGACCGACCGGACAATCGACCTCGACAGCTGTGCCAGCGAACCGATCCACCTTCTCGGGCGGGTCCAAAGCTATGGCGCCCTGCTGGCGGTGTCGTCCGACTGGATGGTCCAGCACGCGTCCGTCAACCTCGCGTCTCTGCTGGGCGAGGAGGCCGCGGCCGATCCCATCGGACGTCCGCTGGGCGACATCCTGCCGGACGAGGCCTTCGCGACCATCCGCCGGCGCCTGCGCAGTCTCGAATCCGGCGCGCAGGCCACCCGGATTTTCGGGGTGGCCCTGCATGACCGGCGCTTCGACGTGTCGATCCATCAAAGCGGCCGACATCTCGTGATCGAGTTCGAACCCGAGGCCGGGCACCGAGACGAGGACGCGCTGGCCGGGACCTATCCGCTGATCCAGAAAGTCCGCGAAGCCGACACTCTCTCGCGTGTGGCGCACGAAGGCGCCCGCGCCGTGCAGGCGTTGTCGGGCTTCGATTCGGTGATGGTCTACCAGTTCCAGGACGACGGATCGGGCAGCGTCATCGCCGAGAGCAAGGTCGGCGCCTCGCCGAGCTATCTCGGCCTGCGCTTCCCGGCGAGCGACATTCCCGCCCAGGCGCGCGCGCTCTACCAGCGCAACCTGCTGCGCCTGATCGCCGATATCGACGATCCGGGCGCGGAGATCGTGCCCGGCCGCTCCCCGGAGGGCGAGCCGCTGGACCTGTCGCTCGCGGTGACGCGGGCTGTGTCGCCGATCCATATCGAGTACCTGCGCAACATGAATGTCGCCGCCTCGATGTCGGTGTCAATCATCAAGGACGGCAAGCTCTGGGGGCTCTTCGCCTGTCACCATCGCGCACCGCATTACGTGCCGTTCGACAAGCGCACGGCGGTGGAGTTGTTCGCGCATCTCTTCAGCTACGAGCTGACGCGCCTGCAGGAACGCGCGCGTACACAGACCGAATCGCGGATGCGCGAGATGCAGGGCCAGCTCATGCGCAAGCTCGCCGTGGGCACCGACCTCGCCGAGAGCCTGACCGGCATTTCCGAGCCGCTGGACCGTATCATCCCCCATGACGGCCTGGTCCTTGTTTCGGACGGCGCGGTCAGCACGACCGGCGTGACGCCGACGAAGTCGGAGCTGAACGACCTCACCCGCTTTCTGAACACCGCGGCCTCGACCGAGGTCTACGCGACCGATTGCCTGTCGCGCGAACACGCACCCGCACGCGACTACAGCGCCCGCTGCTCGGGCATCCTGGCGCTGCCGATCTCGCGCACGCCCCGCGACTACCTGATCCTCTGCCGGCGCGAGGAAGCGCATACCGTCGACTGGGCCGGCGCGCCCGACAAGACGGTGAGCGAGGGCCGCCTGCACCCGCGCAAGAGCTTCGAGGCCTGGCAGGAGATCGTGCAGGGCCAGTCGACCCCCTGGGGCGAGGAGGCGCTACGCGCGGCGGACATGCTGCGCAGTCTGCTGCTGGAAGTCTTCCTGCGGATCTCCGATTCGCGGAACATGGAGCGCAAGCGCGCGCAGGAACGGCAGGAGCTCCTGATCTCGGAGCTCAACCACCGCGTCCGTAACATCCTCAACCTCATGCGCGGGCTGATCTCGCAAAGCCAGCGCGAGAACGTGACCATCGACCGCTTTGCCGGCAGCCTAGACGGACGCATCCAGGCGCTCGCCCGTGCGCACGACCAGCTGACCCGCAAGGAATGGGCGCCCGCGTCGCTCTCGGAACTGGTGCGCCTGGAGCTTGCCGCCTATGTCGAGAACGTGGACCGCGCGACGGTCGAAGGCGACGACGTCCTGCTCGCACCGGACGCCTATACCGCACTGGCGCTGGTTCTGCACGAGATGGTCACGAATTCCGTCAAGTACGGCGCGATGAGCGATGGCAACGGACACGTGACCATCGGTTTCTCGCGCGATGCCGCAGGCGCGCTCGAACTCGACTGGCGCGAGCGGGGCGGCCCGGTCGTGCGTCCGCCCGAGCGGCGCGGCTTCGGCTCCGCCATCATCGAGCGGTCGATTCCCTTCGAACTCAACGGCGAGGCGGAAATCGACTACCGTGCGACCGGCGTAGCCGCCCGGTTTCGCGTGCCGCCGCGCTACCTGTCGGAGCCGGAGAACGTCGTGGCGCTGCAGCGCGTCGACAAGATCGTGCACAACAGCAAGCCCAAACTCAAAGGCCCGGCGCTGGTGGTCGAGGACGCGATGATCATCGCCATGGATGCGGCCGACATCCTGCGGGACTTCGGCGCCAGCGACGTGCGCATCGCGGCCAACGTCGCCGAAGGCCTGCGCGAGGCGCAGCGCGAGCGCTACGAGGTTGCCATTATCGACGTGAACCTCGGCGGCGAACAGTCGGTGAAGGTGGCCGAGGCGCTGGCGATGGCCGGCGTGCCCCTGGTCGTGACCACCGGCTACGGCGAGCGGGAGAATCTGCGCTCGACCTTCCCGCCGTGCCAGATCCTGCAGAAGCCGTTCTCCAACGAGAGCATAGGTCAGGCGCTGGCCGAACTCGGCTTCACCCTGTGACGGGCTGCCCGGCGGCGGCCCTCACTCCTGCACCGGCGGGGTGCCGTGGGTGTGGAAGGTCTCGATCGTCTTGAGCCCCCAGGCCTGGCCCTTCTCGCGGTCGGCCTCGGTCCACATCACCGGCTCCCAGTCGGGGGCGAGGATCAGCCGCGCGCCGGCATTGGCGAGTTCCACCCGGTTGCCCGCAGGCTCCCATACGTACAGGAAGAACGTGCCCTGGATCGCGTGCTTGTGCGGTCCTGTCTCGATGTGCACGCCGTTCTGCAGGAAGATGTCGGCGGCCCGCAGGATGTCCTCGCGCTGGTCGGTGGCATAGGTGACATGGTGCAGGCGCCCGTCGCCGCGGCCGTGCTCTTCGGTACAGGCCAGATCGTAGCTCTTGTTGTTGACGGTAAACCAGCAGCCGCCGATGCGCCCGTTGTCGAGCTGGATGTATTCCGTCACCCGGGCGCCCAGGCAGGTTTCCATGAAGGTCCGGAACTCGGCCACGTCCTCGGCCAGCAGGTTGAGGTGGTCGATTCGCCGCGGCGGCACGCCGGTGAAGGCGCTCGACATGTTCTTCAGCGCGGGACGGTCCGCGCCCGCGGGCGCGTAGCGGTTGGTGTCGTAGTAGATTTCGAAGACATGCGCGAACGGGTCCTCGAAACGGAAGGCGCGGCCATGGCCGGGATCGCCATCGACCCAGCCATGGACCTTGTAGCCGGCCGCCTCGATCGCCGCCGCCCGCCGCTCCAGCGCCTCGGGCGAGGCGGCGCGGTAGCCGATATGGCCCACCCCGGTCGTCCCGGCCCGCGTGAGCTTCAGCGAATGATGCTCGTAATCGTCCCACGCGCGCAGGTAGGCAGAGGCCCCATCCTCCTCCGTCAGCTTCAGCCCGTAGACGCGCGTGAAGAAGTCGAGGCTCTCCTCGTAGCGGTCGGTGAGCATCTCGACATGGCCGAGATGCGCGATGTCGCCGGTCATGGTGGGCCTCCGGTCCTTGGTCGCACGTGAATATGCCCGGATCAGCGTGGCACGAGAGCGCCCCGGAGGCCAAATCCGAAGCGCGTGCCGGCCCATAACTTTCGCTCCGGACGCGGGCCCGGCTGGGGAGAGGGATTCGCGGCCCGCGACCGGCGAAGCGGCCCGCCAGACCTTATCCGCGCATGAGCCGGGTCTTGCGGGCAAAATTTTCGAGAGGCTTGCCGGGGAGCCTTGAACCGGTGCGCCGCACCGACGGAAGGCGCACAGCCGCGTTCGGCCCCAGTGCCGTCACACCCGCTCCGGCGATAACGGAAAATTATGACGGATGAGTGGACCATCCACCCGGACAGAGGTTTCGCCGCTCTGCAGCGCGCGGCCGGCCAGCGCCCCGGAGGAGGCCGCGCGCACACCGCCCCGCACCGCTCCCCAAAGCGCCGCGCCGACCTGCGCCATGTTGTCTCGGATAGACGGACGTTTGGTGTCTGGTATCCCACAACACGCTGAATGCCGAGAACTTCCCCAGAGCTGCCGGATCGCCTCACCCAAATGCCGCGCCACCCCCGGCTGCACGGGCGTCGATGCAAGGACCGCAGTTTCGGACAAGGGGGCACGCGATCCCCGCCGAACTCTTCAAGGGACCGGAATCAGACAAAAAATTTCGACGCTACGCCGCGGCGCGGCATAGCTCGCCGCGCTTCTCGACGATCAAGGAGGTTGATCCTGCTGCCCGGTCCCGGTCCACGCGGCCGACATGAGCAGAGGGCCGCGAAAGGGCTCCGGAGGCGCCGTCGCGGCCCATGGCGAAGGAGGATTTCGCGCAACAAAATGTCGCGCGGCACTTGAGAGTTGGGAGAAACTTCCGCACTAAAGGGAGCAACGATAATGCCAATCTGGGGTGGTCCTTGTCGCTGTTCATCGTCGTCCTCATGCCGTTCCTCGGCGCACTGCTGCCCGGCGTGCTCTATCCCGCCGGTCGCAGGACCTGCGCGCTCGGCACGCTATCGGTTACGCTGATCGCGCTGATCGGCCTGATCTCGAATTTTCCGGCCCTTCTGGCCGGCGAAACGGTGACCGCGCGCATCGAATGGATGCCCGCGCTGGGACTGAACGCCACGTTCTTCCTCGACCCGCTGGGGGCGTTCTTCGCCACGCTGATCCTCGGCATCGGGCTGCTGATCATCGCCTATGGGCGCTACTACCTGTCCAGCAGCGACAACATGGGCGAATTCTACACCTACCTGCTGCTCTTCCAGGGCGCGATGGTGGGGATCGTCCTGTCCGACAACATCCTCATGTTGCTAGTCTTCTGGGAGCTGACGTCGCTGTCGTCCTTCCTGCTGATCGGCTACTGGCGGCACCTTGCCGAAGGACGGCAGGGCGCACGGATGGCGCTCACCGTGACCGGGATGGGCGGGCTTGCGATGATCGGGGGGATGCTGATCCTCGGGCAGATCGCAGGCAGCTACGACCTGACGGTGATCCTCGAGAACCGCGACGCGATCCAGGAGTCGGACCTCTACCTGCCGGCGCTGATCCTGATCCTGCTGGGGTGCTTCACCAAGTCGGCACAGTTCCCGTTCCACTTCTGGCTTCCGCACGCGATGGCGGCGCCGACGCCGGTGTCGGCCTACCTGCACTCCGCAACCATGGTGAAAGCCGGCATCTTCCTGATGGCGCGGATGTGGCCGGTCCTGTCGGGGTCCGAGGCGTGGTTCTGGCTGGTGACCGGCGCAGGCCTGATCACCGTGGTCCTCGGGGCCGTGATCTCGTTCTTCAAGCATGACCTGAAGGCCATCCTCGCCTTCTCGACAGTGTCGCATCTGGGCCTGATCACCATGCTGCTGGGCACCGGCACCGCTTTCGGGGCGATGACGGCGATCTTCCACATCCTCAACCACGCGACGTTCAAGGCCGCGCTCTTCATGTCGGCCGGCATCGTCGACCACGAGGCGCATACACGCGACATCCGCCGCCTCGGCGGGCTGAGGCACCTGATGCCGGTCACGGCGACCATCGCCACGCTGGCGGCGCTGTCGATGGCGGGCATTCCGCTCTTCAACGGCTTCGTGTCCAAGGAGATGTGGCTCGAGGAGGCGCTCCACACCGAGTTCTTCGCCAGCCCCTACTTCGTCGCGGCCATCTGCACGATCGGCGCGCTGTTCTCGGCGGCCTATTCGTTCCGCTTCATCTTCCACACCTTCTTCGGCGACACCCGGCGCGACTATCCCAGCCACCCGCACGATCCCAACCCGGGCATGTGGCTTCCGCCGGCCTTCCTCGTCTGCCTCGTGCTCATCATCGGCATGGCACCGTTCCTGGCCGAACCGCTGGTGAAGTTCGTCACCGCCGCCGTACTCGGCAACACCGCCGAGGTGCCCACCTACCACCTGGCGATCTGGCACGGGTTCAAGCCGCCGCTCTATCTGTCCGGCATCGCGGTCGCGGGCGGTATCCTGCTGGTGCTGTTGCACGCGCCGCTACAGCGGCTGTGGGACGCCACGCCGCGCCCCGAGGCCAAGAGCATCTTCGAAGGGCTCATCGCCGGCTGCGTCTGGGTCGCCCGGCGGATCACCTGCGGGCTCCACGACGGGTCTTTCACCCGCTTCGCGGCGATCCTGATGGTCGCCATCGTCGCCGGCGGCGCGCATGCCTACTTCACCGGCAACGCGACCGCCGCCACCCGCGACATGCAGCCGGCCAGCGTCGTGGCGATTGCCACATGGGCGATGCTGATCGCGGCGACCGGCTTTCTCGTCGCCGCGCACCGCAAGCGGCTGGCCGCGCTGATCCTGATCGGGATCATCGGGTTGATCGTGTCGGTGGCCTTCGCCTTCTTCTCCGCCCCCGACCTCGCGATGACGCAAATCTCCGTGGAGGTGGTGACCATCGTGCTGATGCTGCTGGCGCTGAACTTCCTGCCCAAGGAGACGCCGGTCGAAAGCTCCGCCCTGCGCCGCCTGCGCGACGGCGCGATCGGTTGCGTTGGCGGACTGGGCGCCGGAGCATTGTGCTACTACCTCCTCGTGCGCGAGTCAGTTGCCCCGCCGATCTCCGACTATCACCTGGAGAATTCCTATGCCGGCGGCGGCGGGACCAACGTGGTCAACGTGATCCTCGTCGACTTCCGCGGCTTCGACACGTTCGGTGAAATCATCGTGCTCGGCATCGCCGCGCTGGTGATCTACGCGCTGACCGAGGCGCTGCTGCGCGGACCGGTGCGCGCGCGGCTCCTGAACCGCACGCCGGAATCGCCGCTCGCCGGCGACCGTCATCCGCTGATGATGGTGGTGCTGACGCGGGTGATCATGCCGGTGCTGCTGATGATCGGCATCTACATCTTCCTGCGCGGCCACAACCTGCCGGGCGGCGGGTTCATCGCCGGGCTCGTGGTCGCGGTAGCGGTGGTGCAGCAATACATGGCCTCGGGCTATGCCTGGGCGACGCAGCGCCAGCGCTACCCGTATCACGGCATCGTCGGGGCGGGCGTGCTGATCGCCGGCCTGACCGGCATCGGCGCCTGGTTCACGGGGTACGAGTTCCTCACCTCGTCCTTCACCTACATCAAGTTGCCGCTGCTGGACGAGTTCGAGGTCGCCTCGGCCATGGGCTTCGACCTCGGCGTGTTCCTCGCCGTGCTCGGCGCGGTGATGCTGTCGCTGGAGAGCTTCAGCCGCCTGGCCCGCCGCGCCCACACGACCGACAGCCTGCACGCGATGGACATCGACCCGTCGCGCGACGACCAGACCGAAGGGGACCACTGACATGGAATTCCTCGTGGCCAGCGGCATCGGCGTGCTGACCGCCGCCGGCATCTACCTCGTGCTGCGCCTGCGCACCTTCCCGGTGATCGTCGGCACCGCCCTGCTGACCTATGCCGTGAACGTTTTCCTGTTCGCCTCCGGCCGGTTGACCGTGGGGGCGCCGCCGATCCTGACGGACGCCGAGCGTTACGCCGACCCGCTGCCCCAGGCTCTGGTGCTGACCGCGATCGTGATTTCCTTCGGGATGACAGCCGTCGTCGTCGTCATCGCCCTCGGCGCCTATCTGGGGTCTGACGACGACCATGTCGACGAGCAGGAAGGCGCCCTCGACACCGCCCGCAAGCTGGAGAGTGCCGAATGAGCCACTGGATCGTCACCCCGGTCGTGCTGCCGGCGATGCTGGCCGCGATCATCGTGCTGCTGTGCCGACATCATCCTGTGCTGCAGCGCATCTTTGCACTGGCCGGAAGCGGGGCGCTGCTCGCCGTCGCCATCGGTCTTTTCGTGCAGGCGTCCGGCGGCACGATCACGCTCTACCAGCTCGGCGACTGGCAGGCCCCGTTCGGCATCGTGCTTGTCGCGGATCGCCTGTCGACACTGCTGGTACTGCTGACGGCGGTGCTGTCGATCTTCGTGCTGCTGCACGCCATCGGCACCGGCTGGGACCAGCGTGGCCGGCACTTCCACGCGCTGTTCCAGTTCCAGCTGATGGGCGTGATGGGCGCCTTCCTGACGGGCGACCTCTTCAACCTCTTCGTCTTCTTCGAAGTGCTGCTGATCGCGTCCTACGGGCTGATGATCCATTCGGGCGGAACGAAGCGGACGCAGGCGGGCACGCAATACGTACTCTACAACCTCCTCGGCTCCACCCTCTTCCTCTTCGCGCTCGGCACCCTTTACGCGGAGACCGGGACGCTCAACATGGCGGACCTGGCGAACCGCGTGGCCCAGATCGCGCCCGAGAACAGCGCCGGCATCCGCACCGCCGCGGTGCTGCTGGTCATCGTCTTCGCCATCAAGGCGGCGATCGCGCCGGTGCATTTCTGGCTGCCGGCCTCCTACGCGGAGGCGCCTGGCCCTGTCGCCGCGCTGTTCGCGATCATGACAAAGGTCGGCGCCTACGCGATCATTCGCGTGTACACGCTGGTTTTCCCGCCGGAACTGGAGCTTACGCAGGGCCTTCTCGAAATGTGGCTGCTGCCGCTGGCGCTGATTGGGCTGGCCGTCGGCATGATCGGCGTATTGGGGGCCGTGCGACTCGACCGGATGGTGACCTTCGCGGTGATCGGATCCATGGGCATGCTGACGGCGGCCGTGGCGCTCTTCACCGCAGAGGGGATCTCCGCCGCGCTCTATTACATCGTGCATTCGACGCTGGCGACGGCGGCCCTGTTCCTCATCGTCGACCTGGTGGAAGAGCATCGCGGTAGCCGCGGGGCGGAACTGTCCACCGCGCCGCCGATCCCCGGCAACTCCATCCTCGCCGGCATGTTCTTTGTCGCCGCCATCGCCATGGCGGGCCTCCCGCCGCTCTCGGGTTTCCTGGGCAAGCTGCTGATCCTCGACGCGGCCTTCGACAGCCCGCTCGTCGTCTGGACCTGGGCGGTGATCCTCGGCACCTCCCTGGTGTCCGTTGTGGGTTTCAGCCGCGCCGGCTCGACCGTCTTCTGGAAGGCGGCCGAGTGGGAAGAACGGATGGAGGCCGCGTCCGACGATCCCGCCACCCAGATGGACAACGTCGCCACCACGCCCGAGGCGCCGGCCCGGCCGCAGCCGATCCTCCCGCTGGTGACGATCGGCGGGCTGATCGGGCTGATCGTGCTCTATACGATATTCTCCGGGCCGGTGTCCCGCACCATGACCGCCACGGCCGAACAGCTCTTCTCGCCAGAGCCCTACATCTCCACCGTGCTCGACACGCCGGGCAAGGAAATCGATTATCACGGCGACTACGAAGAGGACGGCGACGGCGGCGAGGACCACGCGGACGAGGACCAAGGCGCCGGGTCCGGTGACCACGGAGCGGCCGCAGAGACCGATGGCGACACCGCAGAGGAGGCGCATTGATGAAGAGCCTGACCCGCGCGGTACTGCCGCATCCGCTGCTGACCCTCCTGCTGATCGTCACGTGGTGCCTGGTGACGAATTCCGTCGCCCCGGGGACGTTCGTGCTGGGCACGATCCTCGGCGTGCTGATCCCGATGGGCACGTCCGCGTACTGGCCCGGCGCGCCCAACGGGCTGCGCGCAGGCAAGATGCTGGTCTACCTCGTCATCGTCGTGTGGGACATTCTCCTCGCGAACATCGCCGTCGCCTGGATCGTCGTGACACGCTCCAACCGCGCGATGCGGTCGACCTGGGTGGCGATCCCGCTCGACATTCGCACGCCCGAGGCGATCACCATGCTCGCCGGGACGATCACGCTGACCCCCGGCACGGTGTCCGCCGACCTCTCCGACGAGGGGCATACCCTCCTTGTGCATGCCCTCGACGCCGAAAGCCCCGAGGACGTGCGCGACGAGATCAAGCAACGCTACGAACGCCGGCTGAAGGAGATCTTCGAATGACCGAATCCTTCGTCACCTACGCGATCTGGCTCGCCTTCGGCTGCGTGTCCCTGGCGCAGGTCCTGGCCATGGTCCGGCTCATCAAGGGGCCGAACACGTCCGACCGGATTCTCGCGCTCGACACGATGACGGTAAACGCGATCGGGCTGATCGTCATGCTGGGCATTGCGCAGGGCACACAGATCTATTTCGAGGCGGCGCTGATCGTGGCGATGCTCGGCTTCGTGTCGACTGTCGCCTATTGCCGCTTCGTTCTGCGGGGGGACATCATCGAATGACCTTGGACCTGGTTCTCGACATCGCCATGGCCGCAAGCCTCGTGATCGGCGCGCTTTTCACCCTCGTCGGCTCCTTCGGCCTTCTGAAGCTCGACGACGCGATGAAGCGGCTGCACGCGCCCACGAAGGCCAGTACGCTCGGCGTCGGCGCGCTGCTTCTGGGATCGAGCCTCGCCGCCTTCGGCCGGGGGGAGCCGTCGCTGCAGGAAGTGCTGATCCTTGCCTTCCTGTTCGTCACAGCGCCCATCTCCGCGCATTTCATCTGCAAGGTGAACCTGCACCGGCGGAGCTGCGACACCCCGCCAACGCCCGCCAAGGATCAGACCTGGGCAACGCTCGACACCGCTGGCGACGAGACCCGCTGAACGCCCGCGCCGAAAATCCCGATCAAGATACTGGGCCGATTTTCCCCGAAACATCGGCGTTTCACTCCCCGAGCGCGATACCTTCGCGCCGCGGATCGGCGGCGCCGCTGAGGCCGTCGGTCCCGACCGCGATGGCATGAAGGCCCGAGGTCAGCGCGCGCGTTTCCGTCTCGAAGCCGATCTCGGCCAAAGGACCCGCGAGTGCCTCCGCCACGGTGCCGGCCTCGAGATCCATCGTACCGAAGCGATTGACAAGATGCGGCGCCGCGACCGCCGCCTGCACGTCCATGCCGAAATCGATCACGTTGATCACCGCCTGCGCGACGTAGCCGATGATCCGGCTGCCGCCCGGGGACCCGACCACCAGCACCGGCGCCCCCTCCTGCATCACGATGGTCGGCGCCATGGAAGAGCGCGGCCGCTTGCCCGGTTCCACCCGGTTGGCGATGGGCCGGCCGTCCTCGTGCGTGGCGAAGCTGAAATCGGTGAGCTCGTTGTTGAGCAGGAAGCCCCCTGGCGCGAAGAGGCGCGAGCCGAAGCCGTTCTCGATCGTCGTGGTCATCGACAGCGCGTTGCCCGCCGAGTCGACGATGGAGATATGCGAGGTCGAGGGAAACTCGATCGAGGCATCATCGCCCCAGAGCGCCGCGTGATCCCAGTCCGGCGTGCCCGGCGCCACCGTCTCGAGCGCCGCGTCGCGCCCGGCGATCAGGCCGGCCCGCTGGCCGAGATAGGCCGGATCGGTCAGTCCCGCCGTCGGCATCGGCACGAAATCGGAATCGGCCATGTACCGGCCGCGGTCCGCGAAGGCGAGCCGCGAGGCATCGCCGATCAGCCGCCAAGTCTCCGCGTCGTCGGGTCCGCCGGCAAGCTCGAACGCCTCCAGCGTGCCGAGGATCTGCCCCACCGTCAGCGCGCCGGAGGACGGCGGGCCCATCCCGCACACCTCGTGCGCGCGGTAGTCCACGCAGACCGGCGCGCGTTCGCGGACCTCGTAGATCGCGAGGTCGGTCTCGCTCAGAAGGCCCGGGTTGCCCTCCGCCCCACGCACCGTCTCTACCACCCCGCGGGCGATGTTACCGGTATAGAACGCGTCCGCCCCGCCCTTCGCGATCGCCAGCAGCGTCTGCGCGTAGGCGGGGTTCACCAGCGTGTCGCCGGCGGCGATCGGCGTGCCGCCCGGCAGGAAGTAACTCGCGGTCGCCTCGAACCGAGACAGCCGCTCCCGGTCCTCGGCGACCAGCTCTGCGAGGCGTGGCGAGACGGTGAACCCACCCTCGGCCAGGCCGATGGCCCGGTCGAAGAGGCCGTCCCAGTCCTGCGTGCCCCAGCGCGCATGCGCCGCCTCGAGCAGCGCCGGCGTTCCGGGCGTGCCGACCGAGCGGCCGCCTACCACCGCGTCGAAGAAGGCGAGCGGTTCTCCGGCCTCGTCCTGGAAATAGCGCGGTGTCGCCTCCAGCGGCGCGGTCTCGCGCCCGTCGAGCGTGGTCAGCTCGCCGGACGCAGCATCGTACCACACGAGGAACGCGCCGCCACCGAGACCGGAGCTCTGTGGCTCCACCAGCCCCAGCACCGTCTGCACGGCGACCATCGCGTCGGCCGCACTCCCACCGTCCCTCAGCACGTCTGCCCCGGCCTCGACCGCAAGCGGGTTCGCGGCGGCGACCATCCACTCCTGCCCCTGCGTCGGCCGTCCCTCCGCCTTGGCGGCGAGCGCGGCCTGCGCCGCCTCCGACAGGGGCCCGAACGCCGCGGCGGGCCCGGCATCGGCCGCGGCCTCGGGCGCCACCGTGTCGGCGGCCTCTTGCGCGACGGCCGGCAACGCGGCGACGAGCAGGATTGGCAGTGCAAAGGTGGCGCGACGCATGGGCACTCTCCGGGGTTGGGACACGTGCCCAGAAGGATGGACGCACGCGCCCCGATGTCCACCGGAAGTTCACGCCCGGAGCGCTTGCCCTCCGTCTCTCTGACCGCTAATCAGCGAGGAGGCGCCGGTATAGCTCAGCTGGTAGAGCAACTGATTTGTAATCAGTGGGTCGGGGGTTCAAGTCCCTCTGCCGGCACCATGCTTGCCCCCTGATGTCGAGGCTGCGGGTGGCTCCCCCGAATTCGTCCTTCTGCGATCCACCTTTCCGCGCCGCTTCGGGCGCATATGGTGGAGCAAGGCTGCGGCAGTCTGAGGGGGAGTGGCTTTACCCCGAGAGTGGTAAGACCCTGCTACGTAACGGGAAGGAACTGGGCCGCCAGGACCGCGAACAACGCCGCGCCGAGCCCTCCCTCGACGAAGTAGCCACGCAGCTCGGCACGTCGCTTCGCTCGAATTTCGCTCTCGATTTCGCTGCGGGACATGAGTTTTGCCTTTTCTGATGGGCTACTTGGCGCGTCTGAAGTCGCGGTGGCCTCACAGTGGTCCGTGATTGCCTGCCGCCACATCGTGATACGCCCCTGACGTCCGAAAACGAATTGGGTTTGGGGATATCGCTCCTAGCCGAGCGGATAGGTCGAGTAGCGAGTGTCCCCTCGCTCTCCCAAACGAGCAAGTGACCGACGACGGAACGGGAAGCGGAAGGTGAACCGGAAGCCGACGTCCCTCAGGCTGCGGGAGACGGCCGACCGGAAGAGACGGAAGTCATCCGGGCCTGCGACATCGCGCGCGCAGGCCGCGGGCCACTATTCGGCGGCTCTGAAGCCCCTGAATATGGCCAGCGTCAGCAACAGCATCACGAAAAGGCCAAGGATATCGCCGATGGCGTAGAACAGCAGGACCTGAACGGCATTTTCCGGTACGACAAGGCCGCCGAATACGATGCTCTGCCCAATCGAGTTCACGATCGATGACACGATACCGATCATGAAAAGCTGCTGCCAATTCAGATGAGGGTTCGCTCCCGCATATGCGTCCTCTCCCGAGAGGCGCAGCGCTTCGAAGACCAGATACCCCGAAAGTGCCCCGACCGCTATGGATTCCAGCAGGACGGGCTGCATGATTTCCAGAAGGCTGCCGTCCGTGAAAATCAACTCGGAGGCGAATGCACCGGCAAACAGTCCCGGCAGTGCCTGCCAGCGCAGCAGCCAGACGGCGAGCACCCGCACACCGTGCGGCAGGTAGAGCAAGCTGGCAAAGTCCGTCGTATCTTGGAAGAGGGCATATTGCAGAGGCGTGATGACCAGAGCAGTGGTGGCGTGCGCAATCACGTAGAGACACGCGACCAGCGCGGTTCCGGCAAGCACCCTGACCGGTTTCAACCCGCCTTTCAGACCCTGCAAGCGGCCCCCTGCTCTCAGTTCAATCGACGAGCCGGATCAGCGACGTAAGCACGAAGCTCATCCTGTACGGGGTCCGGTTTGTCGTCGCCAACGCGCAGGTCCGCATCCATCTGATTCAGTATCAGAGTGATATGCCGACGCGCGGGTTCGTCCACGATATAGCTGAACAAGGCCTCCAACAGAAACTGAACCCTGCTGTACCGTTCGAAGTGCTCCAGCCGTTTGTCGGCAAGTTTGTAGTTCAGTTCCGCGTTCTCTTCGCTCAGTTTGCGGATCTTCTCGTCCTTGTCTCGCTCGTCCATATTGTCGTATTCCAGAAATCGCATTCCACCGTGAACTACGGAGTGGATTAAAATTCGGTATCATTGGAGGCGCAAGCCCATATCATCTGAGCGACCGGAAAATGTGTTTGTCTGTTCCGTGTATAACGCGCCCAACGCGGTAACTGCGATACCGACCGTGTTCGCCCCGGCCATCTCACCCGGACCCTGTGGGGTGTCGTGACATCGAAAATCTGCGGCGTGCGCCGCGCTGACCGCCGTCCCGGCCCGAAAGCGCGCCGCGCTGACTCAGCCCGAATACCGGACCGTCACGCTCTGCGCGATGGGCTGGGCATCGTCCACGGTCTCCATGAACGGCGCATCGCAGGCATCGCGGCCGACGCCGATCAGGACGGCGTCGGCTTCGGTGCTCATGCCCGTCGGGTCCACGAGGTGCCAGCCGTCGTCCAGCCAGACCTCGGCGACGGCGTGGAAATCCGGCGGCTCCACGCCCGGCGCATAGGCCGACGCGTAGCGCGCCGGAATGCCCGCGGCCCGCGCAAGGGCGCACACCATGTGCGCGAAGTCCCGGCAGACCCCCTCGCGCCGCGCAAAGGTGTCGAGCGCGGTTGTCCCGGCGTCCGAAGAGGCCGGGACATAGGCAATTTCAGTGGCGACCCAGTCGCGGATCGCCGCGACCTTCGCACCGCCCGAGAGGCCGCCGAAGCGCTTGTTCGCGAACGATCCGAACTGGTCGGACTGGCAGAAGCGCGACGGGCGCAGATACCCGAACGCCTCGGCCGGAAGCTCGGGCAGCGGCGCGGCGGCGTGCCGCTCGAGGTGCGGCGCCGGCCGGGTGACGTCGACCTCCGCCCGGTAGCGCAGCCGAAGCTCGTCGATCGCGAGACGCGCCCAGATCCGCGTCCCGAGGCCGCTTTCCCCCTCGATACGGTGCACGACGGCTTCCTCGATCGCGATGTTGTCGTGCAGGACGGATTGCCCCCCGCAGCGGGCCGCCTCGATCGCGAGCAGGACGGTGCGGCTGGGGCCGATGCTGTAGGTGAGGCCCAGATCGATCGAGACTTGCAACTTCGGCTCTCCTTCCGGGCAAAGACCGTCACAGATGGGCGCATGGGTGGGGCCGCGTCAACCCGGCGACGACGGTTCCGCCCTCGCCTCGCTGTCCACGAGGTCGCTTGACCGCCCCGTGCAGAAAATGCTCACATTTTGATCAAGGCGCCCGGAATACCGGCGGACTGACCGGGCGGCCGCGAGCGGCGCCCATCAGGCCGGCCCGGTCGTTGAGGCCCGGGGTGCACGCCGGATAGAAGCACCATGTTGAATTTGGGGGACAGACCATGAGGCACCACTTCCTGACCGCGGCCTTCGCCTGCGTTGCCGCGACCGCCGCGCAGGCCCAGACCGAGATGCCTTTCGCGCTCGACTGGAAATTCGAGGGGCCGGCGGCGCCGTACACCATGGCGATCGAGACCGGCCTCTTCGAGGACAAGGGGCTGAGCGTGACCATCACGGAAGGCAACGGCTCTCTCGACGCGATCCCGAAGATCGCCACGGGCGCATTCCCGGTGGGCTTTGCCGACATCAATTCGGTGATGCGCTTCAAGGACCAGAATCCCGACGCGCCGGTCGCCGCAGTGATGATGATCTACGACAAGCCACCCTTCGCCGTGGTCGGGCGGCGTTCGCTGGGCGTCGAGGCGCCGAAGGACCTTGAAGGCAAGGTGCTGGGGGCGCCGCCGCCGGACGGCGCCTGGGCGCAGTTCCCGATCTTCGCCGCCGAGAACGACCTCGACATGGACGCGATCACCGTCGAGCCGGTGGGCTTCCCGACACGCGAGCCGATGCTGGCACAGGAAGAGGTCGACGCGGTCACCGGCTTTTCGTTCTCGTCGACGCTGAACCTCGAACGGCTCGGCGTGGCGCCGGACGACATCTCGGTCCTCCTGATGGCCGATCACGGCGTCGACCTCTACGGCAACACGATCATCGTGAACACCGACTTCGCGGAGGCCAATCCCGAGGCGGTCACGGATTTCCTGACCGTGATCGCCGAAGGCTGGGCCGCCGCCATCGCCGACCCGGAGGCCGCGGTTGAGGCGCTCTTGGAGTACAACCCCGCCGCCGACGCGGAGCTGGAGACGCGGCGCCTGCAATTGTCGATCGACGACAACGTCGCCACCGATTTCGCGCTCGAGAACGGCATCGGCGGCATCGACCCGGAACGGATGGAGCGTGCCATCGAACAGACGCAGACCGTCTACGAATTCCAGAACGGTGTGCCGGCGGTGGAGGACGTCTTCGACGACAGCTACCTGCCCGACGCCTCCGCGCGCATGCTGCAGTGACAGGAGCCGGGGCGCCGCGAAGGTGCCCCGCGTGCCCATGACAGATTTCCTCTCCATCCGCGGCGTGCGCCACGCCTACGCGACCGAGGCCGGCCCGCTGCCGGTGCTGGACGGGCTCGACCTTTCCGTGCCCGAAGGGCGGTTCTGCGCCGTCGTCGGCCCGTCGGGCTGCGGCAAGTCCACGCTCACCCGGCTGGTCGCGGGCCTCATGCGCCCCGACGAGGGCGAGGTCTGGCTGGACGGCGCGAAGGTGACGAGCCCGCGCAAGAGCGTGGGCATGGCCTTCCAGAACCCCGTCCTGCTGGAATGGAGGACGATCCTCGACAACGTGATCCTGCCGCTGGAGATCGTCGATCCCGGCATGTCCCGGCGCAACCGAGTCGCGCGGGCCGAGGCGCTTCTCGACATGGTCGGGCTCTCGGGCTTCGAGGACAAGCGCCCGTCTGAACTGTCGGGCGGGATGCGTCAGCGCGCCTCGCTCTGCCGGTCGATCGTGCACAAGCCGTCGGTGCTTATCATGGACGAGCCCTTCGGCGCGCTCGACGCCTTCACGCGCGAGGACCTGTGGCAGACGATGCGGTCGCTCAAGGCCGCCGAACCCTTCACCGCCGTCCTGATCACCCACGACCTGCGCGAAAGCGTCTTTCTGGGCGATCAGGTCGTGGTGCTGTCGGGCCGGCCCGCGCGCACGCAACACGTGCTCGACGTCGATCTGCCCGAGGACCGCGACATCGACACGCTCTACACCCCCGAGGCCGGCGAGATGCTCCATACCCTGCGCGAAGAGATCCGCATCGCCCAGGGCCGCGGCACGGAGGCCGCCTGATGCGCAAGCTGAGCCAGATCGCCGTGCCCGTCGGCGCGCTCGTCGTCTTCGCGATCCTGTGGGAGGCGCTGGTCTGGGCCAATGGCTGGCCTGATTACGTCATGGCCTCCCCCTCCGACCTGCCGCAGGCCTATGCGCGGTTCTGGGAGCTGTTCCTGACCGGCGCGTGGCAGACGCTGTGGCGCACGGTGGCGGGGCTGCTGATCGCGGTGGTGATGGGGCTGATCCTCGGCATGGCGATGGGGTTCAGCCGGATCGCGCGCGACGCGCTCTACCCGCTGCTGGTGGGCTTCAACGCCATCCCCAAGGCGACGCTGGTGCCGGTTCTGGCGCTTCTCTTCATCGGGCAGCACGACTTCAACACCGTGCTGATGGCGGCGCTCATCTCCTTCTTCCCGATCGCGGTGTCGGTGGGGATCGGCCTCTCGACGCTGGAGCCGGAATACCGCGACATTCTCGCCGCGCTCGGCGCCTCGAAATTCACCATCTTCCGAAAGATCGCGCTGCCCAAGACCCTGCCCGAATTCTTCGGCGCGCTGAAGGTGTCGGTCACGCTGGCCTTCATCGGCACCAACCTGGTGGAGATCGTGTCGCCCCACGGCAAGGGCCTCGGCGCGCTGTTCCTGTCGGGGCAGACCAATTCCAACTACCCGCTGATGTTCGCGGTGCTGATCGCACTCGCCGTGCTCGGCATCGTGCTCTACTACGCCGTGGTGTTCCTCGAACGCACCTTCGCGGGCTGGGCGGAGCGCACGGGCTAGCGTGGCGCCCCGGCCGGGCCGGGGCGCCACGCCGGATCAGACGAGGTTGCGCGGGATCGACACGTCCCAATCGGTGTCACGCACAAGTTCTTCGCCGTGCCAGGCGCGCAGCCGCGCGACGATGCGGAACGCCTCCGCGTCGCCGGTCAGGCGGGTGTCGGTCACGGTCTTCACGTGCCAGCCCTCGCGCTCCATTTCGTGCGTCCACGTCACCTCGCCCATCGCCGAAAGCGGATCGGCCGGCAGCACGCTGTAGCGTTCGTGCCCTTCCGAGGAATGGCGGAAGTCCTGCGGATTGATCGTGGCGTCGCCCTCGTGGTCGCGGATCTCCACGGTGACGCGGCCGGTGTCGCGGTCCTCGGTCACCGACCATTCCGCCTCGGGCGGGGTGTCGAAATCGACGTCGAGCGGCGGGCCGGCCCGCGGCGCGTCGAAATCGGGCGCGATGTCGGCACCGGGATCGCGCAAGGGCAGCGACAGCTCCGACCGGCCCGGCAGGACGGTGAGCGTCACCGCCTCCGGCGCGGGCCAGGCGATCGGGAAATAGCTGGTGGAGAGCGCAAGCCGGATGCGGTGCCCGGCGCGGAAGATCTGCGCGACGTGCTTGAACGGCACCTCCACCGTGGTCTCGGCCCCCGGCTCCAGCGGCTCCGGCGTCTCGTGCCCGTTCCGGTGCGTGAGGTTGAGAAGCCCGTAGCTCACCCGCGTCGCCGCGCCGTCCGGCGCCACGTCGACGAGCCGCACCGCCACCTGCGCGACGGGGCGGTCGCTGCGGAAGGTCAGCGTCAGGCGCGCATCGCCGGCGATGGCGGTGTCTTCGGCCAGCGGCTCGGTCTCGAACACGAGGCTGCCGGCATCGTCGCGCCGCTGGTCGCCCGGCTGGTCGCCGGGATGCGCGTAAGAGCACCACTTGCCCGCCTGCACCCCGACCCAAAGCGGCGAGCAAACGGCCACCGGCGCATCCGGCCGGTCGCCGCCCTGCCCCAGCGTGCCGTCAGAGCCGAGCGAAAATCCGGTGCGCGTCACGTTCGTCGAGGGCCACGCCGGTTCGGTGATCCAGCGCCCCTCGCGCCGCTTGTAGTGGCTGCGCGGCGCGGCGTGGTCCTGCAGGAACAGCCGCAGCGGCGGCTCGTCCATGATGCCGGTGTCCCGGCCCTTCATCCAGTAATCCCACCACCGGGTTTCCTCGGTCAGCCAGTCAATGGCCGGGCCGGGTTCGCCCAGGTGTGGGTACTTGTGCGCCCACGGGCCGACGATGCCCTTGGCCGGGCTGCGCAGATTTTCCACCAGCCGGAAGACCGCGCGGCAATAGCCGTCGGCCCAGCCCGACACCGCGTAGACCGGCACCTCGATGTCGTCCCAGTTCTCGCAGACCGAGCCGTGTTTCCAGAAATCGTCGCGCGTCTGGTGCCCCAGCCATTCCTCGAGCCAGAGGCCCGAGCCGTCGAGCCGCGCCTCCCACAGCTCGCGCCAGCGCTCGCCCACATGCGCGGGGTCCGGCGGCAGCGTGTTGATCCCGAACATCACCGACGCCCATGACAGCTGATCGCCCAGAAGCGTGCCGCCCATGTAGTGGATGTCGTCGGCATAGCGGTCGTCGGTCGAGCAGATCGTCACCACCGCCTTCAGCGCCGGCGGGCGGAGCGCCGCGATCTGCAGCCCGTTGAACCCGCCCCATGAGATGCCGACGATCCCGACGCCGCCGTCGCACCACGCTTGCTCGGCAATCCAGGCGATGGCGTCGCAGCCGTCCTTGAGCTCGATCTCGGTGTATTCATCCTGCATCACGCCGTCGGATTCGCCCGTGCCGCGGATGTCGAGGCGCACATAGGCGTAGCCGTGACCGGCCAGCCAGGGCGCGCGGGCGGCGTCCCGCTCCAGCGTCTTGTCGTTCTTGCGATAGGGAATGTATTCGAGGATCGCGGGCACGGGCCGCGTCTCGGCATCCTCGGGCATCCAGATCCGCGCGGCAAGGCGCGTGCCGTCCGGCATCGGGATCTCGACGTGTTCAAGCTCGCGCACGTCGCGGGGCAGGTCTGTATCGATATGCATGGGGTCTTCCGGCTATGGCGGGGGGCGCACGGCCTTATCGCCGCCTCCCGCGCCGAAGTCCATGCACCAAGGCTATTCCTGGATGTCGGTGAACTCGTAGTTGAGCCTCTTCATCACCTGCTCGTAATTCCACAGGAGCTTGGACTGCTTGTTCGCCCCCATCCAGACGGAGGCCACCGCAAAGCTGTAGGCGTCCTGCTCGGGCAGTTCGGAAAGCTGCATGCCACGTTTCACGTAAGAGACGATGCGCGTGCCTTCCACCTGCTCGGCGGCGACCTCGATCTCCGCGCGCGACGGGGCGCGCGCGACCGTCGCGTCGCGGAAGAACACCCGGTAGAAGAATTCCGCTGCGACGTTGTCGGGCCCTTCGCCCTGCGGCATGTCGGGCTTTCGCCCGAGGCCGAGATCGATGGTCACCTGCTGGTGCGACACGCCGTCGACCATCTCGAAGAGGTCGCAATGCGATTGCGCGATGCGGGTGTTGATCTCCAGCAGCCAGATCTTGTCCTGCACCTCGTCCCAGTAATACTCGATGTTGAAGCCCGCGTTGTCATAGCCGATGTGGCTCATGATCGTGCGCGTGATCTCCCACATCTTGTTCTGCACCTTGCGGGGCAGCTGCGACGGATAGAGGTAGTAGAAGAAGCTCAGCACCTGCGGATAGCGGATCGAGTCCACCGTGCCGTAGGGCACGACCTCGCCGTCGTGGACGTACCCCTCCACGGTGCATTGCCGGCCGCCGATGACCTGTTCGGCCATGCAGTAATGGCCCTCGACCGCGCGGATCTCGTCCGGCAGGTCGGCCTGGCTCAGGACGTGATCGAAGGGCTCGCCGATGGTGCGGATCTCGGCGCGCAGCTTCTCGATCGCGTAATCGAAATCCTCGGGGCTGTCGATGCGGAAGCCGAGGCGCGAGCCCGACGACTTGATCGGCTTGACGAAGAAGGGAAAGCGCAGATCCGCCTCGCCGATCTTCGACAGCGCCTCGTCGTCGAAAGGGTCGAAGGCGGTGAATTTCGGGATGTGATCCGGGATCGCCTCCTTCATCACCGCGCGCGACCAATACTTGTGTTCGCACTTCAGAAGCGCCTCGAGCGAGACCTGCTTGGTGCCGTATTTCTTGCACAGGATCGGCAGCATGGTGGAGACGGGAAAGTCGATGTAACCGACGATGGCGTCGATCGACCCGTCGAAGGCGTCGAGCGTCGCCTCGGCTTCCTTCAGCATCGCGGGGATGTCGAAATCCTGCGTCTCCGACACCTGCGCCGGGGTGAGAAGCTGATGGAAGACCACGTCCTCCACCCCGCGCAGGCGCTTCAGACGCTCAGCGTTATGGTCGTTCAGACCGACGACGAACACGTTCTTGCTCATGGATCCCCCTTGCACGGCGCGCGGCCGGATGCGGGCCGCGCGCCTTTCGCGTCACTCTTGTCGTTGTTCAGGTCCGCGCGAGGTCGGCCTGCTTGGGGAAGCTGCGGCCCTTGAGGCGCGCCGTCGTCCCCTCGATGTCGTCAACGAGCAGCAAGAGGAAATCGCCCTGCGTCGCTTCCTCCATGGCGCGCTCCACCGCCTCGGCCTCGCTCATGATCACCTCGACGCGGCCGGCGGAGCCCGCCTCTTTCGCGCCCTCGGAGATGAGCTTGGCGACCTCGCCTTCTGCGCGCCCCCGCAAGTCGGATTCGTAGACAAAGACCGCGTCGCACATGCCGGCGAGTTCCGCGCCGAGGCCCTTAAGGTCCTCGTCGCGGCGGTTGCCCGGCGCCGTCGACACTGAGATCCGGCGCTGCGTGCCGAGTCCGGTAACCAACGGCGCGAGCGCCTTCAGAGCCGGGACATTGTGGCCGTAATCGATCAGGCACTTCACGCCGTCCGCCTCGAAATAGTTCGTGCGTCCGGGCATCTGCGCCGGCGTCGGGTGGAAGGTCAGCAGACCCGCGCGAACATCGTCGATCTCCAGCCCGTGCGCCAGCGCCGCCGCCGCGGCGGCCATCGCGTTCTGGACGTTGAACGGCGCGTGCCCCTCGAAGGCGATGGGCACGTCGTTGACCTCAACGATCTGCACCGTGACCTTGCCGCGCAGCAGCACGATCCAGCCGTTCTTGACGGTCAGCACCATGCCCATCTCGCTCAGATGCTCGGCCAGGGCGGGGTTGTCGGGATCCATCGTGAAATAGATGATCTCCCCCCGCGCCCAGTAGGTGCCGTGCTCCATCACCAGAGGATCGTCGGCGTTGAGCACGCAATAGCCGCCCTCGCCCTTGCGCTTGACCGCGTCGACCACGACCGTCTTGCAGCGCGCCAGTTCCTCAAGCGTGTGGATGTCCCGCTCCCCAAGGTGGTCGGAGGCGATGTTCAGAAGCACGCCCACATCCGCCTCGTCGAAGCCGAGACCGCGCCGCATGATGCCGCCGCGCGCCACTTCCAGCACGGCGTGCTCGACCGTCGGTTCGCGAAGGACGGCCTGCGCCGCCGCCGGTCCGGAATAGTCGCCGCGCAGGATCACGTGGTTGTCGATCTCCACAGTGCCGGTGCAGCCCATGCCCACGGACCAGCCTGCCTGCCGCAGGATATGTGTGGTGAGACGGGTCGTCGTGGTCTTGCCGTTGGTCCCGGTGATCGCGGTGATCGGGATACGCCCGTCGTCCGTCTGATCCGGGAACAGCATGTCCACGACGTGCTGCCCGACCGGCCGCGGGGTGCCGTGCGTCGGCGCCATGTGCATCCGGAAGCCGGGGCCGGCGTTCACCTCCACGATGCCCGCCGATTGCTCCTCGAGCGGAAGCGACAGCGTCTCGCACAGAAGGTCGATGCCGATGATGTCGAGCCCGACGATCCGCGCCACCCGCTCCATGGTGAAGCGCATCTCGGGATGCACCTCGTCGGTCAGATCGGTGGCGGTGCCGCCGGTGGAGATGTTGGCGGTCGCTTTCAGGAACGCCAGCTCGCCCTCCGGCAGCACGGTGTCGAGCGTCAGTCCCGCCTGGTCGAGCATCCGGCGCGTCTGTTCGTCCACGTGGATCTGCGTGAGCAGGTTCTCGTGGCCGACACCGCGGCGGGGATCCTTGTTCGCCTCGTCGATAAGCTGCTGGATCGTGTGCTTGCCGTCGCCCTCGACATGGGCGGGACGCCGCCGCGCGGCGGCGACGAGCTTTCCGCCGATCACCAGAAGGCGGTGATCCTCGCCCTTGATGTAGCTTTCCACGATGACGCCGGTGTTGTCGTCGCGGGCGCGGGCCAGGGCCGCGTCATAACCAGCCCTCAGATCCTCGTCCGAGGCGATGTCGGTGCTCACGCCCCGGCCATGATTGCCCGAGAGCGGTTTGGTCACCACCGGCCAGCCGATCCACGCGGCGGCCTCCTGCGCCTCCTCGAAAGAATAGCAGGTCTGCCCGCGCGGCACGGCGATGCCGGCATCGGCGAGCACCTGCTTGGTCCAGTCCTTGTCGTCAGCGATGGAGTGGCCGATGATCCCCGACCCGTCCGTCACCGTCGCCTGGAAGCGGCGCTGCTTCACCCCGTGGCCAAGCTGGGTATAGCTCGTCCCTTCGGTGAGATTGTAGGACGGGATGTTACGCTCTCTCGCGGCATTGACGATAGAGCCGGTGGAGGGGCCGAGCGCGTTGGCGTCCCGTACTTCTTTCAGGCGGTCGATGTGCGGCTGCAGATCGACCTCGGCACCGTCGTAGAGCTTTTTCACGATATCGACGGCCGCCTCGCCGGCGGCAAGGCCCGTGGCCTCGTCGCGGTAGCGGTAAACGACGTTGTAGACGCCCTTCTGGTAACTATCGACGGTCTTGCCATAGCCGACAGAGAACCCCACGAGGTTCTGCATTTCGATCGCCACGTGTTCGACCATGTGCCCCGCCCAGGTGCCGTTGCGCACCCGTTGCAGGAAGCCGCCCGGCTCCCCGACAGAACAGCGATGGTCGTGTATCGTCGGCATCAGCGCCTCGAGCCGTTCGGCTATGCCGTCGACCTGGTCGCTGGACCTGTCCTCAAGTTCCTCGATGTCCAGGCGCATGTAGATCGCCTGGTAGCGACTATAGTAGTTCGGGCCACGCAGCGCGCGGTGTTCAAGTATACGCAATCCTATGCTCCAGCCTTTCGGCCCTGAGCTCGTTGGGTCCCAGGACCCGCCGGTCCTTCAGGCAGTAAGCGTAGCCCTCGACCAGCGCGTGCATCCTAACGTCGGAAACCGCAACCGGTTCCCCGTCGGCGAGATCGAACACATTCGATCCGCTGATACCCGTGCTGTCAACCAGGATGACGTGGCCCGGCCCGAAGGCTCGGATGAGATCGCCGTCGAACTGCACCGCCGCATCCTCGCCGAGGCCGACGCCGAGGTATTCGGGGTTGGTCGCCCCGACCTCCATCAGCCGCGAGAACCGCCCGCGCTCGAGGAAATGGGTGTCGATGATGACTCCTTCGACGAAACCGAAGCCGGCGCTCATCTTCACCGCGCCCTTGCGCAGTGCGTCGTCGGCCGGGCCGCCATAGACCATCGTGCGCGACTGGCAGGCCGCGCCCGCCGAGGTGCCCGCCACCACCGCGCCGTCGGACCAGTGCTTGCGGATCTCCTCCAGCGCCGGCGAGGCGCCGAGGATGTTGGTCAGCCGCATCTGGTCGCCGCCCGACAGGAAGATCACGTCGGAGCGGCGGATCATCTCCAGGAACGTCTCGTCCGCGGCGTCGGCGCGACTGCGGATGCGGATGTCCAGAACCTCGGCCGCGCCGTGATGTCCGAAGGCGTCGCGGTAACCGGCATAGACGTCGTCCGGCACGGAGCTGGCCGTGGTTATGATGCCGACCACCGGCGCCTCCTTGGGCGTGAGCGCCATGACGCGGCGCAGGATGGCGGATTCGGCGTGCTTCTCCTCTGCCCCGCCGATGGCGATCAGCGGGCCCTTGGAGGAGATCTTTACGGGCATGTTCATCACGTAGGGGCTCCGGGGTCTGGACGTCTGTGACATAAACCTTGCGCCGATCATATCATCAAGCGATTAACTTCCACGCATCTTGTCGTGAGATCCCGCGCCGCGATGCGTGTTTGCCACATGAAATTGTGCCGGAACCGGTAAGTCAGCCCAGTTCTTGTGCATTGTAGGGAGGCTACATGGCCCCGACAGAAGGTTTTTCCCTTGTCATCCACGGCGGGGCGGGCGTGCTTCCGCGCGAAAAGATGACGCCTGAGCGCGAGGCGGCATGCCACTCGGCGCTGGATCGCGCGCTCTCTGCCGGTGAGGAGGTGCTGCGCGCGGGGGGCAGCGCGCTCGACGCCGCGACGGCCTCCGTGGTCGTTCTGGAGGACGAGCCGCTCTTCAATGCCGGGCACGGCGCAGTCTTCACCCGCGACGGCAAGCACGAGATGGATGCCGCCGTCATGGAGGGGCGCACGCGTTTCGCAGGCGCCGTCGCCGGCATCTGCGGGCCGCGCAATCCGGTCCGCCTCGCGCGCGCCGTCATGGAGCGCACGCCCCATGTCCTGATGATCGGAGAGGGCGCGCTCGCTTTGGCGCGCGAGGCCGGGATCGCCCTTGAGGACGAGAGCTATTTCTTCACGCAGGAGCGCTGGAACAGTCTGCAGGAGACTCTGCGGATGGAAGCCGAGGGCGCGCTCGACGACGACCCCTCGCGCCGGCACGGCACGGTCGGTGCGGTGGCGCGCGACGCGGACGGCAACCTCGCGGCTGCGACCTCCACCGGCGGGATGACCGCCAAGCGGCCTGGCCGCGTCGGCGACAGCCCGGTGCCCGGCGCCGGCACGTATGCCGACAACCGAACCTGCGCGATCTCGGCCACCGGCGACGGCGAGGCGTTCCTGCGCCTGTCGGTCGCGCACGAAGTCGACGCACGGATGCGGCTCGCCGGCGCAACGCTAGGGGATGCCGCAAGCGCCGTGATCGGCGAGGAGCTGACCGCGATCGGCGGCGGCGGCGGCCTGATCGGCGTCGGCGCGGACGGCTCCATCGCCGCGCCGTTCAACTGCGAAGGCATGTATCGCGGCTGGAGCACCGACTCCGGCGCGCGCGGCACCGCGATCTACTGACCGGGCGGGCGCCGCCGATCGCCGCGCGGCGCCTTGCCATCCCCCCTGCCCCGCCCCAGTTGGCACCCTTGCGCGGGGCTCCGGCCCCCGGCTTGGGCAGGACAGGGAAACGAGCCATGAGCGACCAGGAATGGTGGCGCGGCGCCGTCATCTACCAGATCTATCCGCGGTCCTTTCAGGACGACAATGCCGACGGTTTCGGGGATCTCGCCGGGATCACCCGGCGCCTGCCGCATGTCGCGGACCTCGGGGTGGAGGCGATCTGGCTGTCGCCGGTGTTCCCCTCGCCGATGGCCGACATGGGCTACGATGTCTCCGACCACCGCGACATCGACCCCTCCTTCGGCACGCTGGCGGAGTTCGACGGGCTGGTCGCGCGCGCCCACGGCCTCGGCCTGCGGGTGCTGATCGACCAGGTGCTCTCGCACAGCTCCGACAGGCACCCGTTCTTCACCGAAAGCCGCGCCTCGCGCGACAACCCCAGGGCGGACTGGTACCTCTGGGCCGATCCCAAGCCCGACGGGATGCCGCCCAACAACTGGCAGGCTGTGTTCGGCGGGCCCGCCTGGGAATGGGACGTGCGTCGCAAGCAGTACTACTTCCACACCTTCCTCAAGGAGCAGCCGGATTTCGACTTCAACAACGGCGAGGTGCAGGCCTGGGCACTCGACACGCTGCGCTTCTGGCTCGACCGCGGGGTGGACGGCTTCCGGCTCGACGCGGTGAACCACTACCTGCAGGACCCGCACCTGCGCGACAATCCGGTCGACTGGCGCGAGAAGACGGAGCCCGACTACAAGACCTACGAGATGCAGTTCCCGCAATTCTCCAAGAACCGGCCCGAGAACCTGCCGTTCATGGAGGACATGCGCGCGCTTCTCGACAGCTACGACGCCCGCGTCTTCGTCGGCGAGGTGGGCGAGTCCCACTACCCGGCGGAGCGGCTGGCCGACTACACCGCGCCGGGCCGGCTCCACATGGCCTACACGCCCGAGCTGATGGGCGAGAAATTCTCGGCCGCGCATGTGCGCCGGCAGATCGAATGGCTGCGGCAGGAAGCGCCCGACAGCTGGCCGTGCTGGGCCTTCTCCAACCACGACGTGCCGCGGCACATGACCCGCTGGGCGCGTTTCGGACAGAGCGAGGACGCGCTCGCCCGGCTCTGCGCGGCGCTGCTCCTGTCGCTCGAAGGTTCCGTCTGCCTCTACCAGGGGGAGGAGCTGGGACTGCCGCAGGCCGACCTCGACTACCACGAGCTTGTCGACCCAGAGGGCCGCGTCTTCTGGCCCGACAACAAGGGGCGCGACGGATCGCGCACGCCGATGCCGTGGGAGGGCGACGCTCCGCATGGCGGGTTCTCGCAGGCGGAGGAAACCTGGCTTCCGGTCAAGCCGCCGCACCTGGCCCGCGCGCTCGACCGGCACGATCCCGAGGACGGAATCCCCGCCTTCTACGCCCGGATGATCGCCCTGCGGCGCGCACACCCTGCCCTGCGCACCGGGCAGAGTACATTCGCCCAGACCGAGGAGCCGGTCCTCGCCTTCTGGCGCGGGGGGACGCATTTCTGCGCCTTCAACCTCGGCCCCGACGCGGCTGACGCGGACCTGCCGGACGGACTGACGCCGCTGTTGACCACGGACGGCGTTGCGGCGGGCGCGTCGCTGCACCTGCCGGGCAACGGCGTCTTCATCGCGCAGAGGGGCTGAGCCCATGGCCGCGACACCACACTGGTGGCAGAGCGCCGCCGGCTACCAGATCTATCCCCGTTCGTTCCAGGATTCGAACGGCGACGGGATCGGGGACATCCCCGGCATCCTCTCGCGGCTCGATCACCTTGCCGATCTCGGGATCGGCTTCGTCTGGCTCTCGCCGGTCTACCGCTCGCCCATGGTCGACAACGGCTACGACATCGCCGATTACCGCGACATCGCGCCGGAATTCGGCACGCTCGCCGACATGGACCGGCTGATCGCGGAGGCCCGGGCCCGCGGCATCGGCATCGTCATGGACCTCGTGGTCAACCATTCCTCGGACCGCCACGCATGGTTCGAGGCGGCGCGCACCTCTCGCGAGGCGCCCGAGCACGACTATTACATCTGGCGAGACCCGGCCCCGGACGGCGGCCCGCCGAGCGAACTTCAGGCCTGTTTCGGCGGCCCGGCCTGGACCTTCGCCCCGGAGGTCGGACGCTATTACCTCGGCTTCTTCAGCCCGGCGCAGCCCGATCTCAACTGGCAGAACCCTGCGCTCCGGCGCGAGATCTACGACATGATGAACTGGTGGTTCGACCGCGGCATCGCGGGCTTCCGCATGGACGTGATCAGCCTCATCGGCAAGGACGTGGATGCGGGCCTCTTCGAGGAAGGCCCGGACCTGCACCCCTTCCTGCAGGAGATGCACCGCGAGACGTTTGCCGGCCGGGACGTCGTCACCATCGGCGAAAGCTGGTCGGTGAGCCCCGAGACCGCGCCGCTTTACTGCGGGCGAGACCGGGGCGAGCTCGACATGGTGTTCCAGTTCAACCACGTCGTGCAGGGCTGGGACCCGGTCCACGGCAAGTGGAAGCCGCGGCCCTTCGATCTGCCGCGGATGAAGCGGGTGCTGAACGACTGGCAGGCGGCGCTGGCCGAGGACGGCTGGAATTCGCTCTTCCTGTCGAACCACGATCTGCCGCGGCACGTGTCGGTGTACGGCGACGACGGAGCGCATCGCGTCGCCTCCGCCAAGGCCTGGGCGACGGCGCTGCACCTGATGCGCGGGACGCCCTTCGTCTACCAGGGCGAAGAGATCGGCATGACCAACCGCCGCTTCGCCGACCTGTCGGAGTTCCGAGACCTCGAGACGCTGAACCACCACGCCGCCGAGACCGCGCGCGGCGTGAGCGAGGACGATTTCCTTGCCGGGGCCAACATCACCAGCCGGGACCACGCCCGCACGCCGATGCAATGGAGCGCCGCGCCCGGCGCCGGCTTCACCGCCGGCACGCCGTGGATCGGGCTCAACCCGAACCACGAGTGGATCAACGTCGCCGCGGACCGGGCGGACCCGGACGGCGTTTTTGAACGGTATCGGCGGCTGATCGCACTGCGGCGTGACCATCCGATCTTCGTCACCGGGCACCATACGCCGCTCGCAGAGGATCATCCGGCGGTGCTTGCCTACCTGCGCGAGGACGCAAGGCAAACCGCGCTGGTCGTCGCCAACCTCACCTCCGCGCCGGCGGTGCTTGATCTGCCCGAGGAACTTGCGGGGACGTATTCCGACCTTATCCAGGGCGGCGCGGTGACGCTTGACCGGCTCGTGTCTCTGGAGCCGTGGGAGGCGCGGGCGCTCCTGCGAGAGAGCTGAGCGCGCTCAGACGCGGCAAGGAGAGGCAGCACCCCGGTAGCGCTGATCGGTGTCCGCGCTCACACGCGTTTTCGACGTTCCGGCGTCAGCCGCTCGGACCCTCGCGCAGGGTCAGCCCACTCTCAGTGTCGAAGAGGTGGATCTCTTCCGCCGGCAGGCCGAGCGTCACCGTCTCGCCGATTTCCACGCCGGTCTGGCCGGGGCTGTGCATGGTCAGCGCCCGCCCGTCCCGCGTCGTGCCGTAGATGTACGACTCGCCGCCGAGCTGCTCGACCGTGTCCACATCGATCGACAGCGCGCCCGCCGGGTCCGGCCGGAGCGCCGTCGGCCGGATGCCGAGCGTCGCGGCCTGCCCCGCCCGCTGCGCAAAGCCCTCTTCCGGCAGCGCGATCCGCTCGCCGCTCGGCAGCACCAGCGCGGTGCGATCCTCCGCCACCGTCCCGGCGAGGAAGTTCATCTTGGGCGAGCCGATGAACCCGGCAACGAAGAGGTTCGCGGGATGATTGTAAAGCTCCAGCGGCCGCCCGAACTGCTCCAGCCGGCCGAGGCGCAGCACGGCGATCTTGTCGGCCATGGTCATCGCCTCGACCTGATCGTGCGTCACGTAGATCATCGTGTTGCCGAGCCGGCGGTGCAGGCCGGCGATCTCGCCCCTCATGCCCACACGCAGCTCCGCGTCGAGATTGGACAACGGCTCGTCGAACAGGAACACCTTGGGCTCGCGCACCACCGCGCGGCCGATGGCCACGCGCTGGCGCTGGCCGCCCGAAAGGTCCTTGGGCCGACGGTCCAGAAGCGGGTCGATCTGCAGCATCTTCGCCACCGCCTCGATCTTCTCGGCGATCTCGCGGCGGGGCGTGCCGATATTCTCCAGCCCGAAGCTGAGGTTCTGGCGCACCGTCATGTGCGGATAGAGCGCGTAGGACTGGAAGACCATCGCGAGGCCGCGGTCGGCGGCGGCGACGCGGTTCACCACCTCGCCGCCGATGGCGATCTCGCCGGCGGTGATGCCTTCGAGCCCCGAGATCATCCGCAGAAGCGTGGACTTGCCGCAGCCCGACGGGCCCACGAACACGCAGAATTCGCCGTGCGCGACGGCCAGGTCGATGCCCTTGATGACCTCGGTGGTCCCGAAGCTCTTGCGCACGTCCCTGAGTTCGATGCTGGCCATGGGTGCCCTTCTACTTGCCGCCGGTGGAGGCGATGCCGGTGGCGATGTATTTCTGCAGGAACATGAACACGCAAGAGATCGGCAGCAGCGTCAGCACCGTCATCGCCAGCAGGTTAGGCCAGTCGGTCTGGAACTCCCCCTGGAAGGAGAAGAGCGCGATCTGGAGCGTGAAGTTCTCGTTCTCGCTGAGGACGATCAGCGGCCATAGGAAATCGTTCCAGCGCCACATGATGGCGAGGATCGCCAGCACCGCGATCGCCGGGGCCGACAGCGGCAGGATGATCCGCCAGTAGATCTTCCACTCGCTCGCCTTGTCCATTCGCGCGGCATCGAGGATCTCGTCGGGGATCGTCACCATGTATTGCCGCAACAGGAACACGCCCGTCGGCGTCGCCGCGCCGGGGATGATCACGCCCCACAGGCTGTTGTAGAGGCCCATCTGCGTGACCAGCAGATAGAGCGGCACCAGCACCACCGTCTGCGGGATCATCAGCGTGGCGATGACCAGAAGCAGCACGGTCGTCCGCCCCCGAAACTCGAACTTCGACAGCGCGAAGGCGGCCATGGAGTTGACCAGCAGCATGATCGCCGTCGCCATGACCGTGATGAAGGTCGAATTGAAGAGATATCGGAAGAAGGTGAAGCGCTCGAACAGCTCGGTGTAGTTGGAGGTTGTGAAGGCCACCCGCTCCCGCGCCTCCAGCTCTTTCATCTGCAAGCGGATGCGGTTTTCCGGATCGTCCGGCACCACGACCTCCGCCCGCGATCCGGCGCGGCGCGTGAGCGCCACCCGCTGGCCTTCAAGCTCTCCGGCGGTGGCGGTGTAGACCAGCAGGGGGTCGTCGAAGCCTTCAACCTCCACCGTCTCCTGCACGTAGGGCAGGAAGCGCGGCGGGAAGCGGTCGAGCTCGTTCGGCGTCTTGAACGAGGACAGGACCAGCCAGACCACAGGGCCGAACATCAGAAGGAGGCCGAAGCAGAGGTAACCGTAGCTGACCCAGTCGGTCCAGTGCAGCCGCCCGCCCTTGCCCCGCGTCGCGGTCAGCATGTCCACGATCCTAGCCATCGACGCTCCTGCGGTTGAGCCAGAGCTGGATGCCGGTCAGCACGACCAACACCAGCGCCAGGAGGATCGACGCGGCGGCGGCGAGCCCAAAGAGACGCGGCTGCCCAGCGAAGCCCTCCTCGTAGATGTACTGGATGATGAAGGTGGTCGCGGTGCCCGGCCCGCCGCCGGTGAAGGCGTAGACCTCGTCGAAGGTCTGCACGCCCTTGATCAGCGCGAGGATCACCACCACCAGCATCGTCGGCGCCAGGAGCGGCAGGGTGATGCGCCGCAGCGTGCGAAAGGCCGAGGCGCCGTCCATCGTCGCCGCCTCGTAGACGTCGCGCGGGATCGCCTGAAGGCCGGCCAGCAGGATCAGCGTGTAAAAACCCATATGCGCCCAGACGCTGATGAACACCGACCAGAAGAAGGCCCAGCCGGCATCGGTGATCCAGGCGATACCCTGCACGCTCAGCGCCGTGCCGCCCAGCGCGACGATCACCGCGCTCAGCCCCTCGATGGCCCATGTTCCGTTCAGCCAGTCGAGGAAGGCATTCAGAATCCCCTCGCGCTGGAGGATCCATTTCCAGATCAGCGCCACGACGACCGGACTCAGCAGCACGGGAAAGAAGAACACCGATCGGAAGAAGCCGCGCGCGCGGATCTTGCGGTTGAGCACGAGCGCGGTGATCAGCGCGAAGCCCACCATGAAGCCGACCTGCAGCGTGACGAACCAGATCGTGTTGTAGACCGCGCGCCAGAACTTGTCGTCGCGGCAGGAATTGGGATCGAGGTAGTTGTCGCAGCTCAGCAGGCGTTCGAAATTCGCCGCGCCGACATTGGGCCGGTCGGCCAGCATGACGTCGGTGCCGCCGGTCATGCCGTAGAACACGTTCAGGATCACCGGCAGGAAGGCGAAGAGCCCGAACAGAAGAATGTTCGGCAGCAGGAACACCCAGGCGATCAGCTTCAGCCCCAGCCGTCGCTGCAGCCAGCGGAACGGCAGCTCGATCACGTTCATCACGGGTGCGATCACGCGCAGCATCGCCTCGGCCTCCGGATCGGGGCGGACCGGCCGTTTGCGGCCGGCCCGGTCGCGCGGATCACTCCGCGCCGACCTCCGCCATCGCGGCGTCGAGGTCTTCCTCCATCCGGCGCATCGCCTCTTCGACGCTGAGCTCTCCGACGACGGCCTGGCTGACCCGTTCGACCGTCACGTTGAACATCGCGCGGTTGTTCGTGTAACCCTGATAATCGTAGGCGACGGGCGAGATCTGCGGCACCTGCCGCGCCCACGCGTTGAGCGCGTCCGAGGCCGGCTCCGACACGCCTTCGTATTCCACGCCCGCCTCGGCCACGGCGGCATGCGCTGGGATGTTCAGCGTCCGCGCGGTTGCTTCGGCGTAGACCTCTTCCTGCGCGAGGAAGTCGATGATCGCGGCCACGACCTCGGGATGGTCGGTCTGCTCGAACCCCACGATGCCGGAGCCGCCGGGCATGCCGGTGCAGACGCCTTCGGGGCCGCAGGGGCTGCCGACCACCTGCCAGTCGAAGAAATCGCCGATCTGTTCTTCCATCCGGCCGGTGTTCCAGGAGCCCGAGTAGTAGAACACCAGTTCCCCGTTGATGAACTCCTGCGCCGCATCGACCGTGGTCGATCCCCCGGCGCCCCCCCAGACGTCGCGCGGCATGGTGCCGTCCTCGTGCCATTCCACGAATTTCGCGACATAGGCCTCGAAGCCTTCGTCCGACAGCGTCGGGTTGCCCTCCTCGTCGAAAAGCTGCGCACCGTAGGAGATCGCCGGCCCCGCGATGCGGTGGCCCGAGCGGTCCATCGCCATCGGGAAATCGGCCTCGGTCGCCTCGGTTACCGCTCGCGTCGCCTCAGCCCAGTCCTCCCAGGTGGCCTCTGAGCCCGGCATCTCCACGCCGGCTTCCTCGAAGAGCGTGGCATTCACGAACGGGCCGGTGATCGTCAGCTGCGAATGCATGCCGAAGATACCCTCGGGGTCGCGATCGCCGCGATACCAGCCGAGCGTGCGGTCGAAATTCTCTTCCCAGTAGGCGCGGTCGACATGCGGTGCGAGATCGAGATAATGGTCGCTCAGCCCGCCGAGATCGGTGACCTTGGCCATGTCCGGCCCGGTGCCGGCGGCAAGCTGCACCGGCAGGTTCTCGAGGATCGCCTGATAGGGCACAGTGTCGACGGCGACGGTCACGCCCTCGTTCTCTTCCTCGAAGCGGTCCAATATGTCGTCGTAGACCTCGCATTCATTGCCGTCCGAGTAGCACATGAAGCGGATTTCCTGCGCGCTTGCGTCCGCCGCCGCGGCCGCCAGCGCGGCGGCGAGCGCCGGTGCGGCCAGTCTGTGATATGTCATTCTGCGTCCTCCCAAAATCGCAGCCCTCGCGTCGTCGTCGTCACACCGCCCCCGGCAGCCAGCCGTGATAGAGCGGCGCGGCCTCGTCCAGCGGCAGCGCGACGCGCGCGCCCGTCCGGGCAGCTTGATAGACCGCGGTCACGAATTCAATCGACCTGCGCCCGTCCGCGAGGGTGACGGTGCGGTCGCCCCGTCCCTCCAGCGCATCGGCGATGGCCGCGAGGTAGCCGGCAAAGCCCGTCAGCGGCGGCGCCACCTGGGCCAGCACCGCGTCGATGTCGCCCTGGGTATAGGGCGGCCGCGCTGTGAAGCGCCAGCCCTCCGCCGCCGGGGCATAGGGCGCGGTGCCGCTTTCCGCGGTGAACCCGGCGAAGGTGAAGCGCAGGCGGCTTTCGTCCGTCGCCGCGCCGAGCGTGATCGAGCTGGTCGAGAGAGCGCCGCTGTCGTGCACCATCAGGATGGCGCCGCAATCTTCGGTCTCGATCGGGTTGACGCGGGTCGCGGTGCTCGCCGACAGCTCCGCCACCGGGCCGAAGACGCTGAGCAGCAGGTCGTGGTTGTGGATCGCGTGCCCCAGCACGGCGCCGCCAAGCTCCCGCGCCCAGGTGCCGCGCCACGGATTGTCGTAATAGGCGGCCGCGCGGTTCCAGTGGGTCTCGAGGCTCGCCGTGAAGGGTGTCCCGGCAAGCCCGGCCCCGGCCAGCGCTTCCATCTGCGCGGTGGCGAGGCCGTAGCGGTACTGGAAGACCGGAAAAATGCGCTTGCCGGCGCGCGCCTCCGCCTCGATCAGCGTGTCGGCCTCGGCCAGCGACCTCGCGATGGGCTTTTCGCAGATCGCGTGCTTGCCGGCTTCCAGCACGCGCGTCGCCACCGGCACGTGCAGGTGCGGCGGTAGGCACACGTCGACGAGATCGACCTCCGGATCGGCCAGCACGGCGTCCAGATCGTCCGTCACGGCGATGGACAGGTCGTCGCCCGCAACGGCGCGCGCCCGCGCGGTGTCGAGATCGCACAGGTAGCGCACTTCGAACCGGTCCGGCGACGCGCGATAGCCCGCGAGATGCTGCGCCCCGATGCCGGCCCCGAGGATCGCCGCGCGGATCACCCGCGCGCCTCCGCCATCGCCTGCGCCTTCAGTGCCAGTTCCATGACCTTGAAGGCATGCGCCTGCGGCATCGCGGTTTCGGTCCGGTCGCGGATGTCGGCGGCCAGGCGTGCGAAGTAGGGCAGGCCGGCATCGGCGCAGGCGATCTTCTCGCAGCGCGTGCCGTTCACCAGGATCAGGTGATCGGTGCCCTCCACGCCGCCCACGTCGACGTACTTGCGCAGCTCGATATACCCCTCGGTGCCGAGGATCGCCAGCCGCCCGTCGCCCCAGGTCGGCAGCGCGTCGGGCGTGTACCAGTCGACCCGCACGTAGCCGTGGCCGTTGTCGGAGCGGAGCGCCAGTTCGCCGAAATCCTGAAGGCCAGGATCGCCGGGATTGGCGAAGTTGCCGATGCTGGCGAGCGTGACCTCGGCATCCGTCGAGCCGGTGAAGTGCAGGAACTGGTCGATCTGGTGGCTGGCGATGTCGGTCAGGATGCCGCCGTAGGCGTCCCTCTCGAAGAACCAATCGGGCCGCGTCGGCCGGTTGAGCCGGTGCGGCCCCAGCCCCACGGTCTGCACCACCCGGCCGATGGCGCCCTCGGCCACCAACTCGCCCGCGCGGGTGACCGAAGGCACCTCGAAACGTTCGGAGAAATCGACGCTCCAGATCCGGCCGGTGCGCGCCTGCGCCTCGCGCAGCGCGGCCAACTGGCCCTCGGTCGTGCAGCCCGGCTTGTCGGTCATCACGTCCTTGCCCGCCTCCATCGCCCGGATCGCAAGTTCCGCGCGGTCGCACGGCACCGCCGCGATGAGGATCAGGTCGATCTCCGGATCGCTCAGCACGTCCTCGACATCGACAGCGCGGGGCACCCCCGGAAACCGCTTGTCGAAACCGTCCAGCGTGCCGGGCTCCCCGGCCGTCCACCAGCATTTGAAGCGGGCGCCGACATCGATCATGTGGCCTGCCATGCCGTAGATGTGGCGGTGGTCAAGCCCGAGCGCGGCGAAGGTGAGCGGCGCGGTCATTGCGGCACCTCCACGCAGCGCCCGTGCGCGGCGGAAAGGGCGATGGCGTCGATCAGCCGGTGCGCCGGTAGCGCCGCGCGGCCCGAAGCAACCGGCGCGCGCCCCTCTTCCAGCGCGTCGACGAAATCCTCGACGATGGCCTGGTGCCAGTCGTGGGTGAAGGCCATCGGGTCCGCGCCGCCGCCGGTCCCGGCCTCCGCGCCGTGCGTCTCTTCGCGCCCGTCGCGCCAGCGCACGCTAAGCACGCCTGAGCCGAGATGCAGGCTGGCGGCCTCGAAGTGCAGAACGATGGTCTCGGCGCCACCGGGAAAACTCGCCGTGCCGGCGACGAGCGAGCCCGCCGCGCCGTCCGCGAAACGCAGGCCGGCGGTGGCGAAGTCCTCGGCCTCCATGTCGTGAAAGCGGGTCGTCGCGGTCATCGCCTGCACCGACGCCACCGGCCCGGCGAGGCTGAGTGCGAGGTCGATCGTATGGATCGCCTGGGAAATCAGCACGCCGCCGCCGTCGCGCGCATAGCTTCCGCGCCCCGGCTCGTCATAATAGTCCTGCTCGCGCCACCACGGCACCGCGATTTCCACGACGCCCAGCGCGCCGAGTCTGCCGGAGGCGACCATCTCCGCCGCCTTGCGCGATGCCGCGCGCATCCGGTGCTGGAAGAAAATGCCGAGACTGACGCCCGCCGCCTCACAGATTCTGACGACCTTCTCGGCTTCCTCGGCGGTGCGGCCGACCGGCTTTTCCAGAAGGATGTGCTTGCCTGCCCGGGCAAGCGGTTCGATCAGCTCCAAACGCACATTGGGCGGCGTGGTGATGACGGCCACGTCCACCTGCGAATCGGCCGCGACATCGCGCGCATCGGGGTAGATGTGCAGCGGATCGCCCCCCGCGGCCTCGGCGAAACGCCGGGCGCTGTCCTCGCGGCTCGCCGCCACGCCGCGCAGCGTCACGCGGGGCGCGGCCGCGCGCAGGGCCGCCAGATGGGTCTTCGCCACCATGCCCGTTCCGATCAGGGCACAGGTCAGTCCGCCGCCGTTCGACAATTCGCGTCTCCCCCTTCGCCGGACCGCCGTCTCGCCGCGCACTCTGCCCAAGCCGTTGAGGCGCTTCAATCCCAAAGCCACCGGCGCCGGTCAGCCTGCGAGCGCCGCCTCGATCCGGGCAATGTCGATCTTCGTCATCTCCATCATCGCCGCCTGCGCGCGGGCCGACGCGGCGCGATCGGGATGCGACAGCGCCGCCATCAGCATCCGGGGCGTGATCTGCCAGCGATAGCCCCAGCGGTCCATGCACCAGCCGCACATGATCTCGGCCCCGCCATTGCCGGTGATCGCCTCCCACAGCCGGTCGGTCTCCTCCTGGTCGTCGGTGTAGACCTGCAGCGAATAGGCGTCGTTCGGCCGCACCTGCGGCCCGGCGTTGAGCAGCACGTATGGCAGTCCGCAGAGCGTCATCTCCACCACCTGCACCGCGCCCGCCTCGGTGCCCGGCACGCCATCCGGCGCGTGCACCACCTTCAGCACCCGCGAATCCGGGAAGGTCGCGGCATAGAATTCTGCCGCCTCTTCCGCCGCGCCGTCGAACCATAGAAAGACGGCTGCCTTGGTCTCTTGCATCATCGCATCCTCCTGACCGACCCGTGCCGCAAGCAGGCTAACACGCGATCCCGGGCGACATACGTCTTCCCGTGCAGGATCGGCGTGAAGCCGCCGCGGAACGGCGTTAGGGTGTCGCGATGACCCGTGCCACCCTTTCCAACCGCGCCGCGCGGCGGCTTTTTCTCGACCGGCACCTGCTGCTGCGCCCCGGAGGCGGGCCGGGGCGCGGTGCGGACCTCATGGGCGTGCTCGACGCGCTCGGCTTCGTGCAGGTGGACAGCGTCAACACGCTGGCGCGGGCGCACGACCTGATCCTGTGGGCGCGCCGCGGGCAGTACCGGCCCCGCGCGCTGCAGCGGCTGGTCGCCCGCGACCGCGCGGCGTTCGAGCACTGGACGCACGATGCGTCGGTGATCCCGATGCGTTTCTATCCCGCCTGGCGGCTGAAGTTCGAACGCGACGAGGCGCGGATGCGCCGGCGCTGGCCGGCCTGGCAGCGCGAAGGCTGGGACGCCGAGATCGACACCGTCCTGTCCTACGTGGCGAACAACGGCCCCACCTCGTCGCGCGATGTCGGGCCGGAGGAACCGCGCGGTGCCTCGGGCTGGTGGGACTGGCACCCGTCGAAAACTGCGCTGGAGTTCCTGTGGCGGTCCGGGCGGCTGGCGATCTGCCACCGGCAGGGTTTTCGCAAGCAATACGACCTGGCGGAGCGGGTGATCCCGTCCGAGTACCTCAATATTCGGATGGACAACACGGAGATCGTCGACTGGGCGATGGAGGCCGCCCTCGCCCGGCTCGGCTTTGCCACGAGCGGGGAACTGGCCGCCTTCTTCGCCATCGTCACCCCGGAGGAGGCAAAGGCGTGGTGCGCGGAGGCGCGCGCGATCGGCCGCATCCGCGAGGTCGACGTGGAGCTGGCCGACGGCAGTTTGCGCCGCAGTTTCACGACCGAGGCGGCACTCGACGCGGCCGCTTCGCTGCCGGAGCCGTCGGGCCGGGTGCGCCTCCTGTCGCCATTCGATCCCGCCTTGCGCGACCGCAAGCGGGCGGAGCGTCTCTTCGGCTTCCGCTACCGGATCGAGATCTTCGTGCCGGAGGCGCAGCGGCGCTACGGCTACTACATCTTCCCGGTGCTGCAGGGCGACCGGCTGATCGGCCGCCTCGATGCCGCGCGGAGCGGTGCGGCCCTGGCGCTGCGCGCCTTCTGGCCCGAGGATGGCGTGCGCATGGGCAAGGCGCGGCAGAAGGGGCTTCTGACCGAACTGGAGCGGGTGTGCAGCCTCTCCGGCACGGACCGGGTGGAGGCCGCGGAAGACTGGTTGCGGGCCTGACCCTGTTCAGCTCAACGTGTCCGCGCGTGGCGGTGGCGTGGAGGAAGCCTCCGCAAGCGCGGTGTCGCGGTCCTCTTCCGCAAGCTCGTGCACGTCCTCGGCCAGGACCGAGATGCCGCTCGGAGCAAAGAACACTTCGTCGCCAGTCAAGAACCGGTCGCGGTAACTTTGCGGCAGTCCGGCGCCGTGCGCCGACCCCTTCGCCAGCGCATCGAACCGGCTACGGAAGGACGCGAGCGCCCGGCCCTTCGCCGCGGCGGCCTCCCCGACCGGCAGCCGGTGCATGATGCCCGCGGAGCCGTCGGCCCCGAAGGTCGCCTCGGTCCATCGACTCCAGACCGCGTAATGGTAGAGTTCCAGACCGTACATCGACGTCGCGCGCTCGGCGATCTCGGCGGTCGCGCGGTGGTCGGCGTTGTCGCTGATCACGGCGGTGGAGAAGATGCGCCGTGCCCCGATCGCGCGGGCAATCGTGCCGACATGCGTGGCGAGCATCGCGAACGTGTCGCGCTGATCGGGCCAGCCGCAGGGCCGGCGCAGCGCGGTGACGTCGTCGGCCCGCCCGCCGAGATGCGCCATCGCGAGTTCAATCTCGCCCGGGCGCGGCGCGGGATGGCCGCCGTTGCGGCCCGAATGCGCGCCCTCGCCCATGCAGATCACGTGCGCGCCATTGCGCGCGAAGGCGTGGGACAGAAGCGCCCCGCAACCGAAAGCGTTGTCGTCAGGATGCGGCGTCAGTACGACAATGGGTCCGTCGTCCAGAAGTTTCGCAATGCAATCCGGCAGGGCCCCGCCGGGGGTAATGTCGGGTGTCATGATGTCTCCGGTACGGGGGTTCTGGATCTCGTTCGTTCCGGCACCTCGTCGGGAAGGCCGTCATAGGCGAGCGTCGGCACACAGTTTCGCAGGCAGTCGACGAAGCGCTGCGCCCAGCCCGACACGTCGCTGTCGCGCACGACCCGTAGGCAGGCCGCATGGCGCCGCTTGCGCTCCTCAAGCGGCATCGACAGCGCGGTGGCGATCGCCTCGGCCATCTCCGAGACGTCGTAGGGATTGACCAGCAGCGCCTCGGTCATGTCCTCGCCCGCCCCGGCGAAGCGCGACAGGATCAGCACGCCGGGATCCTCGGGATCCTGCGCCGCGACGTATTCCTTGGCGACAAGGTTCATGCCGTCGGCGAGAGAGGTGACGAGGCAGGCTTCCGCCCGGCGGTAGAGAACCGCCAGCAGATCGCGGTCCACCGCGTGGTGGATATAGCGGATCGGCGTCCAGTCGAGCTCCGAATGCGCGCCGTTGAGCCGGCCGGCGATCTCCTCGAGCTCGGCGCGGATGGCGCGGTAGGCGGCCACCCGTTCGCGCGTCGGCGGGGCGACCTGCAAAAGGCTGGCGCGGGGCGCGTCCTCGGGCTTGCGGTCGAGATATTCGCCGAACGCCCGGAAGCGGTTGGGCAGACCCTTGGAATAATCCAGCCGATCGACGCCGATCACCAGTTGCTCGCCCATATCGGCGCCGAGGTCCGCCGCGTCGGTCGGCGTAGCCGCCGCTTCTGCGAAGCGGTCGACCTCGATCCCGATGGGGAAGGAGCGCACGGACACGACGCGGTCCTGAAACTTCACGGTGCCATCGGTCATGAATTCCGCTCGCGGGTCGGAGCGGAACATCTCCAGGCACCGAGCGGTATCGCGGCGGGTCTGCAGCCCGATCAGGTTGTAGGAGGCCAGCCAGTCGGCGAAGTCGTCCGGCGACGGCAGCGTCGACAGTGCGCTCAGCGGCGGGAACGGAATGTGCAGGAAATAGCCGATCCGCGCCGAGACGCCGAGCTTGCGCAGCTCTCCGGCGAGCGGCAGGAAATGGTAGTCGTGGACCCAAACGGTATCGTCTGGCTCGATCTTGTCGGCAAGAAGCCGTGCGACCCGGCGATTTACCGCCATGTAGCCTTCCTCGTAGCTGCGCTCGAGTTCCACGAGGTCGGCGCGGCCGTGGCAGAGCGGCCAGAGCACCGAATTGGCAAAGCCGAGATAGTAGCTGTCGTATTCCGCTTCGCTGAGGTGGAAGGCGAGGCGCGTGTAGCTGCCCCGGTCGATCTCGGTCAGGCCGGTGTCGCCCGGACCGGCGGTGTCGGGATGCGCCCCGACCCAGAGCCCGCCACTTTGTTCGAGAGCGCCATGAAGCGCGACCACAAGCCCGCCGGAGGGTGTATCCCCGGTGGGAATGCGGTTCGAAACGACGACGAGTTTTCCGGACATCGCTGGATCGCCTTCCGTGTCGGAGTGTGCCATGACGCAGCATCGGCGCATCGCCGTGCCCGCCGCGTGTCTCCTAAACAGGCGTTCCGGGCCCCTCGTTCCAGCGGCGGAATTCGGGTTGATGAAGCGCAATCGGGGAACCGCGGGGGCCGCGTTCGGCGTTACCCCGACACCCCCGGTTACCCCTTCGTTTGCGGCATGCCTGGAGAGGATATCGGCACGATGAACGACACAACGACCCCCACTTCACAGCTACTGTCTCTGGTGCTCGGGCGCCGCGCGACACTGGACTCCGACGAGATCGCCGCTCTCGCCCAGCTTCCGGTGCGCAGCCGGCGGTTCAGCCATGGCGATACGATCATCCCCCAGGGGCCGGCCCCCGAGGAAAGCTGCCTCGTGGTGTCCGGCATGGCGCTCCGGGTGCAGCCGACCACGTCCGAGCGCGGCATCGTCTCCGCGGTGCAGATCCCGGGCGATTTCGTCGATCTGCACGCGCTTGTGCTCGACTATCTCGATCATTCCGTGGTCGCGCAGGGCGAATGCAAGGTGCAGCTCGTTCCCAAGGAGGCGCTGCAGGAGCTCACGCGCAACCACCCGCACCTGACGCGCCTTCTGTGGATGACAACGCTGATCGACGCGAAGATCCACCGCGCCTGGCTCGCCGCCGGCGCGACGCTGCGCGCCAAGGAGCGCATCGCGCATTTCCTGTGCGAGCTTTACGTACGCTACGACATCATCGGCTTCGTGGAAAACGGCAGCTTCGAGATGCCGCTCGACCAGAAGGACCTCGAGCGGATCTTCGGGCTGTCCAAGGCGCATGCCAACCGCGCGGTTCAGGAGCTGCGCGGCCAGTCGCTCATCGACTGGCATCGGCACCGAGTGGTGATCCACGATTTCGAGCGGCTGAGCACTCTCGCCCGGTTCGACCCGAGCTATCTTGAAGTCGCGCAACTCGGCCGTCAGTCGGCGCCGAGCATATCCAGCCAGCCGCTGAGCGCGACCACGGACGCCAGCCGGTAGCGCGCGGCCGTCTCTCCCGGCCCGATCTTGATGCCGAAGCCGCCGAGCGTTCCGGCCGCCTCGAACCCATGCTCGTCGGTGACGTCGTCGCCGATCATCACCGGGCTGCGGCCGGCGAAAGGCGGGCGCGACAGGAGCGTTCGTATCGCCTCGCCCTTGCCCGCGTCGGCCAGCACGACCTCGCTGACCATGTTCCCGTGCAGCGCCTTCAGCGCAGGGTCCGCGGCGGCCTCCTGCCGGACCGTGTCGCGCACCACGTCCTCGAGATGCGGCATCCCGCGGTAATGCAGCGTGAGGGCGCCGGGCTTGCGCTCCATCCGGATGTTGTTGCGGGCCGCGAAGGCGGTGAGCCGCGACTCCGCCGGGCGCAGCGGTTCTGCCAGCGGCGGCGCCCCGGTCTCGGGCGTTCCGGGCAGGTGAAGTTCGTGCCCGTGAGATCCCGACAACGCCACGTCGAGCCCGGCAACGAGCGGACGCAGATCCGCGAGCGCCCGGCCCGACACGATGGCCAGGGCACCGCCGAGACGGTCGCGAAGACCGGCGAGGATATCCCGCGTGCCCTCGGGCATCACCGCCTCCTCGGGCCGGTCGACGATCGGCGCCAGCGTGCCGTCGTAGTCGAGAAACAGCGCGTGCTGCGCAAGGTCGATATTCGGCGGCGTGTCGGTCATCGCGGTCCTTCGGTCCCTTCGGGCGTCGCAACGGGGCGACTTTGTTTGCCGGACCGCACAAGGTCCGTTTTGCCCAAGCCCCTTAGAGCGTGCCGCTGGCGACGGAAACGTTTGCCCGGCACGACACCTTTCGCGATTGCGATATGTCACTCGGCACCGACGAGCCACTGCTGGCGGCGCCGAAAGGCTTGCACGGCGTCCCAGAGACGGGTGATAATACCGGTTCCGCGCCACGCTCCAGGACGCCCCGCACGGGGTTGAGAGCATGATACGCCCACCGGCCGCGCCGGTGGGCGTCCCGGAAGGGAAGCCAGACATGCCGCTTACCCCATACGGCGAAAGCGCTCAGTCGCGACTGAGCGGCAGCTACGGCATCAGCGCCGACGCGGTCCGCACGCTGATGGAGGCGGTGACACGCGGCGGCGGCCGGCAGGCGCAATTCTCGCATCCCGAGCTTGGCGGCATGGGCCAGTGGTCGGCCGGCGGCATGACGATGGTCGGGGACATGTTCAACACACGGCTGCAGGGACTCGTGGCCAACCTGTGCAGCGACATCGCCACGGCGCTGACCGAAGGCCCGCTGCTCGAACCGGCGCCGCCCGCCTCGGGCCAGTGGCAGACGCAGGGCGGCCCGTCCCCGCAGGGTCCTGGGGCGGGATGGTGGCCCGAGAACTTGGGCACGCCGTCCTCCACCGGCGCGCAGAACGATCTGAGCTACGCGATCTTCCCCGATGCGCGGCGCCTGGCCACCCGGATCGGCGGGCGCGTCACGGTCTACGACACGGGCGGGCACCGGATCGGCGGGGTCAGCCAGCAGCAATCGGGGGCCGCGAACTGGACCTTCACCAGCCAGTTCGGGACGGTGCGGCTGCACGATCTGACGTTAGTCGAGGCGCGCGGCGACGAAGCGCTGCCCGCTTCCCCCGCGGCCGACGGCGACGCAAAGGCGGCGCCCGCTCCTTCCGCCGAGGCACCGGCGCCTCGGACCGACGTAGATCGGCCCGGGCCGGACCCGGCGCGCGCGGCGCCGGGCGCCGTGGGCAGCGCGGGCGACGTCTTCGCCGCGCTCGAGAAACTTGGCGCGCTCCGCGACAAGGGCATCCTGTCGGAAGAAGAGTTCGCCGCCAAGAAAGCGGAATTGCTCGCCCGGATCTGAGGGGCTGGCGCCCCTCAGTGCTTCACGATGGTTCCGTCGTCCTCGTAGAGCGGATAGCTGCCTTCCTCGTCGTGGTCTTCCGGGCCGACAAGCGCGGGCGTGAAGACGCACAGCACGGTCATCCCCTTCTCGCTCGACAGGATATGCTTCTGGTGCTTGTCGAGCGCGTAAAGCACGCCCGGCTCGAGATCCCATGTGCCGCCCTCGGTCAGGTCCTGGATCTGGCCGGAACCCTCGGTACAGATCACCGTCTCGCGGTGGTTCTTGTACCACATGTGGAGCTCTTCGCCCGGCTTGATGTAGGTTTCGTGGACCGAGTGACCCATTCCGTCCTTGCGCAACGTGTAGCGCTTGGAGACGAACTTGTCCTCGTCCACCGCGGTCTTCTCGGCGTCCTGTTTGTCGCGCACGATCATGGTTGTGTCCTCTTCGGTCGTTCAGGCGGTCTCGGCCGGGTCCGGCACGGTGGGAAAGCGCGCGGGATGCGCGTTGAGATAGGCGGCGGCGGCCCGCAGCACGCGGCGGTCGTCGTACTTGCCGCCCGCCAATTGGAAACCGACCGGCAGACCCTCGGCGGTGAAACCGCAGGGGATCGAGGCCGCCGGCTGCTGGCTGAGGTTGAACGGGTAGGTGAACGGCGACCATTCGGTCCAGTCGGTCATGTCCGAACCGGGCGGTACGTCGTGCCCGGCGCGGAACGGCTGGATCGGCATGGTGGGGCACATCAGCAGGTGATAGTCCTGATTGAACGCCTCCAGCCGATGGGTCAGCGCGGCGCGGTCCGCCTCTGCCCGGAACAGATCGACCGCGGTCCAGTTCTCGGCGGCGACCGCGTTGCCGGCAAGCCCCGGGTCGAGCTTGTCGCGATCCGACTCGGACAGCGACAGGTAAAGGTCGCGTGAGGCCGTCCACCAGATCTTCTTGTAGGTCTCGATCGGACAGTCGAAATCCGGTGGCAGGGTCTCCACGATCTCTGCGCCGAGCGCCTCGAGCCGCTGCGCCGCCTCGGCCACGCGCGCCTCGATTTCCGGATCGACGACCGCGTCGCCGAGCGTTCGGGCAAAGGCGATACGCAGACCCGACAGGCTGCGATCGAGCCCCTCGCCCCAGTCGTCAGGCTGACCGCGGATGGCGTAGGGGTCGCGGTGATCGTAGCGGCCGATGAGGTTTAGCATCATCACCGCGTCCTCGACAGTGCGGGTGATCGGGCCGATATGCGACAGTGTCGGCACCTTCGCAGGGGGCCATTGCGGCGTCCAGCCGAAGGTCGGCTTGAAGCCGAAGGTGCCGGTGAAGGCGGCCGGAATGCGGATCGAACCGCCGGAATCGCCGCCCTGGTGCAGCACGCCCATGTTGAGCGCCGCCGCCGCGGCCGCACCGCCAGACGAGCCACCCGGCGTCAGCGACGTGTCCCATGGATTCTTCGTCGCACCGAAGACGCGGTTGTCGGTCACGCCCTTCCAGCCGAATTCCGGCGTGTTGGTCTTGCCCAGGATCACCGCACCGGCCTCGCGCATCCGCGCGGCGGGCGGCGCGTCGCGCTCGCAAGGTTCGTCGGAGGTCAGAAGCGACCCGTCGCGCGCCGGCATGCCCTTAACCTCGGTGAGATCCTTCATCGACACCGGCACGCCGTCGAGCGGCGACAGTTGCTGCCCCTTGCCCCAGCGCTGCGCCGAGGCGCGCGCCGCGGCCTCCGCGCCCTCGCGGTCCACGTGCACATAGGCGTTCACGGCGTCGTTCATTCGGTCGATGCGGTCCAGCGCGGCGCGTGTCGCCTCCAGGGGCGATGCCTCCTTGCGCTCGAAGAGGCGGGACAGCTCTGCCGCCGTGCAGGTGCCGAGGTCGGTATCGTTCACAAGGTCCTCCGTCGCGAAATCGTGCCCGCTCAACACGCGATCGAGATCTGCGTTCCGCCGGATTTCCCGCCGGTTGCGACACCTCAATCGGTCCCCGGCGGCCCTCGCCCCCGCCCGAGCCCTGCTCATGCTGCATTGCGGCAATTCGGCATCGCAGCGCGCGCGCCGGGCCAATTCGCTTGAATTCGGGGGCTGCACCGGTCTAGACGCCGCGGCAACGCGACGCGTCGCGGACGACACGCCCTTTCCGATGGATGATTTCCCGATGAGCCTTCCGAACCAAGCGCCGATCCCCGAACTCTATGTCTCTTACGAGAGCGCCCAGAAACTGAAGGCGGAAGCCGGCAACCTCGTCAGTCACGACCTGTCGCCAAGACAGATCTGTGACCTGGAACTCCTGATGAACGGCGGGTTTCACCCGCTCAAGGGGTTCATGGGCGAAGAGGATTACGACAGCGTTGTCGAGACGATGCGCCTGGCCGACGGCGCGCTCTGGCCGATGCCGATCACCCTCGACGTGTCGGAAACCTTCGCGGAGAAGGTCGAACTGGGGCAGGACATCGCGCTGCGCGATCAGGAAGGCGTGATCCTCGCCACGATGACCGTGACCGACAAGTGGTCCCCGGACAAGGCGCGCGAGGCAGAGCGCGTCTTCGGCGCCGACGACGAGGCGCATCCGGCCGTATACTACCTGCACAACACCGCCGGGAATGTGTACCTGGGCGGCCCGGTGACCGGCATCCAGCCGCCGGTGCACTACGATTTCCGCGCCCGCCGCGACACCCCGAACGAGCTGCGCGCGCGCTTCCGCAAGCTGGGCTGGCGCAAGGTCGTTGCGTTCCAGACGCGCAACCCGCTGCACCGCGCCCACCAGGAGCTGACCTTCCGCGCCGCGCGCGAGAGCCAGGCCAACCTGCTGATCCACCCCGTCGTCGGCATGACGAAACCGGGCGACGTCGACCACTTCACCCGCGTGCGCTGCTACGAAGCGGTGCTCGACAAGTACCCGGGCTCCACCACGACGATGTCGCTGCTGCCGCTGGCGATGCGCATGGCGGGCCCGCGCGAGGCGGTGTGGCACGGCTTGATCCGCCGCAACCACGGCTGCACGCACTTCATCGTCGGCCGCGACCACGCCGGCCCGGGCAAGAACTCCCAGGGCGAGGATTTCTACGGCCCCTACGACGCGCAGGACCTCTTCACGAAGTACCAGGACGAGATCGGCATCGAGATGGTGCCCTTCAAGCACATGGTCTACGTGCAGGAGCGCGCGCAGTACGAGCCCGCGGACGAGATCGTCGACCAGGACCAGGTGACGATCCTCAACATCTCGGGCACCGAGCTGCGCCGCCGCCTGCAGGAAGGGCTGGAAATCCCCGACTGGTTCTCCTTCCCGGAAGTCGTGGCCGAGCTGCGCCGCACCAAGCCGCCGCGTTCCAAGCAGGGCTTCACGGTGTTCTTCACCGGTTTCTCGGGGTCCGGCAAGTCGACCATCGCCAACGCGCTCATGGTCAAGCTGATGGAGATGGGCGGCCGCCCGGTGACGCTGCTCGACGGTGACATCGTCCGCAAGAACCTGTCGTCCGAGCTCGGCTTCTCCAAGGAGCATCGCGACCTCAACATCCGCCGCATCGGCTATGTCGCGTCCGAGATCACCAAGAACGGCGGCATCGCCATCTGCGCGCCGATCGCGCCCTACGCCGCGACCCGCCGCGCCGTGCGCGAGGACGTGGAGCAGTACGGCGCCTTCGTGGAAGTGCACGTCGCGACCTCGCTCGAGGAATGCGAACGGCGCGACCGCAAAGGGCTCTACAAGCTCGCTCGCGAGGGCAAGATCAAGGAGTTCACCGGCATCTCCGATCCCTACGACGTGCCCGCCAACCCCGAGCTGAGCGTCGACACCGAGGGCCAGGAGGTCGACAACTGCGCCCACCAGGTCGTGCTGAAGCTCGAATCGATGGGCCTGATCGCCGGCTGAGCGTCGCGCTCGATCCGATTTCAAGGCGCCCGCGCACCATGCACGGGCGCCTTTTTCATGCGCGTCCCGAAGGCTGCGTGGCCGCCATGCCGGCACGTATCCGCCGCCGTTATTGACCGGTCTGCGCGGTTTATTATATCCACAAAAGAAGCAGAAAACCCAATCACATCAGAAACTTGGCATGGAACGCATCCTTGCATGCGCGGCATGTGCCGCGTGCGTCTCACTCGCGCCGGGCGCCGTCTTGAGCGATTCCGCCGCGCTGCGCACCGCGCAGGCGATGCTGGCGGCCAATGCCGGGGCGGCGGCGCAGGCAGCGCTGTCGCTGGCCGCATCGCTCGACACGGGTCCGGCAAAGTTCACCGACAACGCGGTCTACCTCGCCGGGCTCGGGCGCAGCGTCCTGGCCGACACATGGATATCCGTGCATGGCAAGGGATTCGACGGCAGCGTGCGCGGACACGCGGTGACGCTGACCTTCGGGCGCGACCTCGCTCGCCGCGGCGGCGCCCGCTACGGCGTCGCGATGTCGGCAAGCCGGAGCGCGCTGTCGCTGGACGGAGACCGGGCGCAGGCGGTCTCGGCCGCAATCGGACCGTACCTCACCCGCCGTTTCGGCGAGCATATCGATATGACCGGCTGGGGCCTCCTGTCATTGCCCCGCTACACCCTGCCCGGCCGCCACGCGATGGGACTGCGCTGGACCGGCGCGCTCGCCGCGTCGGGCCGGTACACTGCGGTCCGCACCGACCTCCTCGGCCGGCTGAGGCTGAACGGGCGCGGAGAGCTTGACCGGGGTGACGGCCTGCACCTGTCGCGGCACCGCCTCAGCGCCCATGCCGAGGGGCGCACGACCTTCCGGAAGGGGGCGCCGCTGCGGCCCTATCTCGGTGTGACGACCGATCTGGGCCTCGCCACCGCCGCGCCGCTGCGCACGACCTCGCGCATGACGCTCGGCCTCGCCTATCGGCATGCACGCACGCGGATGAGCTTCGACGTGGACAGCGGGCCGCTTGAGCGTCCTGGTCCGCAGACGCTCCGGCTGAGCTACGGCTGGCGGTTCTGAGGGGGGCAGGCCCCAGCATTAGTAGGCGCCGGCGTTGGCCGGCAGCCCTTCGTTCTTCAGTGCACCGTGACCGGCGCCAGATCGTTCTGCCGCGCCAGCACGAAGGCCATGCCGCGATCCTTCACGAGCGCGAGCCGTTCGCCGTCCGCGCGATGCACGGCATAGAGCGTATCCAGCCCGTCCGCCTGGCTTTTCACCTCGTCGGGCAGCTCCGCCACGGCCACCGGGCGGACATAGACGGTGCGCCCTTCGTCGAGCGCGTCGAAATTCACCTTGGTCTGCATGATCCTCACCCTTTCTTGATCTGGATCGTCTGCACCACAGTCTCCGGCCGCGAGAGCCGCAGATCGACATGCAGAAGTCCGTTTTCCATCGCCGCTTCGCGCACCTCCACACCGTCGGCGAGCACAAAGGAACGCTGGAACTGCCGCGCCGCGATGCCGCGATGCAGGAACACGCGATCCGAATCGTCCTCGCTCTGGCGTCCGCGGATCACCAGCTGGCGGTCCTCCACGGTGATCGACAGGTCCTCGTCGGAGAAGCCGGCCACGGCGAGCGTGATGCGGTAGGAATCGTCCGACGTCTGTTCGATATTGTAGGGCGGATATCCGTCATTGCCGGACTTCGCGGTGCGTTCCAGCAACCGCTCGAGCTGTTCGAAGCCCAGCATGTGGGGGTGTGCCCCCAGGGTGAGTTTGGTCATCGACACGTCCTTTTGGCAAGCGACCGTCTTTGTCTGGCCCCGTTCGGCGGCCTTCGCGTAAAATATGGTGCGCAATAGGCAGCTTCGCAAGTGCACCGCCCCTTTGCCGACGGCGCGGGATCGGCTATGCTAATCACCCAAGCCAGCCGCGCTGCTCCTGCATTGAACGGTCCAACCCATGAATGCCCACAACGATCTGTCGATGAAGACCGAGGACGTGCTTCGGACTGAACTCGACTATTTCAAGCGCGAACACAGCGATCTCGACGCCGCGATCCGCGCCTTGCAGGAACGCGCCACCGGCGACGCGCTGACGCTGCAGCGGCTCAAGAAGAAGAAGCTGTTGCTGAAGGACCGCATCGCGCGGATCGAGGACCGGCTCTTTCCCGACATCATCGCCTGAGCCTCTGGCCGCCCCCATTGCACCGCCCCGCTGCACGGCTATAACCGGCGGCGAGAAAAGGGGGCACAATGGCACAGACAGCTCTGGTCGGCATCGTCATGGGCAGCCAGTCGGACTGGCCCACCATGAAGGAGGCCGCGGCGATCCTCGAAGAGCTCGGTGTGCCGCACGAGGCGCGCATCGTGTCGGCCCACCGCACGCCGGACCGGCTCTGGTCCTACGGGACCGAGGCGGCGGGGCGCGGGATCAAGGTCATCATCGCCGGCGCCGGCGGCGCCGCGCACCTGCCCGGCATGATGGCGTCGAAGACGCCGCTGCCGGTGATTGGCGTGCCGGTGCAGTCGAAGGCGCTGTCGGGTGTCGACAGCCTGTATTCCATCGTCCAGATGCCGCGCGGCTTTCCCGTTGCGACCATGGCGATCGGCCCGTCGGGCGCTGCCAATGCCGGGCTGATGGCCGCGCAGATCCTGGCGCTCTCGGACGACGGCCTCGCGCAGCGGCTGGCCGACTGGCGTTCCGTCCTTTCCGCCGCGATCCCCGAGGACCCCACGCGCGACTGACGCGCGCCCCCGCGAAAGGCACAGCCATGACAGAGACGCTCCGTCCCGGCAGCACCATCGGCATTCTCGGCGGCGGCCAGCTTGGCCGGATGCTCGCCGTCGCGGCGAGCCGGCTGGGTCTGCGCACGCATATCTTCGACCCCATCGAGGGCGCGCCGGCCGGCGACGTCGCGCACGTGGTCACAACGGCGGGCTATGACGACGAAAGCGCCCTCTCCGCCTTCGCGCGGTCGGTCGACGTTGTGACCTACGAGTTCGAGAACATCCCGACCGAGGCACTGGACGCGATCGAGGCGATCCGCCCGATCCGTCCGGGGCGCGAGGCGCTGCGGGTCAGCCAGGACCGGCTGACCGAAAAGGACTACCTGTCGGGTCTCGGCCTGCGCACCGCACCCTACGCCGCCGTGGACGACACGGCCTCGCTGAAAGAAGCGCTCGACAGGATCGGCACGCCGGCGATCCTCAAGACGCGCCGCTTCGGCTATGATGGCAAGGGACAGGCGCGGATCGGCAGCCCGGCGGACACGGACTCGGCGCTCGCCGCGATGAACGGGGCGCCGGCGATCCTCGAAGGGCATGTCGCCTTCGACCGCGAGGTGTCGGTGATCGCGGCGCGCAGCCTCGGGGGCGCGGTCGCCTGCTACGATCCGGGCGAGAACGTGCACGAGGGCGGCATCCTGCGTACCACCACCGTCCCGGCCCGGCTGAATACCGCGCAGCGGACCGACGCCGCGCTCTTGGCGGGGCGGATCCTCAACGCGCTCGACTACGTGGGTGTCGTTGGGGTGGAGCTGTTCGTCACGGCGCAGGGCCTGGTCGTCAACGAGATCGCGCCGCGTGTGCACAATTCGGGGCACTGGACGCAGAACGGCTGCACCGTCGACCAGTTCGAACAGCACATCCGCGCCATCGCCGGCTGGCCGCTCGGCGACGGGCAGCGCTATGCCGACGTGGAGATGCAGAACCTCATCGGCGACGACGCGGACCGCGCGCTGGATCTGGCGCAGGAGCCGCGCGCCGCGCTGCACCTCTACGGCAAGGCGGAGGCGCGGCCGGGCCGCAAGATGGGCCACGTCAACCGCATCCTCGGCTAGATCAGCCGATGAAGCGTTCGGCAGCATCGCCGCGCAGGTAGCTCACCCGCCCGCCGGAGAGCGTGCCCGCGACCCTGCCCGCGCCGTCGAGGATAACGAGATCGGCGCGCCGCCCCGCCTCGATCCGGCCCCGGTCGTCCAGCCCCATGAGCCGCGCCGGCCCCTCCGACACCAGCCGCCACGCCGCCGGGAGATCGCACGCCCCGAGCGCCACCAGCCGCGTCACCGCCGCCAGCGGCGCCGGGTAATGGTAATCGGAGGCGAGCGCGTCGCAGAGCCCGTCCGCGATCAACTCCGCCGCCGACACGTTGCCCTTGTGGCTCGACCCGCGCACGACGTTGGGCGCCCCCATGACGATGCCGTCGCCGCCCTGCCGCGCCTCTTCGGCCGCCTCCCGCGTCTCGGGGAACTCCGCGATGTGCGCGCCCCTGCCCCGCCAGTCGATACGCGCCCCGGCGCTGCCGTCGTCGTGACTGCCGAGCGTGACGCCAGCCGCTGCCAGTTTCGAGGCGAGCACCGCGGACGCCGCCGGCACCTCCGGTCCCCGCGCGTGCAGGCCCAGCATCATCTCGAAATGCGCCTCGGGGCTGCGCCCGCTCTTCAGCGCCTGCCCGGTCATCTGCTTGGGGCGCCGCCCCTCGGCCAGCCGGCCGTGCTGGAGGTGGTCGTTGAAGACGAGGTAGCCGATGCGGTGCCGGGCCACCGTCTCGGCCACGCGCGGATAGTCGTCGATCATGTGCGTCTCGAGCCGGAGTTGCATGCGCAGATCGGTGGCGAAGCTGCCGCGCATCCTGGCCCATGCCGCGCAGACCTTCTCCGCGAAATCCGGCCCGCGCAGGCCCCCTTCCCAGCTCCAGAACTGCGCGAGGTAGCCGGTGGTGATGCCGTTCGCGGCCAGCTCCGCCTCCGTCGCGATGAGCCCGGCGCGGGTGTCCGACAGCGCGCCGCGACGCGGGGCGACGTGCCGCTCGAACCCGTCGCCGTGCAGATCGACGATGCCGGGCAGAACGCGGAAGCCCGACAGGTCGACCGCCCGCCCCTCCGGCGCAGCGATCACGCCGCCGGCGATGCCGACGGGCGCGTCGGACCATCCCTCGTGGCGCAGCACCGCGGCGCCGGAGAGCGTCAGCCGCAGCATCCTAGCGACGCCCCAGCGGCAGGACCGACAGCGCCACGCCGCCCAGCACTACGGCCGAGGCCGTCAGGAACGCCGGCGACGGCACCTCCCCGAGGAGGAGCGCGCCCCCGGCGATGGCGATGGGTGGCACGGTGAGCTGTGCCACCGCCGCGACGCTCGCCGGCAGGCGCGGCAGCACACTGTACCACAGCGCGTAGCCGAGCCCCGAGGTCACCGCCCCCGACAACACGGCGAGCACCAGCCCCGCGGCGCCCATAGCCCCGGTTCCCGGCAGCGCCAGCCCGATCAGAAGGCCGAGCGGCGCGGCGAGGATGAAATTCGCGGCGGTGCCCTGCAGCGGATCGCCCGCGCCGCGCCCGGCCAGCGAATAGATCCCCCAGCCGAGGCCCGCCGCCGCCATCAGAAGTCCGTGCCCCGTCGACACCTCGGCCCCCGCGCCGGGCCAGAGGAGCCAGGCGAGCCCGGCAAAGGCGAGCGCGGCGCCGATCCAGCGGCGCGGCGGCGGTCGCTCCCCGCCGGAAAGGCCGCCGGCGAACATCGTCACCTGCACCGTCCCGAAGAGGATCAGCGCCCCCAGCCCGGCATCGAGCGCCAGGTAGGCGCCGGAAAACGCGTACATGTAGAGAAGGAGCGCCAGCACGCCCGCCACGCGCCCCGGACCGCCGAACCGCAGGCTGCCACTGCGAAGAAGGCACAGGCCCGCCAGCATCAGCGCCCCGGACAAGAGCCGCACGGTCCCGAACAGCGCCGGGTCCATGCCCGCGCCGGCGACCGCGAGACGGTTCAGCACCGAGTTGGCGGCGAAGGCCACCATGGTCAGCGCGGTCAGGAGGAACAGGCGCATCCTCGGCCCCCGTGGATCAATCGCGCGGACCTTGCGCGGCTTCGGCGATGCCTGCAAGCAGGTCCTCGGGGCTGCGCCCGGTCTCATCCGCCAGCGCCTCGATCCGGGCGCGCAGCCGCTTCGGCAATTGCAGCGGCAGGCGCCGCACGGGGTGGCCGGGCCGCGGCACCGGGCCTGCGTGTGCCTCTGCCCGCCGTCGCAGCGCATCGGCGAGGCTGCGGCCCCGCGCGGCGCGCAAGGCATCCAGCGCGGCGGCGCTCAGCGGCACGCGCAGGGTGCGGCGCGGGTCCTTGCGGCTCACGCTTCGGGGCTCAGCGCCTTGGCATAAGTCAGGGTGGCACGCGGCACATCCTCGCCGGGGCGGGCGATCGCCGTGTGCTCCAGCGGGTACGGCGAGGTCAGGCCCTGCGCGCGCGCGACAGAAAAGCCGCAGCGCTCGTAGAAGGCGGGGTCGCCAAGGACGACAACCGTCTGCCCCGCCGCCACGGCCCAGGCCGACAGCATGCCGATCATCCGCCGGCCGATCCCCTGCCCCTGCACCTCGGGCGCCACCGCGACCGGCGCGAGGCAGATCCAGCCCTGCGGGGCCCGCATCGAGGAAAGCGCGAAGTATCCCGACGGCCCATCGGCGCCGGGCACCACGCATTCGCCGGCGATGTCCCCCGCGCGGCGCAGCGCGCCGACGATGTGCGCCTCGTCCTTGCGCCCGAACGCCGTCGTCAAAAGCGCGTCGACGGCGCGTTCTTCGCCCTTCTGCATCTCGCGCAGGAACCCGGTGTTCAGCATGGCGCGGCCCTTTTTTGCGGCGCGGGCCGATGGCAGCCCGCACCGCGCCTAGCACGAGCGGCAGGCTCAGGCCATGTCGGGCTGACCGTTGGAGGCGGAAAGACCCCCGTCCACGGCCAGGTTCACGCCGTTGACGAAGCGTGCGTCGTCGCTAGCCAGGAAAGCGATGACGCTCGCCACCTCTTCGGGTTCCGCCGCGCGGCCAAGCGGGATTCGGCCCGTGAAGGTCTCCAGTAGCTCGGGCTGGTCGCGCAGCCCTTTCGACATGTCGGTCGCCGTCATCGACGGGCAGACGGCGTTCACACGCACACCGCTGCGCTTGGCATCGAGCGCCATCGCCCGGGTCATGTTGGTCACCCCGCCCTTCGCGGCGTTGTAGGCCATCATGCCCCAGTCGCCGCCGGTGCCCGACACCGAGGAGACGTTAACGACCGATCCGCCCCGCGCCTCGAGATCCTTCGCGACGGCGCGGCTCATCAGGTAGACGCCGGTCAGGTCGATGCGGATGACCTCGTTCCAGTCCTCGGGTGCAACCTCGTCGACCCGGCCGCCGGATACGACGCCGGCATTGTTGACGAGAATGTCGATCCCACCGAAGCGGTCACGGGCTTCCTTCGCGACGGTCTCGACATCCTCGGCCGTGCCGACATCGGCGGCGACCGTGGCGGCACTCGGCAGATCCTTCGCGACGGTCTCGAGTTTCTCGCGCGTGCGGCCGACGAGCACGATGTTGGCGCCTTCGTCGGCGAAGCGTCGTGCGGTCGCGGCGCCGATGCCGGAGCCTGCGCCGGTCACGATGACGGTCTTGTCCTTGAAGCGGTGCATGGGATCCTCGTGTCGTTATGTCGCCCGTTCAACCCGGGGAATGCGGCCCCGTTCCACCCGGTGCCCGCATGTCGCGCTTGCGCGGAGTGCAAAAGCAGAAGGCCGCCCCGAAGGACGGCCCGCTGCGTGTCGATCCGATGCGTTCCGGCGGCGCTCAGGCCTGCGGCGAGATGCCCTTGGGGGCCTCGGCGGGCTGCGGCTGACGGCCGGCAAGCGCGATCAAAGCACCGCTCAGAAGGAAGGTCCCGGCCACGGCGGAGAGCATCAGGAAGGTGACGATGAGAGGATGCATGAGGTTTGTCTTTCTTGCCGATTCCTCGGGGCGGACCGCTCCGCCCCCTGTTCCGGGATACAACATACCGTGTCGCGGCAAAGTTCCGCCGATCAATTTGCACAACGGGCCAAGCTGTTGCCGAAAAGCAAAAATCAGCGGCCGCGGGGTCGGTTTTGAGCCCCGCGGAGGCAGCGCCCGCGCCTCGCTCGGGCCGCGGACCGGCGCTCCCGGCAGTCGAACGGCGGCGCCTCGTGGCGGCCGGGTCCGGACGACCTCAGAACCAAGCGCGACCATCCCCAAATCGCCGGGCCGGGGAACGGCCCGGCGATGCGTCGCGACCCGACGGATTCGGTTGCGCGCAGGGCATCGCTCGGCCCGCACACGAAAAGGGCCCGCGCGATCCGCGCGGGCCCCCGTGTCGTCCGGATGGACGGGCGATTACATCATGCCGCCCATGCCGCCCATGTCGGGCATGCCGCCACCGGCACCGGCACCGCCGCCATCCTTCTGCGGACGGTCGGCGACCATGGCCTCGGTGGTGATCAGCAGGCCGGCGATCGAGGAGGCATCCTCAAGCGCGGTGCGCACGACCTTCGCCGGGTCGATCACGCCGAACTTGAACATGTCGCCATATTCGTCGGTCTGGGCGTTGTAGCCGAACTTGAGGTCTTCGCTCTCGCGGATCTTGCCCGCGACGACCGAACCGTCGACGCCCGCGTTCTCCGCGATCTGGCGCAGCGGCGATTCGAGCGCCTTGCGCACGATCGAGATACCGGCGTTCTGGTCGGAGTTTGCACCGGTCAGACCGTCGAGCGCCTTGGCACCCTGCACGAGGCTGACGCCGCCACCGACGACGATGCCTTCCTGCACGGCCGCGCGGGTTGCGTTCAGGGCGTCATCGACGCGGTCCTTGCGCTCCTTCACCTCGACCTCGGTCGCACCGCCGACGCGGATGACGGCCACGCCGCCTGCCAGCTTCGCGACACGCTCCTGCAGCTTCTCGCGGTCGTAGTCGGAAGTGGTTTCCTCGATCTGGCCGCGGATCTGGTTGACCCGTGCCTCGATCTCACCCTTGTCGCCGTTGCCGTTGACGATGGTGGTCTCGTCCTTGGTGATCGACACGCGCTTGGCGGAGCCCAGCATCTCCATGCCGACATTCTCGAGCTTCATGCCGAGATCCTCGGAGATGACCTGGCCGCCGGTCAGGATCGCGATGTCCTGCAGCATGGCCTTGCGGCGGTCGCCGAAGCCCGGTGCCTTCACGGCCGCGATCTTGAGGCCGCCGCGCAGCTTGTTCACGACGAGGGTCGCGAGCGCTTCGCCTTCCACGTCCTCGGCGATGATCAGCAGCGGCTTCTGGCTCTGGATCACCTGCTCGAGCAGCGGAACCATCGGCTGCAGCGAAGAAAGCTTCTTCTCGTGCAGCAGGATGAGGCAGTCATCCAGCTCCGCGATCATCTTCTCGGAGTTGGTGACGAAGTAGGGGCTGAGGTAGCCGCGGTCGAACTGCATGCCCTCGACGACTTCGACGTCGGTCTCGGTGCCCTTGTTCTCCTCGACGGTGATGACGCCCTCGTTGCCGACGCGCTGCATGGCGTCCGCGATCATCTTGCCGATGCCCTCTTCGCCGTTCGCCGAGATGGTGCCGACCTGGGAGACCTCGTCGGAGTTCTCGACCTTGCGAGCGGCGGCCTTGATGTGCTCGACGACCTTCTGGGTGGCCAGATCGATGCCGCGCTTGAGGTCCATCGGGTTCATGCCGGCGGAAACGGCCTTCACGCCTTCCTTGACGATGGACTGGGCGAGAACGGTCGCGGTGGTGGTGCCGTCACCGGCTTCGTCGTTGGTGCGGCTGGCCACTTCCTTGACCATCTGCGCGCCCATGTTCTCGAACTTGTCCTCGAGCTCGATCTCTTTCGCGACCGACACACCGTCCTTGGTGATGCGCGGTGCGCCGAACGACTTGTCGAGGACCACGTTGCGGCCCTTGGGGCCGAGGGTCACCTTCACCGCATCGGCGAGGGTGTTCACACCCTTGAGCATGCGGTTGCGGGCATCCGTATCGAACTTCACGTCCTTGGCGGCCATGTTCACTTCACTCCTGGTTCAGGAAAATTCGGGTTGGTATGAAGAATGAGATCGGGCGCCCTTCAGGCCGCCTTCGCCTCCGCCGCGTCCACGGTCACGCCGAGGATGTCGGATTCCTTCATGATCAGCAGGTCTTCGCCGTCGATCTGCACCTCGGTGCCCGACCACTTGCCGAAGAGGATCTGGTCGCCCTCTTTCACGGCCATCGGGATCAGGTCGCCCGAATCCTTGCGCGCGCCTTCGCCACACGCAACGACCACGCCCTCAGCCGGCTTTTCTTTCGCGCTGTCGGGGATGATCAGACCACCCTTGGTCTTTTCGTCGCTCTCGACGCGACGGACCAGAACGCGGTCATGAAGCGGTTTGAATGCCATCTTCGAGTCTCCTTGGCTCAAAGTTTGTCCCGGGTCCCCCTGATGGGCGACCCCTTTAGCACTCACCATCGTCGAGTGCTAACGAGCCGGAGTTAGTGAATGCGCGAATGGCTGTCAACTGGCCGCTGCATGGATTTTTCACGCGCCTCTCTCCGTCTCGCGAGCGTGACGTGAGCATCTCCGGGCGCCGCTTCAACCGGCGCCGGTCGCGGCCTGCGGAGGCCTGCCGATTGCGGCGACGGGCGGGCGCTCAGCCCTCCCAGCTTCCTGCCCAGTGGACCAGACCCGCCCGGCCGGTGTCGCTGATTCCGTAGACCCCGCGCGAGACGCGCACGAACCAGCCGTAATGGTTGTCCGACATGATCCGCCGCGCCCCCGCGACACCCGTCGCCGCGGCCACGTCCCGGGCCCGCGCCTCGCCAGCTTCCGCCAGGTGCGCGGCGCAGGCCAGCGCGTCCTGCCGGTAGCCGGTGACGAGCCCGTGCCGCGTCGCCCCGCCGTCGTTGGGATCGCCCCGCAGGCGCGCGAAATCGCCCAGCAGCTTTGCCTCCGCCTTGCGGTTGCGGCGCGGCACGTAGGGCCCGGGATCGCAGCGCAGGTCGACCTTGCCATCCGGCCGCACGGTCAGGAACCCCAGCCCAAGCCGCCGGCAAAGCCGCGTGTTCTCGGCCAGGATGCGCCGCGCCGTGCGGCCCTTCGGCGCCGGCACCGCGATATAGACGTGGTCGGTCAGCGCCAGCCGCGCCACCGCCTGGTGATAGAGCCGTAGCGACAAGCCCAGCTTCAGCTCCACCACCACGGCCGGGGCACCGTCGCGACAGGCCACGAGATCAGCCGCCCCGACCTCGCCCTTGACGGCGTAGCCGAGCGCCTCCAGCCACGCCTTCACCGGCGCATATAGATCGCGTTCGCGTGTCATCGCGCGCAACCCTGCCCCGCCGCCTTGCCGCGCGCAATCGGCTCGCCTAGCGTCGCCGCCAGACAACAGGAGCCCTGTCCCATGCGCCTCGCCGCCCTCGTCGCGATCTGCCTCGGCCTCGCCCAGCCCGCCCTCGCCGATTGCGACGGCACCGACCTGCGCGGCACCTTCACCGCCGCCGAACGGGAGGACCTGGACCGCGCGCTCGACGGCCGGCCCTATGCCGAGGGCAACCACTGGATCGCCCGGCGCGGCGAGGAGGTCGTGCACCTCGTCGGCACGGTGCACCTGTCGGACCCGCGGCTCGACGGACCGCTGGACACGCTACGCCCGGTGATCGAGTCGTCGCGCCTCCTTCTCTTGGAAGCGACGCCCGATGGGCTCGCCGAACTGCAGGAACGGCTGAGAACCGATCCGGGCCTGATCGTCCTGCAGGACGCCTCCCTGCCCGAGCTCATGCCCGAAGCCGCCTGGCAACGCCTCGCAGACGCGGCCAGCGCCCGCGGCATCCCGCCGGTCATGGCGGCGAAGTTCCAGCCCTGGTACCTCACGCTGATGGTGTCGGTCCCGCCCTGCGCCACCGGGCAACTGGCCGATGCCAACGGTCTCGACACCCGCCTGCAGACCATCGCGGAGGACGCCGGCACGCCTATGGCCGCGCTCGAGGAGGTGGAGGCCGTCTTCAGCATCTTCCGCGACGCCCCGCTTGAGGACCAGGTGGAGATGCTGCGCGCCGCGCTGATCGACCCCGGCACCGGCGACGACATCTTCGCCACCCTGCTCGCCGCCTATTTCGAGGAGAAACCGGCGCAAAGCTGGGAGGTCACGCGCATCCTCGCCCGCCGCGACGCACCCGACGGCAGCCACCTCGACACGATGTTCCGCGATATGGAGGCAGCGCTGCTGCTGCAGCGCAACCGCGACTGGCTGCCGGTGATCCTTGATGCCACGGGGCCAGAACCCATCGTGGTCGCCGCCGGCGCCGCGCATCTGCAGGGCACCGGCGGGCTTGCCGATCTTCTCGAAGGCGAGGGCTTCACCCTGACGCGCGGGCCGTTCTGAGCCTCAGGCCGCGAGCCCCCGCCCCTTCAGAAGCGCCGCCACTCCCGGCATCTGCCCGCGGAACCGCACGTAGAGATCGCCCGCCTCTTCCGACCCGCCGGCCGACAGGATCGTCTCTTCGAGCCGCCGGGCGGTGTCGGCGTCGAACGCGCTTCCCGCCTCCTCGAAGGCGGCGAAGGCATCGGCATCCATCACCTCGGACCACATGTAGCTGTAATAGCCGCTGGAATAGCCGTCGCCAGCGAAGACATGGGCGAAATGCGGTGTCGCGTGGCGCATGACGATGGCCTCGGGCATACCGATCTGCTCCAGCACCTGTGCCTGCTTCTCCATCGGATCCTCCGGCGCCGGGGCGTCGTGCAACTCAAGATCCACCAGCGCGGAAGCGACATACTCGACGGTCTGGAACCCCTGGTCGGCATTCGCCGCCGCCAGCACCCGGTCCAGCATCTCCTTCGGCATCGGCTCCCCGGTCTCGGCATGGGTGGCGAACTCGGCCAGCACCTCCGGCACCTCCAGCCAATGCTCGAAAAGCTGCGAGGGTAACTCCACGAAGTCGCGCGCCACCGATGTCCCGGCGATGGAGCCGAACTCCACGTCCGAAAGCATCTGGTGCAGCGCGTGCCCGAATTCGTGGAACAGCGTGCGCGCGTCGTCATAGCTCAACAGTGCCGGCTGCCCGGCCGACGGCTTGGCAAAGTTGCACACGTTCACCACGATCGGCGTCTCTTCCACCGGGCGTTTCGCCTGCATGCGCATCGCCGAGCACCACGCCCCCGACCGCTTGGACGCGCGCGCGAAATAATCGGCCACGAAGACGGCGACATGCGCGCCGCCCCGCGTCACCTCCCACGTGCGGCAATCGGGATGATAGCGCGGCGCCTCGATCTCCCGGAACTCCAGCCCGAACAGGCGGTGCGCGCAGGCTTGCGCCGCTTCGATCATCCGCTCGAGCTGCAGGTACGGCTTGAGCGCGGTCTCGTCGAGGTCGTGCTCCGCCTGCCGCCGCTTCTCCGCGTAGTAACGCCAGTCCCACGGCGCCAGCGGCCCGTTCACCCCGTCCGCGCGCATCAACTCTTCCAGCGCGGCCTGGTCTTCCATGGCGCGCGCCCGCGCCGGCTCCCACACCGCCACCAGAAGCTCGCGCACCGCCTCCGGCGTCTTGGCCATCTCGGTCTCGAGCTTGTAGCGTGCGAAGGTGTCGTGCCCCAGAAGCCGCGCCCGTTCCTCGCGCAGGCCCAGCACCTCCGCGGCGATGTCCCGGTTGTCCGTCTCCCCGCCGCCGGCGCCGCGCGCCGTCCAGGCGCGCCAGGCCCGCTCACGCAGGTCGCGCCGGTCGGAAAATTGCAGGAACGGCACGATCAGCGACCGCGACAGCGTGATCACCGGGCCATCCGCGCCGCGTTCCTCCCCCGCCGCGCGGGCGGAGGCGCGAACGATCTCCGGCAGACCGTCCAGATCGTCCTCGGACAGTTCCATCTGCCAGCCGGATTCGTCCGCCAGGAGGTTCTGCGTGAACGCCGTCCCCAGCACCGACAGCCGCGCCTTGATCTCCTTCATCCGCTCCGCCTCGGGCCCGGTCAGCGCCGCGCCCGCGCGCACGAAGCCGCGATGCGTCAGGTACAGAAGGCGCGCCTCCTGCGGGCCCAGTCCCAACTCGTTCCGCCGCGTCCACAGCGCCTCGATCCGGGCGAACAGGGCCGCGTTGCCGTAGATCTCCGACGAATGGTCGGCGAGCTTCGGCGCGAAATCGCGCTGCAGCTCCTGCCGACGCGGATTGCTGTCCGCCCCCGCGAGCGAGAAGAACACCGACAGCACCCGGTCGAGCGTTCGCCCTGCGCCCTCGAGCGCCAGTATCGTGTTCTCGAAATCGGGCGGCTCGGGGTTCTCGGCAATCGCCGCCACCTCCGCCAGGTGCTCGAGCCGCGCGGTCTCGAACGCCGCCGCGAAGTCGTCGTCCCCGATCCGCTCGAACGGCGGCATCCCGAACGGCGTGTCCCAGTCGTCCAGCAACGGATTGCCCATCTCGCCTCTCTCCATATCCAATGTCTCGCCACGCCCCTGTCTTCATCTGCCCGGAAGTATCCCGGGGAGCGCGAGGGGCTGGCCCCTCGCTCCCAAGCGTTCCAGACGCTCGATCAGCCGGCCCTGCGCGCAGCCTCGCCACAGACCGCGCATCCCGGATCCCGCCGCAGCGCGATCTTCCGGGTCTCGCCCCAGAGCGCGTCGTAGATCAGCATCTCGCCCCGCAGGGGCGCCCCCGCACCGGTGATCAGCTTCACCGCCTCCACCGCCATCATCGCCCCGACGACGCCTGGCAGCGGCCCCAGCACCCCGGCCTCGGCGCAGGAGGGCGCGAGCCCCGGCGCCGGGCGCTCGGGAAACACGCAGCGATAGCACGGGCTCCCCCGTGCCGGATCGAACACCGAGAGCTGCCCTTCCCACTGGCTGAGCGCCCCCGAGATCAACGGCACCCCCGTGCCCACCGCCGTCGCGTTCGACAGGTAGCGCGTGTCGAAATTGTCCGACCCATCGAGCACGACGTCGTATTCGGCAAACAGCTCATCCGCGACCTCCGGCTCCAGCCACCGGTGATACGGGCGCACTGTGACATGCGGATTCTGCGCCCTCATCGCCGCTTCGGCCGAGAACACCTTGGGCACGCCGATATCGCCGTCACGGTGGATCACCTGGCGCTGCAGGTTGGCGTTCTCCACCACGTCGTCGTCGATCACCCCGATCGTGCCGACCCCGGCGGCGGCGAGGTATTGCAGCGCCGGCGCGCCGAGGCCGCCGGCTCCGATCACCAGCACGCGGGCCGACCGCAGCGCCTTCTGCCCCGGCCCGCCGATCTCGCGCAGGACGATGTGGCGGGCATACCGCTCCAGTTCCGTGGGCGACGGCCCATCGGTCTTCGCAGCACCGCGCTCCGGCGCCGCCTCGGCGACCTCCTTCTCAGTCGCACGGGCCTGCACGCGGCCAAGCACCGCGCGGTAGCCCAGCGCCAGCGCCGCGAGCCCGGCAAGCACCAGCCACAGCCCGGCGCTGCCGCCCGTCGCCGCGCGGAGCGGATGCCCGGCCGGCAGCGCCACCTGCACCGCAAGCACGGCGACGAACAACAGCCCCAGCATGTAGAGCCGCGCCGCCCGCGAGGCCCCCATGAGCCGCCCGACACCCCAGAGCGCGGCGGCGAAGATCAGCACCAGCACCATCAGCCGCGCCCCGTGGAGCCGAAGCCGCCCGCCCCGCGGGCGGTGTCCTCCAGCGTCTCCGCCTCGACGAAGGAAGCGCGGATCACCGGCGCCACAACGAGCTGCGCGATCCGGTCGCCGTGGGCGACGGTGAAGGCCTCTTGCCCGGCATTCATCACGATCACCCCGAGCGGCCCGCGATAGTCGCTGTCGATCGTGCCCGGCGCGTTCGGCAGCACGATTCCGTGCCTGAGCGCGAGGCCCGAGCGCGGCCGCACCTGCGCCTCGTACCCGTCCGGGATCGCCAGCCGAAGCCCGGTCGGCACCAGCGCCCGCGCCCCCGGCGCCAGCGTCATGCTCTCGCCGCCGGGCAGGTTGGCGCGCAGATCGGCGCCGGCCGCGCCCGCGCTCTCGTAGGAGGGCAGGCCGACCGACCGGTCGGCGCCGTCCTCCCAGGTGAAGGCCACGCTCACAGGCTCCATGCTGCCTCCGCTGCCGGTCCGCGACCTGATGCCGGCCCCAGAGTCTCAGCGATCCGCCGCGCCAGCGCCATGGCCACGGCATCCTTGCCCATCCGCTCCCAGCTGTCGGCGCCGTCCTCGGTGATGATCGTCACCGCGTTCTCGGCCCCGCCCATGATCCCGGTCGCGGGCGAGACGTCGTTGGCGACGATCCAGTCGCAGCCCTTGCGCGCGCGCTTCTCGGTGGCGTGGCGGATCACGTCGTCCGTCTCGGCGGCGAAGCCGACGACGAGTCCCGGACGCCCCTGCCCGAGCTTCGACACCTCCGCGAGGATGTCCGGGTTCTCCGCGAATTGCAGGGTGGGCGATTCGCCCACGCCCTTCTTGATCTTCGATGCGCTCTCGGAGGTGACGCGCCAGTCCGCCACCGCCGCCGCGAACACCGCCGCGTCCGCCGGCAGCGCCGCGAGGACGGCGTCGCGCATCTGCCGCGCGGTCTCCACGCGCACGACCTCGACCCCGGCGGGCGGTGGCACGCTGGCCGGCCCGGTCACGAAGACCACCTCCGCGCCCAGTCCCGCCAGCGCACGGCCCAGAGCCGTCCCCTGCGCGCCCGAGGACCGGTTGGCGATGTAGCGCACCGGGTCGATGGGCTCGTGCGTCGGACCCGAGGTCATCACGATCCGCCGGCCCTTCAGCGGCCCGTCCGCCAGCGCCGCGCCGATCGCGTCCACGATCTCGGCCGGTTCGGCCATGCGCCCCGGCCCGTGCTCGCCGCAGGCCATGTCGCCGTCGTTCGGCCCGACGCTCAGGATCCCGTCGCCCGCCAGAATATCGCGGTTCCGCACGGTCGCCGGATGTTGCCACATCCGCACGTTCATCGCCGGCGCGATCAGCACCCGCGTATCCGTCGCCATCAGAAGCGTGGAGGCCAGATCGTCCGCGTGCCCCTGCGCCATCTTCGCCATCAGGTCCGCGGTTGCCGGCGCCACCACCACCAGGTCGGCCACCCGGCTGAGCTGGATGTGGCCCATCTGCGCCTCCTTGGTGAGGTCGAAGAGGTCGCGGTGCACCTCCTCCCCCGCGAGGGCCGCGACCGACAGGGGGGTCACGAACTCCTCCGCCGCGCGGGTCATGACCGGCGTCACCGCAGCGCCCGCTGCGCGCAGGCGGCGGATCAGGTCCAGCGTCTTGTACGCCGCGATCCCGCCGCCGATGATCAGAAGAACGCGCTTGCCCGCCAGCATCTTTCGCCTTTCCCGGTCGTCCGGGCAGAGCCTAGGCCCGCACCCCGGCAAGGACAAGCGCGGCCCGGATCAGCCCTCGCGGAAGGCGGCGCAGGGATCGTCGCGGTCCACGTCCGGGCCGATCTCCACCGCGTCGAAATCGCCGTCCGGCGCGCCGTACGATGTCTCGCCCTGCCCCAACGCCGCAATGTCCACCTCGGGCGCGACACGGGCGATGTAGGCCGGTGCGCCCCAGTCGCGTCTTGCATGACCATTTCCGGTGATCACCGCGACCGGGCCGCCGGTTTCCGACAGTGCCTGCAGGGCGGTCTGCGCGATCCGCGCGTCGCGCAGACGCTGGATGCCGACCATCGTCGGCAGCATCTCGGCCGGCAACGCGTCGCAATGCGCCGCGGCCTGCAGCGCCTCCCGCGCTGTCCGCTGATCCCCTGGCAACGGCTCGGTCAGCCCGTACGCCGCCGCGCCGGACCCGAAGGACTCGGCCAGGCCACGCTCCATGGCGCCCCGCGCCTCGTCCCGCGGCACGGCGGCACCGTAATAAGCCGCGTCCGGCGCCTCGCGGAAGATCGGGTGATACATCTCGAAATCGGGCCAGCCGCTCTCCGCCCAGACCAAGGCGGCCTCAAGCGCCGCGCGGTCGGGGATCAGCTCCGGCGTGACCTGCGCCGCCTGCTCGGCATCCAGCATCTCGAAGACGAGCGCGGCCGGCTCCAGTTCGGCCACCAGCTCTGCCTGCCGCGCGTGATGCCGGGGATTGTCGTGCTGCTCGCCAAGGAAGACGATATCGGCGGCGCCGAAACCATCCGGCGCCGCGGCGACAGGCGCCGCGACACTCAGCAGCACCGCAAGGGTCGCGCGGATCACGCCAGGAAGGCGTGCACTTCGCGCGACTGCGCCTCGAGAGAGCGGCGCATCTTGGTGAACGCCGCCGCCTCGAGCTGACGCACCCGTTCCTTCGAAAGGCCAAGCTCGTTGCCGAGGCTCTCCAGCGTCCGGGCCTCATCGCGCAACTTGCGTTCGCGCACGATGAAACGCTCGCGATCGTTCAGCGCGGACATCGCGGAGACCAGCCAGTCGCGAAGCTGCTCGGTATCATGGGCGTTCTCCACGAGCTCCGAGGCCTGGTCGGATTCGTCCTCCAGCGCGTCGATCCACTCGCGGCCCTCGTCCTCCACCGACTGCGTCGCGTTGAGCGAGTAATCGGAGCCCGAGAGCCGGCCCTCCATCATCTCCACGTCGTGCAGCGGCACGCCGATCTCGGTCGAGATGAGCTGGCGCAACTGGTGACGGTCCAGGGTCTCGCCGTTCGCCGCGGCCTCGCGTTCGAGTCGCGCCTGTACCCGGCGCATGTTGAAAAACAGCGATTTCTGGGAGGAAGTCGAGCCGGTGCGCACCATCGACCAGTTGCGCATCACGTAATCCTGGATCGAGGCCTTGATCCACCACACCGCGTAGGTCGAGAAACGCACCCCGCGGTCGGGATCGAACTTGTCGGCGGCCTTCATCAGGCCCAGACCCGCCTCCTGGATCAGATCGTTCATCGGTGCGCCGTAACGCTTGAACTTCGATGCCATGGAAATCGCGAGCCGCATGTAGGCCGTGATCAGGCGGTGCAGCGATGCCTCGCAGCGCTCGTCCCGCCAGGCATAGGCCAGCTTGAGCTCCGTCTCGGCGTCCAGAAGCTCCGCCTTCATGGCGCGCCGCGACAGCGTCTGGTCGTTGAAGGTATCAAGTGCCATGGTCGCTCCCCGTCTCGGATACGATTGTTCGGCCTGGCGGCCGGCGCTCGTATCGGATTACGACGGCGAAACGCTGCCGGATCACACTTGGTTGCAAAAAAATTTCGGAACCCCTCGACTTTTCGGAACAATACCTTAGGGAGAACCGCTCCGCACGACCTATTGCATAGTTTCCTGGCGCCTGGACAAGGACTTGTGCGCCATTCGCTCAAGTTTCGGCGCGGCTGTCACAGCAGCGTGAGCGACGAACCGCCGGTTTTCCGATCCCGAGACAGGCATGCCTTCGTCGTTAACCGTTTGCTAACCATGCCGCGCGAGGCTGCGCTGCGGGAGTTCGGGACACGGCAATGGTCGCACATGCCTACACGGTAGCGTTCGAGGGTGTCGATGCGCGCGTCGTCGAGGTGCAGTGCGCCGTGACGGCGGGCCTGCCGGGCTTTTCCATCGTCGGGCTGCCCGACAAGGCGGTCAGCGAGGCGCGCGACCGGGTGCGCACGGCGCTGACCTCCATGTCGATCGCCCTGCCGTCCAAGCGCATCACGGTGAACCTCTCGCCCGCCGATCTGCCCAAGGAGGGATCGCATTTCGACCTGCCGATCGCTCTCGGCCTGCTGGCCGCACTCGAGATCCTGCCGCGCGACGCGGTCGCGGGCACCCTGGCGCTGGGAGAACTGTCACTCGACGGCGAGCTGGTGCCGGTAATCGGCGCCCTGCCCGCGGCGATGGCGGCGGCGGAGGACGACCGGTCTTTGCTCTGTCCCCGCGCTTCGGGGGCAGAAGCCGCCTGGGTCGACGCCTGCACGGTCCTCGGCGCGGCGACGCTGATGGACGTGGTCAACCACTTCTCGGGGCGCGCGGTGCTCGAACCCTGTGCCGCCGGAGAGGTCGTGCCCGACGCGGCGGCGCGCGACATGCGCGACGTGAAGGGCCAGGAGACCGCCAAGCGCGCGCTGGAGATCGCGGCGGCCGGGCGTCACCACTTGATGATGGTCGGCGCTCCGGGGTCGGGCAAGTCGATGCTGGCGGCCCGCATGCCGGGCATCCTGCCGCCGCTCGCCCCCGTCGAGGCGCTGGAGACCTCGATGATCCACTCGCTCGCCGGGCTCCTCGACGAGGGCGGCATTTCGCGCGCCCGGCCCTTTCGGGAGCCGCACCACACTGCCAGCCAAGCGGCGATCATCGGCGGCGGGCGCAACGCCAAGCCCGGAGAGATCAGCCTTGCCCATAACGGCGTGCTGTTCATGGACGAGTTCCCCGAGTTCCCCCGCCAGGTGCTGGAAACGCTGCGCCAACCGATCGAGACCGGCGAGGTGATGATCGCCCGCGCCAACGCGCATATCCGCTATCCCTGCCGCTTCCTGCTGGTCGCGGCGGCGAACCCCTGCAAATGCGGCTATCTCGCCGAGGCCGCGCAGGCCTGTTCGCGCGCGCCGGGTTGCGGCGAGGATTACCTCGGTCGCATCTCCGGACCGCTGATGGACCGCTTCGATCTGCGTATCGAGGTACCCCCCGTCGCCTACGCCGATCTCGAATTGCCCGCCTCGGGCGACAGCTCGGCCGAGGTCGCCGGCCGGGTCGCCGCGGCCCGGCAACGGCAGGCCGAGCGGTTCGGCGCCCATCCCGGAATCCGCACCAATGCCGACGCGCAGGGCGGCGCGCTGGAGGAGATCGCGGCGCTCGACGGCGAAAGCCGCGATCTCATGGGCCGCGCCGCCGACCGCTTCAAGCTGTCGGCGCGCGGCTATCACCGGGTGCTGCGGGTGGCGCGCACCATCGCCGATCTCGACGGCAGCGCGGCCGTGGCGCGCCCGCACGTGGCCGAGGCGCTCGCCTATCGGTTGGTGTCGAGTTCCAGGGAGGCCTGAACGAAGCGCGCGGTGCTCTCGAGGCTCGCCCGCGCCTCCGGAAGCCAGCCATCGAGGATCTGCCAGACATGCGGCACGTCCGGCACCACCTCCTCCGTGACCTCGGCGCCGAAGCCGCGCAGACGCTCGGCCATGCGGCGCGAATCGTCACGCAGGATCTCCGCCTCGCCGTATTGCAGCAGGACCGGCGGGCAGCCGGGAAACTCGGCGTAAAGCGGCGAGGCGCGCGGATCGGTGCGGCTGTGGCGGCCGAGATAGAGCTCGATCACCTCCTCCATCTTCTCCACCGGCAGGATCGCGTCGATGTCGCGGTTCGCGGTCAGGCTCTCCCCGGTCATGGCAAGATCGGTCCAGGGCGAGAAGGCGAAGGCGGCGCGCGGCGGCGTGCCGCGGCGGCAGAGCGCCGACAGAAGCGCAAGCGCCAGCCCGCCGCCGGCACTGTCGCCACCGATCACGACATCCTCGGCTGAGTAACCCAGGCCGTGCAGGGACCGCCAGGCGCGTTCTGCGTCCTCGTAGGCGGCGGGGAACGGGTGATCGGGGGCGAGCCGGTAGCGCGGGGCGCAGACCTCCACGCCGGTGAGCCGCGACAATTGACCGAGCGGGCCGGAATAGCTCCTGGGCGAGCCGGCGACATAGGCGCCGCCGTGGAAATAGAGGATCGCGCGGCCCGGCACGGTAGGGCCCGCGCTGATCCAGGTCAGGCCGTCGGGTCGGCGGAAGCGGCGCAGAAAGGGCGGGCGCCGCAGCAGCAGATTGGCCCGCCCGACATCCTGGGCAAAGTCCCCGGGATTCGCGATACGGGCGAGCCAGGGTTTGACCAAGGCCCGCATGTGCCGTGCCAACAGCTTGGCCTGCCAGCTCATTTCTGCCGCTTCGCCTCGATCGCCTCCCAGACCTGACCGGCAACATTCGCGTTGTCGAAGCGTTCGAGTTCCTGCAGCCCGGTCGGCGAGGTCACGTTGATCTCGGTCAGCCAGTCGCCGATGACATCGATCCCCACGAAGATCTGCCCCTTCTCGCGGAGCACCGGCCCGATGGCGGCGCAGATCTCGCGGTCCCGCGCGGTCAGTTCCGCCTTTTCCGCCCGCCCGCCGACATGCATGTTGGAGCGCACCTCGCCCTCGGCGGGCACCCGGTTGATGGCGCCCGCGGGCGCCCCGTCGACGAGGATGATGCGCTTGTCGCCGCGGGTGACCGCCGGCAGGAATTTCTGCACGATCAGCGGCTCGCGCGAGAAGCCGGTGAACATCTCGTGCAGCGACGACAGGTTGCGATCCTCGGCGCCGAGCTTGAAGATACCCGCGCCGCCATTGCCGTAGAGCGGCTTGAGAATGACATCGCCATGACGGTCGCGGAACGCCTTCAGCGTGGCCAGATCGCGGGCGATGGCCGTCGGCGGGGTCAGTTCGGGAAAGTTGAGGACCAGCAGCTTTTCCGGCGAATTACGCACCCAGAACGGGTCGTTCACCACCAGTGTGCCCGGCCCCAGCCGCTCCAGCAGGTGCGTGGTGGTGATGTAGTGCATGTCGAACGGCGGATCCTGACGCAGCCAGACCACGTCGAAATCGGCCAGGTCGACATGCTGCATCTCGCCCAGCTCCGCCGGGTCGCCAGCGGTGCGGCGCACGCGCATCGACTGGCCGCGCGCGGTGATGCGCCCTTCTTCGTAGGCGAGGTGATCGGGCGTGTAGTAGAACAGCTCGTGCCCGCGCGCCTGCGCTTCCTCGGCAAGGCGGAACGTGCTGTCGGCGTCGATGTCGACGGACCCGACGGGATCCATCTGGAAAGCGATCTTCATGGCGCACCTCGAGGCAATTGGCCCGCGCATAGATGGGCCAGCCGGCGGCCCGAGGCAATGGCCGCGCCTGCCTCGCCGTCAGGCAGAGCCGAATGCGTTCTCGATCACCCGGACCTGGCCGTGGGCATCGACCAGCGCCACGTCGAACCGGATGTCGGTGAGAGAGCCGCGCGGCTCCCCGGCGCAGAATTCCTCGGCCGAAGCGCAGAGCCGGTCCATCTGTCGCCGCGAAAGCCGTTCGGCGGCACGCGCGAAACTGCGGCTTTTCTTGACCTCCACGAAGATCAGCCCGTCGCCGTCGCGGGCAATCAGGTCGACCTCCCCGCCCCGGCCGCGCCAGCGATGCCGGGCCACGGGATAGCCACGACGCTCGTAATCCTGGGCGATGCGCAGTTCCGCCGCGCGGCCGGCTTCATGGGTCGTCGCCCTGCGCGTCGCTCTCTCCGTCTGTTGCATCACGCTTCCACTTCATCGCCTTCTGATACACCGGGCGGCGCGAGACGCCGAACGTGGAGGAGACGTGATCCGCCGCATCCCGCACCGACATCGTTTCCAGCGCCGCCGCCAGTTCCCGGTCTACGTCCTCTTCCCTAACGTTCCCTGAATCGCCGCGCGCCACCAGCAACACGACCTCGCCCTTGGGCGACACGTCGGCATAGGTCTCGGCCAGGTCCGCAAGCGTGCCGCGGCGCACCTCCTCGAACCGCTTGGTCAGCTCCCGCGCCACGACCGCGCGGCGCGCGGCGCCCAGCCGCGTCGCCGCCGCCGCCAGCGTCGCGCCGATGCGCCGGGGCGATTCGTAGAGGACCAGCGTCGCCGGGACCGCCGCCAGCTCGTCCAGCGCCCGGTCGCGGGCGCCCTTCTGGTTCGGGAGGAACCCGGCAAAGAGGAACCGGTCGCTCGCCAGCCCCGACAGCGTCAGCGCGGCGACGGCGGCCGAGGCCCCGGGCGCGGCGGTCACCGGGTGCCCGGCCTCCTGTGCTGCGCGCACGAGGTCGAAACCTGGATCGGAAACCAGCGGCGTGCCCGCCTCGGAGCAATAGGCGACGCTTTTCCCGGCCGCCAGCTCGGCCAGAAGGCGCGGGCGCATCTTCGCGCCGTTGTGGTCGTGATAGGCGAGGCAAGGCCGGTCGCCGAGCGAAATGCCGTGGATTTCCATCAGCCTGCGCAGCGCTCGCGTGTCCTCTGCCGCCAGCACGTCGGCGGTGCCCAGCACGTCGAGGGCGCGCAGCGTGATGTCGCGGGCGTTGCCGATGGGGGTCGAGACCAGCGTCAGCCCGGGCGCCGCGCCGCCATTCTTCGGATTCATGGTTGGAGAGGTCCCCTGCCTGCACTACACTCCGCGTCAAAACCGCGCGGTGTCGGCGGCCCCTTACATCCAGTACCGCACCGGACAGAACGCCACGAGAAAACCGAGATCGAGGGAGCCCTCCACACATGATCGCCCGTTTCGCCCCCGCCCGCAAGGCATGCCGCCGGGTGGCCGCCGCGCTCGCCTTGACGGCGCTCGCTGCCTGCGACGCCGCCCTTCTGCCCTCCAGCGGCCCCGGCCTGCGCTCCGGTGAGCCGGTTCCGGTCGCGCTCCTGCTGCCGCAATCGGATGCCAGTGCCGGCCCGCTGGCCCGCAACCTCGAGAATGCCGCCCGGCTCGCCATGGCCGACCTCGACGGGGTAGAGATCGACCTGCGCGTCTACGACACCGGCGGCAATGCGCAGACCGCCGCGCAGCAGGCCCAGCGCGCGGTCGACGAGGGCGCTGGCATCATCCTCGGCCCGCTGCGCAGCGACGCGGCCAACGCCGCCGCGGTGCAGGTCGCCGACGAGGGCGTGAACGTGCTGGCCTTCTCCAACAACACCCAGGTCGCCGGCGGCAACCTCTTCCTGCTCGGCGCGACGTTCGAGAACAGCGCCAACCGCGTGGTCTCCTACGCCGCCGACCAGGGCACTGACGATCTGGCGGTGCTCTACACAAACAACGTGCCCGGCCAGGTCGGGCGCAACGCGGTGCAATCGGCGGCGGCCCGCAACGGCGCCCGCGTCGTCGCCGCCGAGAGCTACGACCTCAACAGCGAGAGCCTCTCCTCCGCCATGGGCCGGGTGCAGCCGCTGGTCGAAAGCGGCCAGGCCGACGGCCTCGTGCTGACCGACGACTGGCAGGCGGGCCTGTCCGTCGCGCTGCAGCTCGGCCCCGAACAGGGGCTGACACCGTCGGCGGTACAGTACATGGGTATCACGCGCTGGGACGCACGGCCCGACGGCTTCTCGCTGCCGGGGATCCAGGGCGCCTGGTTCACCATGCCCTCGCAAAGCGCAAGCCAGGCGTTCGAAAGCCGCTACCAGGCCGCCTATGGCAGCGCGCCGGCGCCGCTTGCCGGGCTCGCCTTCGACGGCATCGCGGCGATCGGTGCGCTCGCGGGAGGCGGACGATCCGATGCACTTTCGGCGCGCTCGCTGACCCAGAACTCTGGCTTCCAGGGCGCCACCGGTGTATTCCGCCTGCGGTCCGACGGCACGAACGAACGCGGCCTGGCCGTGGCAACCGTGCGCAACCAGCAGGTGGTGATCCTTGACCCAGCCCCACGCGGCTTCGGCGGCGCCGGTTTCTGAACCGGCCCCCGCGCCCCAGACGCAGAGTCCGCCGCCCGTCCTCATCGCCCCGGCCGAGGAGATCTTCGACCGGGACGCCGTGCGGGCGGCGCTGGACGCGGAAATCGGCACGGCCACGGACGAAGCGACCGTGCGCCGCGCCACCGTCGCCGTCCTGTCGGACGCCCGCGACCGCGGCCGCGCCCGCGTGGCGGAGGCCTTCCGCGAAAACCCCGTCGCGTCGAACCCCACCACCCGCGCCTATTCCTGGATCACGGACGGGCTGGTCACGCTCGCCTGGGAGGTCGCCACCGAGCGCCTGCACCGCCGCCCCAACCCGACGGAGGGGGAGCGCATCGCGGTCCTCGGCGTCGGCGGCTACGGCCGTGGCGAGATGGCGCCGCATTCCGACGTCGACCTGCTGTTCCTCACTCCCTGGAAGATCACCCCCTGGGCCGAGAGCGTCATCGAATCGATGCTCTACATTCTGTGGGATCTGAAGCTGAAGGTCGGCCACGCCTCGCGCACGGTGAAGGATTGCCTGCGCCTCGGGGCGGAGGATTTCACCATCCGCACCGCGATGCTGGAGCATCGCTACCTCACTGGCCACGCGCCGCTCGCCGACGAGCTGGAGGCGCAGCTCTGGTCCGAGCTCTTCCAGGGCAGCGAGCGCGAATTCGTCGCCGCCAAGCTGGAGGAGCGCGACGCCCGCCACGAGAAGCAGGGCAACAAGCGCTACCTGGTCGAGCCCAACGTGAAGGAGGGCAAGGGAGGCCTGCGCGACCTGCAATCGCTGTTCTGGATCACCAAGTACGTCTACCGGACCGACGACACCGCCGAACTTGTGAAGCTCGGCGTGTTCCGGCCCGACGAGCACGCGACCTTCATCAAGGCGCAGTCGTTCCTCTGGGCCGTGCGCAGCCACCTGCACCTGATCGCCGGCCGCGCGATGGAGCAGTTGACCTTCGATCTGCAGGTCGAGGTCGCCGCCGCCATGGGCTTCAAGGACCGCGGCGGGCGCCGGGCGGTCGAGGTCTTCATGCAGACCTATTTCCGCCACGCCACGGCGGTCGGTGATCTCACCCGGATCGTCCTGACGTCGCTCGAGGCGCAGCATTCCAAGGCGCCGCCGCTGCTGGCGCGGGTCTTCCGCCGCACGCCCAAAGTCGCCGACGGCTACGTGGTCGAGAACAACCGGCTGATCTTCTCGGACGCGAACACTTTCCTGTCGGACAAGCTGAACCTCCTGCGCATCTACGAGGAGGCGCTGCGCACCGGGCTGCTGATCCATCCCGACGCGATGCGGCTGATCAAGGCGAACCTGCACCTCATCGACACGGAGATGCGCGCCTCGACGGAGGCGCAGCGGATCTTCCTCGACCTGCTGCTGGAGCACGGCAACCCCGACCGCGCGCTTCGGCGGATGAACGAGCTTGGCGTGCTCGCCGCCTTCATCCCCGAATTCGAACCCATCGTCGCGATGATGCAGTTCAACATGTATCACAGCTACACGGTGGATGAGCACACCATCCAGTGTATCTGGCACCTGCACGAGATCGAGGAACACAAGCTGGTCGAGGAGCTGCCGGTCGCCACCTCGATCCTAGAGGAGGGCGTGAACCGCCGCGTGCTCTACGTGGCGCTCCTCCTCCATGACATCGGCAAGGGCCGGGACGAGGACCATTCGGTGGTGGGCGCGAAGATCGCCCGCAAGGTGACTCCCAGGCTCGGCCTGCCGAAGGAGGAATGCGCCACCGTCGAATGGCTGGTGCGCCACCACCTTCTGATGTCGGACATGGCGCAGAAGCGCGACATCGCCGATCCGCGCACCGTGCGCGACTTCGCCAAGGCGGTACAGACGCGGGAGCGGCTGGACCTTCTGTTGCTGCTCACCGTGTGCGACATCCGCGGCGTCGGGCCCGGGACCTGGAACAACTGGAAGGCGGCGCTTCTTCGCGCGCTCTACCGCCAGACCCGCCGCGCGCTCGAATCCGGGATGGAGGATCTGAACCGCGAGAACCGCGGGGCGGAGGCCAAGAAGCTCCTCGAGGAGAAACTTCCGGACTGGAGCGCCGTAGAGGTCGAGACCGAGATCGAGCGGCATTACGACCCCTACTGGCAGGGCCTGCACGTCACCGCGCACTTGGTCTTCGCGGACCTTCTGCGCGGCATCTCCACCGACGAGATCCGCATCGACATCCACCCCGACGAGGACCGCGATGCCACCCGCGTCTGCTTTGCCCTCGTCGATCATCCCGGCATTTTCTCGCGCCTCGCCGGGGCGCTGGCGCTGGTCGGCGCGGACGTGGTGGACGCAAGAACCTACACGACGAAGGACGGATTTGCGACGGCGGCGTTCTGGATTCAGGACGGCGACGGTAGCCCTTACGAGTCCTCGCGCCTGCCGCGTCTGCGCGAGACGATCCGCAAGACGCTGATGGGCGAGGTCGTTGCCCGCGAGGCGATGGAGCCCAGGGACAAGATCAAGAAGCGCGAACGCGCCTTCCGCGTGCCGACCTCGATCACCTTCGACAACGACGGCTCGGAGATCTATACGATCATCGAGGTCGACACCCGCGACCGCCCCGGCTTGCTGCACGACCTGACCCGCACGCTCGCCGCCCAGAACATCTACATCGCCAGCGCGGTCATCGCGACCTACGGCGAACAGGTGGTGGACAGCTTCTACGTCAAGGACATGTTCGGGCTGAAACTGCACTCGGCCCAGAGGCAGAAGGCGCTGGAGCGCAAGCTGCGCGACGCCATCGCCGCGGGAGTGGAGCGGGCGTACAGCTGACATTAAGCATGTCCGGTCGCCCTTCCGAGCCGCGCATCGGCGGGCCGCGGTCCGGCGATCCCGACCTCCGAGCGGCAGCGCTTTACGGCAACCACGTCCGCACGACCTCCGGGCGTCGTGCCAAGCCTTACCAAATCGCCGGTCCGGGGAGCGGCCCGGCGATGCGCGGCGGCCTTCGGCCTAGATTCCGCGCAAGGAACCGTTCGACCGGAGCGGACGCCCCCGGCCACTCTGTCCTCTGAATGTACTAACACGAGGCACAAGCCGACCTTGGCAGGAAAAACGCCTGGCGCACCCGATCGCCACCACTGCCCCGCACCGCGACATGGTCCCCCCGGATCCGCGAAAGCCCGCCGCCGATGCGGGTGCGGTCTGGTCCGCCGCGCCGCAAACACCTAACTCGCCCCGCATGTCGAAAGGAAGCTTCATGCCACGTGCCGCGCGCGCCCTGATCGCTCTCGCCCCTCTGGCACTGGCCGGATGCCTCGCGCTCTCGGCCGCCGACACCGCCAAGGACGCCGCCGTCTTCACCACCAAGACGGCCGTGAAAGGCACCGCCTCGGCCGGACGCATCGCGACCGCACCGCTACGGGGCGACGAAGAGGACGACGACTGATCCGATCAGAGCTGACGCGAGATGTACCATTGCGTGCCCGAGGCGTCCGCGACCCCGCCGCGATAGTCGCCGTCGCCCTTGTGCTGCATTTCCTGCAGCACGGTGGCGCCGGCCGCCGTCGCGCGGTCGAAGGCGTCGTCGGCGTCCTCGGTATAGACGTGCAGAAGAGCGGGTGCGCCGCCCTCGGCGCCGCCCAGCATCACCACGCTGTCGCCGATCCGCATTTCCGCGTGCATGATGCTCCCGTCCTCTCTGTGGAAGATCCGCAGCCGCTTCGCGCCGAACACGGTCTCGGCGAAGGTCAAAACCGCCTCCACGTCGGCCACGACGAGATAGGGCGAGACGTCGGTATATCCCTCGGGCTTGTACATCGCGCGCCTCCGCTTTCCCTCGCAGCCTAGTCGCCGCCGCGCGCGCCGCGCAAGCGGCCCCTTCCGCCCCTCCTGCCGATGCGCTAGACCTCGCCCGTCACGCAGCGCCCCGCCCGGGGCAGAGGCCATCCCCATGAGACCAATCCGACTTCTGACCGGCGTTCTTACCGTGGGCGTCTGGACCATGCTGTCCCGCGTTCTCGGCCTGGTGCGCGAGATCGCGATCCTCGCCCTGATCGGGCCGGGTCCGGTCATGGACGCCTTCGTCGCCGCCTTCCGCCTGCCGAACATGTTCCGCCGGTTCTTCGCCGAGGGTGCGTTCAACGCCGCCTTCGTGCCGATGTTCTCCAAGCGGCTGGAGGCCGACGAGGGCCCGCTCGACTTCGGATCGGAGGCGTTGTCGGGCCTCGGCTTCGTGCTGCTGGTCCTCTCGGCGCTGGCGATGATCTTCATGCCGGCAATGGTCTACGCGACCGCCGGAGGGTTCGCCGGCGACGAGCGTTTCGAACTCACGGTCGCATTCGGCCGGGTGATGTTCCCCTACGTCCTCTTCATCTCGCTCGCGGCACTGTTTTCGGGCGCGCTCAACGCCGCCGGGCGCTTCGCGGCGGCAGCGGCAGCGCCCGTGCTGCTGAACGTGATGTTCATCGCGGCGATGCTCGGGGCCGACCTGGTCGGGGTGGCGGTCGTGCGCGTGCTCGTCTGGACGGTGCCCGTCGCCGGCATCGCGCAACTCGCGCTCGTGTGGATCGCGGCAGAGCGCGCGGGGCTGCGCCTGCGTCCCCGCCGGCCGCGCTGGAGCCCGGAGATGCGCCACCTCACCCGGGTCGCGATCCCCGCGGCGCTGGCGGGCGGCGTGATGCAGATCAACCTGCTGGTGGGCCAGCAGGTCGCGTCGAACTTCGACAAGGCGGTGGGCTGGCTCTATGCCGCCGACCGGCTCTACCAGCTGCCGCTTGGGGTCGTCGGCATCGCCGTCGGCATCGTGCTGCTGCCCGAACTTTCGCGCCGACTGAAGGCCGGCGACGACGAGGGCGGACGCCACGCCTTCAGCCGCGCCACGGAAATTTCGCTCGCGCTGACCCTGCCGGCGGCGGTGGCGCTGATCGCGATCCCGCTGCCGCTGGTGTCGGTGCTCTACGAACGCGGGGCGACGTCTGCGGCGGATTCGCAGGCGATCGCCGCCGCGGTGGCGATCTACGGCCTCGGCCTGCCGGCCTTCGTGCTGCAGAAGGCGCTGCAGCCGCTGTTTTTCGCGCGCGAGGACACCAAGACCCCGTTCCGCTACGCGCTGGTCTCGATGGTCGTGAACGCGGTGCTGGCCATCGGGCTCGCGCCATGGCTGGGCTGGATGGCGCCCGCCATCGCCACCAGTGCCGCGGCCTGGGCAATGGTCGCGCTCCTGGCCATCGGCGGGCGGCGTCTCGGTCCGGTGGCGCGGCTCGATGCACGGTTCCGCGCCCGTGCGGGCCGTGTCGTCGCGGCCTCACTCGTGATGGGCGGAGTGCTTTGGGGAACGGCATCGGCCCTCAAGCCTTTACTAGGTATGGGGGGCGTGCGTTATCTCGCTTTGATGGCGCTCATCGCAATCGGGATCATTGTTTATGGCATCGCAGGACAGGCCATCGGAGCCTTCCGACTCTCCGAATTCCGCGACGCCCTCCGCCGCAAGCGGCGTTGAGGCGGCGCAGCTCAGGGCGCTCATCACCGCGGCCGAGGTCTATCCCGCGCTCGAGGAGATGGTCGATGGCGCCGAGCGCGAGGTGCTGCTCTCGTACCGCGTGTTCGAGCCCTCGACGGCGCTGCGCAGCCCGCGCCTGCGGGCCGAGGGGCTGGAGACGTGGCTCGACCTGCTCGACCGGGTGACGGCGCGGGGCGTTTCGCTGCGGCTGGTCATCACCGATTTCGACCCGCTCTTCGCGTCGGACCTGCACCGGCTGTCCTGGACCGCCGCGAGCCGCTTCGCCGACCGGGTCAGCGGCGACGTGCAGATCCTGGTGGCGCCGCACGGCCAGACCGTCGGCTGGATCTGGCGCCGCGCACTGGTCTTCAAGATCGTCGAGAAACTGAAATCGCTGAAGCAGTCGCCCAAGGACCGGCTGACGCCGATACAACGCAAGCTGCTGGATGCGCGGCCCTACCTGCGGCCGGTATCACTGCACCAGAAGGTCGCGGTGATCGACGGTGCGCGCACGATCGTCGGCGGGATGGACGTCGACGAGCGGCGCTGGGACGACAACCTGCACGACCGCCCGGCCGAAGAGACCTGGCACGACGTTTCGCTGAGCGGCGAGGGCGAGATCGCCGCGGCGGCACGCGCCCATTTCGTCGACACCTGGAACGCGGCCCTGCGCGACGAGGCGGCGTCGCTCGCCGATCACGCGCGCCCGATGGAGGCGCCGTCGCGGCCCCAGGGGCGACCCGAGCTCAGGCTCGTTCGGACCATGTCGAAGCCGCGCACCGGCCCGCTGCGCTTCGGACCGAAACCCTATCTCGTCGAACATGAGGAGGAGACGCTGAAGGCAATCGGCACGGCGGAGCGGCTGATCTACCTCGAGAGCCAGTTCCTGCGCCACCGGCCGATCTCGGACGCGCTGTGCGCGGCGGCGCGGCGCGTGCCGGACCTGCAGCTGATCCTGCTCTTGCCGCCCGAGCCCGAGCGCATCCTCTTCGGCGGCGCCGACAGCTGGGACGCCCGGCACGCCCACGCGCTGCAGACGCTGGCGCTGAACGATTTGCAACGGACCTACGGCGACCGCGTGGCGCTCCTGTCGCCGGGACAGACGCGGCCGGCCTCCGAGGGGTTCTCGCGCGCGCTTGGCGGGGCGGGGCCGATCTATGTCCATGCCAAGGTGACTTTGGTGGACGAGACCTTCGGGATGGTCGGATCGGCGAACCTCAACGGCCGGTCGATGCGCTGGGACACCGAGGCGTCGATCCTGTTCCGCGACCGCGCCCTCGCGGAGGATCTGCGCCTGCGGCTCGCCCGGAAGTGGCTGGGCGCGCAGCTCGGCGACAACGACCCGGCGCTGGCGGCGACATGGAATGCGGCGGCGCGCAAGAACGCCGATCTGGAGCCCGAGGCGCGCATGGGCTTCGTGATGCCCTACCCGCTCGGCCGCGCGCGCCGCTTCTCGCGCCACCTGCCGATACTGCCGGACGAGATGTTCTGAGCCGCCAGTGTGGGTCGGGACGGACGCGGCGCGCGTGGGACGCGCGCGCGAAATTGGGGGCGCTGCCCCCGTCGCCTGCGGCGACTCCCCCGGGATATTTGCGGGCAGATGAAACGCGGGGAGCGGCAGACCTGTACGGCGGCACTCAGCGGCGGATGCGGTGCAGCAGGCGCCGGGCGCCGCCGGGGACGAGGAGAACGGCCAGGCCGAAGCCGCTGAGAAAGCCGCCGATCTCGGCCACCCAGAACGGGCCGCCGCCGAACAGGAGGCCGAAGACCAGCTGGATGCCGAGCAGAACGCCGATCAGCGTGAAGGCGCGGATCTGGGCTTCGCCCGCCTGACCGAGGCGTACCCAGAGCAGATAGGTGAAGGCGCCGATCAGCCCGTAGACGGGGGGAAAGCTGCCATAGAGCGCAGGGCCGCCTGGCAGCACCGCGGTGTAGATCAGCGCACCGCCGATGGCGGCGCCGAGGAATACCGCCAGCGTGCGGGGCTGACCGATCGCCTCGGCCACCATCTTGCCCAGCGCCAGCAGCATCACGCCGGCGAAAAGCGTCGCGGTGAAGGCGCCGTTGACGAACGGGTAGGTGACGATGCGCGCGAGATGTTCGGGCGGCAGCTGGCGGGTGCGGACCATCCAGTCGAGGATCTCGGGCGCGTAGGCGAAGCGTTCGATCATCGCCACGCGCCAGCCGATCGCGCCCGGACCGCCCATGAGCCCGCGGGCGCCGAGCGAAAAGGCCAGTTCCGCCACCGCGAGGATCGCGAAGAGCGCCAGCACCACCGGCGGCAGCGGGTTCACCGGGCTGGCATTGTGATCGTGCATGGCGCGGCTCCTCTTCGGGGCGGAACGGTCGCGACCTGCCTAAGCGAGCGGCCCGGCGATGGCCAGACACCGACGGCGGCTTATCTGCAAGCGTCATGGATGAGCGCGACCGATACCTCTCTGCCCCTCTGCCGGTGCCGTCGCGCCGGCTGGGGCGGCTGATGCGCCTTGGCGGGCTGACCGGCGGGCTGGTGGGCCGCGCCGCATGGGCCGGGGCCGGTGAGCTGGCGCGCGGGCGGCGCCCCGAGGCGGGCCGGCTGCTGCTGACGCCGGCCAACGCCGCGCGGGTGACGGCGGAGCTGGCGCGGATGCGCGGAGCTGCGATGAAGCTGGGGCAGCTGATCTCCATGGAGGCGGGGGAATACCTGTCGCCGGAGCTGGCGCAGATCCTCGCCGCCTTGCGCGCGGAGGCGCATGCGATGCCGCCGCCGCAGCTCAAGCGCGTGCTGTCGGACGCCTGGGGCGACGACTTCCTGCACCGCTTCCGGCGGTTCGACGTGCGCCCCGTCGCCGCGGCCTCCATCGGGCAGGTGCACCGCGCCGAGGCGAAGGACGGCCGCGAGCTTGCCGTGAAGGTGCAGTATCCCGGTATCCGGGCGAGCATCGACAGCGACATCGCCAATCTCGGCGCGGTGATCCGCTGGTCGGGACTGGTGCCGAAGGGGCTCGATCTTGCGCCGCTGCTGGAGGAGGCGCGCGCGCAATTGCACGAGGAGGCCGATTACGCGCAGGAGGCGCGGTCGATGGCGCGGTTCGCCGATTTGCTGGAGGGAGAGCCGGGCTTTGCCGTGCCGCGCCCGCACGACGACCTGACGACGCGCGACATACTGACCATGGACTTCCTGCAAGGTGCGCAGGTGGAGAATCTGGCCGGCGCCGCTCAAGAGGTGCGCGACGACGTCGCGCGGCGGCTGATCGCGCTGATCCCGCGCGAGCTGTTCGAGTTCGGCCTGGTGCAGACCGATCCCAATTTCGCCAACTACCGGTACGAGGCCGAGACGGGGCGGATCGCGCTCCTGGATTTCGGGGCGACGCGGGCGATCCCGGCGGCGCTCGCCGCGGATTTCAGGGCGCTGCTGCAAGCCGGGCTCGCCGAGGACCGTGCGGGGATGAGGGCGGCGGCGATGCGCATCGGATACCTGTCCGAGACATTGGAGCCGGGCCGGATGGAGACACTGCTGGACATGATGGACATGGCCTTCGCGCCGCTGCGCAGCGAAGCGCCCTTCGACTTCGCCGCATCGGACCTGCCCGACCGGCTGACCCGGGCGGCGATCGCCATGGGGCGGGAGCGCGACATCGCCCCGCTTCCGCCGGCCGACGCGCTGTTCTTGCAGCGCAAGGTTGCAGGGCTCTACCTTCTCGCGGCGCGCATCGGCGCGCGGGTGGCACTGCGGCCGCTGGTGGCGCCCTGGGCCAACTCTGTGCGCTGACGCACCATGTCGGTCCGGCCGCGCCGATTTCGCACAAGACGCACCGCGCCTATCTTCGGGTCAACCACACAGACCGGAGCCCGCCCATGACCACCCAAGCCCCCGACACGATGCAGATCGGCCATGTCCACCTGCAAGTCTCCGACCTCGAGCGGTCCATCGCGTTCTACCGGGATGTCATCGGCCTGTCGCTGGTGCAGCGCTACGGGCGTCAGGCGGCCTTCCTGTCGGCGGGCGGCTATCACCACCATGTCGGCCTCAACACCTGGAACAGCGCCGGTCAGCCGCCGGGGTCCAAGCGGCATCCGGGCCTCTTCCACACCGCATTCCTGTTTCCCGACCGCGCCACGCTCGGCGCCGCGCTGAAGCGGGCCGTCGATGCCGGCGTGACGATCACCGGAGCGGCCGATCACGGGGTCTCCGAAGCGGTCTATTTCGACGATCCCGACGGCAACGGGGTGGAGATCTATCGCGACCGTGCGCGCGCCGACTGGCCGCGCGACGCGGAAGGCATGATCGAAATGGTGAACGCGCCTCTCGACCTGCCGGCGCTTCTGGCGGAAGCGGCCTGACCGGCTGGACCTTCCCGGCCGCCCCGATTAGCGTCGCGCCCGAATTCGCAGGAAGGAGAGCGCGATGGCAACCGGCCGCAACATCCGCACCTACGTGGACGGCGCATGGCACAGCGGCGACGCCGCCATCATGCGCGCTGCCGATCACGGCGCGTGGCTCGGCTCCACCGTCTTCGACGGGGCGCGCTTCATCGACGGGATGGCGCCGGATCTGGACCGGCATTGCGCGCGCACCAACCGCTCGGCCAAGGCGCTGATGATCGAGCCGACGAAGACCGACGCGGAGATCCTCGAGATCGCGCGCGAGGGGCTGGCGATGTTCCCCCGGTCGGCGCCGGTCTACGTGCGCCCGATGTACTGGTCACTGAACTCCGAGCCGTCGGCGATCATGCCCAAGATCGGGGCGGAGCATACCGGCTTCGCGCTTTGCCTCGAGGAATTCCCGATGCTGCCGGAAGAGCATCTGGTCTCGCTCGGGCGCACGTCCTTCCGCCGCCCGGTGCTCGACGACAACGTGGTCAACGCCAAGGCGGGCTGCCTTTACGCCAACAACGCGCGGATGCTGCGCGAGGTGGGCCTGCGCGGCTTCGAGAACGCGCTGGTGGCGGATGCGATGGGCAACGTGGCCGAAACCGCGACGTCGAACGTCTTCATGGTGCGCGACGGGGTGGTGTTCACGCCGATCCCGAACGGCACGTTCCTTGCCGGGATCACCCGCGCGCGGCATATCGAGAACCTGCGCGCCGACGGGATCGAGGTGGTGGAGACCGTGCTCACCTTCAGCGACTTCGAGGCGGCGGACGAGATCTTTCTGACCGGCAACCTCAACAAGGTCACGCCGGTCGGCCGGTTCGAGGACCGCACCTACGAGTTCGGCCCCCTCACCCGCCGCGCGCGGCAGATCTACTGGGACTGGGCGGCCGGCCAGGCGGTGTGAGCCCCGCGGGCCCCCGCCATGGACAGGCCCGGCCGCCTTCGCCATGATCGCTGCGACTGGGGAGGCCGAAGATGCGCAAGTTCATGGTCGTGCTCGACGACAGCCGCGAATGCCTCAACGCGATGCGCTTTGCCGCCATGCGCGCGGCCAGGACCGGCGGCGGCGTGTCGATCCTGTCGGTGATCCCGCCGGACGAGTTCAATCACTGGATCGGTGTCGGCGACATCATGCGCGAAGAGGCGCGCGAACGCATCACCGCGCATTTCGAGGTCTTCGCCAAGTGGATGCGCGACCGTCAGAACGTCGACCCCGAACTGGTGATCCGGGAGGGCGACCCGGTCACGCAGATCGTCGCGCAGGTCGGTGACGACCCCGAGATCGGGGTGCTGGTGCTCGGTGCGGGCACCGACAAGTCGGGTCCCGGCCCGCTGGTCACACAGCTTACGCGGAGTGCCGGCTCCCTGCCGATCCCGATCACCATCGTGCCGGGCGACCTGTCGAAAGAGCGGCTGGAAGCCATCACCTGACGCTCTGCCCGCCAGATCGCACGGGTCACGGCTCCATCCGGGTCACTCCGCATGTCGGCGCCAGCTTGGCCGAGCGCGTCAGGGACAGCCGTCGCAGCCTCAGAACTGCCCGAAGCCTGCCGGCAGACTTTAGAACCGTTCCAAACACCTTGACCCTGTGCCGGCCCGTGAGCATATTTGCAGGTAACCGAGAAAGGGCCGCCACATGTTCATCCAGACCGAATCGACGCCCAACCCCGCGACGTTGAAATTCCTGCCCGGGCAGACCGTGCTCGACGCCGGCACTGCCGATTTCCCCTCGCCCGAGGGCGCCGGCGCCTCGCCGCTGGCCACCCGCCTGTTCGACGTGCCCGGCGTGCGCGGCGTGTTCTTCGGCAACGACTTCGTCACCGTGACGAAGGCCGACGACACCGACTGGGACCACGTCAAGCCGGCGATCCTCGGCGCGATCATGGAGCATTTCCAGTCCGGCCAGCCGGTCATGGCCGATGGCGCCATGGACACGTCCGGCGGCGGTCACGCCGACCATGACGGCGAGGACGGCGAGATCGTCGGCCAGATCAAGGAGCTGCTCGACACCCGCGTGCGCCCGGCGGTGGCGCAGGACGGCGGCGACATCACTTTCCACGGGTTCGAGCGGGGCGTCGTCTACCTGCACATGCAGGGCGCCTGTGCCGGCTGCCCGTCCTCGACGCTGACGCTCAAGATGGGCATCGAGAATCTCCTGCGTCACTACATCCCCGAGGTGACCGAGGTGCGCCCGATCGGTGTCTGATCCTCTGATCCTCGGCTTCGACACATCGGCCGCGCATTGCGCGGCCGCTTTGCTGTCGGGCGACCGCATCCTCGCCGCGCGCGGCGAGGAGATGGCGCGCGGGCAGGCCGAACGCCTCATGCCGCTTCTCGAAGAAGTGCTCGACGAGGGCGGCGCCACATGGGCCGACCTTGCACGGATCGGTGTCGGCGTCGGGCCGGGTAACTTCACCGGAATCCGCATATCGGTGGCCACCGCGCGCGGCCTCGCCTTCGCGCTGGAGATCCCCGCGATCGGCGTCTCGACGCTTGACGCGACGGACGGCCCCTGCCCCGTCGTGCCCGCCCCGCGCGACATGGCCTATGCGAGAACGCCCGGCAGGGCGGTGGAGCTCCTCCCCCGCGTGGACCTGCCGGCCGAGGTCACCTGGCCGCCGGCGCCGGAGGCGCTCGCCGCCGCCATCGCCCGCCGCGCCCAGGGCGCCGTCCCAGGCGCGCCGCCGGCACCGCTCTATGTCCGGCCCGCCGACGCCGCTCCGGCGCGAGACGCCCCGCCCCGAATTCTCGATGAAGCCTGAGGACATGGCCGCGCTGATGGCGCGCGCATACCGCCACCAGGCTCCCTGGGGCGCCGCCGACATCGCCGCGCTGAGCGCCCGTCCGGTGACGAGACTGATTGGCGCGCCCGAAGGCTTCCTGATCGCGCAAGTGGTCGCAGACGAGGCGGAGATCCTCGCGCTCGCGACCGATCCGGCCGCACAACGCCAGGGCGTGGCCTCCGACCTGCTCACCCAGTTCCACACCCTATGCGCCTCCGAAGGCGTGACCCGCGCCGTCCTCGACGTCGCACACGACAACGATCCGGCCCTGGCGCTCTACACCCGCTTCGGCTACGCCGAGACCGCGCGGCGCGCCGGCTACTATCGCCGGCCGGACGGCAGCCGCGCCGATGCGCTGCTCATGGCGCGCGCGATCCGCCCCGATAACGCCGCGTCGCCCGCCTAGCCGCCCGCGAACACGGGAAAAACCGGTTGACCCCCTCGGGCCGGTCGGTCCTAAATCGTGGCGAGATCGCTTCGATCCAAAGGGACGCAGGGGACGAACCCCCGCCCCGCACCACGTTTCAGGGAGCCCCGCGCATGACCGTTCTGAAATCCCTCCTTGGCGCCTCCGCCGCGCTGGCGCTGTCCACAGGCGCCGCGCTCGCCGATCCGGCGCTGATCTACGATCTCGGCGGCAAGTTCGACAAATCGTTCAACGAGGCCGCGTTCAACGGCGCCGAGCAATGGGCCGAGGAAACCGGCGGCAATTACCGCGACATCGAACTGCAATCCGAGGCGCAGCGCGAACAGGCCCTGCGCCGCTTCGCCGAAGCCGGCTTCAACCCCGTCATCACCACCGGCTTCTCCATGTCGACGCCGATCGACAACGTCGCGGGCGACTATCCAGACACCAAGTTCGTGACCATCGACGGCTATGTCGACCCCGAGGAACACCCGAACGTGAAGTCGATCTCCTTCGCGGAGGAGCAGGGCTCCTACCTCGTGGGAATGCTGGCTGCGATGGCGTCCGAGACCGGCACAGTATCCTTCGTCGGCGGCATGGACATCCCGCTGATCCGCGCCTTCGCCTGCGGCTATGCCCAGGGCGCCAAGGCGGTGAACGAGGACATCGAGGTCATCGCCAACATGACCGGCACGACGCCCGCGGCCTGGAACGACCCGGTGAAGGGGTCCGAGCTGACCAACGCGCAGATCTCCCAGGGCTCCGACGTGGTCTTCGCCGCCGCCGGCGGCACCGGCATCGGCGTTCTGCAGACCGCCGCGGACGAGGACATCCTGTCCATCGGCGTCGACAGCAACCAGAACCACCTGCATCCCGGCCAGGTCCTGACCTCCATGCTCAAGCGCGTGGACGTCGCCACCTACGAGGCGATGCAGGCGGGCGAAGACCTCGACACCGGGACCGAGCGGCTGACGCTCGAGGATGACGGCGTCGGCTACGCGCTCGACGAGAACAACCGCGATCTCATCACCGACGAGATGCAGGAACGCGTCGACGAGGCGCGCCAGGCGATCATCGACGGCGAGGTCGAGGTGCACGACTACCGCTCCGACGACAGCTGCCCGGCCCTGTCGTTCTGAGCCCGGACGGGCGGCCGCCGCGCCGCCCGGCGCCGATCCCGGGGCCGCGTGGCGCGCGGCCCCGCCCCCGCATCCCGCGAGGCCCCCTACGCCCATGACCGACCCCGCCATCGAACTCAAAGGCATCTCGAAGGCCTTCGGACCGGTCCAGGCCAACAAGGACATCTCCATCCGCGTGATGCCGGGCACGATCCACGGCATCATCGGCGAGAACGGCGCCGGCAAGTCGACGCTGATGTCCATCCTCTACGGCTTCTACGCCGCCGACGCGGGTGAGATCTGGGTCAAGGGCCAGCGCACGCAGATCCCCGACAGCCAGGCCGCGATCCGCGCCGGCATCGGCATGGTCTTCCAGCACTTCAAGCTGGTGCAGAATTTCACGGTGCTGGAAAACGTCATCCTCGGCGCCGAGGACGGCGGCCTGCTGAAACCCTCGCTCGCCAAGGCGCGCGGCGCGCTGAAAAGCCTCGCCGAGGAATACGAGCTGTCGGTCGACCCCGACACCCAGGTCCAGCACCTGTCGGTCGGCCACCAGCAGCGGGTCGAGATCCTGAAAGCGCTCTACCGCGAGGCCGATATCCTGATCCTCGACGAGCCCACCGGCGTGCTCACCCCCGCCGAGGCCGACCACCTCTTCCGCATCCTCGATAACCTGCGGGCCGAGGGGAAGACGATCATCCTCATCACCCACAAGCTGCGCGAGATCATGGAGATCACCGATACGGTGAGCGTGATGCGCCGCGGCGAGATGACGGCCACCGTCAAGACCGCCGAGACGAGCCCCGAGGAGCTGGCCGAGCTCATGGTCGGCCGCAAGGTGCTCTTGCGCGTCGACAAGGCGCCGGCGCAGCCCAAGGCGCCGGTCCTTCAGATCGAGGACCTGCGCCATGTCGACGGCCAGGGGGTCGAACGGCTGCGCGGCATCTCGCTGGAGGTCCGCGCCGGCGAGATCCTCGGCCTCGCCGGTGTCGCCGGCAACGGCCAGTCGGAGCTTCTGAACGTCCTCGGCGGCTACGCGGACGCGACGGGCACGGTGCGCGTGAACGGCAAGGATATCCCGCTCTCGGGCGCCGGCTGCGACGGCATGGCCCGACGCGGCGCCGGCATCGCGCACGTCCCCGAGGATCGCCAGCGCGAGGGCCTCATCATGCCCTACACGGCGTGGGAGAATACCGTCTTCGGCTACCACCGCGACCCGGCGATCCAGTCCGGCGTCCTGATGAACAACGCCGCCATCCGCGAAGAGGCCGGCGCCAAGATGCAGCGCTTCGACGTGCGCCCGCCGAACCCCGACCTCGCGGCGCGCAACTTCTCGGGCGGCAACCAGCAGAAGATCGTCCTCGCGCGCGAGATCGAGCGCAATCCGGACGTCCTGCTGATCGGCCAGCCCACCCGCGGCGTCGACATCGGCGCCATCGAGTTCATTCACCAGCAGATCGTGCGCCTGCGCGACGAGGGCAAGGCGATCCTGCTGGTGTCGGTTGAACTCGACGAAATCTTCGCGCTGTCGGACCGCATCGCGGTGATGTTCGACGGCCGCGTCATGGGCACCCGCGACGCCGCCGACACCGACCAGCGCGAACTGGGCCTCCTGATGGCCGGCATCACCGAGGATCCCGGCGGCGACGCCTTCGAGGCCGTCGACGCCGCGCTCGAACGCAAGGACCGCCGGGAGGCCGTGCATGGATAAGCTGCCCCCCTGGGCCGACGCGGTGCTGGTGCCGCTGATCTCGCTCCTGCTTGCCGCCGCGCTGTCGGCGCTCGTGATCCTCGGCATCGGCGAGAACCCGGTGGACGCCTTCACGCTCATGGTCGAGGGCGCGCTCCTGCGCTCCGCCGGCTGGGGCTACACCCTCTATTACGCGACCAACTTCATTTTCACCGGCCTCGCGGTGTCGGTCGCCTTCCACGCCAGGCTCTTCAACATCGGCGGCGAGGGGCAGGCGATGATCGGCGGCCTCGGCGTCGCGCTCGTCTGCCTCTACCTGCCCTGGCCGCACTGGACGCTGGCGCTCGTCGCGGCCTCGATCGCCGCGGCGATCTTCGGCGCGGCCTGGGCGTTCATCCCGGCCTATCTTCAGGCGAAACGCGGCAGCCACATCGTGATCACCACGATCATGTTCAACTTCATCGCCGCGGCGCTGCTGAACTATCTTCTCGTGAACCTGATGAAGCCCGCGGGCCAGCAGGACCCGGCCACGGCGATCTTCCCCGCCGCCACCCACCTGCCCACCTTCCAGGACATGTTCGCGGCAGAGGCGAACCCGCTGTTCCGCGGGGCGCCGGGCAACGTGACGTTCTTTCTCGCCATAGCCGCCTGCGTCTTCGTCTGGCTGCTGATCTGGCGCACGCGCCTCGGCTACGAGATCCGGGCGCTGGGCCATTCCGAAAGCGCCGCGCGCTATGCCGGCATTTCCCCTGTAAAGACGATCGTGGTTGCGATGCTGATCTCGGGCGGGCTCGCCGGGCTCATGGGCGTCAACACCGCCATGGGCGAGGCCGAGCGGCTGGTGATGAACTCCACCGAAGGTGCCGGCTTCATCGGCATCGCGGTGGCGCTGATGGGCCGCAATCACCCGGTCGGCGTCTTTCTCGCCGCGATCCTCTTCGGCTTTCTCTACCAGGGCGGGGCGGAACTCGCGCTCTGGACCAATATCCCGCGCGAGCTGATCGTGGTGATCCAGGCGCTGGTGATCCTGTTCACCGGCGCGCTCGACAACATGGTACGGATACCGCTCGCGCGCCTCTTCGCCCGCGGCCGGAGGGCCCGCTGATGGATTTCGCGACGGTCCTGCAGGTCCTCGATTCGACCGTCCGGCTGGCCACCCCGCTGCTCTTCGCCTGTCTCGCGGGGCTGTTTTCCGAACGCGCCGGGGTCATCGACATCGGCCTTGAAGGCAAGATGCTGATCTCGGCCTTCTTCTCGGCGGCCGTCGCGGCGGCAACCGGGTCGGTGTGGCTGGGCCTCCTCGCCGGCATCGTCTCCTCGGTGATGCTCAGCCTCGTGCACGGGCTCGCGTCGATCACCTTCCGCGGCAACCAGCTCATCTCGGGCGTGGCGATCAACTTCCTTGCCGCGGGCCTGACGGTGCTGATCGCGCAGGACTGGTTCGGCCAGGGCGGACGCACGCCCTCGCTTATCGGCCAGGGCCGCTGGGGCAACATCACCCTGCCCTTCGCCAATGCGCTCTCGGACGTGCCGGTCCTCGGCCCGCTCTATGCGCAACTGATTTCGGGCCATTCGCTGCTGGTCTATCTGGGCCTGCTGACCGTACCGCTCACCTGGTGGATCCTCTTTCGCACCCGCTTCGGCCTGCGCCTGCGCGCCGTGGGGGAGGCGCCCGAGGCTGTTGATACCGCCGGCATCTCGGTCACCGGCCTGCGCTTCGCGGCCGTGGCGATCTGCGGGCTCCTGTGCGGGCTCGCCGGCTCCTACCTCGCCACCGGGCTGCAGGCCGGCTTCGTCCGGGACATGACCGCAGGGCGCGGCTACATCGCGCTCGCGGCGCTCATCTTCGCCAAGTGGCGGCCGTGGTACGCGCTGATGGCCTGCCTGCTCTTCGGTCTCCTGCAGGCGGTGGCCTTGCGCTATCAGAACATCGACCTTGGCGGCCTCACGATCCCGGTTCAGCTCATGGACGCCCTGCCCTACATCCTCACGGTGGTCATCCTCGCCGGCTTCGTCGGCAAGGCGATTCCCCCCCGCGCCGGTGGCGAGCCCTACGTCAAGGAACGCTGACCGCCCGGCGTCCCAAGCCGAAGGCGCGCCCCGCTTCTTTGGGCCGCAAATACTCCGGGGAGCGCGAGGGGCCGGCCCCTCGCTCCCGTCCGTACCGGGACGCGCGCCATGCGGCACGGGGACGACAATCGCAAGCGGGCCCTGCCCCGGAAACGCGATCGCCCAGCCGGCTGCGCGCCGCCCGCCACAGACGCGGCCCTGCGGCATCACTCAGCCCGCCGACCCGTTGCCAATTCCCGCGCGCTTGCGCACTCTTCGCCCATGCAGCTCTACCTCCCCATCGCCGAGGTCTCGGTCTCGCTCTTCCTGCTCCTCGGTCTCGGCGTGATGGTGGGAATCCTGTCGGGCATGTTCGGCGTCGGCGGCGGTTTCCTGATCACGCCGCTGCTGTTCTTTCTCGGCATCCCGCCCGCCGTCGCCGTCGCCACCGGCGCCAACCAGATCGTCGCGAGCTCCGTTTCGGCCGTGCTCGCCCATCTCAGGCGGCGAACGGTCGATCTGCGGATGGGCACGGTGCTGCTGATCGGCGGTCTCGGCGGCTCCGCGCTCGGCGTCTGGCTCTTCAACGCGCTGAAGGCGGCCGGGCAGGTCGATCTGCTGGTGCGGCTCTGCTACGTCGTCTTCCTCGGCATCATCGGCGGGCTGATGCTGGCAGAGAGCATCCGCGCCCTGCGCAGCGCCTCGCGGGGGGCGGCGCCGAAGCGGCGCCAGCACGGCTGGGTGCACGGGCTGCCCTTCAAGATGCGCTTCCGCGCCTCGGGCCTCTACATATCCGCGATCCCGCCGCTTCTCGTCGGCGCCTCGGTCGGGGTGCTGGCCGCGATCATGGGGGTCGGCGGCGGCTTCATCATGGTGCCCGCGATGATCTACCTTCTGGGCATGCCCACCAAGGTCGTCATCGGCACATCGCTCTTCCAGATCATCTTCGTGACCGGCTTCACCACGGTTCTGCACGCCGTCACCACCCAGACCGTCGACATCTTCCTGGCGCTCGCGCTGATCACCGGCGGCGTCGTCGGCGCGCAGATCGGCGCAGCCATGGGCGCCCGGCTCCGCGCCGAACAGCTGCGCATCCTGCTCGCGCTCCTCGTCGTCGGGGTCTGCATCAAGCTGGGGCTGGATCTCGTGCTGACCCCGTCCGAACTCTTCGTGATCAGCCAGGAAGGCGCGCCGACATGATCGCGCGCCGCATCCTCGCCGCCCTCGCCCTGGCCCTTCTCGCCGCCGGCTGGGCCACCGCCCAGCCGGAAACCGACGCCGCGCCGCCGCCGGCCGAGGAGGCGCCGGCCGGCGCCGAGGAGGTCGCCCCGGCAGACGAGGCCCCCGCCCTCGCGCCCACCACTGCACAAGAGGAGGTCGTGCTCGGCCTCAGTCAGGACAGCGTCTCCATCTCCACCGATTTCGACGGCTCGGAGATCCTCGTCTACGGCGCCGTGAAGCGCGAGATCCCCATTCCCGCCGACCCGCCGCTCGAGGTCGTGGTCACCGTGTCCGGCCCATTCGTGCCGGTCACGGTCTACCGCAAGGAACGGCGCTTCGGGATCTGGGTCAACGCCGACGCAGTGGAAATCGACCTCGCCCCGTCGTTCTACGCCGTCGCCACGTCCGGTCCCTTCGGGTCGGTCATGTCGAACGTGGAGGACCTGCGCCACAGCGTCTCGGTTCCGCGCGCCATCCGATCCGTCGGCGCGCCGATGAACGTGGACAATGCGCAGGCGTTTTCAGAGGCCGTGATCCGCATCCGCAGCGACAGCGGCCTCTACCAGCGCCTCGAAGGCGCCGTCGACGTGCGCGAGGAGACTTTGTTCGCCACCCGGATCCGCCTGCCCGCCAACCTGACCGAGGGCGCCTATGCCACGCGCATCTTTCTCACCCGCGGCGGCCGCGTGGTCAGCCAGACCGAACGGGTGATCGACGTGCGCAAGGTCGGGCTGGAGCGCTGGCTCTACAACCTCTCGCGCGATCTGCCGCTGGCCTATGGCCTTCTGTCCCTGACGCTCGCCATCGCGGCGGGCTGGGGCGCCTCCACCGCCTTTCGCCTGATCCGGAACTGACCCCATGTCCCGCACGCCGCCGCCCGCCCGCGCCGAGTTCGCCGCCTTCCTGCCGGTCCAGACCCGCTGGGCCGACAACGACGAATACGGCCACATGAACAACGCGACCTATTACGCGATCTTCGACAACGTCATCTCGCTCTGGCAGATGCGGCAGGGGATCGAGATCCGCGGCCCGGGCGCCATCCGTTTCGTCGTGGTCGAGAACGGCTGCATCTACTTCCGCGAGGTCGGCTTTCCCGACGCGCTCGAGGCCGGGCTCAGGCTGGCGAAGATCGGCACGTCGTCCTACCGGATCGAGGTCGCGCTCTTCCGCGAGGGCGAGGACGAGGCCGCCACGCTCGGCTTCTTCCAGAACGTGCTGACGGACGAAAAAGGCCGCCCGAGACCGATCCCGGACGACCTGCGCGACGTGCTTGGGCGGCTGTCGCCCTGATCAGTCGTCCGCGTCTTCGAATTCCGGCGCATCGTCGAGCTGCTGCTCGTTCAGCCGCGTGACGATGGTGATGGTCTCGTCCTCGGGCGACCGGGCGAGGCGCAGGTCGCTCAGCGGGATCATCACCGTCTTCTCGCCGATGCCGAGGAACCCGCCGATATCGGTGGTGATGCCCTGCACCATGCCCGCGTCGTCCAGCAGGATTTCCTCGACCGAGCCGATCTCGCTCAGTCCCGCCATGATCGGCTGCAACGGCTGGTCGCCCTCCCAGGTCTCGGCGTCGTAATCGCCCTCGAGCGACACGATCCGTGCCTCCTGGATCATCGTCGCGGTGATGTAGGGCGCCTGGTCGGGCTCGGCGCCCGCCTGCGGGTCCGTCTGGGCGTCGGCCTGGGCGGCGGGTTCGTCCGTCTGCGTGTCGGACCCGGTGTCCTGGGCGGCGGCCGGCAGCGCCAGGGCGGCAGCCACGAGCGCGGCGAGAGAGGTGCGGAACATGTTTTCCCCTTCGTTCGAATACAGTGGCTGCGGCCTTGCAACCTTCCAAGCTCAACCTCCCCTCGCCCGCTCGGTTCCCGGCAAAGAGTCGCCGGCGTTTCCGGCGGCCCGCCGCGCGCCTCTTGGCTCATGGTCCATCTTGCCTTGATCCGAAATCCCCGCATGATCGCAAGATGGCGCCCCTGCGCGCCCGGCCGGGAGCTCCGCACATGAAAACCCTGATGCACTTCACCCTCGCCCTGTCGCTGGCCCTGCCGGTGACGGCCGTCGCGCAAGAGGTCCGCGAGGTCCACTTCGGCGCCGGCAATTTCGGCACGATGATCGAAGGTACGATCACCGGACACGACTATCTCGACTACCGCCTGGGCGCCGGCGCCGGGCAGCAGATGTTCGTCGAACTTGCGGTGACGCGCAGCGACGGCTTCGGCAACGTGAACTTCAACGTCATGCCGCCGGGCGCGGAATGGGAGGTGATCTACATCTCGTCCAACGACGGCAACAGCGCCACTGTCGACCTGCCCGAAGACGGCACCTACACGATCCGGGTCTATCATCTCGGCAACGACGAGGACGCCGGCGCGACCTCGGCCTTCACGCTCGATCTGTCGATCCAGTAGAGCCCCCGCGGGACGGCGGGCGGGGCGACGGCCTTCAGGCCGAGCGCCGTCCGGCGTCACCCGCCCTCGTTGAAATGCGCGTAGATGCGTTCGGCCAGCGCAGCCGAGACGCCCTCGACCGCCTTCAGATCGGCGAGGTTCGCCCGGCCCACCGCCTTGGCCGATCCGAAATGCTGCAAGAGCGCCCGCTTGCGCGAGGCGCCCACCCCGGCGATCTCGTCCAGCGGATTGGCCGACACCGCCTTCGACCGCTTCGCCCGGTGCGAGCCGATGGCGAAGCGGTGCGCCTCGTCCCGCAGCCGCTGTACGAAATACAGAACCGGGTCGTTGCGCCGGAGCGCGAAGGGCCGCTGGCCGAAACGGTGGAACTCCTCCTTGCCGTGATCGCGGTCGACCCCCTTGGCGACGCCGATCATCGCCACGTCCTCGACGCCGAGCTCGGCCAGGATCTCGTGCACCGCGCTCACCTGACCTTGCCCGCCGTCGATCAGCAGGAGATCGGGCCACAGCCCCTTGTCGCGATCCGGGTCCTCTTTCAGGAGACGCTTGAAGCGCCGGGTCAGCACCTCCTTCATCATTCCGAAATCGTCGCCGGGTGTCAGTTCCTCGCCCTTGATGTTGAACTTGCGGTACTGGTTCTTGAGGTAGCCCTCCGGCCCCGCGACGATCATCGCGCCCACCGCGTGCGCCCCCTGGATGTGGGAGTTGTCGTAGACCTCGATCCGCTCCGGCACCGTCTCCAGCCCGAAGGCCTCCGCCAGCCCGCGCAGGAGCTTTCCCTGCGCCGCGCTCTCGGCCATCTTCCGCCCGAGGCTCTCGCGCGCATTGCGCAGTGCGCCCTCGACCAGCTCGGCCTTCTCGCCCCGCCGCGGCACGGCGATCTCGACCTTGCGGCCCTTCTTCTCGGTCAGAAGCTCGGTCATCAGGTCCGGGCTCTCGATCTCGTGGCTCAGCAGAAGCAGGCGCGGCGGCTCCTTGGTGTCGTAGAACTGGCCGATGAAGGCCTCCAGCACCTCGGAGGCCTCCACGTCCTCGCCCACGCGGGGGTAGAAGTCGCGGTTGCCCCAGTTCTGGTTGGCCCGGATGAAGAAGACCTGCACGCAGGCCTGCCCGCCCTCCATGTGCAACGCCAGGATGTCGGCCTCGGTCACGCCGCGCGGGTTGATGCCTTGCGCGCTCTGCACCTGGGTCAGCGCGCGGATGCGGTCGCGCAGCGCTGCCGCGCGCTCGAACTCCATCGCCGCGGAGGCCTCCTGCATCGACGCGGCCAGCGTCTCCTGGATCTTGGTGTCCCGGCCCGAAAGGAAGCGTTCGGCGTCGTTCACGCTCGCGGCGTAGTCCGCCTCCGAGATCTTGCCGACGCAGGGCGCGCTGCACCGCTTAATCTGGTGCAGAAGGCAGGGCCGCGTGCGCGTCTCGAACACCGAATCCGAGCAGCTGCGCAGGAGGAACACCTTCTGGAGCTGGTTGAGCGTGCGGTTCACCGCCCCGGCGCTGGCGAAGGGGCCGTAATAGGCGCCCTTCTCCTTCTTCGCGCCGCGGTGCTTCTTGATCTGCGGATAGCCGTGATCGCCGGTCACAAGGATGTTCGGGAACGACTTGTCGTCGCGCAGCAGGACATTGAACTTGGGCTTGAGCTGCTTGATCAGGTTCTGTTCGAGCAGCAGCGCCTCGGTCTCGGTCCGCGTCGTGAGGAACATCATCGACGCGGTCTCGCGGATCATCCGGGCGATGCGCGGCGTGTGGCCCGTGGGCCTGGCATAGCTCGACACCCGCGCCTTGAGGTTGCGCGCCTTGCCGACATACAGCACGCGGCTCTGGGCATCGAGCATGCGGTAGACACCGGGCCGGGTCTCCAGCGTCCTCAGGTAGCCCTGAATGACCCCGTGCCCGGTCGGCGCCGGCGCCGTTGAGGTCGTTTCTTTCCCTGTTTCCGTTTCGTCCGTCATGTCCTTTCGCGCGGGTCCCCGCCCCATACGTTCCATCCCGAAGCGCCAATTGCGACGGCTTCGATTCGCGGTTTTCGCACCCCAAGTTCGCCCGATCTTTCAAGCCTGAAGAGATCCACCGAAACTGTGGACAAGTCTGAGGGAAACTCCGTCTGAGACCCGAAATCCCCTTGCATACTTGGCCATCCGTTACATTGCTCAATAATTGGGCGCTTTACTAACCCATTGAAAGAATTCATCAAAAAAATGGACTCTGAATAAGCTACTGTTTTTGTTAACGGTTCTGTGACACTTGGATGACGCATGTCGCACCGGTGCACAACTTTCCCCGGCGTCACTCGACGCCGACCACATCCGGGGTCTGCCAGGCCAGGTGCTGGCCCCCGTCGACACAGATCATCTGCCCCGTCACCGCCCGCGCATCGAGGATGTATCCCAGCGCCGCGGTTATGTCGGTCTCGTTCGCGCCGCGCTCCAGGATCGTGGCAGCGCGCTGCGCGGCAAAGTGCTCCGCGCTCTGGTCGGGGCCCTGCAGCGTGGGGCCGGGGCCGATGCCGTTGACCCGCACCCGCGGGGCGAGGCCCTGCGCCGCCGTCTGCGTGAAGGCCCAGAGCCCCATCTTGGCGATCGTGTAAGTCATGAAGTGTGGCGTCAGCTTGCGCACCCGCTGGTCGATCATGTTCACCACGACGCCCTGCGCCTCCGGCTCGCCTCGCTCGTCCGGCTCCGGGTCCGGCACCTGCGCCGCAAGCGCCTGGGTCAGCACGAAGGGCGCGCGCAGGTTGCTGCCGAGATGCCGGTCCCAGCCGTCACGGGTGGCATCCTCGATCGTGTCGTGCTCAAAGATCGAGGCGTTGTTGACCAGCCGCGTGATCGGCCCGCCCAGCCCTGCCGCCGCGCGCGGCAGAAGCGCCGCGGTCTCCGCCTCGTCCAGCAGGTCGGCCTGCAGCGTGACCGCCGCCTGGCCCTTCTCGCGCACCAGCGCCGCGACCTCCTCGGCTGCGTCGGCGGATCCGCCGTAATGCACCGCCACGTCGCAGCCCCGATCGGCGAGGTAGAGCGCCATGGCGCGGCCCAGACGGCGCCCGCCGCCGGTCACCAGTGCACGATGCCGAATGTCGCTCATGCCTTCCTCCTCAGCCCAGGACGGTGACCACATAAAGCACGTAGGCCGCCGACAGCGCGATGCCCACCGGCCGCGTCATGTTGAACCGGAAGAAGACGAACGGAAGCAGCAGCACCGACGACGCCAGCATCACCCACAGATCGAAGCGCAGGAACTCGGCGTCGACCTCCATCGGCGCGATCAGGGCGGCAACGCCGATGATCGCGAGGAGGTTGAACATGTTCGACCCGATCACGTTGCCGAGCGCCACGTCCGCCTGCCGCCGCAAGGCCGCCGACACCGTCGTTGCCAGCTCGGGCAACGATGTGCCCACGGCCACCAGCGTCAGGCCGATCACCGTGTCCGACACGCCGAAGCGCTGCGCAATCTCGGTCGCGCTATCGACCAGCAGGTCCGCGCCCAGAGGCAGACCACCGAGGCCGAGCACGAGATAGAGGATGATCTTCCACCACGCCATCTCGGGGTCCGCGCCCTCGACGTCCTCTTCCTCGGGCACGGTCTCGCCCTTGCGACGGTGCTGGCGCGCCTCCCAGAAGTTCTCGGCCAGGATGGCAAAGAGCGCGGCCAGCAGGACCAGCCCGGAAATCCAGTCGAAGGTGCCCCGGAAGGCCAGCCCGATGAACAGGATCGAGGCGCCGAGCATGATGACATAGCTCTTGCGGGTGTCGCACTCGGACGTGTGCATGACCGCGAGGATGGCCGGAATGCCAAGCACCATCAGCACGTTGGCGGTATTCGACCCGACCACGTTGCCGAGCGCGATCCCCGGCACCCCGTCCAGCGCGGCGTTGACGGAGATCAGCAACTCCGGCGCCGATGTGCCGAAGGCGACGATGGTCAGCGACACGATCAGCGCCGGCACCCCGGCCCGGAGCGCGAGGTTCACCGCGCCCTTGACCAGCGCGTCGCCGGCCAGGAGCAGGATCACGAGCCCGAGCGCCGCGTAGAACCAGACCATCTCAGCCGCGCCCCTCGACCTTGCCGCAGGGGCACGGGCCCTTGCCGATCCGGTGGCGTCCGCAGTTCGGACACTTCTGCGGCCCGCGCAGCGCCTTCGGCATCCGCAGCTTGCCGAACATGCCCATCACGCCCATGAAGACGAGGAAGAGGATGACGATCTTCAGGATCACGTCAGAGGCCGTAGCGCGCGAAATCCGCGCGTTCCTCGACCGAAGCGAGCGCGTCCTGCGCGATCCCCGCGCCGAACCGGCTCAGCAGCGGCTTGCGCTGGTCGTAGCGGCGGAACCGCACCTTGTCGCCGAAGCGGGCTTTCATCGTCGGGACGAGGTGCCCGATCCCGTCGGCAAGCCCGACGTCGACCGCCCGGTCGCCGATCCAGATCTCGCCGTTGAACAGATCCTCGTTCTCCGAAAGCTTCGCGCCCCGCCGGTCGCGCACATGCCCGATGAAATTGCCGTGCAGCTGCTCCAGCCAGCGATTGAGCCGCGCGACGTCCTCCTCGCTTTCGGGGCGGAACGGGTCGAGCATGGATTTCGACGTGCCCGCCGTGTGCACGCGACGCTCAAACCCCTGCCGCTGCAGGAAGACATGCGCGCCGAACCCGGACGAGATGACGCCGATGGAACCCAGAATCGACGAATGATCGGCAAAGACCTCATCGGCAGCCGCGGCCAGCCAGTAGCCGCCGGAGGCCGCCACATCCTCCACGAAGGCGAAGACGGGAACCTTCTTTTCCTCTGCCAGCCGCCGGATGCGGGCGCCGATCAGCGCCGATTGCACCGGAGAGCCGCCGGGGGAGTTGATCTCGAGAGCGACCGCCACGGGCTTGCCGCGCGAGAACGCACGGTCGAGCTGCTGGGCGACGCTGCGATCGGAGATCGCGGTGCGGCCCATGCCGCCGATCGTGCCCTGAAGGCGGACGATCGACACGAGCGGGCCGGATTTCAGGAACGGCAGACGGAGCTTCATGCCGCGAGATGTAGAGGCCGGGTGCAGGACAAACAAGCCGCAGCGGACGGGGTTTCGGCCCGTGGCGGAAGTTGCGCGCCGAAAGGTGGCGCGGGGCGCCTCCCCCATGCGTGGCTGGCGGGCAATGTCGGGCTCACATGAAACTTTGCGGGTCGATGTCGATGGCCAGCCGGACGTCGCCGCGGATGCGGATCTGGCCCACCCAGTCGGCGATGGCCCGTTGCAGCGGCACGCCCTTCGGGGCCTTAACCAGCAGCCGCACGCGGTGGCGCCCCCGGATTCGCGCGACCGGTGCCGGCGCGGGCCCGTAGACCTCCGCGCCGACCTGCCGCAGCGGCCCGTCGCCGCGCGCCAGCGCGTTGCCGATATCGAACACTGCCTGCACGTCGGGCGAGGACAGGATCACCCCGGCCATCCGCCCATAAGGCGGCACCCCGGCGTGCCGTCGCTCTTCGGCCTCCGCGCGCCAGAACCCTTCCTCGTCGCCCGACAGAATGGCGCGGATCACCGGATGCTCCGGCTGGTAGGTCTGCAATAACGCGACGCCGCGCTTTTCCGTCCGGCCCGCGCGCCCCGCGACCTGCCGCATCAGCTGGAAGGTGCGTTCGGCCGCGCGCAGATCGGACCCCTGCAGGCCGAGATCGGCGTCAATCACCCCCACCAGCGTCAAGAGCGGGAAGTTGTGCCCCTTGGCCACGAGCTGCGTGCCGATGATGAGGTCCGCGCCGCCTTGCGCGATCTCCTCGATCTCCGCCTTCAGCGCGCGGGCCGAGCCGAAGAGGTCCGAGGACAGCACCGCGATGCGCGCGTCCGGGAAGGCCGCGCGCGCCTCTTCGGCCATGCGCTCCACCCCCGGGCCGACGGCAGCGAGCTTGCCTTCCACCCCGCAGGCCGGGCACGCCTCGGGCATCGGCGTGGTCTCGCCGCATTGATGGCAGACGAGACGGTTCTGGAACCGATGTTCCACCATGCGCGCGTCGCACTGGGCGCAGCCGACCTGGTGCCCGCAGGCCCGGCAGAGCGTCACCGGCGCGTAGCCCCGGCGGTTGAGAAACAGGAGTGCCTGCTCTTTCCGCGCCATCCGCGCCTTGACTGCGGCAGCGAGCGTCGGAGAGATCCAGCGATTGGACGGCAAATCCTCCACGCGCATGTCGATGCTGCGCATCTCGGGCATCACCGCCTCCCCGAAGCGCGAGGTCAGCGTCAGGCGGTCGTACTTGCCGGCCTCGGCATTGGCCCAGCTTTCCAGCGACGGCGTGGCGGAGGCGAGCACGACGCGCGCGTCGTTCAGCGAGGCGCGCAGCACCGCCATGTCCCGCGCGTTGTAAAGGACCCCATCCTCCTGCTTGTAGGAGGTGTCGTGCTCCTCGTCGACGACGACCAGCCCGAGCCGCTGGAACGGCAGGAAGAGTGCCGAGCGCGCGCCGACCACCAGTTCCGCCCCGCCGGTCGCCACCATCGACCAGACGCGTCGCCGTTCGGTCTGGGTGACGCCGTGGTGCCATTCGGCCGGTTTGGCGCCGAAACGCGCCTCGACGCGGGTGATGAACTCCGAGGTCAGCGCGATTTCCGGCAAGAGGACCAGCGCCTGCCGCCCCTGCCGCAGGCATTCCGCGACCGCTTCGAGATACACCTCGGTCTTGCCGGAGCCCGTCACGCCCTTCAGCAGCGTCGTGCCGTAGCGCCCGCTTTGCAGTCCCGCGCGCAGCGCCTCGGCGCCCGTGGCCTGATCCTCGGTCAGGGCCTTGCCGCCCCAATCGGGGTCGAGTCGCGGATAGGGCGTGTCGCGCGGCGCCTCCTCCTCGCGCACGACACCCTGTTTCGCCAGCCCCTTGATGACCGAGGCGGTCACGCCCGCGGCATCCGCCAGTTCCTTCTGAGTCAGGGCGAGTCCGCCCATCTCCTCCAGCACGGCGAGGACGCGGCGGCGCGCGTCGGTCTCCCGGTCCGGGCGTCCCTCCCCCAGCCGGTAGACCCGGCGGGCCGACGGCGCCGCGCCGAGCGCCGGCGCCCGCGTGGCAAGCCGCAGCATCGCCGGCATCGGCGTGAGCGTGTAATCGCCGGCCTTGTCCAGGAAATCCCGCAGTTCGGCGCGCATCGGCGCGACATCCAGAACGCGGGTGATCGGACGGATCTTCGCAGGGTCGAAGTCCCCTTCCCCCGGCCCCCAGACGACGCCCCAGACGCGCCGGGGGCCAAGCGGCACCTCCACGTAGGCGCCCTGCCAGCAGCCGCCTTCCGGCGCGCGGTAGTCCAGCGTGCCGCCCAGGGGCTGGGCCGTCAGCACGCCCACGATCTCGCCCGGGTCGTAGAAGCCGTCCATCCTTCACGCTTTCATGTTAGCGCCCCAACTCACGGGGTTTTGCAGCCGGAGCCCTTGGGGTATGACACGGGCGAGCCTTTGCCAATCACTCCCGGAGGGGGATCCCATGAAGTTCTTCGTCGACACCGCCGACATCGACGCGATCCGAGAGCTGCACGCGCTCGGCATGCTCGACGGCGTGACCACCAACCCCTCGCTGATCCTGAAGTCGGGGCGCAACATCCTCGAGGTCACCAAGGAGATCTGCGAGACCGTGGACGGCCCGGTTTCGGCCGAGGTGATCGCGCTCAGCGCGGAAGACATGATCGCCGAGGGCCGCAAGCTGGCGGAGATCGCCGACAATATCGCCGTGAAGGTGCCGCTGACCTGGGACGGGCTCAAGGCCTGCAAGGTGCTGTCGGGCGAAGGCAAGATGGTGAACGTCACGCTGTGCTTCTCGGCCAACCAGGCGATCCTGGCTGCCAAGGCGGGGGCGACGTTCATCTCGCCGTTCGTCGGCCGGCTCGACGACATCAACCTCGACGGGCTGCAGCTGATCTCGGACATTCGTCAGATCTACGACAATTACGGCTACGAGACGCAGATCCTCGCCGCATCGATCCGCTCGGCCAATCACATGTCCGAGTGCGCCAAGATCGGCGCGGATGTCTGCACGGCGCCGCCGGCGGTCATTCACGCGATGGCCAACCACGTGCTGACCGACAAGGGCCTCGACGCCTTCGTCGCGGACGCGCAGAAGGCCGGCATCAAGATCGTCTGAGACCGGCGTATCGACTTTGGGGATGGTGCCGGGCTGTCGCGAGTTCGGCACCGCTTCCGGAATCCCGCGTCACGTTTCTTCGAACGAGGCCCCCCGCGCGGAACCAAGGCCGAACGGCAACGAGGGACCGGCGCGCCAGTGGCGCTGCGCAGGCCCGAGGAGCGCGCATCGCCGCGCCTCCCCCCGCACCGGCGATTTAACGACGATTGGCGCAACGCTCCACGGTCTTTCGGATATGGCAGATACAAAGCTCCGCCGCCCGTCGGTCTGGACTCGCCGGACCGCGGCCCGCCGACACGCGGCTCGTCCGCTTACAGAAAAACTAAGGCCCCGCCGAGGCGGGGCCTTTACGATCCGGCACGGGTCCGATCAGCTTGTCTTGCGCTTCTTGATCGGTGCCCAGATGCGCTTGTTCGTCAGATAGAGCAGCACCGCCAGCAGCGACAGGAACACCACGCCGACGAAGCCCGCCTGCTTGCGCGCCATCATCTTCGGCTCCGCCGTCCACATCAGGAAGGCCGCGACGTCCTTGGCCTCCTGCTCAAGCGTCGGGGTCGGCTGACCCTCGGCGTATTCCACGTCCTCGCCGTAGAGTGGCGGCGCCATGGAGATATAGCCGCCCGGGAACGCCTCGTTCTCGTAGAGGATGGTGCCCGCCTGCTCCATCTGCTCGCCGGTGTAGCCGGTCAGCAGCGAAGCAATGTATTCGGCCCCGCCCATGCCCTTGAAGAACTGGTTGAGCCCGGTGCCGTAGGGGCCGTGAAAGCCCGCGCGGGCCTTGGCCATAAGAGACAGGTCGGGTGCGCCCACGGAGGTCACGGCGGGGAAGTGATCGGTCGGCGTCGCGGGGCGGTATTCGTCCGCCTCCTCGTCGTAGACTTCGAAGTTCTGCTCGGCATAGGCGCGGACCTCCTCGTCGGAGAGCCCGACGCCGCCCTCGTAGCCGAGCGAACGCAGCGGCACGTATTCGAGGCCGTGGCAGCCCGAACAGACCTGGGTGTACACTTGCAGCCCGCGCTGCAGCTGCGCCTGATCGTAGCTTCCGAACGGCCCCTCGAAGGAGAAGTCGTAGTCGGTGACGTGCCCGCCCTCTCCGGCGGCAAAGGCGCCGCCGGCCAGGGTGAGGGTCGCCAGACAGGCGGAGAGTACGGTTTTCCTGAACATCGCTTTCGTTCCGTCCTTGTCTGTTATTCCGCCGGCGACAGGTTCGGCTTCTGCGCCTCGCCGCCCGTGGGTCCGTGATGCGCGTCGTACTCCGCCTCGATCGTGTCCGGGCGCGGCAGCGGCTTCTCGATCACGCCGAGCAGCGGCAGGATCACCAGGAAGTAGACGAACCAGTAGGTCGACGCGATGAGCGAGATCCAGTCATAAGGGAATTCCGTCGACTGGGCGCCCACCCACATCAGCACCATGAAGTCCACGACTAGAAGCGCGAACCACCACTTGAACATCGGCCGGTAACGGCCCGAGCGCACACTCGAGGTGTCGAGCCAGGGCGCCAGCGCCATCACCGCGATCGCGCCGAACATCGCCAGCACGCCGAAGAACTTCGCGTCGATGATGCCGGCCGTGATGAAGCTCACGAACTGCACCGCCCAGACCTCAGAGGTAAACGCCCGCAGGATCGCATAGAACGGCAGGAAGTACCATTCGGGCACGATGTGCTCGGGCGTCGCCAGCGGGTTGGCTTCGATGTAGTTATCGGGGTGGCCGAGGTAGTTCGGCATGAAACCGACGATCGCGAAGAAGACCGCGAGGATCACGGCGAGCGCGAAGAGGTCCTTCATCACGTAGTAGGGCCAGAACGGCACGGTGTCCTTCGCGGCATCGGCCTTCGACGTGCGGCGCACCTCGACCCCGGAGGGGTTGTTGTTGCCGGTCGTGTGGAAGGCCCAGATGTGCACGATCACGAGGCCCGCGATGATGAACGGCATCAGGTAGTGCAACGAGAAGAAGCGCGTCAGCGTGTAGTTGCCCACCGCCGGCCCGCCGAGGAGCCACGTTTGCAGACCTTCGCCGATGCCCGGGATCGCCCCGAAGAGGCCGGTGATCACGGTCGCGCCCCAGAACGACATCTGCCCCCAGGGCAGCACGTAGCCCATGAACGCGGTGCCCATCATCAGCAGGTAGATAAGGATGCCGATGATCCAGGTCACCTCGCGCGGGGCCTTGTAGGACCCGTAGTAGAGGCCGCGGAAGATGTGGAAATAGACCGCCACGAAGAACAGCGAGGCTCCGTTCATGTGGATGTAGCGCAGCGCCCATCCGCCGTTCACGTCGCGCATGATGTGCTCGATCGAGCCGAAGGCGAGGTCAACGTCCGGCGTGTAGTGCATCACCAGCGTGATGCCCGTGACGATCTGCAGGACCAGCGTGAAGGTCAGCACGATGCCCCAGATCCACATCCAGTTGAGGTTCTTGGGCGTGGGGATCATGATCGTGTCGTAGAGGATGCCGAGGATCGGCAGCCTCGAATGCAGCCACTTCTCGCCGCCCGTCTTGGGTTCGTAGTGGTCGTGGGGAATGCCAGCCATGTTCGTCCTCCCTCAGCCCAGCCGAATCGTCGTGTCGTCTTCGAACGCGGCGACCGGAACCGGCAGGTTTTCCGGCGCCGGGCCGCGGCGGATGCGGCCGGCCGTGTCGTAGTGCGAGCCGTGGCAGGGGCAGAACCAGCCGTCGAAATCGCCCGCGCCCTCGCCGATCGGCACGCAGCCGAGATGCGTGCACACGCCCATCATCACCAGCCACTTGCCCTCTTCGTCGAGGGTGCGGTTCTCGTCGATGGCGTCGGCGCCGTCCTGGATGTTCTCGTTCCGCGCCTGCGGATCGATCAGGTCGGAGACGTCCACCTGGCGGCCGGCCTCGATCTCTTCCTGGGTGCGGTGACGGATGAAGACCGGCTTGCCGAGCCACTGCACCGTCATCTGCGAGCCTTCGGACACGCCCGAGACGTCGACCGGGATCGACGCCAGCGCGCGCACGTCCGCGGACGGGTTCATCTGGTTCACGAGCGGCCACACCGCCGCGCCTGCGGCGACGGCGCCGCCGCCCGCGGTGGCGTAGAAGAGGAAGTCCCTCCGGGTGCCTGCGGTATCGTCTGCGTGGGACACGAGAGTTTTCTCCATTCCTTGAGCCCCGACAATACCGGGGCACACGTGGCCTCATCCCGCCCGCGGCCGGGGCCGCGAACGCCAATTACGGGCGGTGTTTAACGGGGCCTTCCCCTGTCGTCCAGAACACAAACGGGTGCAATCGGCCGCAGTGCTCTTGTGTCGCGGTTGAGCGCGCCCCAAAGACACTATATCCCGGTATTCGACGCCGGACGCGGCCTTGGGGATGATAATGAAGACGATTCTTGGCGCAGCACTCGCGCCCGCATTGCTGATCGGAACGCTTGCCGCGGCACCCGCCGCTGCGCAGGATTACGAATTCTCGCTCTATTCGGGTTGGCAAACCGCGCCGCACAGCCGCATCCGTGGCGAATATCCCGGCACCGGCGCCGATTTCGACGAGCTTATCGGCTGGGAAGGCCGGTCTTTCGAGATGCCGCCCTATTACGGCCTGCGCGGCACCTGGTGGCGGAACGAACAGCTCGGCTTCGGACTGGAGTTCACGCATACAAAGGTCTACGCCCCCGAGGACGAACGCGAGGATGCCGGCTTCGACTCGCTGGAATTCACCGACGGGCTGAACATCCTCACAGCGAACGCGATGTATCGCTGGCCGGACCAGTGGGGCACGTTCACCCCCTATGTGGGAGGCGGCTTGGGCCTGTCGCTGCCGCACGTGGACGTGGACACGCCGGACTCGGACACCTACGAGCTTCAGATCGGCGGCCCGGCGATGCGCCTGACCGCCGGGGCGAGCTACGATCTGACCGAGCGCGTGTCGGTCTTCGGCGAATACCAGTTCACCTACTCGTCCAACGACGTGGATCTGGACGACGGCGGCTCCCTGGAGACCGACATCAAGACCAACGCGGTCAATTTCGGCCTGACGCTGAAGTTCTGAGGCCGCGCCTCAGGCCGGCCGCGTCGCCACCATGGAGGCGCGCTCGGCGAAGTCGCGCTCCCATGCGGCCAGCGCCGGCCGTCCGGCCCGCCAGTCCCGGCCAGCGTGGCGCAGGTCGAGGTAGCCGAGCGCGGCCCCGAGCGCGATCTGCGCCCCGGTGAGCTTGCCGGAGAGATGCGACACCCAGAGAGAATCGATCGAATCGAGCGCGCGGGCGGCCTTCTGCCATTGCCCCTCGATCCACGGCTCGTGAACCTTCTCGGCTGGCCGGAACCGGCCCTCGTAGACCATGCCGACCGCGGCCTCCATGATGCCGTGGGCCGTCGCCTCCAGCGTCAGCACCTCCCACAGGCGGCTCTGCGGGTAGAGACCCGCGCCGCTCTGCGCGTCGAGGTAGCGGCAGATCACCCGGCTATCATAGAGCGTCGGGCCGTCGTCGCGCCCCAGCGCGGGGATCTTGCCCAGCGGATTCGCGGCGGTCAGCGTGGAGTCGGGCTCCATCGGATTGGTGCCGACCTCGCGCCGCTCCGTCCGGCGGTCGAGCCCGGTCTCGATCAGGGTGACCCGCACGGTGCGGACGAAGGGGGACGCGTCGGAGCCGTATAGCGTGAACATGGATGTGGATCCCAGTCTGCGGTGGCAGTCGCCGCTACCCTAGGCCCGTGCCCGGCCCGCGGAAAGCCCCCTCGGCGGGCGCTCAGCGCGCCTTGGGATGCGCCTCCGCGTAGACCCGCATGAGATGCGCGCCGTCCACGGCCGTATAGGCCTGCGTCGTGGACAGGGAGGCATGGCCCAGCAGTTCCTGGATCGCCCGCAGATCCCCGCCCGAGGCCAGAAGATGCGTCGCGAAGCTGTGCCGGAAGGCGTGTGGTGTCGCGGTCGCGGGCAGGCCGAGCTGCATGCGAGCCTTCTCCGTCACCTGCCGCACAATCCGGGGGTTGAGCGCGCCGCCCCGCACGCCGCGGAACAGCGGCGCCTCGGCGGTCAGATCGTGCGGGCAAAGTTCGGCGTAGCGGGCGACCGCATCGCGCGCCGCCGGCAGCACCGGCACCAGCCGTTCCTTGCCGCCCTTGCCGACGATCCGCAGCGCCGCGCCCAGCGGCAGCGCCGCGCCGGTGAGGCCCAGCGCCTCCCCCGTGCGCAGTCCGCAGCCGTAAAGCAGTGTGACCACGGCGACGTCGCGCGCCGCGATCCACGGTTCGGACGCCTGCACCTCGACGGTGCCGATCATCTCGCGCGCGGCGCCCTCGTCCATCGGGCGCGGCAGCTTCTTCTGGAAGCGCGGGGCGCGGGCCGACAGGACGGCCGTCGGCTCGAAGCCCTCGCGTTCGGCCAGCCAGCCGTAGAACCCCTTCACCGCCGACAGCTTGCGCGCCATAGACCGCGCGCCAACGCCGCCCCCGCGCATCCGCGCCATCCAGGCGCGCATGTCGCGGGTGTCGATCCGGGACAGCGGGGCAAGGCCCTGCGCCTCGCCCCGATACTCCGTCATGAAAGCGATGAATTCGGTGACGTCGCCGCGATAGGCGGTGATCGTCGCCTCGGCCGATCCGTCGATCGCGCGCCGGGCGGCCAGCCACGCCTCCAGCGCGTCGCGCGCGGCGGGGCTGAGCGCGAGGGTCACGACAGCCAGCGCCGCATCGACCGCTCGAACACGCCGGCGAAGAAGCCGAGCAGATCGGAACCGTGCTGCGGCGTGAACTGGTTCGGATCCTCGGCCCCGAGGACCAGAAGGCCCGGCAGCCGCCCGGCGCCGAAATCGAGCTTCAGGCACGCCTCGGACCGGATCCAGTCCGACAGCTCGCCGTAGATCCGCGCGTCGCGCATGCCGCACTGGCGCAGCGTCACAGCGCGCACCGGCGTGCCCCGCCCTTCGGAGACGTAATCGTCGATGAATCCCGGCTCGGCCACGGTCAGCACCTCGCCGAGCTTGCGCACCGCCGGGATGTCGCCGCCCTCGCGGGACTCCAGCACCAGCTTCACGCAGTCGACGCGCAGGATGTCGGCGACGTCGCCGCCGAGATCGCGCAGGAACGTCTCGAAATCCACCGGGTCGAGCATGCGCAGGATCGCGCGGTGGATCTGGTTGGTTCCGGCGAGGTTCTCGTAGGCCGCCGCGATGACCGACCGGTGCGTTTCCTCCAGCCGGTCGAGACGCGATTCGAGCCGTTCCATCGCGATGCCGCGCAGATCGACGATGTTGGCGCCCATGGCCCGTTCGTTGGCGGCGACGAGCGCGCGCATCAGGTCCTGGTCGTCGAGCACGATATCGGGCTTGGCGATGATCGTCTCGCGGACATTGTCTTCGATGCGGGCGGCGTCGCTCATGCAGGGGCCTCGTCGGTCGGGCGCGTGGGTGAGGCGCAGGATAATCTCGCGCCGTCGGGCTCTTGCGGACATGACTTCATGTTGGGGGTGCAAGTCAATCGGGGCCGCACCCCTGGACAGGCGGGGTTGCGCCTGCGCCACGCCCTACGCGCCCAGATAGGCGCGCAGCGCCTCGGGCGGATCGGCGAAGATCGCGGCCGTCTCGCGTGGCGGCGCCGCCACGCCTTCGGCCACCAAGATCGTGCGCTCCGCGAAGGCGCGCGCATCGGCGGGGTCGTGCGTGACCAGAAGCGCCAGCGCCTCCATCTCGCCGGCGACGCGCGCAAGCTCTGCCAGCATCTCTGCCTTGAGCGCCGGGCCGAGCGCCGCGAAGGGCTCGTCGAGCAGCATGACCGGGCGGTCCTGCAACGTCACGCGCGCCAGCGCCGCGCGGCTCGCCTGCCCGCCCGACACCGCGCCCGGCTTGCGCCCGGAGAGATCCGACAGGCCCATCCGCTCCAGCGCCGCGGCGATCCGCTCGCGCTCCTCCGCCGTCAGCCGCCCGCCGCGCGGGCGCAGCGCCAGCGCGAGGTTCTCGTGCAGCGTCAGGTGCGGAAAAAGGTTGTTGTCCTGAAACAGCGTCGCGACCGGCCGCTGCCCCGGAGGCAGCGCGGTGAGGTCCCGGCCCTGCCATGTCACGCGGCCCGAGGCCGGCGCGCGAAACCCCGCGATGACGTCGAGCATGGTGGACTTGCCCGCCCCGGACGGGCCGATCACGGCGACCCGCCCCGGCGCCTCCAGCCGCAGATCGGCGCGAAGCTCGAAGCCCTCGGACCCCGCGACGATACCCTCAAGCGCCAGCATTGCGGCCCCCTCTGTCAAATCCCCAGAACAGCCCCAGCGACAGCGCCAGGAGGAGGAGTGCCGCACCCTGCGCCGCCTCCATCCGGTAGGACCCCATCAGCCGATAGACCTGAAGCGGCAGCGTCGCCCGTTCGGGATCGGCGAACAGCGCGATGACTCCGAGGTCCCCCATCGAGAGGGCCGCCGTCAGGCCCGCCGCGAATCCCAGCGGCCGGCGCAGGCGCGGCAGCAGGATGCGCGTGACCCAGACCCGCCCCGAGAGGCCCAGCGCCGCCGAGAGGCGCGCGAAATCGGTGCGGATCGCCTCGGCCTCGGGGCGCAAGATGCGCAGCGCGAAGGGCAGCGCCATCAGCGCGTTGACCAGCGCCGTGACCGGCAGCGCCAGCGCCACCGGGTTCACATAGGGGCGCACGATCACGAAAAGGCCCGTGCCCAGCACCAGCGGCGAGATCGCGATGCCGAGTAGGCCCATAACCTCCCCCCACCGCGTTGCCAGCGGCAGCGCCCACAGAAGGCACAGCGCGGTCGAGGCTAGCGCCACGCCCAGCGACTGCCCGGCCGCGCGCCAGACCGGCCAGCCCAGATCCGCCAGCCCCGGCACCCCGTTCCACGCCACCAGCGCCAGCGGCGTCAGCAGGAACAAGGCCGCCAGAGCGATGGCGGCAGCATCGAGGGCGCGCGCCGAGCGCCGCGCCGCGTCCCAGCGCGGCACCACGCGGTCGAGCCCCGCGCCCATGCCCGCCGCGCCCGACAGGCGCAGCGCCACCAGCCCCGCGGCCAACGCCAGCGCGAGTTGCAGGCAGGCCAGCATCGCCGCGCGCCCCAGATCGAAGTCGAAGCGCATCGCCTGGTAGATCGCCAGTTCCACCGTCGTCGCCCGCGGCCCCCCGCCCAGCGTCAGCGCCACGGCGAAGGAGGACAGGCAGATCACGAAGATCACCGCCGCCGCCTGCGGCGCGATCCTGCGCAGCATCGGCCATTCGACGACCCGGAACACTTCGCGCGGACCGAGGCCCAGTTCGGCGGCGAGCCGCAGCCGCTCGCCCGGCAATGCCAGCCAGCCCTGCAGGATCATCCGGGTCGCCAGCGGCAGGTTGAAGAAGACATGCGCGACGATCACCCCGTGCGCGCCGTAGATCGTGATCCCCGGCAGGCCCAGCGCCTCCAGCGCGCCGTTGACGATGCCCGAATTGCCGAAGACGGCGATCAGACCCAGCACCGCGACGATCACCGGCAGGATGAACGGCGCGCCCAGAAGGGCCACAAGCAGCGACCGCCCCGGAAAGTCGCGCCGCGCCAGCGCTCGCGCCACCGGAACGGCGAGCGCGACCGACAGCGCGGCCGACAGCGCCGCCTGCCAGAGCGTGAAGCGCAACGCCTGCCCGTCGCCGGGGGCGAAGGCGCCGAAGCCGCCCGCGCGCCACAGGACCGCCGCGACCGGCCCCAGCGCCAGCGCGGCAACCAGTGCGCCCGCGCCTAGCGCGACAGCGCGCTGCGCCACGCTTCGATCGCCGCGTCCTTGCGCGACGCGGCCTCGTCCTCGTCGTAGAACAGCACGGTTTCGGGCAGATCGAGCGCCTGGAACCCCTCGGGCCAGTCCTCGCGCGGCAACTTGGCCGGGATCGACCAGTTGCCGGTGGCGATCATCGACTGGAAGTCCTCGGACAGAAGGAACGCCATGAAGTCGTCGGCCAGATCGGGCACGTCGGTCGAGGCGACCTTCGCGGCAAGCTCCACCATGAAATAGTGGCCCTCGGGGAAGATTGCCGCTTTCACGGTGTCGTCGTCCTCGGCGATCAGGTGATAGGCTGGCGACGTGGTGTAGCTCAGCGCCATGTCCGCCTCGCCGTCGGTGAAGAGGCCGTAGCTTTCGGACCAGCCCTTGGTGACGGTCAGGATGTTGTCCGCGAGATCCCCCCAGGCGGCCTCTGCCTCCTCGCCGTAGACCGCGTCGACCCAAAGCGCGAGCGCGAGGCCGGAAATCGAGGTGCGCGGATCCTGGATCACGATGCTCAGATCGTCGGGGGCGCTCCGCAGCTCCTCGAAACTCTGCGGCGGCATGTCGACCCGGTCGGTGTCGTAGACGAAGGCGGTGTGCCCGTAATTGTAGGGCAGGAAGACGTCGTCGGTCCAGTCGACCGGCAGCGTCAGTTCCGAGGTGTCCTGCCCGTGCGAGGCAAAAAGCCCGCTTTCCCGCGCCCGGCGGGTGACGTCGGTGTTCAGCCCGAAGACCACGTCGGCATCGGTGTTCTCGCCTTCGAGCAGAAGCCGTGGCAGCAGGTCGCCGGTCGAGAATTCGAGATCGCAGTCGCAACGCGCCTCGAACAGCTCCTCGATCTTCGGGCCGGGCCCCCACTCGGAAGCGACGTAGTCTCCGGCATAGACCGTCAGGACCCTGTCCTGCGCGGCGGCGGCACCGGCACAGGTCATGGCTGCGGCAAAGATCGTGGTGGCTCTCATCGCCCATCCTCCTCTTGGCGGCGGAGGGGGCAAGGGATGCGGGCAGCCCGGCCAAACCTTCCCTCCGCCGGTCTCAACCGGGCCAGGTTCAACGGGTTCGCAGGCAGGCCCGCTTCTCAGCCCGGCACGGCCACGCGCGCCAAGGCACCCCGAGGTGTGCAAGCGAGGTAGCCGAGGGACCGGCCTCCGGCAAGGGGGCATACTGCCGTCGGGGGTTGCCTTCGGGACTGTTAGCTCCACGATTTGCCGGATAGCCGACTGGGCGGAACGAGGTCAGAGATGAGCGACAGACAATCATTGGCGGCACGCATCTGGGAGAATCTGAACCCGAAAGAGCCGAGCCCGTGGTTCCTCCTGAAGCTCTGGATATTCATGGTGAGTTCCATGTTCATCGCTCTCGTCATCGGCATCGTGACCTGAGCCAGGGGGCCGCCGCCGACAATTCGCCGCGCCGGCGGGCGCTTCCCGCGCGCTTCCAGTACCGCCGGCCTTGAGCCGCTCCGCCGCGTCGCCTAACAGGGGGCGATCAACGGAGCGTCACCATGTCCTTCAACACCTTCGGCCACGTCTTCCGCGTCACCACATGGGGCGAAAGCCACGGGCCCGCGCTCGGCTGCACGGTGGACGGCTGCCCGCCGAACGTGTCCCTGGACGAGACGGCGATCCAGTACTGGCTCGACCGCCGCAAGCCCGGGCAGAACAAATACACCACCCAGCGACGCGAGGCCGACCAGGTGCGCATCCTGTCGGGCGTGTTCGAGGGGCGGACCACCGGCACGCCGATCCAGCTGATGATCGAGAACACCGACCAGCGGTCCAAGGATTACGGCGAGATCGCCGAGACCTTCCGCCCCGGCCATGCCGACATCACCTACTGGCAGAAATACGGAATCCGCGACTACCGCGGTGGCGGCCGGTCCTCGGCGCGCGAGACCGCGGCACGTGTCGCCGCCGGCGGCGTCGCGCGCGCCGCGCTGGCCGCGCTGGCTCCGGGCGTGACGATCACCGGCTACATGACGCGCATGGGCGCGCATGGCATCGACGGGCCGCGTGACATGGACGAGATCGGGCGCAACCCGTTCTGGGTGCCCTCGGCGGCGGCGGCCGAGACCTGGGCCGCCTATCTCGACGAGCTGCGCAAGTCCGGCAATTCCTGCGGCGCGGAGATCGAGGTCAGCGCCTCGGGCGTGCCCGCGGGCCTCGGCGCGCCGGTCTACGGCAAGCTCGACACCGACCTCGCCGCAGCCTGCATGTCGATCAACGCGGTCAAGGGCGTGGAAATCGGCGAAGGCATGGACGCCGCCCGGCTCACCGGGGAAGACAACGCCGACGAGATCCGCCTCGGCAACGACGGCGCGCCGGTCTACGGGTCGAACCACGCCGGCGGCATCCTCGGCGGCATCTCCACCGGGCAGGACGTGGTGGTGCGCTTCGCGGTCAAGCCGACCTCGTCGATCCTCAAGCCCCGCGCCTCGATCACCAAGTCCGGCCAGCCGACCGAGGTGGTCACCAAGGGCCGCCACGACCCCTGTGTCGGCATCCGCGCGGTGCCCGTGGGCGAGGCGATGGTGGCCTGCGTGATCCTCGATCACCTTCTGCTGGACCGCGCACAGACCGGCGGGCAGCGCGGGACGATCGGCTAAGCGCCACCGCCGCGCCTCACCTGCACCGGCGCGACCGCATTTCTTCCTACCGCCATGCTTGAGCGCCGATCATGACCCCCGAGATCCTCACCGCGTTGACCACCTTCGCCCTCGTGACCGTGGTCACGCCGGGGCCGAACAACTTCATGCTCATGGCTTCGGGGGCGAATTTCGGCGTCGCGCGGACGGTGCCGCACATGCTGGGCATCGGGCTCGGCTTTCCGGCGATGGTGTTCCTCGTCGGTCTTGGCGTGATGCGGCTCTTCGACCTCTGGCCGCCGGCCTACACGATCCTCCGCATCGCCTCCGCGCTCTACCTCCTCTACCTGGCCTGGAAGATCGCGACCGCCGCGCCCGCGGCCGAGACCGCGCGCCGCGGGCGTCCATTCACCTTCCTCGAAGCGGCGGGCTTCCAATGGGTAAATCCCAAGGCCTGGTCGATGGCACTGTCGGCGATCACCCTTTACGCGCCGGGCCGCGATTTGACGGCGATCCTGTGGGTATCGGGCATCTACGTCGCCTGCTCGGTCGTCTCGACCTCGGCGTGGACGGTGCTCGGCACCGCCATCGGCCGGGTGCTGGGCAATGCGCGGCGGCTTCGGATCTTCAACATCGCCATGGCGGCGCTGCTGGTCGCGACGCTGATCCCGGTGTTCCTCGCCTGAGGCGGGGCGCGGTTGCATAACCTGCGCCGCTTCGCCATATCGGGCCCGACCTGTCCGGAGCGCTTCATGCACTATCTCGACTTCGAAAAACCGCTCGCCGAGATCGAAGGCAAGGCCGAGGAACTGCGCGCCATGGCGGCCGCCAATTCCGAGGTCGATATCGGGGACGAGGCCGCGGCGCTCGACCGCAAGGCCGAGACGATGCTGCGCGACCTCTACGGCAAGCTCTCGCCCTGGCGCAAATGCCAGGTCGCGCGACACCCCGAACGGCCGCACTGCAAGGACTACATCTCCGCGCTCTTCACCGAATACACCCCGCTCGCCGGCGACCGGAACTTCGGCGACGATCACGCGGTGATGGGCGGGCTCGCGCGCTTCAACGACCGCGCCGTGGTCGTCATCGGCCATGAGAAGGGCAAAGACACGCAGTCGCGCCTGACCCACAATTTCGGCATGGCCCGGCCCGAGGGCTACCGCAAGGCAATCCGCCTGATGGACATGGCCGACCGCTTCGGCCTGCCGGTGGTCACGCTGATCGACACGCCGGGCGCCTATCCGGGCAAGGGCGCCGAGGAACGCGGCCAGTCCGAGGCGATCGCCCGCTCGACCGAGAAATGCCTGCAGATCGGCGTGCCGCTGGTGAGCCTGGTGATCGGCGAAGGCGGATCCGGCGGCGCGGTGGCCTTCGCAACGGCGAACCGCGTGGCGATGCTCGAGCACTCCGTCTATTCGGTGATCTCGCCCGAGGGCTGCGCCTCGATCCTGTGGAAGGACGCCGAGAAGATGCGCGAGGCCGCCGAGGCGCTGCGCCTGACCGCGCAGGACCTGCAGAAGCTCGGCGTGATCGATCGCATCATCCCAGAGCCGCTGGGCGGCGCGCACCGCGACCCCGAAAGCACCATGGCCAGCGTCGCGGCGACCCTCGCGGCCATGCTCGGCCAGCTCGAGGACCAGAGCCGCAAGGACCTGGTTCAGGCCCGGCGCGACAAGTTCCTGAAGATGGGGTCCAAGGGCCTCGCCGCCTGAGCGCCTGTCCGCGGCTCAACCCACCAGCATCTTCAACCCCTGCGTGACGTCCGAGCGCACGGCAAGCCGCAGCCCCGGTTCGTCGCCCGCCTTCAGCGCGGCGATGATCAGCCGGTGGTAATGCGGCGCCTCGGACCGCCTCAGCCGCGTATAAAGCGCCCGCATCGTCGGGCCGAGCTGCAGCCACACCGTCTCGGCCATCGCCAGCATCGCCGGGGCCTGCGCCCGCAGGTAGAGCGTGCGATGAAATTCCAGGTTGGCGCGGATGTACCCGACCGCGTCACGGTTCGCGACCACCTCGGAAATCGTGGTGTTGATCGCCTGCAGCCGGTCGATCAGCGCCATGTGCGCGCGCGGCAGCGCCCGGCTCGCCAGTTCCACCTCGATCAGCGCGCGCAGCGCGGCCAGTTCCTCGATCCGCTCGGGGGTCAGCGCCGGCGTGGCCAGGCGGCCCGACGCGCTCATCGTCAGCGCGCCCTCGGCCACCAGCCGCTGCACCGCCTCGCGCGCCGGCGTCATCGACACGTCGAATTCCCGCCCGATGCCGCGCAGGGTCAGCGCCTCGCCCGGGGCGATCTGGCCGAACATGATGCGCGAGCGCAGCCCGCGATAGACCCGGTCATGGGCCGACGGCGCGGGCTCTGCCGCGCGCGGCCCGAAGATCGGAGAAGAGCGTGAGGACGACAACATCGCCCCATGTGATCACAAAGCGCATTGGCGTCAATCACCCTCGTCTTCGCGTCCGCGCGAGCCCGCCGCCGGGCGCTCCCGGCCGCCGATCGGCCGGACCGGACCTGACCGGGATTGCCTCGGCGCACGCGGGCGGGTAGCGGCAGGGAACGTGACGGAGGATCGGATCATGCAGGCGGATTATGCGCAGTTGCAGAAGAGCGTCGCGGCGCTTTGCGAGGGCGAGGACGACGCGGTGGCGCTGATGGCGACGCTGGCGTGCGAGCTGCACCATGCCGACGCGCGCTTCGACTGGACCGGGTTCTACCGCGTGGTGGCACCGGGGCTGATGAAGATCGGGCCGTACCAGGGCGGGCACGGCTGCCTCGTCATCCCGTTCGAGCGCGGGGTCTGTGGCGCGGCGGCGCGCACCGGCGAGGTGCAGATCGTCGACGACGTGGAGGCCTTCCCCGGACATATCGCCTGCTCCGCCTCCACCCGGTCGGAGATCGTGCTGCCGGTGCGCGACGGCGCAGGGCGACTGATCGCGGTGCTCGACATCGACAGCGACCGGCCCGGGGCCTTCGGGCCAGACGACGCGGCGGGGCTGGGCGCGATCCTGGACTCCGTCTTCGGGCGGCTCGGATGATCGCCGCCGGAGCGCGGACGCGGCTATGGTAGGCCTCCTGCCCGACGCCGGCACGCTGCTGGCGTTCCTCGGCGCGGCCCTCGCGCTGAACCTGACGCCCGGCGCCGACGTGATGTTCGCGCTCGCCTCGGGCGCCGGCGGCGGGCGGCGCGTCGGCGTGGCGGCGGCGCTTGGGGTCAGCCTCGGCTGTCTGGTGCATGTCGCGCTGACCGCTGCGGGGGTGGCGGCGCTGCTGGCAGCGCACCCGGCGGCCTTCGACGCGATCCGCTATGCCGGGGCGGCCTACCTGATCTGGCTTGCGATCCGCGCCTGGCGGGCCGGGCCCGCGACCGGCGAGGCCGGCGCGCGCGGGATCGGCCGGGCGGTGGCCCGCGGCGCGCTGACCAACGTGCTCAACCCCAAGGTGGCGCTCTTCATCCTCGCCTTCCTGCCGCAATTCGCCGACCCGGCGCGCGGGCCGGTCTGGGCGCAGATGCTGGCGCTCGGCGGGATCTTCGCGCTCACCGCCTTTGTCGTCACCGCGGCCTACGGCGCGGCCGGCGGCGCGCTGCGGCACGCGCTGGCGCGGCGGGCGCGCTGGCTGAACCGGATCGCGGCGGCGGTGTTCGCGGGCCTCGCCGCGCGGCTGGTGCTGGCCTAGGTGACCCCCTGAAAGGGGGAGAGATGGCCGATATCACTTTACTCGACGGCGGCGTGGGACAGGAGATCGTGGCCCGCGCCGGCGCGTCCGACACGCTGGCCTGGGCGACGGAGGCGATGCGCCGCGCGCCCGGCACGGCCGAGGCGGTGCACCGCGATTTCCTGTCCGCCGGCGCGACCGTCGCGATGGCGAATACCTACGCGGTCCTGCCCGACCGGTTGCCGGAAGACGGACGCACAGAGGCGCTGCGCACCCTGCGCGCACAGGCGATGGCGGAGGCCCGCGCAGCGCGGGACGTCCACGGTTCGGGCCGGATCGCGGCGACGATCGGCCCGCTCGGCGCCAGCTACCGGCCGGACCTCATGCCGCCGCACGACAAGGCGGTGGCGGTCTATGACGACGCCGTCGCGGCGCTCGGGCCGGAGAGCGACCTGCTGGTGTTCGAGACGGTGGCGTCGGTCGCCCATGCGCGGGCGGCGCTCGCGGCATTGGACCGGTCCGGACGGCCGGGCTGGATCGCGGTCACGGTGGACGACGAGGACGGCAGCCGCCTGCGCTCGGGCGAGCGGGTGGCCGAGGCGGCCGCACTCATTCGCGACTCGTCTGCGGGCGCCGCGCTCGCCAATTGCTCCGCGCCCGAGGCGATGCCGGCGGCGCTGGACGCGTTGGCCAAGACCGGCCTGCCCTACGGCGCCTACGCCAACGCCTTCGAGACGATCACCAAGGATTTCCTCGCCCGTCCGGCGGTCGACAACCTGTCGCGGCGGCGCGACATGGCGCCCGCCCCTTACGCGGCGCACGCGCTCGACTGGGTGGCGCGGGGCGCGACCGTCGTCGGCGGCTGCTGCGAGACGACGCCCGCGCACATCGCTGCCGTGGCCGAACGATTGCGGGCCGCCGGCCACGGCATCGTCTGAGCGCTTGCCAGCGGCGCGCCCCGCTGGCAGAGCCACATCCCATGAGAGACGTCTACGATCCGCCGCAGGGCGACATCAGGGTGCTGCACGAAGATCACGAGATCCTCGTGGTCGACAAGCCCGCCGGGCTTCTGTCGGTGCCCGGCAATGGGCCGGAGCTGGCCGACTGCCTGATCGCCCGCCTGACCAAGGCCTTTCCGCAGGTGCTGCTGGTGCACCGGCTGGACCGGGACACCTCGGGCGTGATGATCTTCGCGCTCAGCCCGCACGCGCAGCGGCATCTCGGCCTGCAATTCGAGAAGCGGCAGGTGAAGAAGTTCTACGTCGCGCGCGTCGCCGGCGCGCTGGAGCCTGCCAAGGGCTCCGTCGATCTGCCGCTGGCCGTCGACTGGCCGAACCGGCCCCTGCAAAAAGTGGACCACGCGGAGGGTCGCCCGGCCCTGACCGACTGGCGCGTGCAGCGGCGGGGCGAGGGCGAGACGCGGGTGAAGCTCAGCCCAAAAACCGGGCGAAGCCACCAGCTTCGGGTGCACATGCTGGCGCTCGGCCACCCGATCCTGGGCGATCCGCTTTATGCGCCCGAGACGGCGGCGGACCACCCCCGGATGATGCTGCACGCCGAGGAACTGCGCCTGCGCCACCCCGATGGCGGCGCCGGCCTGAACTTTCGCGCCAAGGCGCCGTTCTGAGCGTTCAGCCGTTCCAGCGCACGGCGCCGGTTTCGGAGACGTCGTAGCCGCCGAGCCTGTCGGCATGGTCGCGGAAGTCCTGGCCGCGGCAAAAGGCGAAGAAGCGTTGCAGGCCGGGATCGAAATAGGCCTTGCGGTCGATCAGCAGGTCGAAGCGTTCCTCGATCAGCGGCACGAAGCGCAGCCCGTGCGCGGCCGCGAGCGCCCCGAGGCCGAAGGTCACCTCGGCCGCGCCCTGCTGCACCGCCGTCACCGCGTCGCTTTCCGACAGCGCCGGCGGCGCGAGGTCGAGCGCGCCACGCTCCAGCCCCGCCTCGGAGAGCAGGTGGTCGAAGACCGATTCGGTCCCCGATCCGCCCTGGCGCGGCACGATCCGGCGGCCGGGAATGTCGGCGAGGCGCTGCACGGAACTGTCCGGCGACAGGGCCAGCCCGCGCGTGCGCTTCGCGAACCCGATCAGGACGGCGTTCTGCGCGCCGCTGCGCTGCGCCGCCGCGACGTTCCATGCGCCGTCCTCGAAAAGGTGCAGGCCGGTGGCCACGCCCTCCCCGGCGGCAAAGCGCGTCAGCCCGTCGCCGGAGCCGTCGAAATAGGTCGCAAGAGCCGTCTGCGCCTGCCGCAGCGCCCAGTCGAGCAGGGGATCGTGGCTGCCGAGGAACACCGCCGGGCGCACCGACGGCGGCGCGCCGGCATCGAGCGCGCCGGCCGCGATCCAGGCGCGCACCTCCCGCGCCGGGAAGAGCAGCTTGCCGGTGACCTTGGAGCATGGCACCTGGCCGGAGCCCGCAAGATCGTAGACCTTGCGCTCCTTGATCCGGAGCAGGTCGGCCAGTTCGCGGACGGTGAGGTATTCAGGCTGGGTTATCTCGGTCATCGTGCGTCCTTATTGCACCGACAGGCGGGGGCGCGGCAAGCGATGCGCTCTTGCGAAATCACGTCCGACCGGTCCAATTGACGCCATGAGCGATACCGATATCAGACCCGGCGAGCGCGCGGCGGATCTTCCCCCGGCCGCCGACGCGCAATTGCGCTTCATCGGCCGGGCGCGCACACCCTTTGCCAGCCGCGCCGACTGCCCCCGGCAGGGGCGGCTCGACGGGCCGGACTGCGCGCTGGAGCTCGATCTGGTCTGGGCCGACGCGCTGGAGGGGCTGGAGCGGTTCGAACATGCCGACGTGCTCTACTGGCTCGACCGGTCGCGGCGCGACCTGGTGCTGCAGAGCCCGAAATCGGACGGCACACTGCGCGGCACCTTCGCGCTGCGCTCGCCGGTGCGGCCCAACCCGATCGGGCTGTCGCGGGTGCGGATCGTCCGGCGCGAAGGCGCTCGGCTGATCGTGCGCGGGCTCGACTGCATCGACGGCACGCCGCTGATCGACATCAAGCCGGAAGCCTGCGCCTACACGCCGGAGGCACCGGCGAAGGCGGCGGACGGGGCGTGATCGCGAATCGCCCGAAAATCGGGCGAACGCCATCAGAACCGCCCTCGAATTACGCATCGCCTCGCCATGTGCTCCGTCATGCGCGCCGTGATTTGCCGTCGCGCCCGCTGTGGGTGCAAATGCCTGAAGAACAGGCGGGGGCGGGATCATTCCCTACGACGTGGGCATAGAGGCGCAGCGCGCACGCGGCACCGCGCGGTTGGGCGTGAAGCGCCGCGGGTCGGCGTCGGTGATCGACGATCTGGCCATGTCGGGCTCGCTCAAGCTCGTCTTTCCCGGCACCGCCGGGCCGCTCCAGGCGGTCTGGCTCAACACCGCCGGCGGCGTCACCGGCGGCGACCGGTTCGAGACCGCCGTAAGCCTCGCGCCCGAGGCCGCTGCGGTGCTGACCTCCCAGGCCGCCGAACGTATATACCGTGCCCTCCCCGGAGAGACCGGGCGCATCGAGACCTCCCTGAGCGTCGGCGCTGGCGGCAGCCTGTCGTGGCTGCCGCAGGAGACGATCCTCTACGACGGCGCCGCGCTCGACCGGCGCCTGTCGGTGGACCTCGCATCCGGCGCCCGCTTCCTCGGCATCGAGACGCTGATCTTCGGCCGCGCGGCGATGGGCGAGCGGGTGCGCGACCTTCGCCTGACCGACCGGATCGACCTGCGCGTCGGCGGCAGCCTCGTGTGGGCGGACCGGCTGCGCCTCACCGACGACGCCGATGCCGCACTCGCCCGGCCGTTCGTCGCGAATGGCGGCGGCACGGTCGCCACCCTCCTTTTCGCCGCGCCGGGCGCCGCGTCCCGGCTGGAGGCGGTGCGCGCGCTTCTGCCCGCGACCGCCGGCGCCTCTTCTCCCGCAGAGGACGTGATCGCCGCGCGCATCGTCGCCCCGGATGGGTTCGAGATGCGCCGCACGCTCTGCCCCCTGCTCGAACGCCTCTCGGAGGCGCCGCTTCCCCGACCCTGGATGATCTGACACATGCAACTGACCCCCAGAGAGAAGGACAAGCTCCTTGTCGCCATGGCCGCCGAAGTGGCCCGCCGCCGCCTGTCGCGCGGCGTGAAGCTCAACCACCCCGAGGCCATCGCGCTCATCACCGACGCGGTGGTCGAAGGCGCGCGCGACGGCCGCTCCGTCGCCGAGATGATGCAGGCCGGGGCCGAGGTCATCACCGCCGAACAATGCATGGAGGGCGTGCCCGAGATGATCCACGAGGTGCAGGTCGAGGCGACGTTCCCCGACGGCACCAAGCTCGTCACCGTGCACAACCCGATCCGCTGACCGCCAAGGAGGCATCCCCATGACCCGCTTCGCCCTCGCCCTTGCCGCCGCCCTCGCCGCCGGCCCGGCCTTCGCCCATCTCGACCCCGGCGCGCACGGATCTTTCGCCGCCGGCGCCTCGCACCCGGTCTTCGGCACCGACCACGTGCTGGCGATGGTGGCGGTCGGCCTCTGGGCGGCGATGCTGGGCGGCCGCGCGCTCTGGGCGCTGCCGGCCGCCTTCGTCGGCGCAATGGTCTTCGGCTTCATCGTCGCGCTCGGCGGCCTGCCGCTGCCGGTGGTGGAGCCGATGATCGTCGCCTCGGTTCTGGTGCTGGGCCTCCTGACGGCGGCGGCTTTGCGCCTGCCGCTCGGCGCGGCGGCCGGGATCGTCGGCCTGCTCGGCGTCTTTCACGGCCATGCCCACGGCGCGGAGATGGGCGGCGCGAGCGCACTGGCCTACCTTGCCGGCTTCGCGCTGGCCACGGCGGGTCTGCATGCGGCGGGCGTTGCGGCTGGAATGGTGCTGACGAAGCGCGCAGAGTTCGTGCTGCGCGGGCTTGGCGCGGGCGTCGCGCTCGCCGGCTCCGCGCTGCTCGTGGCAGGCTGAGGGGGCCGAGATGATTCCCGGAGAGATGTTCCCCGCCGACGGCGCCCTGACGCTCAACGAGGGCCGCGAGGCGATCACGCTGATGGTGGCCAATACCGGCGACCGGCCCGTGCAGGTCGGCTCGCACTACCATTTCGCCGAATCCAACCCGGCGCTCGACTTCGACCGTGCGGCGGCGCGGGGCTACCGGCTCGACATCGCCGCGGGGACCGCGGTGCGGTTCGAACCCGGCCAGCGACGCGAGGTCACCCTCGTGCCCTATGCCGGCGCGCGGCGTGTCTACGGCTTCAACCAGCAGGTCATGGGAGAGCTCTGAATGCGGCACCTCCAGGCAGCGGCGATCGGTCTGGCGGCGCTGACCGCCGGGCCGCTCACGGCGCAGGATCTCGATTGCAGCGATCCGGTGACGCAGGTCGAGATGACGGGTTGCGCGTCCCTCGACTACGACGCCGCCGACGCGGCGCTGAACGACGCCTACGGTCGGGCCGTGTCACGCGCCCGCAGCATGGACACGGGGCTGGACGCGGACGACGTGCCCTCCGAGACGGTCCTGCGCGAGGCGCAGCGCGCCTGGATCCCGTTCCGCGACCGCGCCTGCGAGGCCGAGAGCCTCGTCTATCGCGGCGGGTCGGCGCAGAACATGGTCTTCTACATGTGCCTGACTCGGCTGACCGAGGCACGCACCGAAGATCTGCATGCCTTCGGCGAGGGATACTGATGCGACACGCGGGCTTGTGCTGCGCTGCGGCGGAGTGCATCCTGTGGATCGGGGCGCCGCCTGGCGCGTTCGGCTTCGGTTGGACGGTGCGAGCGACTCAAACGGCCCCAGGAGGGACTGCGAGGTGACGGCGCGACCGGGATCCAGCCTTCGCAACGTGCCGAGCGGCGTCAGGACGACGCGCCCGGCCGGCAAGGAGACCTTACGTTGATGCACCCGTATTTCGCCGCCTGTGCGGCGCTGACCACGCTCTCGATCGAGGCGCAGACCGTCTTCTGGACGCGTGTCGCCGGGCTGTCCGGCTATGCCACGCTGCCGCAGGGCGAAGCGCAGCGCATGGCCGCCGAAAAGCCGCGCGCCTTCGCCGAAAGCGGTGCGGCGCTCACCCGGGCGATCTGGCGCGGGGCACCGGCGGCGGCGCTGTTCGGGATCTGGGCGGCCCCCCTGACACGCACGGCGCGCGCCAACCGGCGGCGCCTGGGACGGCACCGCACCCGCCGGGCGCGGGCCACACACTGACCGGACAAGGAAGGTTCGAGATGTACCTGACGACACCGATGACAGCGGCGAGCGCGATGGCGGTCTGGAGCAGCCACGCCTGGAGTGCGCAGATGCGCATGGCGCAGGTCTTCCTTGATGCCGCGATGACGCAATCGCGGATGATGTGGGGGCTGCCGGCGGCGCCGCAGGCGATGGGCCTCGCCGCCCCGGTGATGCTGTGCGGCACCGGCCCGAGCGCCGGTGCGCCGACGTCGAAGCCGGCCGCGCGCACGGCACCGGCGGCGCCGGCAGACACGACCAAGACCGCGGAAGCAGCTCCGGCCGCTTCGGACGCCGCCGCGAAGGCTCCGGCCAAGCAGACCGCGCCGAAGAGCGGCGGGACCACCGCGAAGCGCACCAGCTCCGGCCGTACGACAGCGCGCCGGACAACCAAGCGCTCTGGCTCCGCCGCATCCGCGAAGCCCGACACAACGTCATCGGCAGCGAAAACCGGCGACGCGGCAAGTGCGGGCGGGAAATCCGGCACCGCGGCCGCGCCCGCGGCGCCGAAGGCCGAGACCTCCGCCAAGGGCACCGGCTCGACCTCCGCCAAAGGCACGGGCGCGTCCACCGCTGCCAAGGAGACGTCCTCCTCCTCCGCGGCAAAAGGCACGGAGCCGACCTCCGCTGCCAAGACCGACGCCCCGTCCGAAGCCAAGCCAACCCCGCCGAAGACCGATGCGCCCGCGACCCAGTCGAAAGACACCGGCAAGAGCGGCTCCAAGACAGCCAAGAGCGGCAACAGCGACACCTCGTCGGGCGGCACCTCGGGCGGCAGCAAGCCCGCGCCGAAGGCGGCGGCAACCACCTCGAAGGATGCGCAGGTGAAGGCCGACCCGAAACCGGCCGCATCCGGCAGCGGGGCCGGCGCCAAGACGGACGACAAGCCCGCGCCGCGCCGCCGCGCGCGCAAGCAGCCCTCGACCCCGCCGGCGATGCCCGAGAAATCCGGCGACTGACCGAAGCGACCGGGCGCGCGCCACGCGCCCGGCCACCACCCCAAGGAGCGTGCCGCCCGTGCCGACCGCCCGACCACAGAAGCCGAGGCCGATGTGAGCATCGCGCTTCACCCGGCCCGGCCCGGGCTCTTCGGTGATCCGGACGGCGTGCCGCGCAGCTTCGGCCCGCCGCCCGGCGCCGGGCCAGACGCGCCGCTCCTTTCCGCCGAACGTCCCGAATGCCACCGGTCCGAGGCCTGGTGGCACGCCCCAGCACAGGAGCCGTAAACATGCCTGCCACGATCTCTCGCGCCGATCATGCGGCGATGTTCGGCCCCACGACGGGCGACCGCGTGCGCCTTGCCGATACCGACCTGGTGATCGAGGTCGAACGCGACCTCACCGGCCCTTACGGCGAGGAGGTGAAGTTCGGCGGCGGCAAGGTCATTCGCGACGGCATGGGCCAGTCTCAGACCACGCGGGCGGACGGCGCGGTCGACACGGTCATCACCAACGCGCTGATCCTCGACGCGACCGGCATCTACAAGGCCGATGTCGGGCTGCGCGACGGGCGCATCGCGAAGATCGGCAAGGCCGGCAACCCCGACACCCAGCCCGGCGTCGACATCGTAATCGGTCCGGGGACCGAGGTGATCGCGGCCGAGGGCCGGATCCTCACCGCCGGCGGCTTCGATAGCCACATCCACTTCATCTGCCCCCAGCAGATCGAGGACGCGCTGCATTCCGGCATCACCACGATGCTCGGCGGCGGCACCGGACCTGCGCACGGCACGCTGGCGACGACCTGCACGCCGGGGCCGTGGCATATCGGGCGGATGCTTCAGGCGCTCGACGCCTTCCCGATGAATTTCGGGCTGTCGGGCAAGGGCAACGCCTCGCTTCCCGCGCCGCTCGAGGAACAGGTGCGCGCCGGCGCCTGCGCGCTGAAGCTGCACGAGGACTGGGGCACCACCCCCGGCAGCATCGACAATTGCCTCAGCGTCGCCGACGACATGGACGTGCAGGTGATGATCCATACCGACACGCTGAACGAAAGCGGCTTCGTCGAGAACACCGTCGCGGCGATGAAGGGCCGCACCATCCACGCCTTCCACACCGAGGGCGCGGGCGGCGGGCACGCGCCGGACATCATCAAGATCTGCGGCGAGGATCACGTCCTGCCGTCCTCGACCAACCCCACGCGCCCGTTCACCGTGAACACGCTGGAAGAACATCTCGACATGCTCATGGTGTGCCACCACCTCGACAAGCGGGTGCCCGAGGACGTCGCCTTCGCCGAAAGCCGCATCCGGCGCGAGACCATCGCGGCCGAGGACATCCTGCACGACATGGGCGCGTTCTCGATCATCGCGTCGGACAGCCAGGCGATGGGCCGGATCGGAGAGGTCATCATCCGCACCTGGCAGACCGCCGACAAGATGAAGAAGCAGCGCGGCCGGCTGAGTGAAGAGCAGGGCGACAACGACAACCTGCGCGCCCGCCGCTACGTGGCGAAATACACGATCAACCCCGCCATCGCGCACGGCATGAGCCAAGAGATCGGCTCCATCGAGGAAGGCAAGCGCGCGGACCTCGTGCTCTGGTCGCCGGCCTTCTTCGGGGTGAAGCCCGAGATGGTGCTGATCGGCGGGTCCATCGTCTGCGCGCAGATGGGCGATCCCAACGCCTCCATCCCGACGCCGCAGCCGGTCTACACGCGGCCGATGTTCGGCGCCTTCGGGCGCGCGGTGGAACGCTCCGCCGTGACCTTCGTGTCGGCCGCCGCCGCGGCGGACGGGATCGGCGCGTCGCTGGGTCTGGCCAAGGACGTCCTGCCGGTGCGCAACACCCGCGGCATCACTAAGGCCGACCTCGTGCTCAACGACTATTGCCCGGAGGTCGAGGTGAACCCCGAAACCTACGAGGTCCGCGCCGACGGCGAACTTCTGACCTGCGCGCCGGCTTCCGAGCTGCCGATGGCGCAGCGCTATTTCCTGTTCTGAGGGGACGAGCCATGCACATGTCGCATCGCGGGACTGCCCTATTGTCCGTTGGGTCGCGTTCGCAAACTGCCTACTTCGTGGGCACGGGAGGGGACGACACCGACACAACGGACGAAACTTATGGCACAGAGTGCATTTGCAAACGACACCGCCGGCGCCGGCTTTCTGGCCCGGCTCGGGGATGGCCTGACCCGCGGGCTGACCTTTCTCGCGGAGAACAACCCGCGCTACGCGCGCATCCAGCAGCTGAACCGCATCAGCGACGCAGAGCTGGAAGCGCAAGGCACGACCCGCGCCGAAGCCGTGCGTCACATGTTCCGGGATCAGTTCTACCTCTGATCCACCGGCCGGGGGGCGCGGCATGAGCGCCCCCGACCTCACCTCCCGCGCATATCACGACCATGCGCACGCCACGCCTGCGGGCCGCGTGGTGCTCGATTACGAATCGCGCTTCCTGCGCCGACGCGTGCTGACGCTTGAGGACGGCCGCCGCCTGCTGGTCGACCTCGCGCAGACCGTATCGCTCGATCACGGCTCGGTGCTGGTGACCGAGGACGGCGCAGAGATCGCCGTGGAGGCCGCGCCCGAGCCGCTTTACGCCGTGACCGGCGATATCGTCCGGCTCGCCTGGCATATCGGCAACCGCCACACCCCCTGCCAGATCGACGGCACCCGCCTGCTGATCCGGCGCGACCACGTCATGCGCGACATGCTCGCGCGGCTGGGCGCCGAGGTGGCGGAGGTCACCGCGCCCTTCGTGCCCGAGGGCGGCGCCTACGGGCATGGCCGCACCCACGGCCACGACCACTCCCATGCCCACGGGCCGGAGCCGCATGAGCACTGACCTCACGCTGCACCAGCTCTTCTCTCCCGCCTTTCCGACCGGCGGTTTCGCCTATTCGCACGGGCTGGAAACACTGGTGGCGGAGGGGCAAGTGACCTCGGCCGAGGAACTGCGCGACTGGCTGGAGACCTGGCTGGCGCAAGGGACCGGCTGGTCGGACGCGGTGCTCTTCGCCTGCGCGGCGCGCGGGGAGGATCCGGGCGCGCTGTCCGACCTGGCGCTCGCCCTCGCCGGCACGGCGGAGCGGCGGCGCGAGACGGAATTGCAGGGCGCCGCCTTCGCCGCCACCTGCCGCGCGGTCTGGGCGCTCGATCTGCCGGAAATGGCCTACCCGGTGGCGGCGGGGCGGGCGGTCGCCCTCCTGGGCCTCGATGCAGAGGCGGCGCTGGGGACGGCGCTCCTCAACACCGTGTCGGGCTATGTCGGCGCGGGCATCCGGCTTATCCCGATCGGGCAGAGCGCGGGCCAGGAGGTGCTGGCGGCGCTCGCCCCCGCCTGCGCAGAGGTGGCGGCGCGGGCGATGGCTGCCTCGCTCAACGATCTGGGCGGCTTCGCGCCGCTTATCGACGTGGCATCGGCCCGGCACGAAACACTGGGCGTGCGGCTCTTCCGGTCCTGACCCCTTTCACACCGTGCGCCGCTTCGCGATAGTCGCGCGACAACATGAAGAGAGGAACAAAGACATGGCGTCTCCCCACGGTCCCCTGCGCGTCGGCATCGGCGGCCCCGTCGGCGCCGGCAAGACGACGCTGACCGCTGCGCTCGCGCGCGCGCTGGCGCCGCACCTGTCGATGGCGGTGGTCACCAACGACATCTACACGCAGGAGGACGCCGAGGCGCTGATGCGCCTGCAGGTCCTGCCGTCCGAGCGCATTCGCGGGGTCGAGACCGGCGGCTGCCCGCACACCGCGATCCGCGAGGACGCCTCGATCAACCTCGCCGCCATCGCGGAGCTGAATGCCGCGCTGCCGGACCTCGAACTGGTGCTGATCGAGAGCGGCGGCGACAACCTGTCGGCCACCTTCTCGCCCGAACTGGCGGACGTGACGATCTACGTGATCGACGTCGCCGCCGGAGAGGAGATCCCCCGCAAGGGCGGCCCGGCGATCACCCGCTCGGACCTCCTGGTCATCAACAAGACCGACCTCGCGCCCCATGTCGGGGCCTCGCTGGAGGTCATGGCCGAAGATTCCGCGCGCATGCGCCCGGGCCTGCCGACGATCTTCGCGGCGCTCCGGCGGGGCGAGGGCATCGACGAGATCGTCGCGAGCCTGGCCGGGATCGGCGGGCTCGACCTCGCACGGCTGGCGGCGGAATGAGCGGGACCGGGCGGGACTGGTAGCCTCGGATTGCGCGCCCGGCGGCCCGCGGCGGCAGCGAGGGGCCAGCCCCTCGCGCGCCCCGGGATATTTGCGGGCAGATGAAACCAGGGGCGGCAGGGGCCCGGGTCAGCCGGGGGTGATGATCTCGCGCTCGGTGATGATAAGGTCGAGCGGCTGGTCGGTTGGCTCGGTCGGCAGGGCGTCGGCCTCCTGCGCGGCGAAGGCGAAGCCGATGGCGCGGGTGGGGCGGCGGGCGCGCAGGCGCGCCAGCGTGCGGTCGTAGAAGCCGCCGCCATAGCCGAGCCGGTCGCCGGCACGGGTGAAGGCAACCAGCGGAACGATCAGGATCTCGGGCTCGATCAGGTCGAGCGTGGCGGGGATCTCGGCGCCGAAGGGGCCGGTGGTCATCTCGGTGTCCGGGGCCCAGCGGGCGAAATCCAGGGGCTCCCCTTTCGCCCGGATCACCGGCACGGCGACGGGGCCGTGGGCCGCGGCCTCGATCATCGCCGGGCGCGGGTCGATCTCAGTCCGGATCGGCATGTAGCCCGAGAGCGGCACGCCGCGGTGGCCGGAGAGATACTCGGACAGGCGGGCGGCAGGGTCGGCCGGGCGCGCCTCGTAGGCAGCGCGCCGGCGGTCGAACGCGGCGCGGCGGGCGGCGGCCTTGGGATCGTCGGTCATGGCGGTCTGGAGTCCTTCCGGTAGAAATCAAAGAAGCACGATCACGGCGAGGCCGAGGAAGGCGAAGAAGCCCACGACATCGGTGACCGTGGTGACGAAGGCGCCGGAGGCGAGCGCAGGGTCGATGCCGACCTTCTCCAGCACGATGGGAATGCCGATCCCGGCAAGGCCCGCGACGACGAGGTTGATGACCATCGCCGCGGCGATCACGAGGCCGAGTTCCGGCGAGCCGAACCACACAAGCCCGACGATCCCCATGATCACCGCGAAGGCGGCGCCGTTGACGAGGCCCACGGTGATCTCGCGCCGGATCACCCGCACCGCGTTCGACCCGGTAAGGTCGCGGGTGGCGAGCGCGCGCACCGCCACGGTCAGCGCCTGGGTGCCGGCATTGCCGCCCATCGACGCGACGATCGGCATCAGCACGGCCAGCGCCGTGACCTGCGCGATGGCGCTTTCGAACTGCGCGATGACGAGAGAGGCAAGCACCGCCGTCACCAGGTTCACCGCGAGCCAGGGGAAGCGCTGGCGCGTCGTCTCCATCACGCTGTCCGAGAGCGAGCTTTCCTCGCCCACCCCGGCGAGGCGCAGGATGTCCTCCTCGTTCTCCTCGTCGAGGACGGCCATGGCGTCGTCGATTGTGATCACCCCGACGAGGCGGTCGTTCTCGTCCACCACCGGCGCGGAGATCAGGTGATACTGATTGAACGCGTAGGCCACGTCGCCGTCGTAGCGGGTCACCGGGATGACGTGAAAGCTTTCATCGGTGATGTCGCGCAGCATGACCTCGCGCCGCGAGCCCATGAGTTTGCCGAGCGCGACCTTGCCCACCGGCTTCAGCCGCGGATCGACCAGGATCACGTGGTAGAATTGCTGCGACAACTCGTCCGAATTGCGCATGAAGTCGATGGCCTCGCCCACGTTCCAGTGTTCGGGGGCCATCACCACCTCGCGCTGCATCAGGCGGCCGGCGGAATATTCGGGGTAGGTCAGCGATTGCTCGACCGCGATCCGGTCGGGATCGTCGAGCACTTCGAGGATGGCGTCGCGCTGGGGATCCTGCAGATCCTCCAGGAGGTCGACCACGTCGTCGGAATCGAGCTCGCGCACCGCGCTGGCGAGAACGCGCGGATGCAGGATCCCGACCACTTCCTCGCGGATGCCCTCGTCGAGTTCCGTCAGGATGTCGCCGTCGAATTCCTCCCCGTAGAGGCGGATCAGCCGCATCCGGTCGAAGGCGTTCATCTGTTCGAGCATGTCGGCGATGTCGGCCGGGTGGAGCGGGTCCAGAAGCTCCACCAGCTTGCCGCGATCCTGGACCTCCACGGCGTAGAGGATCGCCGAGATGGTCTTGGGGTCGAGGGCGTAGGCGTCCTCGTCCCCGGCCTCGGGTTCGGGGGCGATGTCGGTCTGGTCGTCGGTCATTCTGCCTGTCCCCCTGTGCTGACGGCGGCGAGTCTCGCGCGACCTTACGGGAGGGGCCGGGCAAGCGACAGGCCCGGCGCGGGCGCGATCACGGCGACGTTGGCGATTTACCTTGCTCGGGCACGGGGATAGGCTTTTTCCGCGCTGCGGCAAGGGGGCTGGACATGGATGACGCGGACCTTCTGCTCGGCCGGGTGCTGCGCTTCGACGGCGATCCGTTCGCGGGCGGCGCGGCGCGCGTCGATCCGGCCGGAGGAGTGCTTCTGGCGGGCGGCCGGATCGCCGCGGTCGGGGACGGCGCGGCGCTGGCGGCGGCACATCCGGGGGCGGCGCGGCACGATTACGGCGCCGGCCTGATCTGCCCCGGCTTCGTCGACGCGCACGCGCATTACCCGCAGACGGCGATCATCGCGAGCTGGGGCAAGCGCCTGATCGACTGGCTGAACACCTACACCTTCCCCGAAGAGATGCGCTTCGGCGATCCCGCCTATGCAAGCGCGGTGGCGGAGCGGTATCTGGACCTCACCACCGCCAACGGCACCACCACGGTGGCAAGCTACTGCACCATCCACCCCGAGAGCGTCGAGGCGCTCTTCGCGGCGGCGGAGGCGCGCGGGCAACGGGTACTGGCCGGCAAGACCTGCATGGACCGCAACGCGCCCGAGGGGCTGCGGGACGATGCGCAATCGGCCTACGACCAGTCGAAGGCATTGCTGGAGCGGTGGCACGGGCGCGGGCGGCTGTCCTACGTGATCACGCCGCGCTTCTCGCCGACCTCCACGCCCGAGCAGCTCTCTGCGCTCGGCGCGCTCTGGGCGGAGCATCCGGAGTGCCTGATGCAGACGCACCTGTCCGAACAGGTGGACGAGATCGCCTGGGTGCGGTCGCTCTACCCTGGGGCGCGCGACTACCTCGACACCTACGAGGCGCACGGGCTCCTGGGCGCGAACGGGGTCTACGGGCACGCCATCCACCTCGAAGAGCGGGAGATCGACCGGCTGCGCGAGGTCGGCGCGGCGCTGGTGCATTGCCCGACCTCGAACACCTTCATCGGCTCGGGGCTGTTCGACATGGGGCTCGCGGCCTCGCTGCGCGTGGGTCTGGCGACGGATACCGGCGGGGGCTCGTCCTTCTCGATGCTTCGCACGATGGCGGCGGCCTACGAGATCGGACAGCTCCGCGGCACGCCGCTGCACCCCGGCACGCTGATGTGGCTGGCGACGGCCGGCTCGGCGGCAGCGCTGCGCATCGGGGACCGCGTCGGGCGGATCGAGGGCGGGATGGAAGCCGATCTCTGCGTTCTCGACCTGGCATCGACGCCGGCCATCGCGCAGCGCGCGGCGCGGGCGGAGGATGTCTGGGAAGAGGTCTTCGCGACGATCATGATGGGCGACGACCGGGCGGTGCGCGCGGTCTGGATCGGCGGGGGTCGCGTCGCGGCGTAGGTCGGCGCGGGGCGAGGAGGACGGGAGCGAGGGGCCTGCCCCTCGCGCTCCCCGGAGTATTTTTGAGCCCAAAGAAGCAGAGCGCCGGAGATCCGTGATGGGCCAGCCTGCGCGGCTTCGGTCCGGACGGTGCGGAGGCGGAAATGCGAACGCCCCGCCGTTGGCGGGGCGCTGCGTGTCACTCGGCGGGATTGGGCCGCGCGCCGGGGGGAGGCGTCGGGTCGGAGCCGTAAAGCTCGCCCGGCAACTCGTTCGGCATGGCGTGGTCCGCCTCGTCGTCGTTGCGGTACTTCTGGTTGTGCCGGTAGATCATCAGCGGATCCCATGACAGCGCCTTGAAAAGGCCGATCAGGATCAGGAAGACGATGATGGCGAAGGGGAAGCCCGCGATCACAGCCGCCGCCTGTAGCGCCGAGAGGCCGCCGGCCAGCAGAAGCACCGAGGCGACGGCCCCTTCCGCGACCGCCCAGAAGATGCGCTGCACCTTCGGGGGATCGGGATCGCCCCCGGCAGTGAGCATGTCGATCACGAAGGAGCCCGAGTCCGACGAGGTCACGAACCACAGCACGATCAGCACGATGGCGAAGCCGGACATCAGATCGGAGGCCGGGAAGAAGTCGAGCAGCGCGAACATCGCGTCGCCGTAGCTCTCCTTCGTCGCCTCCACCAGCGCCGGGTCACCGCCGAGCGAGATCTGCAGCGCCGTGCCGCCGAAGGCGCAGAACCAGAAGAACATGATCGAGGAGGGCAGCAGCATCACCCCGACGAGGAATTCGCGGATCGTTCGGCCGCGGCTGATGCGGGCGACGAAGACGCCGACGAAGGGCGCCCAGCTGACCCACCAGGCCCAGTAGAAGATCGTCCAGGAGTTCTGCCAGGTGCCGCCATCGGCCCAGGCTTCGGCCCAGGTGCCCCATTGCACGAGATCGCGCACATAGGCGCCGTAGCTCTGCACGTAGGTGTCGAAGATGAAAAGCGTCGGCCCGACGATCAGCATGAAGGCCAGGAACAGCATCGACAACAGGATGTTGAGGTTAGACAGCCGCTTGATGCCGCCGTCGAGGCCCGCGACCACCGAGAGCGTGGCCAGCGCGGTGATCCCGGCGATCACCAGGATCTGCACCACCGGCGATTGCTCGATCCCGAAGACCTCTCCGAGCCCCGAATTGATCTGCATCGCCCCGAGACCGAGCGAGGTAACGATCCCGAACATCGTGCCGAAGACCGCCAGGATGTCGACCGCATCGCCCCAGAACCCGAAGATCCGGTCGCCGAGCAGCGGGTAGAGCGCCGAGCGAATGGTCAGCGGCAGGCCCTTGCGGAAGTGGAAATAGGCCAGGCTGAGCGCGACGATGGCGTAGATCGCCCAGGCGTGGAAGCCCCAGTGCAGGAAGGAGATCGTCATCGCCTGCCGGGCCGCTTCCTCGGTCTCCGCATCGCCGACGGGCGGGGCGAAGTAGTGGTAAAGCGGCTCCGCCACGCCCCAGTAGATCAGCCCGATGCCGATCCCCGCCGAGAACAGCATCGCCGTCCAGGAAAAGAGGTCGTAGGCCGGCGTCTCGTTCATCCGGCCGAGCCGGATGTCACCGAACCGCCCGAAGGCGAGGTAGACCACCGCCACCAGCAGGATGTTGACCAGCGCGATCAGCGCCCAGCCGAGATTGCCGGCCAACCAGCCCTGCATGGTCGAGAAGATGGCGCCCGCGGTTTCGCTGAATAGGGCGCCGAAGATGATGAAGCCCACGATCAGGATCGCCGAGGTGCCGAAGACCCGCCGGTTGACCTTGGGAAAGAAGAGCAGCGGTTCCTGCTGCATCTTGTCGTGCATGTTGTCGCTCATCCGTCTCCCTGACTGCCCGTCCGCGCGGGCCGAAAGGACCGGACGTCGGGCTTATCCACCGCGGGTTCCACCCGCGTTAACGACGAACGATAGCCCAAAAGACGGGCAATTGCCAATCAAACTGGAAGAGCGGTGGTCGAAAACACGGTACGGAGGGCGAAACTGGACTGCATCTGGGTCACATGCGGCAGCCGGGTTAGGTACTGGCGATGGATGCGGGCGAAGTCCTCCGTGTCCTCGGCGACGACTTTCAGCAGGTAATCGGCAGATCCCGCCATCAGGTGGCATTCCAGCACGTCCGGCACCCGTCGCACCGCCGTCTCGAAGGTGTCGAGCACCTCGTCGGACTGGCCTGAGAGCGTGATCTCGACGAAGACCGTGGTCGGCAGACGGAATTTCTTGTGATCCAGAAGCGCCACATAGCCCGCGATGAAGCCATCTGCCTCGAGCCGCGCGACCCGCCGGTGACAGGCCGAGGCCGACAGGTGCGCCGCCTCCGCCAGCTCGGCGTTGGAGATCCGCCCACGCGTCTGAAGGACCCGGAGGATCCTCAGGTCGGTGTCGTCCAGTGGGCCTGCCACGCCAGATACTCCCGGATTTTAGCGCTTAGGTCGACGAAACTTCGAAGTTTTTCGCTAACACCGCACCACCTTTGCAGAGAAATTGCAAGCCGTCGCACCCAGTGTGCATGGTAGAGGAAAAGGAGGAGCCGCATGAAGATCGGATGCCCGACAGAGATCAAGCCGCAGGAATTCCGTGTCGGCGTGACACCCGCCGCGGCCGCCGAGGCGGTGGCGCATGGCCACGAGGTGCTGATCCAGTCCGGCGCCGGCACAGGGGCCGGTTTCGACGATGCCGATTACGAGGCCGCCGGCGCGCGCATCGCCGCCGATGCCGAAGAGGTCTTCGCCGCCGCCGACATGATCGTGAAGGTGAAGGAGCCGCAGGCGGGCGAGCGCAAGATGCTGCGCGAGGGGCAAATCCTCTTCACCTACCTCCACCTCGCCCCCGATCCCGAACAGACCCACGACCTCATCGCCTCTGGCGCGACCTGCATCGCCTACGAGACGGTGACCGACGATCGCGGCGGCCTGCCGCTGCTGGCGCCGATGTCCGAGGTGGCCGGCAAGCTCGCCCCGCAGATGGGCGCCTGGACGCTGCAGAAGGCCAATGGCGGGCGCGGCGTGCTGATGGGCGGCGTGCCCGGCGTGACGCCGGCGCGCGTCTGCGTCGTCGGCGGTGGCGTCGTCGGCACCCATGCGGCGCGCATCGCCTCCGGCATGGGCGCGGACGTGACCGTGCTCGACCGCTCCCTGCCCCGCCTCAAGCAGCTCGACGACATGTTCCGGGGCGAATTCAAGACGCTCTATTCCTCCAAGGCCAACACGGGCGAGCAGGTGCGCAGCGCCGACATGGTGATCGGCGCGGTGCTGATCCCCGGCGCAGCGGCGCCGAAGCTGGTCAGCCGCGCGGACCTGTCCGACATGAAGCCGGGCGCGGCGCTCGTCGACGTGGCGATCGACCAGGGCGGCTGCTTCGAGACGTCGAAGGCGACGACGCATCAGGATCCGATCTACGAGGTCGACGGGATCATGCATTACTGCGTCGCCAACATGCCCGGCGCGGTGGCGCGGACCTCGACGCTGGCGCTCGGCAACGCCACCCTGCCCTTCATGCTGGCGCTCGCCGACAAGGGCTGGCAGCAGGCCTGCCTCGACGATCCGAACCTCCTCAACGGTCTCAACGTCCATGCCGGCAAGCTGACCTACTACGCTGTCGGCCGCGCCCTCGGGATCAACGTGACCTCGCCACAGATCGCGGTGAAGGCGGCTTGACCTTCGCCCCCGGCCGGGGCACCCCGCCCCGGCCATGAGTTTGATCGTCCTAGACAACGTGCTCTCGGATCGCGGATCGAAATACGCGGTCGCCGGCGGGCCCGCCGCGACCCGCGAAGAGGCCGACGCGCTTCTGAAAGAGCTCAAGCGTCGCAAGAAGTTCGCCAAGGCCACGCACAACACCTGGGCGGCGCTCTTGCCGGACGGCCCGGTCAAGGACGACGATGGCGAGGCCGGCGCCGGCATGGTCATCCTGCGCATGCTCGAACGCGAGGGGCTGGAGGGGCACGTGGTGATCGTGACCCGATGGTTCGGCGGCAAGCACCTCGGCGGCGACCGCTTCCGGCACATCCAGAACTGCGTGCGCGCCTATCTCGACGAGATCGCCTGAAGCCTCAGATCGTCAGCGCGCCGCTGTCATGCGCCTTGTGCTCGGGCTCCACGTGGATGGTGACCTGAGCGCCCGGGATCTCGCGCCGGATCGCCGTCTCGATCCGGTCGCAGATGACATGTGCTGTCTCCACGCTCATCTCGCCCGGCACGACAAGGTGGAAGTCGACGAAGCGCGCCGGACCGGCGTGCCGCGTGCGGATGTCGTGCGCTTCCACCGCGCCGGCGCCGCTTTCGGTGATGATCCGGTGAAGCGCGTCCTGCTCCTCGCTCGGGACGCTTTCGTCCAGGAGGCCGGAAACGGAGGCGCGAATCATCCGCCAGCCGGACACAAGGATGTAGACCGCGACCGCACCGGCCAGCGCCGGGTCGATCCAGGCCCAGCCTGTCAGCGCCGCCGCCGCGACGCCCGTCCCCACCCCGGCCGAGGTCGCCACGTCGGCCGCCAGATGCCGCCCGTCCGCCACCAGCGCCGGCGAATGCAGCCGTCGCCCCTGCCGCATCAGCACCAGCGCCCAGCCGCCATTCGCCGCGCTCGCCACCGCGATCAGCGCGATCCCGAGACCGGGCGCACCCAGCCCGGCCGGATCGCCGATCCCGGTCCAGACCTCCTCCAGGATGAAGAGCGCGGCGAGCACCACCATCACCCCCTCGGCCACCGCCGAGAGAATCTCGGCCTTGTGGTGGCCGTAGGGATGTTCGGCGTCGGGTGGCCGTGCCGCCACCCGCACCGCCCACAGCGCAATGCAAGCGGTACCGATATTGACGATGCTCTCCAGCGCGTCCGACAGGATCGCGAGCGATCCCGTGATGCGCCAGGCGGCGAGCTTCAGGCCAAACACGCCGACCCCCACCCCGAGGGAGGCCAGTGCCAGCCACGTCCTGGTATCCAAGTCCTTGCCCCTTACTTCCTCAGCGCGTCGCGGATCTCGATCAGCACGTCGAGCTCGGACGGCCCGGTCTTGACCTCGGGCTCCACGTCGTCGGGTCGCTCCGCCGCCGCCTTGATCCGGTTGACCGTCCTCACCAGCATGAACACGACGCCGGCGACGATGAAGAAGTTGATGACGGCCATCAGGAAATTGCCGATGGCAAACACCGCGGCGCCCGCCTCCTGCGCCGCGGCGACGCTGGGATAGCCGCCCTCCGGCGCCGTGCCCAGCACGTAGAACCAGCCGGAAAAATCGATGCCGCCGGTGAAGATCCCGATCACCGGGTTGATGAGGTCGCTCACCAGCGACGTGACGATCGCGGTGAAGGCCGCGCCGACGATGATGCCCACGGCCATGTCCATGACATTGCCCTTGGCGATGAAGTCCCTGAATTCGCGGATCATGTTTCCTCCTTCCGCAAGCGGACCCTGCGGCGCACGGCGCCTGTGCGCGCCCGCCCGTGGCCGGGCGCGTGCCGCCGCATTACGTCGCCCCGCAGCATCACGCAACGGAGCATTCCATGGCAGATCTTTCCGCCTTTCCGATCACCCGCCGCTGGGCACCGGAACATCCCGACCGCATCCAGCTCTACGCCTTCCCGACGCCGAACGGGGTGAAGATCTCCATCGCGCTCGAGGAAATGCACCTGCCCTACGAGGCGCACCGCGTCACACTCGGCGACGAGGACGTGCGCAGCCCCGAATTCCTGTCGCTCAGCCCCAACAACAAGATCCCCGCGATCATCGACCCGGAGGGTCCTGACGGCGCGCCCATCGGCCTTTTCGAATCCGGCGCGATCCTGATCTACCTCGGGGAGAAGACCGGCCGCTTCCTCGGCACCAATCCGGCCGAGCGGGCCGAGATCCTGCAATGGCTGATGTGGCAGATGGGCGGCGTCGGCCCGATGTTCGGGCAGATGGGCTTCTTCGTGAAGCTCGGCGGCAAGGACATCGAGGATCCTCGCCCGCGCGAGCGTTACATCGGCGAGGCCAGGCGCCTGCTGTCGGTGCTCGACCGCCAGCTCGAAGGCCGGGACTGGATCGCCGGCGAGTATTCCATCGCCGACATGGCCGTCGCCCCGTGGCTCAATGCGCTCGACTTCTACGAAGCGCGCGGACTCGTGGGCTTTCATGATTACAGGAACGTGCCGGCCTATCTCGAACGGTTCCTGTCCCGCCCGGCGGTGCAGATCGGCCTCAAGACACCCCCGCGCGAGGGCTGACCGATCCCCATGCCCCTGCTTCTTTGGGCCTGAAAATACTCCGGGGGTGCGGGGGCAGCGCCCCCGCGAACCTCACCGGCCTCGTGGCGCGCACGAACGGCGCGCCGAAGCTCAGCCCGGCAGCGTCCCGGTCAGCACGTAGCGCAGGATGTTCACCACCTCCTCGGGCTCGCGCGCCACGGCGAGCGCGGCGGCATCGACCTCCTTCAGCGCGTGGTCATGCTCCTCGGGCTGCAGGATCACCAGCGACTTGCCGAGGGCCGAGGCGACGCCCGCGTCGAAGGCCGCGTTCCACTGCTTGTACTGCGTGCCGAAGCGCACGACGACGATGTCGGCGTCCTCGATCCCCTTGCGGGTGCGGATCGCGTTCATCATCGCGCCCTTGTGGTCGTGCCAGTATTTCGACGTCTCCGCGCCGAGGATCGTCACGCCGCAATCGTCCGAGGCGCCGTGATCGGTCACCGGCCCCGAGAAGGTGACGTCGAGCCCCTGCGCCCCGTCGATGATCCGCTCGCGCCAGTCGGTGTGAATCTCGCCCGAAAGATAGACGTTGAGGCCCATGAGAATCCCTTTCCTGCCCTGACAAGTCGCCCTTGAGGTATCGCGCGCCGCAGGCCGGGCACAAGCCCGTGTCGGGGCTCAGCCCCGAAGCTGCCCGCCAGTCGCCTTCTGCACCTTCTCCACGATCCTTGCCGCAGCGGCCTCGATCTGTACCTCCGACAATGCCGCGTCGCGCGGGCGCAGCCGCACCGACACCGCGATCGACTTACGGCCCTCACCCAGCGGCCCGCCCTCGAAGGCGTCGAAGACCTGCACGCTTTCGATCAGCGCCTTGTCGGCGCCGGCGGCGGCGTTGACGAGGTCCTGCGCGGCGACGCCCGCGTCGACGACGAAGGCGAAGTCGCGCTCGACCACCGGATGCGCCGGCAGGTCGAGCGGCGGGCGCTCCGTGCGCACCCGTTTCGGCTGCGGCACTTCGGCCGGCCAGAGAGTGAAGGCGACGGCGGGGCCGGTCAGCCCCAGCGCCTGCAGCACGCGGGGATGGATATCTCCGAAGACGCCGAGGATCTTCTTGGGACCGAGGCCGATCATGCCGTGCCGCCCGGGGTGCCACCACGGCCCCGCCCCGCGCAGGATTTGCGCGCGGGCAGGCGCGCCGATGGCGGCAAGCACCGCCTCGAGGTCGGCCTTGGCGTCGAAGACGTCCACCGGCCGGGCGGAGCCGTGCACGTCGCGCCCCGTGCTGGCACCGAGACGCAGGCCGCTCATGCCCGCCGCGGGTGTGTCTCCAAGCGCGAAGAGCGCGAGGTTCGCCGCGCCGCGCGTCTGGTTGGCTGCTGCGGCGCGCAGGAGACCGGGCAGCAGGGCCGCGTCGCCCGCCTCTGTCGGGAAGAGGGTCGCATCATCGGCATGGGCGTCGCCCGCGAAGAGGCATTCGTCGTAGCCGAGCGCGGCCGCCGTGCGACGGGCGATGCGGGTGCGCCTGCGGAGCGGTGACAGCGCAGGACCGGGCACGCCGGCGGGCCGCGGAAGTGGGGCGCTCTCGACCCCGCCGAGGGAGGCGATGCGGGCGATCTCGTGCACAAGGTCGGCCGGCGCGACGGGGCCGGGCCGCCAGCTCGGCGGGTGCACCGTGGCGCCCTCCACCCGGAAGCCCAGAGCTGCCAGCGTCTTGCGCTGCGCCTCTTCGGCAATCTCCAGCCCCGTCAGCTCGTCGCAGAGGCCGAAATCGAAGGCGATCTCGGGGGCTGAATCGGGCGCCGCGCCCGCCTCGACCACATGGCTCGGCATGCCGCCGGCATGGTCGACGATCATGCGGGTCGCAAGTTCGATACCGTCGCGGGCAGAGGCCGGGTCGACACCGTGGATGAAGCGGTGTGCGGCGTCCGAGGCAATGCCGAGCGCCCCGGCCGTCGCTTCCGTCGTGGCGGGATCGAACCAGGCCGCTTCGAGGAAGACGTCGACCGTTCCCTCCGTCACGCCGGTCCCCTCACCGCCCATGATGCCGCCGAGGCTGACCGGGCCTGATCCATCCGAAATCGCCACCATGCCGGGGGCGAGCGTGTAGGTCCGCTCGTCCAGAGCTGCGAGGGTTTCGCCCCCGGCCGCCCTGTGGACACGCAGGGAGCCGGAAAACTTGCCCGCATCAAAGACATGCAGCGGACGGTTGATGTCGTGCGTGAAGAAATTCGTCACGTCGACAAGGAAGGAGATCGGCCGCAGCCCTATCGCCTTCAGTGCGTCCCGCAACCACTTGGGACTCGGGCCGTTCTGGACGCCGCGGATGAGGCGCCCGCAGAAGACCGGGCAGGCATCGGCGGTGTCCGCGTCGATGGCCACGGCCACGGGGCTGTCGAACTGGCCGGGGACCGGCGCGGCCTCTTTCGGGCGGAGCGTTCCGAGGCCGCGGGCGGCCAGATCGCGGGCGATGCCGCGAATGCCGAGCGCGTCGGGCCGATCCGCCGGAACCGAGATTTCCACGACCGGGTCGACCTTTGCGGGGTCGTGTTCACCCAACCAGTCGGCAAAGGTCCGGCCGACCTCGCCCGAAGACAGCTCGATGATGCCGTCGTGATCCTCGCCGAGTTGCATCTCGCGCATCGAGCACATCATGCCGTGGCTCTCCACGCCGCGGATCTTGCCGACCTGGATCGTCGTGTCGATCCCGGGGACATAGGTTCCGGGCTTGGCCACGACGACGGTGATCCCGGCACGCGCGTTGGGGGCGCCGCAGATGATCTGCGACTCGCCGGTGTCGGTCTCCACCCGGCAGACCTTCAGCTTGTCGGCGTCGGGATGCTTCTCGGCCGCGACCACCTTGCCGATGGTGAAGGTCGACAGCATGTCCGAAGGGTCATCGATGCCCTGCACGACAAGGCCCGTGTCGGTGAGCGCCGCCGCGATCTCCTCGACCGGGGCCGTCGTCTCCAGGTGATGCTTGAGCCAGGAGAGGGGGAATTTCATCGCGGCACCTCGGGCAATCCTCGTCGCCCGCGCTCCTAGCCGATCGGTCCGGCGACGGAAAGGGCGTACGGAGCGTGCCGACCGCGAGGCATTCCGTGTGCCCCTATTCCGAGATCGGCCGCGATTCCGTACCGGATCAGTCGAGGGTCTCGGCATCGGCCAGCGTCTCGGTGTCGCCGGCGCGGAAGAGGTGGATTTCCCGCGTCAGCCGCAGGGTCGGCTTCACGCAGAAGAACAGCGAGCCGAACACGAACATCCACGTCGCGGTGAACTGGGTCTCGTCCCAGAAGAACAGGACGGAGCCGACCAGGAACAGCACCGCCGCGGCGAAATCCACGATCGTGTGAGCAAGCTCGTAGCGGGCGTAGAGCCTGCGCGTGCGGGCGGTGCTCTGGCGGGTTTCGTGCCGGAAAAGCTTTGTCATGGCGGCCTCGCGGATGGTGACGTGCCGGGCAGGACATGCGGCGGCGCTGCGCCGAGTCGAGGAGACGCCCTCGCCCTACCGCGACAGGCCGGCAGCCAGCGTCGGCACGTCGAGCGGATCGAAACCGTAGTGCCGCAGCCAGTGGATGTCGGCGGCATAGAGGCCGGCCGCGTCGGGGATACCGTATTTCAGCATCGCCAGGCGATCGAGATCGAGCGCGAAGGCGATGGCCTGTCCGGAGCCGAGACCGGCGGCTTCGTGGTGCACCGGGTGCAGGAGGCCGCCTGTCACGGCCGCCGTCCACGTGCCGTCCGCGCCGCGGAGCTCGAACGCCGCCGAGGGTGCGGTGTGGGAGGCCGAGGCCGCGCGGAGCCGGATTTCGAGATCGCCGCGTTCGAGGAAGGCCGACAGGATCTTCTCGACCAGCCATTTTAGCTGCGGAAGGCCCGGCGCGGAGACAGTGGCGACGCCGTACAGCACATGCGCGGGATGCGGAGCGCCCGATGCCCGCACCCGGCCCGTCGCGGCGACGCGCCCCACCCCGCCGCGGGACGCCAGCGCACGCAGCACCGGGCCGGTCACATGCGCGTCGGGCAGTGCGCCCGGCCCGGCATCCGGCGCATCGCTCTCGGTCAGGGCGAAGCCCTGGTCGGCGAGCAGGGCGGTCACCTCCTCGATCACCTGGGACAACGGGTGGACGGTGCCGCGCGCGAGCGGGCGCGCGGGCAGCGTGACATCGATCCGTTCCGCCGCCATCCGCACCTCGAGCGCCTCGTCCGCCAGGACCTGTCGGCGCGCCGCGAGCGCGGCGTTGATCTCGTCTTTCAGGGCGTTGAGGCGGGGACCTTCGACCTTGCGCTCCTCGGGCGTCATGCGGCCGAGTTCGCGCATCTTCAGGCTCACCGAGCCCTGCTTGCCGAGCGCCTCGGCGCGCAGCGCGTCGAGCGCCGCCTCGTCCGCGGCCGCGGCAATGCGGGGAAGTAGGGTGTCGCGCAGATCGTCCATAGGGGCCTCCGGGCAGCGTCGGCGCCTAGCTAGACGCCGCGCCGGCGGCGCGCAAGCCGGCGGCGCGGGATCAGTCCTTCGCTTCGGCCGCTTCGCGCAGGCGGCGGATCAGGAACCAGACGGCGAAGATGACCGGCGGCGTCACCGCCGCGGTCAGCAGGCCCTTGGAGACGCCGAGCGGCTCCGCCGCCGGGTAGAGCAGGTAGGAGGCAAGCGAGACCGCGTAATAGCTGATGGCGACGGTGGAGAGGCCCTCCACCGTCCTTTGCAGGCGTAGCTGCATCTCGGCCCGCTTGTTCATGCCCTCAAGCAGTTGCTGGTTCTGGGCGGCGCGCTCCACCTCCACCCGCGTGCGCAGAAGCTGCGAGGTACGCATGGCGCGTTCGGACATGGTGCCGATACGGCGTTCGGTGGATTTCACCGTGCGCATGGCCGGGTCGTAGCGGCGCATCATGAACTCCGCGAAGGTCTGCCGGCCCTGCCAGCGTTCCTCGCGCAGGACGGAGATGCGCTGGCCCACGATCGCCTCGTAGGCGTCGGTCGCGCCAAGGCGGAAGGACGTCCGGGCCGAGAGCGATTCAAGCTCGGCCGATGTCGCGAGGAGCGATTTCAGCGTGTCCTCGGCCGACCCTGTGCCCTGGGTCATCGCCTCCATCAGGTGCGACAGCTCGGTGTCGATCTGGCCCAGCTTGGGCGAGATCTCCTTCACGCGGGAGAAGCCGAGCATCGACATTGTCTTGTAGGTCTCGATCTCGGTCAGGCGCTGGACGATGCGACCGACGCGGCGCTGGCCGATGCCGGGGCGGGTGAAGACGGCAAAGCGCTGGTGCCCGGCCGGGTCGATGCGAAAATCGCCGGCAATCACGGCGTCGTCGCCGATGACCGCGCTCGCGGCGATGGAATCGGAGACGAACCAGTCCTCGATCAGCGCGCCGGTGCGGTCCTCGTCCTCGGGCCGCTCGCAGATGCGCACGAGCGCCGAGGTCATTCGCACCCCCGGCGCCTCGGTGAGCCAGTCTGGCGGGAAGACCTCGAAATCCGCGGGATCGAAGGGGCGGTCGGTGAGCCCATCGAGGAATACCGTGTAGGTGACGAATTCCGTGTGCTGTTCCCATTTCAGCATGTGCTGGCCGATGACGCTAGAATAATGCGTGGCGCCGGGCTGCGGGTGCTGGGCGCCATAGCGGTCGAGCAGGTCGGTCAGGTGGGCCAGGTCGAGGGACTTGTCGCGCGAGGCCGCATGCTGCGGCTTCTTGATCGCCAGGTACACCGCGCGGCAGGGCGCGGTGAGCGACGGGAACGGGCGCGCGTGCAGCTCGTTGGCGAGCTTGTAGCGCAGCGGGTGGTCCTGGATCGGCGGCATATCTGGCCCCGGAATTGGCATCGGGGCCGACTAGATACCGGTGGCGACCTCGGCGTAAAGAGACCTCTCGTCGAAAATTCAGGGGCTTGCCGGGATGCCGCGGTATGCGGAACGGCCTCTTCGGTGCGATATCAGGCGGTTGTACCCGCCGGTCAGCGGTGGCGGTGGTGCTTGTCGCTCAGGCTGCGGTCGCGTTGGGAAGGGCGGTCGAGCATGATCGCGAGCAGGACCGCCCGCAGCAGCAGCAACGCCGCGATGCCGGCCAGCAGCACCGACCACGATCCGATCGCGGGGGCGGAGAGCATGGCGATCCCCACCAAGAGCAGCCCCATCGTCGCCATCGCGAAGATCCGCATGGAGCGGGTTTCCTGGGATATCATCGTGTCACCTATCGAACGCTTCGGGTGCCCCTTGTCATCCCCGGGGGCGCCTTGTGGCAGACATAGCATCGAAACGGGTGCAGCCCGAGTGTGGCGCGGACGGCTCGGCAGAGTATGGCCGGGGCCTGCGCGAGGATCAGCCGGCCGGGCGCGACACTGCGGCATTTTTGTCGGAACATGCGGCAGAGCCGCAACAGGGCAGTGGTGGATCCGGGCAGGAGCGGCGTGGGGCAGAAAGGAATTTGCGTTTTACGGTAGGGCGTTGAGGGGCGTCTGTGGCCGCCAACCGATTTACCCGGGCGCCTTGCCCGGACCTGACGGGTGCGCCCGCGCGGAACAATGGCCGAGGGCCGCCGCGCATCGCCGGACCGGCGATCTGCCTACGCTCGCGCGGCTCTTGGAGGTCTCCCGGAAGTGGCTGCCACAAAGCGCTCCTGCTCTCAGGCCGGGATCGCCGGACCGCCGCCCGGCGATACCCGGCTTGCGCTTAGTCGGGGCGGCATGGGGGGGGCGGTGCAGCGGGTCGCCAACTGCGCACGTCGCGCGAGACCTATACCGCACCGCGTGGTTCCGGAGTGTCGCGGCGCCGCCTCTTGGGGCGGCGCCGGCCTTTCGTCGGATCAGGAGATCTTCTGCAGAAGATCGTCGAGGGACTTCTTCGCATCGCCGTAGAACATCCGCGTGTTGTCCTTGAAGAACAGCGGGTTCTCGATGCCGGAATAACCCGTCCCCTGCCCGCGCTTGGACACGAAGACGTTCTTGGCCTTCCACACCTCGAGCACCGGCATGCCGGCGATGGGCGAGTTGGGATCGTCCTGCGCCGCCGGGTTCACGATGTCGTTGGAGCCGATGATGATGACCACGTCGGTATCGGGGAAATCGTCGTTGATCTCCTCCATCTCCAGCACGATGTCGTAGGGCACCTTGGCCTCGGCCAGGAGCACGTTCATGTGCCCCGGCAGACGGCCCGCGACGGGGTGGATCGCGAAACGCACCTCCTTGCCCTGCGCGCGCAGGCGCTTGGTCAGCTCGGCGACGTTGTTCTGCGCCTGCGCCACCGCCATGCCGTAGCCGGGCACGATGACAACGCTGTCGGCCTCTTCGAGGGCCTGCGCCACGCCGTCGGCGTCGATGGCCACCTGCTCGCCCTCGACCGCCTGCTGCTCACCCTGCGCGCCGCCGAAGCCGCCGAGGATGACCGACACGAAGGAGCGGTTCATCGCCTTGCACATGATGTAGCTCAGGATCGCACCGGAGGAGCCTACGAGCGCGCCCACCGTGATCAGCAGGTCGTTGGACAGCGAGAAGCCGATCGCCGCGGCCGCCCAGCCCGAGTAGGAGTTCAGCATCGACACAACCACCGGCATGTCGGCGCCGCCGATGCCCATGATCAGGTGATAGCCGATGAAGAGCGCGCAGAGCGTCATCAGGAAGAGCGGGAAGAAGCCGCCGGTGCCGAAGTACCAGAACAGGCAGATCAGCGACACGCCCGCCGCGGCGGCGTTGAGCATGTGCCCGCCCGGCAGCTTGGTCGCGGCGGAGGTCACCTTGCCCGACAGCTTGCCGTAGGCGATCACTGAACCGGTGAAGGTGATGGCGCCGATGAACACGCCAAGGAAGAGCTCCAGCCGCAGCACGTTGATCTCGGCCTGCGACTTGTGGGCCACGAGCGCCGCGAAGCCGCGGAACTGCTCGGACACCGCCTCGGCCGAGGCGAGCGCCTCTGCGGCGAGACCGTCCTGAAGCGGGAACGGCACCCCGGCCTCGGCAAAGAGAGACGCGACGCGGCCGATCTCGATATGGGCGTTGTAGCCCACGAACACGGCGGCAAGACCGACGAGCGAGTGCATTGCCGCGACGAGCTGCGGCATCTCTGTCATCTGCACCCGCTTGGCGACGACGACACCGATGGCCGCGCCGGCGGCGATCAGCAGGATCGACAGCCACCACAGACCCGCGCCGGGGCCGAAGAGGGTGGCGAGCACCGCCAGCGCCATGCCGACGACGCCGTACCAGATCGCGCGCTTGGCGCTTTCCTGCCCCGAGAGTCCCCCGAGCGACAGGATGAACAGAACTGCTGCGACCACGTAGGCCGCGGTGGTGAAGGGAAATTCCATGTCTCCGCTCCTACGCTCAGGATTTCTGGAACATGGCGAGCATGCGCCGTGTCACGAGGAAGCCGCCGAAGATGTTGATCGCGGCCATGAAGACCGACAGCGCGGCCAGGAGGATGACCAGGAAGGACCCGGACCCGATCTGCATCAGCGCCCCGAGGATGATGATCGACGAGATCGCGTTGGTCACCGCCATCAGCGGGGTGTGCAGGCTGTGCGCGACGTTCCAGATCACCTGGAAGCCGACGAAGACGGCGAGCACGAAGACGATGAAGTGCTGCAGGAAGGACGGCGGCGCCACCAGACCGACGGCGAGCATCGCGATGCCGCCCACGCCAAGCAGCGTGACCTGGCTGCGGGTCTGCGCCTTGAAGGCGGCCATTTCCTCGGCACGCTTTTCCTCTGGCGTCTTTTCCTTTTCCTTCGGCTTGGGCTTCTGCGCCGCGATCGCCTGGGTCTTCGGCGCCGGCGGCGGGAAGGTCACCTCGCCCTTGTGGGCGATGGTAGCGCCGCGGATGACGTCGTCTTCCATGTCGTGATTGACGGCGCCGTCCTTTTCGGGCGTCAGGTCCGTCATCAGGTGGCGCACGTTCGTCGCGTAGAGCGTCGAGGACTGCGTCGCCATGCGGCTGGGGAAGTCGGTGTAACCTATGATGACAACGCCGTTGTCGGTCACGACGCGCTCGTCCTTGACCGTCATCTTGCAGTTGCCGCCGCGCTCGGCGGCGAGGTCGACGATGACCGAACCGGGCTTCATGGCCTTCACCATGTCCTCGGTCCACAGCTCGGGCGCCTCGCGGTTGGGGATCAGCGCCGTGGTGATGACGATGTCCATGTCCGGTGCGAGCTCACGGAACTTGGCGAGCTGCGCCTCCTGGAATTCCGGCGAGGACGGCTTGGCGTAGCCACCCGATTCGGAGCCGTCGGCCTGTTCTTCCTCGAAATCGAGGTAGACGAACTCGGCGCCCATCGACTCGACCTGCTCGGCCACTTCCGGGCGCACGTCGAAGGCGTAGGTGATCGCGCCGAGCGACGTGGACGTGCCGATCGCCGCAAGGCCGGCGACGCCGGCGCCGACGACCAGAACCTTGGCCGGGGGCACCTTGCCCGCCGCCGTCACCTGGCCGGTGAAGAAGCGGCCGAAATTGTTGCCCGCCTCGATCACCGCGCGGTAGCCGGCGATGTTGGCCATGGACGACAGCGCGTCCATCTTCTGCGCCCGGCTGATGCGCGGGATCATGTCCATCGCGATGACCGACGCGCCCTTGGAGGCGGCGAGCTTCATCAACTCTTCGTTCGATCCCGGGTAGAAATGCGAGATCAGCGTCTTGGTCTCGTCGAGCCGGTTCACTTGCTCTTCCGAGGGCGGGCGGACCATGGCGATGATCTCGGCCTCGGACCAGAGCGCGTCCGGCCCGTCGACGACCGTCACCCCCGCGTCGCGGTAGGCGTCGTCGAGAAAGCCGGCCTTCTCCCCTGCCCCGGCCTCGATCAGACAGTCGTGGCCGAGCTTCTGAAGCATCTTGGCCGAGTCCGGGGTCATCGCGACCCTGTTCTCGCCCGGGGCGGTTTCCTTTGGCGTGCCTATCTTCACAGGTGGTCCCTCTCCGTTTCCCGATCCGGGGCCCATGGCCCTCGGCTGGTTATCCCGTTGCGGGCTTAGAGCATAGACACCGCCCGGGTGAAAGCCATCCATTCGTTTGTTGCGCGCAAGTGTCGAGCGCGGCAACAAACGAAGCTGTTTTACCCAGCGGAAGAGCGCGGGACACGGCGTTCCTGCGACCGAGCGCCGCAGAACTCAGCTCGCTGCCGGGCGCGTCCTGCGACCGAGCGCGAGCCACATGGCCGCGGCGAGGTAGGCCAGAAGCGACAGCGCCGCGACCCCGCCGGCAAAGAGCGCGAAGGCCGCCGGCAGCGTCTCTGCCCCCGGCAAGACGCCGGAGAGGGGCGCCGGCAGCGCGCCGGTCACCCCCGCCCAAACGAGCGTGACGCCGAGCCACACGACGACGAGCGCGAGGCCGCCAGCGTAGGCGATCCGCGCCGGCCGCAGGCGGTGGCGCAGGCCGCGTCCGAAAGCGGCACGGGCGCGAGCGAAATCCTCCCCCACCGCAAGAAGGGCGGGCACCACCAGCAGCACCAGCACCATCCCGAAGCCGAGCCCGTAGCACAGGGTGATGACCGTGGGCTTGAGGAACTGCGCCTGGCTGGAGCTTTCGTAAAGCAGCGGGCCGAGGCCGAGGACGGTGGTCAGCGTGGTCAGCAGGACGGGGCGCAGGCGGTCGGCGGCGCCGTCGATGATCGCCGGGACGATGCCTCGGTCGCTTGCGTAATCGTCGATCGTGGTCACCAGAACGATGGAATCGTTGATAATGATTCCGGTCATGCCCAGGAGGCCGACGACCGTGAACATGGATGTCGGCACGTCCCACACGTTATGGCCCCAGATCGTGCCCACGAGGCCGAAGGGGATGATCGCCATGACCACCAGCGGCCGCGTCCAGCTTGCGAAGACCCAGGCGAGGATGAGGTAGATCCCGAGCAGCACCAGCACGAGCCCGGTTGCGGCATCGGACAGGAACTCGTCCTCGTCCTCCGAGAGGCCCGACAGCGTGTAGTCCACCTGCCGTTCGGAGGCGATGCGCGGCAGGATCTCCTCTTGCAGTGCCTCGATGACGTTGGCGGCGCTCTGGGGGTCGTCCTCGGCGATGTCGCCGGTGACGGAGATGAGCCGCACGCCGTTCTCGCGCCGGACGGTCGAGAACCCGGTGCGCCGGTCGACCTGCACGATGTCGGCGAGCGCGACATATCCGCCTTCGGGCAGGCGGAGCTGCGTGCGTTCGAGGAAATCGGCGGTCAGCTCGTCCTCGGGCAGTTCCACCCGGATCTCGGCGGAGCGCGGGCCGAGCGGATAGGTCGCCGCCTCGATCCCGCCGAGCCGGGCGCGCAGGGTCCGCCCCAGGCTGTCGATGTCGAATCCGAGCGCGGCGCCCTGCGGGGTCAATTCCAGGATCAGCTCCTCCTGGTCGTAGGGCAGATCGTCCTCGACAGCGGAGACCTCGGGGAAGCGGGCGAGCGCCTCTTTGAGGTCCTCGGACGCGGCCTTGAGGATGCCGGCCTCCGCGCCCGAGAACTGAACGTCCAGCGCGTCGCCCCCGGGTCCGGAGCGCCAGCCGCGGAAGCTGACGGTCTCGGCGAGCGGGTGGTTCTGCACTTCTTCCTGCAGGTCGGCGACGAAGGCGAAAGAGGAATAGGGCCGGAAATCCGGTTCGATCAGCTCGATCGAGATGGCGCCGAGAAGGTCGGGATCCTTGCTTTCTGTGCCCGACAGGCCGCGCCCGGTATTGCCGCCGATCTCGGTCATCACGAAGGCGACGGGATTGCGCCCGTGCTCGGCCTCGTAGGCCGCGCCGACAGCGGCGGTGGCGCGCTGCATCTCGCGCATCATCGCGAGGCTGTCCTCGCGCGTGGCGCCAGGCGCCATGGCGAAGTTGCCCGAGATGGAAGGCTGTTCCGGCGCGTTGAAAAAGCGCCACGGCACGTCGCCACGGATCATCAGCGCGGCCTGTGAGGCCAGAAGCGCCACCGCTCCGGCGAGGACCACGTAACGCCCGGCGATCACGCCCGCCACAAGCGGGCGGAAGAGCCGTTCTCGCACCCAGAGAAAGCCGCGGTTCACCACCCGCGAGGGCAGATCGTACCAGTGATCCTTGCCCGAATGCCGGAGCGCGTGCGCCATGTGGTTGGGCAGGATCAGGAAACACTCGACCAGCGAGGCGATCAGCACCACGATCACGGTGAAGGGGATGTCCTTGATCATCTCGCCGAAGCGCCCGCCGATTGCGGTCAGGCCGAAGAAGGCGATGATCGTCGTCAGTGTGGCGCAAAAGACCGGCATGGCCATGCGCGCGGCGGCGCGTTCGGCGGCCTCGGCCGGCGGCAGGCCGCGCCGGGCGAGCGCGTCGGAATGTTCCCCCACCACGATGGCGTCGTCGACGACGATGCCGAGCGTGATGATCAGCGCGAAGATGGAGATCATGTTGAAGGTGATGCCGCTCGCGTACATCAGCGCGACGGCGGCGAACATCGCTGTGGGGATGCCGGCGGCCACCCAGAACGCCACGCGGGCGTTGAGGAAGAGAAACAGCAGCGCCACGACCAGACCGAGCCCCATGAGCCCGTTGTCGATCAGGATGTCGAGCCGCTGGGAGATCTCGTCGGCGCGGGTGCGGATCAGCTCGATCCTCGTGCCGGCGGGCAACTCGGCGCTCATCTCGGCGGCGATCTCCTCCACCCGGCGCTGGATGGCGATGGCGTCGCCGCGGGCGGAGCGGTCGACGCGGATGGAAATGGCCGAATTCTCGCCCACGAAATAGCTGCGCGCGCGGTCGACGCCTTCGACCCTGACATTCGCCACATCCCCCACGGTCAGGCTCGTGCCATTGGGGTTGGAGCGCAGGGCGATGGCGGCGATCTGGTCGGCGGCGCGCTTTTCCACCCCGGTGCGCACGCGGGCATTGGCGCCGGTGACCTCCCCGGCGGGGTCGGCGTCGACCTCCGCCGCGATGGCGGCGGCGATCTCCTCCAGCGTGACGTCGTAGGCCAGAAGGTTGGCCGACGGCACCTCGATCACCGTGCGCGGCGCGGAAATACCGCGGATCGTGGTGGAGGTGATGCCTTCCTCGAACATCCGCTGCACGAAGGCGTCGGCGATGCCGGCAAGCTGCTGCGGATCGAGCGGACCGGAGACGACGACGTCGGTCACCCGGTCGAACCAGTTGTTGCGCGTGACCTCGGGGTCCTCGGCCTCTTCCGGCAGTTCGGTGACGGAATCGACCGCCTGCTGGATGTCGTTGGCGGCGCGGGCCATGTCCCAGCCCGGCTCGAATTCCACCTCCAGGCGGGCTCGGCCCTCCTGGCTCTCGGCCTCTGTTCCCTCCACGCCTTCGACGGCAAGGAGCGCGGGTTCGAGAAGCTGGACGATGCCGGCGTCGATATCCTCCGCGCCCGCACCCTCCCAGCGCACGTCGACGTCGATCTCGTCGATGACGACGTCGGGGAAGAATTGCGCGCGCATGTTGGGGATCGCCAGTGCGCCGGCGGCCAGCATCAGGACCAGCAGGAGGTTGGCGATGGTGCGGTGGCGGGTGAAGTAGCTGAAGAGTCCGTGGGCCCTGTCCGGGGTCGGCCGCGCCATGCCCTAGCCCCCGATCCGCGATTCGATGCGCTCGACCACGGAAGCCGGGACGCGCTGACCGGAAAGCTGCGCGAGGATGCGTTCCTTGGCGGCGTCGGGCATCGCCGCACTGCCCTCCACGTAGGCGACGAGGCGCTGGCGGCGTTCGTCGCTGAGTTCCATGAGCGCGTCGGCGGTTTCTTCCTCGTCCGGCAGGTCCACCCCGAGCGTGCGGACCTTTATGCCGGGACCGAGGAGCGGCGTGCGCTGCGCCACCACGAGACGGCCGTCCACCGGGCCGGCGTCGACGAGGATGTCGTCGCCCTGCCGGCGCTGCAGGGTCACCGGCACGACCTCCAGCCGATCTTCGGCGCCGACGACGAGCACGGTGCCGGCGGCGTCGAGCGCGGTGGCCGGCAGGCGGGCGAGGTTCTCCATTGGCGCTTCCTCGACCTCCACGGTCACGAAGTCGCCGGGGCGGAAACCGGGGGCGCGGTCCAGCCGGGCGAAGATGATGCGCCCGGTCTCGCCCTCCGCCACCGATCCGGCGGAACGTTCGATACGGCCCGAGGCGACGATATCGGTGCCATGCACGTCGAGCCGCACGGTCACGTCCTGGTGCCCGAGTTCCCCGTCCGGGCCGAGCAGCCGGATGTAGCCCTGGGTGGAGACGCGGAAGGCAACCTCGAGCGCGTCGGGGTCGATCAGTCGGGCGATCTGTTCGCTTTCGGACACCAGCCGGCCCTCGACCACGCTGACCTCGGACAGGGTGCCGGTGAAGCCGGCGCGAATCTCGGTATCGGTCAGCGCGCGCTCGGCCTCCGCGATGGCGAGGCGGGCGCGGCGGATGGCGGTCTCGGTCGCGTTGAGCCGCGCCTCGGCCTCGGCCACGGCCTGCCGGCGCTGGATCACCGCGCCGCGCCCCGTGGAAAGCTGCAGTTCGGCCTCCTCCACCGCCGCGGCGGAGCCGACGCCGCGGTCAGCGAGGTCGCGCTGACGGGCGAGCGCGCGCTCGTAGAGCGCGGTCTGCCCCTCGGCGGCAGCGAGGTTCTCCTGCGCCAGTTCCACGGCGCGGGCGGCGTCGGTTTCCTCGGCCTCGGCGTCCTGCAGGTCGGCCTCGGCGCGGTCGAGCGCGGCCTCGGCGTCGGCGGGGTCGATCCGGGCGAGAAGCTGGCCCTGCGAGACGCGCCCGCCCTCGTCCATCTCTTCGGCCAGTTCGACGATGCGGCCCGAGGCACCGGCGCGGATCTCCAGCTCGCGTCGGGAGCGGACCTCGCCATAGGCGGTAAGGATCGGGCGCAGGGTCTCGGCCTCGGCCGCCACCACGTTGACGGAGAACACCCGCTCCTCGCGCTGGGGCATCCGCGGTTCCTCGGAGAGGCGGGCGGTCACGGCGCCTTGCACCAGCGCCGCGGCATAGACCAGAAGGCCCAGCGTCATCGCCGTCAGGAACAGGCCCAGAAGGCTTCGGCGCAGAAATCGCATCGTCGTCACGGTCCCTCGGGGCGCGGCGGGCGGGCCGTCGGGGCCACGTCGCGACGCGCTGATAATAGGTACAAGTGTTGCGCCGCATGGGCCGGCCCAGACGCGCTCACGACCCTTTTACGGGCGCGGCGGTCATTTCCGCCGCTGATGTTCCGATAATCTTGGGAAAATTTCCACGAAATTGCACGGACGGTGCCGGTAATCGAGCTGCGGCGCGAGGATCTCGTCCCAGGCGTCGCGGCAGGCCGAGGGCGAGCCCGGCAGCGCGAAGAGGTAGGTGCCCTCCGCCACGCCGGCGGTTGCGCGGGACTGCACGGCGGACGTGCCGATCTTGTTCATCGACACGATGGTGAAGACCGTGCCGAAGGCGTCGATCTCCTTTTCGTAGACGTCGCGGTGCGCCTCCACGGTCACGTCACGTCCCGTAAGGCCCGTGCCCCCGGTTGAGATCGCCACGTCGATGTCCGGGTTGGCGCACCACTCGCGCAATTTTGCGGCGATGGCGGCCCGCTCGTCGCGGACGATGGCGCGCGCGGCCAGGGTGTGGCCGGCGCCCTCCAACCGCTCGACCAGCGTGTTGCCGGAGCGGTCGTCCTCGGGCGTGCGGGTGTCCGACACGGTCAGCACGGCGATGCGGACAGGCAGAAAGTCGCGGGCGGCGCTCATGGGCTGGTCCTTTCGGAACTGGCGGTGAGCCGCGCGGAGAGGTCGAGCAAGTCGGCCCAGGCCTCGCGCTTGGCCGCCGGGTTGCGCAGAAGGTAGGCGGGGTGGAGCATCGGCAGCGCCGGGCGGCCGAGCGCCTCGGTCCAGCGGCCGCGCAGGCGGGTGATGCCGCGCTTGCCGAGCACCGCGCCGGCCGAGACGTTGCCCATGATCACCAGAAGGTCGGGATCGGCGAGCGCGACGTGGCGTCTGAGGAACGGCAGCATCATCGCCACCTCGTCGGCGCGCGGGTCGCGGTTCTGCGGCGGCCGCCAGGGCAGCACGTTGGTGATGTAGACGCCGGCATCGCCGGTGTCGGTGCGCGCCAGCCCGATGGCGGCGAGCATCCGGTCGAGGAGCCGGCCGGCGCGGCCGACGAAGGGTTTGCCGGCGAGATCCTCCTCGCGTCCCGGCGCCTCGCCGACGATCATCACCCGGGCCGAGGGGGCGCCGTCGCAGAAGACGAGGCTGCGGGCGCCGCGGCGCAGGTCGCAATGGGGATAGGCGTCGATGGCAGCGCGCAGGGCGCCCAGGTCGCGCGCGCCGGCGGCGGCGCGCTCGGCCTCGGCGACGGGGTCTTCCCCGGCGGCGGGCGCCGGGGCCGGAGCGCTCGGGGCGGCCTCTTTCGGCTGGGCAGCGGCGGCGAAACGGTCGACGGGCGCGTCCGAGATCGTCTCGGTCACGCCCATGTCGAGCTGCCATTCCAGCGCCGCGCGGGCGGCGTGCCAATCGAGTGCCGAATCCATGGCCGCGAGCATAGCCGCGCGGGCCACGGGGGAAAGGGGCGCCGGGCGCGCGGCGGACCGGGGGCTGGCGCTGCAACGCCCGAGGTCTGCGCTTTATCCCGGCCACACACCTCAGCAATCCGAACGGCGCGCGCGGGTCACATCGCGCCAGACCGTCGGGCCGGTCCGGCGCGCGCCCGGCACCTTCGGTACTCTTCGGGCGATCGCCGCTTTGTCCGGGCGTTTTTCGGGGACGGCGAGACGCACCTTCCCCTACCCTTGCCGGTGCCGCGCCCCGCAGCTACAACGCCCGCGACCAAGAGGCCGGAGCCAAAGCCCGATGCGTTTCGATCACCGCCACCTGCTGGGCATCGAGGCCCTGCGCCCCGACGAGATCGTCACGCTGCTCGACCTCGCGGACCGTTACGTCGCGCTCGGCCGGCAGCAGGAAAAGCACGCCAGCCTGCTGACGGGCCGCACCCAGATCAACATGTTCTTCGAGACCTCGACCCGCACCCAGGCCAGCTTCGAGCTCGCCGGCAAGCGCATGGGCGCGGACGTGATGTCGATGGCGATGCAGGCGTCCTCGATCAAGAAGGGCGAGACGCTGATCGACACCGCGCTGACGCTGAACGCGATGCATCCCGACCTCCTGATCGTGCGTCACCCGCATTCCGGCGCCGTCGCGCTGCTCGCGCAGAAGGTCAACTGCGCGGTGATCAACGCCGGCGACGGGCGGCACGAACACCCCACGCAGGCACTGCTCGACGCGCTGACGATCCGCCGGCGCAAGGGGCGGCTGCACCGGCTGACCGTGGCGATCTGCGGCGACATCGCGCACAGCCGCGTCGCCCGCTCCAACATCCTGCTGCTGCACAAGCTGGAGAACCGCGTCCGCCTCGTCGGACCGCCGACGCTGCTGCCCTCGGGGATCGAGGATTTCGGCGTGGAGGTCACCCACGACATGCGCGAGGGGCTGGCCGATGCCGACGTGGTGATGATGCTGCGGCTCCAGAAGGAACGCATGGACGGCGGTTTCATCCCCTCGGAGCGCGAGTATTACCACCGCTACGGGCTCGACGCCGAGAAGCTCGCCCATGCCAAGGAGGACGCCATCGTCATGCATCCCGGCCCGATGAACCGCGGGGTGGAGATCGACGGCACGCTGGCCGACGACATCAACCGCTCGGTGATCCAGGAGCAGGTGGAGATGGGCGTCGCGGTGCGCATGGCGGCGATGGACCTTCTCGCCCGCAACCTGCGCGCCCGGCCGACCGAGGTGATGGCATGAGCGACCTTGAGGTCCGCGCCGCGGAGACCGGGATCGTCCGGGTCTTCCACCTCGACCTGCCGGCCGACGCGGTGGAGCGTTTCACCGGCGAGGCGGGAACCGGCGAATGGCCGGTGAAATACGCCCTCGGCGCCACCGCGCTGCGCCGCGACTTCGTGGAGATCGTGGCGATCCGCGACCTCGGGGCGATGACGCTGCCGGGATATCTCGAAGAGGCCTACGACATCGCCGGCAAGGATCTCGAGGCCGACCGCGCGGAGCTCGAGGCGCTGACGGGGCACGTGCTGGTGCTGCCCTCACAGGCATTCGAGCGCACGGCCCAGACGCTGGACGTGCGTCCCCCGCTGCGCTTCGTCGGCGCCTACCGCGAACCGGGCGCCTCCGCGCCGGCGGCGCCGCTGCACAGCGCGGCCTCGGGAGGCGCGGGCACCGGCGGCAGCGCCCCGAACACGGCGCCCGGCCGCCGCTCACCGCTGTTGCAGGCGATGGCCTACGTGATCATGGCGCTCTTTGCCGCCGTCGTCGTCTACCTGCTGGTGGCCGCGCTGTGAACCGGGCGGACTTACCTGCCCCGCGCGGCGCCGCGTTCTGCGCCGCCGCCGCCGATCCGGCAAGGAGCCCTGCATGACACCCGTGCTGATCGCCAATGCGCGCCTGATCGACCCCGAGGCCGGCGAGGTCCGCGAGGGCGCGGTACTGATCGAGGATGGCCGCATCGCCGAGGTCTTCGACACCCCTGCCCCGGACGTGTCGGAGGACCGCGTGCCCGCAAAGGCGCGGCGCGACGCGCGCGGCAAGTGCCTCGCGCCCGGGATCGTGGATATCGGCGTGAAGGTCTGCGAGCCCGGCGAGCGGCACAAGGAAAGCTACAAGACCGCCGGGGACGCCGCGGCGGCCGGCGGCGTGACCACGATGGTCACCCGGCCCGACACCGACCCCGCGATCGACACGCCCGAGACGCTGGAATTCATCCGCCGCCGCGCGGTGGAGGCATCGCTCGTTCATGTCCTGCCGATGGCGGCTCTGACCAAGGGCCGCCAGGGCCGCGAGATGACCGAGATCGGTTTCCTGATGGATGCCGGAGCCGTCGCCTTCAGCGATTGCGACCACGTGGTGCGCGATACCAAGGTACTGACCCGCGCGATGACCTATGCGGCGGGCCTCGGCGCGCTGATCGTCGGCCACCCGCAGGAGCCGATCCTGAGCGACGGCGGCGCGGCGACCTCGGGCAAGTTCGCCTCGCTGCGCGGGCTGCCGACGGTGTCGCCAATGGCCGAACGCATGGGCCTCGACCGCGACATCGCGCTCGTGGAGATGACCGGCGCGCGCTACCACGCCGACCAGGTGACCGCCGCGCGCGCCCTGCCCCCGCTGGAACGTGCCAAGCGCAACGGTTTCGACGTCACCGCTGCCACCTCCATGCACCACCTGACGCTGAACGAGATGGACCTCGCGGATTACCGGACGTTCTTCAAGGTCAAGCCGCCGCTCCGCTCCGAGGACGACCGGCAGGCGGTGATCGAGGCGGTGAAGACCGGGCTCATCGACATCGTCTCGTCGATGCACACGCCGCAGGACGAGGAATCCAAGCGCCTGCCCTTCGAGGAGGCCGCCTCTGGCGCGGTGGGGCTGGAGACGATGCTGCCGGTGCTGCTGCGCCTCTACCATTCCGGCGATCTGCCGCTGCCGGTGCTGTTCCGGGCGCTGTCGCTCAACCCCGCGCGGCGGCTGGGGCTGGAGGCGGGGCGCATCGCCAGGGGCGCGCCGGCGGACCTGGTGCTGTTCGACCCAGACAAGCCCTTCGTCCTCGACCGGTTCAAGCTGCGCTCGAAATCGAAGAACACGCCGTTTGACGGCGCCCGACTGCAGGGTAAGGTGATAGCGACATTCGTTGCCGGATCCGCTGTCTACGAGGCCGACTGATGCCCGCGCTCGACTCCGCGCCCCTGGTGCTGATCCTCTGGGCCGTTCTGGGCTATCTCTGCGGGTCGGTGCCCTTCGGGCTGGTGATCACGCGCACCATGGGGCTTGCCGATCCGCGCACAATCGGGTCGGGCAATATCGGCGCGACAAACGTCCTGCGCACCGGCTCGAAGGCGGCGGGGGCGGCGACGCTGATCCTGGACGCGGCGAAGGGCGCGGTGGCGGTGGTGGCCGCGCGGCTCTTTTCGGCGGAGGACGCGGTGCAGGTGGCAGCTCTGGCCGCCTTCGTCGGGCATTGCTACCCGGTCTGGCTGCGCTTCGTCGGCGGCAAGGGAGTGGCGACGTTTCTCGGCGTCCTTCTTGGGCTGATCTGGCCGGTGGGCCTGCTGACCTGCGCGACGTGGCTTGCGGCAGTGGCGCTGACCCGGGTGTCGAGCGTCGGCGCCCTGATCGCGGCGGTGCTGTCCTCGGGCTGGATGCTGCTATTGGGGCGGCCGGACGTACTGGTCGTGGGCGTGCTGATGACGCTTCTGATGATCTGGCGGCACCGGCAGAACATCGCCCGTCTGCGCGCAGGCACCGAGCCCCGGCTGGGCGAACGGCCGTAGGCTGCGGCCGCCGCGCCAAGTGGTCTGAACATCCGTGACTGGCCCGAAGGCGCCGGGTCAGCGCCGGCCCGTGGGTTGGCGCTTCCAGACCTCCGGGGTCTTTGATTTATGCCAGCCACGCCCCTCCGAAATTCAAACGTTGCGCCAGAATGACAAAGCGCCGACCCGCGGGGACGGGTCATGCCGGAGGCATGCTTCCAGCATGACGCTGGCCCGGCGCCTTCGGCTTGACTCCGGGCCGAGTTGCGCGGGGTTCGAGCTACCTTGCCGCCCTATTCTTCCCCGGTGCCGTAGCGGCGGAAGAGACCACCCTGCGCCATGAAGAAGGCAAACAGCGCCGCCGTCAGCCCGAAGGTCTTGAAGTAGACCCAGGTCTCGGTCGACATGCTGCGCCAGACGACCTCGTTCGCCAGCGCCAGCGCGAAGAAGAACGCCGTCACCCGCTTCGTCAGGATCATCCAGCCCTCGTCCTGCAGCGGCACCAGCCCCTCCATCACGTAACGCAGGTAGCTCTGGCCGCGCAGCAGCCCCACCGCCAGTACGCCGCCGAAGATCAGGTAGATCAGCGTCGGCTTCATCTTGAAGAAGCGCTCGTCGTTGAGCCACACCGACAGCCCACCGAACACCACGATCAGCACCACCGTCACCACCTGCATCCGGCTGAGATGTCCGGTCAGCCACCACAGAAGGCCGGTCGAGGCCACCATCACCGGCACGAAGCCGGCGGTGACCACGATGAAGCCGTCATAGGCGGTGCCGCCGATGTCGAAGCTCCGGTCCTTCAGGATGAGGTAGGCCACGAAGAAGGCCAGCACCGGGCCAAGCTCCAGCGCGGTCTTCAGACCCTGGGATATTTCGCGATTGGACATCTGCCACCTCCGGGGGGCGATATGGGCCATTCAGCCGCCGAACTCAACGATCACCGCACCGAGCGCGATGAGGGCCATCAGAGCGATGCGGCGCGGGCCGACGGTTTCCTTCAGCACCAGCCAGCCGATCAGCGCAGCGAAGACGGTAGAGGTCTCGCGCAGGACCGCCGCCTCGCCGACCTTGTCGAGCCGGGTGGCCAGCATGATCGAGCCGAAACTGGCGAAGGCGACGAGCCCGCCGGTGACCCCCCGCAAAGCCAGTGGGCCGGGGGGCGGCGGGGCCTCCATGCGCGCGTAGCGCCAGACGGCATAGAGCGGCATGGCCGCACCGTCTATCATGAAGAACCAGGCGAGGAAGGTGAACGGGTCGGCGGCGCTGCGGATGCCGTAGGCGTCGTAGGTGGTGTAGAGCGCCACGAAGAGCCCGGTAGCGACCGCGAAGCCGAGCGCGGGGCCGAGCGTCGCGCGGGCGTCGTGAAGGTAGAGGTAGTTGTAAAGCGCGAGCCCGAAGATCCCCGCCATCAGCACCGCGATGCCGAGCCATTGCAGCGGCGCGAAGACCTCTCCGAAGATGAGGTAGGCACCGATCACCGCGAAGAACGGGCCGGTCCCGCGCACCACCGGGTAAACGACGGTGTAGGCACCGCGGGTATAGGCCAGCGCCTGCAGCACCTTGTAGACGAGGTGGATGGCGAAGGCGCCGGCGAAGATCGTCCACATGTGCGGCGCGGGCCAGGGCACGACGAAGAGCGCGAAGGGGGCGGCCATCAGCCCGTAGGACGCGTCGATCGCGCCGCGCGACAGCCACGGGTCGTGCCGGCCCTTCTGCAGCGCGCCGAAGACCGCGTGCAGGAGCGCGGCGAGCAGCGCCAGCGCCATGGCCAGCGTGCGCCCGGCCTCGGTGCCCTCGAGCGAGATCAGCCAGTCGCTCACGGCGCGTCCCTTTGTCGGCGACGCCGGGCGGAGAGGCCGGAGGGGGCGCTGCCCCCGCGCCTGCGGCGCCCCCCGGAGTATTTGGAGCCCAAAGAAGCCGGGAGAGGCGGGATCTGGCGGCCGGGGGACGAGGTGGCGGCGACGCAGCGGAAGCGGCCTCCGCATGCCCGGCGGCGCGGGGCGGGTGCCGGCTGGCGGCCTGCTGGGGGGCGGGGACGCGCAGGTGGCGCGCCGACGAACCGAACGTGCCGCAGAGGCGTTATGGCCGGGACGGACACCGCGACCCGGTCTCCGAGGGGAGGACATGCCATGATCGACCTCGTCCGAGACGAGCTTCTGACCACGTTCGGCGCGACGCCGCTGCCGGTGGCGATCCTGCGGCTGGTCTGTGCCGCGATCCTCGGAGCGATTCTGGGCTGGGAGCGCGAATCGCACGACAAGCCGGCGGGGCTGCGCACCCATATCCTCATCGCCATCGCGTCCTGCCTGTTCACGCTGATCGCCTTCGATCTCATCGCCATGGGCGAAGAGGCCGGGGATGCCCTGCGGGTCGATCCGATCCGCGTGATCGAGGCGGTGACCGCCGGGGTGGCGTTCCTCGCCGCCGGGTCGATCATAACCCAGGGCGCGCGGGTGCGGGGGCTCACGACCGGGGCCGGGATGTGGATGGCCGGCGCGGTCGGCCTGTCCTGCGGGACCGGCAACGTGCCGCTTGCCGCGCTCGCCACGGTGCTGGCCCTCTTGGTGATGTGGGTGCTGCGCAAGCTGGCCGGCCGCCGCCAGGGCAAATACCGTTGAGGCGGCGGGGCGGCGGCAACGCTCCGAGACGGCGCCTGTTCACTATGAAGAACCTCACTACACGCGCCGGGGGCCCTCGCGGCGGCATGGCACGGTGTCGTGCCCGGGCACCGTGCGGAATCGTCACCGGTGGCGGCATCGCGCGCCCCGCCCCGGGACGCGATCATGGCAGGATCCGCTCCATGCCCGTGCGGATCTCGAACCCGAATCGCTTGTAGAGCGCGGCGCTGCCCGGCGGTGCGATCAGGACGATCCCGCAGGTGGCGGGCAGCTCGGCCTCCGCCCAGGCGATCAGGCGTTCCACGATGCCGGTGCCGAGGCCCTGCCCGCGCATCTCCGGATCGACCGCGACGTCGACGATCTGCGCCACCGTCCCGCCGTCTCCCACAAGCCGGCCGAGTCCGACAAGGCGGCCCCGCCGCCGCGCCGCGACGACGTGGAGCGAGCCCTCGAGCCCCTTGGCCGCCGCGGCCGGGGCGCGGCGCCCCTCGCCCGCGAGCCGCATGAGTTCGAGGTATTCGCCCACCGCGGGCGCGCCGTCCTGCCAGGTCAGGCTCACCTGTCGAGCCCCGAGAGCGCGGCGGCGAATTCCTCGGGGTCGAACGGCGCGAGATCGTCGATCTGCTCGCCCACGCCGATGGCGTGGATCGGCAGGCCGAAGCGGTCGGCGAGCGCCACCAGGACGCCGCCCTTCGCAGTGCCGTCCAACTTCGTCATCACCAGGCCGGACACGTCGGCGAGCTTCTGGAAGGTCTCCACCTGGTTGAGCGCGTTCTGCCCGGTGGTCGCGTCGAGCACCAGGAGCGTGTTGTGCGGCGCCTCGGGGTCCTTCTTGCGCAACACGCGGACGATCTTGGCCAGCTCCTCCATCAGATCGGCGCGGTTCTGCAGCCGCCCGGCGGTGTCAATCAGCAAAAGATCGGCGCCGTCGTTCTGCGCCTTGGTCAGCGCGTCGAAGGCGAGGCTTGCCGGGTCCGAGCCCTCGGGCGCGGTCATCACCGGCACGCCGGCGCGCTCGCCCCAGACCTGCAACTGCTCGACAGCGGCGGCGCGGAAGGTGTCGCCGGCGGCGATCACCACCGACTTGCCGGCCTCGCGGAACTGGCTGGCGAGCTTGCCGATGGTCGTCGTCTTGCCCGACCCGTTGACGCCGACCACCAGCACCACCTGCGGCTTCGTGCGGTAGAGCGGCAGCGGCTTGGCCACCGGCTCCATGATCCGGGCGATCTCGGCCGCCAGGAGCTCCTTGATCTCCTGGGTGGAGACGCGGCGACCGTAGCGGCCTTCGGCCATGTTGCCGGCGACGCGCAAGGCGGTGTCGACGCCCATGTCGGCCGATATCAGCAATTCCTCGAGGCTCTCGACCATCTCGTCGTCGAGCACCCGGCGCATGACCGGCGCCTCGGTGGTGCCGCGCCCGAAGAGACGGCCGAAAAGGCCGGTATTGCGCGTCTCGGGCGTGCCGTCGCCGGGGATCTCGGGCGGAGGCTCCGGGCTGTCCGGCACCTCCTTCTGCGGGATCTCCAGCGGGGTGAGCGGCACGCTCTCGGAGGGGCGTCCGGGCTCCGGATCGTCGGGGACCGGGGCGTCCGGTCCGGGGTCGTCGGGCACCTCCGCCGGGGCGGCGGGGTCTTCGGGCACCGGCGCCTCGTCCGGAACCACCGGGGGCACTTCCTCCGGCGGCGCGGGCGCCGGATCGGCCGGCGGCGTGACGTCCGGGGCCTCGGGCGCCGGGTCGGCCGGCGTCGCCGGCCGCTCGGGCGTATCCGGCGCCGGCGGGGCGCCGGAGCTCTCCGGATCGGTGCTGCCGCCCTCCTCGACGATGGCGTCGAGCCCCTCTTCGAGCTTCGAGGAGGAGCGCAGCAGGCGGCTTTTCAGTTTTCCGAAAAAGGACAAGACGGCCTCCGTCACGATCCCTCCTCACGTAGACGCGATGGCGGGCAAGGAAAAGGGCCGTTGACGGCACCGGGCGCCGGCGCCCAAATCCGCGCCATGTGGCGATGGATGCTCCTGGCCCTGACGCTCGCCCTCCCCGCGCCGGCCGCGGCGGAGCCGGGCACGCTGTGCTCGGCCGGAAAATGGAACCGGGTGATGTGCATCCGCCCGTCGCATTTCGTCTTCGATACCTGCCAGGCGATCGAGTATTTCGCACGGGAGAACGGGCTCGACCCGGGCTTCTTCGCGCGGCTCCTCTGGCAGGAGAGCCGGTTCGACCCCAACGCGGTGTCGCACGCCGATGCGCGCGGCATCGCGCAGTTCATCGATTCGACCGCCTACCTGCGGGGCCTCTCCGACAGCCACAACCCAGCGCTCGCGCTCGAGCATTCCGCCCATTACCTCGGGGAGATGACGCGGGAGTACGGCAACCAGGGGCTCGCGGCGGTGGGCTACAACGGCGGCGAAGGGCGCGCCGAGGGGCTGATCGCGAAGACCGGCGGGCTGGCGAGCGAAACGGTGGATTACGTGCGCATCATCACCGGGCTGCGCGCCGAGACCTGGCGCGACGACCCGCCCGAGGACCACGATTTCCGCCTGCAGGGCGACATGCCGTTCCAGGAGGCGTGCCATGACCTCGCCCGCAACCGCCGCCTGACGAAATATCCGCCGGTGGAGCCGCCGGTCTCGCCCTTCGGCGTGCAGATGGCCTTCGCCCGCACCGAGGCCGGCGCGCGGGACGCGTTCGAGACGCGCAGCCGCGCCTGCCGCGGCCGGGTCGAGGACGTGCCGCTCGACATCGTCTTCGTGCGCAACCGCGTCTCCGGCCGGCAGGGCTACTACATGGCGCGGCTCGGCCAGGAGACGGCGCGCAGCGCGCACACCCTTTGCGCCGCGCTGCGCCGGCAGGGCTGCATCTGCGCCGTCTACAAGAACGACTGACCGCGCGCCGCCGGGCCCAATTGCCAGGCCGAGGCCCTCGCCGGGCCCGGGGCGCTGTCCCCGGGCTTCATCTGCCCGGAAATATCCCCGCCGGAGGCTCCCGCACGGCCCACGCGCGCTGCGCCGGGACGCCGGGCGACCCGGTGTTCAACGACCCGGTGTCCAGCGTGCGCCCGGCCGCCCGGCCATGCTCCCGTGGCGAGGATGGAAGTTCCGGCGGGGCCCATACCGCCAGATGAAGACGGGGGTGCCGCGACGGACCGCAAGTGGGACGCTCGTTGGCGGACGGAGGCGGGCCGGGCGCGCGGCGTCGCGGTCAGAGGATTCCGCGCACCGCGTCGAGGAAGGCGCGCACTTCGCCCAGGGTGTTGTAATGGCAGAGCGAGACACGCACGCAGCCGGTCTGGCCGAGCGGTTCGAGGATGTTGCCCGAGTAGTGGTCGGCCTTGCGCAGGTGGGTGCGGATGCCTGCCTCGTTCAGGCGGTCGACGATCTCGGACGCCGGAACCGCCTCGGCCCAGAACGACACCAGCCCTTCGCGCGCGGGGTTGTCCGCGCCGCCGATCACGGTCACGCCCGGCAGCGACGCGAGGCCCGGCAGGTTGTCGGTGCCGAAGAGCATGGCGTCCGTCAGAGCGCTCTCATGGGCGTGGATCGCCGCGCCCGCCGCCTCGATCCGCTGGCGCGGGTCCGAGGCGCCGGAGACCTCCGCCCCCAGCCAGTCGAAATAGGCGACGACGTCCGACAGCGTCGCATAGGCGCCGGTGTCGCGGGTGCCGAGTTCCCACGCGCCGACCGGGCCGCCGGTCAGGCTGTCATGGCCGAGCGCGGTCAACCGGTCCGAGGCCCAGGCGACCCCGAAGCCGTGGCGCGAAAACATCTTGTAGGGCGAGATCGCGTAGCCGTCGATGTCCGCGCCGGCGATGTCGATGCGCCCGTGGCAGGCGTGCTGGATCCCGTCGACGACGATCAGCGCCTCGGGCGCCTCGGCGCGAATTGCCGCCGCGATGGCGGGCACGTCCATCGCCATGCCGGTGACCGGCGAGGTGTGAAGGATCGTCGCCACGCGCACCTCGGGCGTGACCGCGGCCGCGTAGGCCTCGGGCGTGACCTGCCCGGTCGCATCGTCGTGCTTGACCCAGACGTGTTCGCGCCCCGTGACCTCCGCCCAGCGGGCGGCGGCGGAGCGCGAGGCGGGATGTTCGACCGTGGAGCCCAGCACCACGCCGCCCTCAGGCGCGCCGAGGCAGGCATCCCGGATCATCCGGAACAGCAGCTCCGTGCCGCTTTCGCCGACGAAGATCGCCCCCTCCGGCGCGTTCAGCAGCACCCGCATGTCCGCCTTCGCCCGGTCGATCGCCGCCATCAGCGCCCGGCTGGCACCGTTCGCGCGGCCCTGGTTGTCGGGGATAGCGGCATAGCGGGCGGAGGTCTCCACCACCGCGTTCAGCGTCAGCGCGCCGCCGGCATTCTCGAAGAAGATCCGCTCGCCTTCGAAGGGGCAGGTCTCGACATGGGCGAAGCGGGCGCGGATCGCCGTCATCAGCTCGGGTGCGAAGGTCAATGTCGGCTCTCCGGATCGGTGGCATCGGCGGCGCGGGCGGCCTGGTCGAGCGCCTCCTCGGTGTCCTCGGGGTCGGTCGAGGGCACCGCATAGGACCCGTTCAGCCATTTCGCGAGGTCGAGATCGGCGCAGCGCTTCGAACAGAACGGCCGGACCTCGGGATCGGTGGGCTTGCTGCAGATCGGACAGCTCATGGGGCCTCCTGCCTGAGGATGTCGGCGAGCGCCGGGCGGTCGCGCTTGCGCTGCAGCTCGATATTGCCCATCGGCGTCCAGCCGGCAAAGATCGTCTCCACGCTGTCGGCCTTGAGCGCGGCGCGCAAGGCGCCTTCGATCTGCCGCCGCTCCTTCTTCGGGATCGGCGCGGGGTCGATCGTGACGAGCCCGCCGAGCCCGCGCAGCCGCAACTGGCGCGGCAGCGCCCGCAACGCGGCCAGCGTCGCCTTCACCCCCGCCGCCGGGGACGTGTCGCCGCCGGTGTTCACGTCGACGGCGACGAGCGCACGGGTGACCTCCACCGCCATCGAGGCACCGCCGCCCAGCGGCACGTGCGGCCCGCGCAGCGCCTCGATCTCGTCGAGCACGCCGTGACGGTCGAAGGCGCCGGCCTCGCGGTCGACCTCCGCCGGGAGCGCCCATTCGCGCCAGGCGCGGGCATGGGCGCCGTCGCCCTCCACCAGCACCTCGGCCGGGCCGGCCGTGTCGGCCATGACGGCAGCGGCAAGCGCGCTCATCTCGCGGATGTCCTCGGCGATGGCATCGGGATCGGCGCCGTCGCAGGAGGAGCGCAGGATGAGGCCGTCGGCGCCGCCGTATTCCTCGTGCGCAATCTCGAGGATCGCATCACGCGCGTCGGAATCGCGGATCGCGCGGCTGACATTGATGCCGGGCGCGCCGGGCGTGACGATGCCATAACGGCTCTTGAAGAGGACGCGGTCGGTGACCGGGATCGCCTTGCCCGGTTCCGGGAACCCCGTGACCTGCAGGATGCGCGCCTCGCCCGGCGAGATCCCCTTGATCTGGCGCAGGTAGGCAGGGCCGTCCGGCGTGTCGAAAAAGATGCCCCCCTGCCCCTTCATCGGCCGCCCGGCGATGCCGCGATAGATCGTGCCCGGCAGTGCCCCGGCGCCGTCGATGAAAAGATCGTCGAGCCGCCCGTCCACGATCAGCGCCGCGGCCTCCCGGCCGCCGAGCTCACCGAGCGCGATCGTCGCCCCCTTCATGCCCGCCCCCAGACCGGCCAGCCGGCGGCGGCCAGAAGCTGCGCGGTCTCGGCCAGCGGCAGCCCAACGACGGCGGTGAAGGACCCCGAGATCCACGGCACCAGCGCCCCCGCCGGACCCTGGATACCGTAGCCGCCGGCCTTGCCCTGCCAGTCGCCGGTGGCGAGGTAGCCCCGGATCTCGTCATCGCTCAGCGGTTTCATCTTCACCTTGGTCACAACGTCACGGGCCCAGACCCGCGGACCCCGGCGGACCGCGAGCGCTGTCACCACCTGGTGGCGCCGGCCCGACATCGCCCGCAGGAACGCCGCCGCCTCGCCTTCGTCCTCGGGCTTGCCGAGGATGCGCCGGCCGAGCGCGACGGTGGTGTCCGCCGACAGCACGATGTCGTCCTCATCCGCGACAACCGCCACCGCCTTCTCGCGCGCCATGCGCTGGCAATAGGGGCGCGGCAACTCCCCCCGCACCGGCGTCTCGTCGATATCGGGCGGACGGATGTCGTCGGCGACGATGCCGAGCTGGGACAGAAGCTCGCGCCGCCGCGGCGAGCCGGAGCCGAGAATGAGCTTCATCGTCGCTCTCCACACATGCGAACGGGGCCCGAAGGCCCCGCGCCATCGGCCCTGTCGGGCCTCACTTGAAGCGGTAGTTGATACGGCCCTTGGTCAGATCGTAGGGCGTCATCTCCACCTGCACCTTGTCGCCAGCCAGAACCCGGATGCGGTTCTTGCGCATCTTGCCTGCCGTGTGCGCGATGATCTCATGGCCATTCTCTAGCTCGACCCGGAACGTCGCGTTGGGCAGGAGTTCCTTCACGACACCGGGAAATTCGAGCGTATCTTCCTTGGCCATGGTCTCTCCTGAATTGCGTAGAGGGGCGGCGCTGCGCACCACCCGCTCGATGCGCCCGTAATTGGCCTATTCGGCGGATTTTTCAAGCCCAAAACGCGAGCCTCAGCGCAAGGACACGATTTCAGGCGCGCCGGCGCGCGGTACCTGCTCGTCCCAATGCGCGCGGTTGAGCACGACGCCGTCGGCGCGCACCGCAGCGATCCGCGCGAGATCCACCTCGGCATAAGTCCAGCCCGGCGCGTCCAGCACACCTTCGGCAAGAACGCCGGTCGGCGGAAAACCGGTGTCGGGCGGGCCGAACACGCCGCCGGTGCCGCAATTGGTGTCCACCGCCTCGGACCACTCGGCCGCGCCGACAGTGGAGGACATGACGCTCACGCATTGCGCCTCGAGCGCGCGCGCCATCGCGCCGATGCGCACCCGCCAGTAGCCGGCCAGCGCCTCGGTGCAGGACGGCACCAGCAGCAGATCGCAGTCCGCCAGCGCGCGGCCCAACAGCGGATATTCCGAATCGTAGCAGATCAGCACGCCGATCCGGCCCAGCGCGGTATCGAAGACCCGCAGCGGTCCGCCCGGCACAACGCCCCAATCCTCGCGCTCGAACCGCGTCATGATCTGCTTGTCCTGCACGCCGACCGCGCCGGACGGCGCGAACAGCCGCGCCCGGTTCACCGGACGGGCCCCGAGCGCCGGATCGAGGACCGGCGCCGATGCCGCCAGCACATGCACCCCGTGCCGCGCCGCGAGCTCGGCATGCAGCGCGTCGGCCGCCGGCACGCGGTCCGACACCGCTCGCAGCGACGCCTCGAGATCCCCGGCCACCTCGAGCCCGTCCAGCGTCGCCAGTTCCATGCTGCCATACTCGGGAAAGACCAGCAGCTCCGCGCCCGCCTCCGCGGCCTCCGCCACCCAGGCCCCGATCTTGGCCGCATAGGCGTCCCAGCTCTCCAGCACATCCAGCGGATAGGCCGCCGCCGCCACCTTCACCATGTCACGCCTCCCTCGCCACTCTTGCCTGCACCCCTGCTTCTTTGGGCCGACAAATACTCCGGGAGCGCGAGGGCAGCGCCCTCGCCCGGGGGGTTTGGGGGTCCACCCCCAAACATGGTGCGCGCGCGCCAGCGCGCTCCGCGGGATCCGCCCTCACAGCTCGCGCAACCAGAACTGCAAATGATGGTCGGTCTCGGCCGCCTCGTCGATGTCCTTCCAGCGGAAACTGGCGACCACCCCCGGTAGCGGCGCGTAGCCGCGCTTGCGCCAGAACCCGTTCAGCGGCACGTAGCCCTCGGGCCGCAGCGGATGGTCCTCGGGGCGCTGCACGCTGCAGAAGGCGGCGTGGCTGCGCCCCAGGCGCCGCGCGTGGTCCTCGCGCGCGTCGAAGAAGGCATGGCCGAGACCCCGCCCCCGATACTCCGGCAGCAGCACCGATTCGGCGCAATAGAAGATCGTCTCGAGGTCGAGCCCGGTGGGCGCGAAGGCGGCGGCGAAATCGCCGGCATGGTCCTCCATCGGCGTGCCGGTGGCCGCCCCGACGAGGGTATCGCCGTCGAATGCGCCGACGACGATCGCGCCCGCGCTCTCGCGGTAGGCCTGCAGGTAGCCGCGCTCGTACTCCACCGAGCCGTCGTAGAGGTAGGGCCAGGCCCGGAACACCTCGATCCGCAGCCGCGCGACGTCGTCGAGCGCGGCCGCCAGCGCGTCTCCGGTGAGCGTCTCGACCTTCACGAGGAAACCTGCCGGATCCAGTCGGCGAGGTTGTAATAGGTCACAACGCGGCTGATCTTCCCGCCCTCCAGCGAAAAGAACGACCCCGCCGGCAGCTTGTAGGTCTGGCCCGCCGCCTCCGGCAGGCCCTCGTCGGTCTGAAGGTAGCTGCCGTTGACGATGTATTCCGCCGCGCCGCGGGTGCCGCCCTCGGCCGAGAACAGCACGATGTCGGTCAGGTGCTCGTCGTAGCAGCGCGCCATGTGCTGGCAGAAGGCGCGGAACTTCTCGCGGCCGACGCGCACCTCGCCCTCGTTGACGTGGTGGGCTACGTCGTCCGACAGGCACTCGAGCATGCCCTCGATGTCGTGGCGGTTGAACGCGTCGAAATAGCGGGCAAGCGTGTCGGTGCTCATCGCGGTCCCCATTTTCCCTTCAGCTGATCGTGGATCTGGTCGCGGGTCTGGCGGTAGGCGTTGAGCTTGGTTTCGCGGTCCTCGCCGATCCCGGTCGGATCCATAACCGGCCAGTATTCCACCGACAAATGGAAAAGCCGCGTCAGGTCGAGCGCGTGCCGCCGGGCCGCCGGCGACATGGTCACGATCAGGTCGAACCCCGACAGCGCCTCGCCCAGCGCCTCCAGTTCCTCGAAGCTGCGGGCGCGGTGGCGCGACAGCTCCACCCCGATCTCGGCGCAGGCGGCGATGGCGAAGCCGTCGATGTCGAGATCGCCCAGCACGCCCACCGATTGCACGTAGACCGACGTGCCGTAGAGCTTCTTGGTGATCCCCTCGGCCATGGGCGAGCGGACGGCGTTGTGATCGCAGGCGAAGAGCACCGATTGCGGCAGGGGCGTCGCCGGCACCAGTCAGCCCCCGAAATGCAGCACGCAGACCAGCGTGAAGAGCCGCCGCGCGGTGTCCTGGTCGATCTCGGCCTTGCCGTCCAGCCGCTCGCGCAGGATCCGCGCGCCTTCGTCGTGGATGCCCTTGCGGGCCATGTCGATGGTCTCGATCTGGCTCGGCGGCAGGGTCTTCACCGCGTCGTAGTAGCTCTTGCAAATGGAGAAGTAGTCCTTGACCACCTGCCGGAAGGGCGACAGCGACAGGTGGAACTCGGCCGCCTGCTCGCCGCCCTCGGTGGCGACGTCGAAGACCAGCCGCTTCTCGCGGATGCCGAGCGACAGCGTGTAAGGTCCGTCCGGCATGGCATGGCCGTTGCGCGCCGGCAGCGCAAAGACGTTGCGTTCCATCAGATCGAACATCGCCACGCGCCGCTCCTGCTCGATCTCGGGCGTGGGCGGCGGCAGGGCGGCATCGTCCAGGTCGATATGCGCGATATGGCTCATGGCGCCATCCTTCCGGCGTTTTGCCGGTCAGCCTAGTCCGCGCGGCGCGCGGCGGCAATGCCGCAGCGCAGCATAAATTGTTTCAGGTCCGTCACGATCCGGGCGCCCTGCGCCTCAGCGAACCATGTAGGCCGCCGCGATCGTCGCGAACAGCAATGCGGCGCCGCAGAGCTTGGCCGTCATCGGGTGCAGCGCCAAGGGCACCGATCTATGCGCCGTGTAAGTCGCACCGATCCCCAGGAGCAGCACAGGCTGGAAATAAAGGTAGCCCGGCCAGCCGCCCTCCGGCGGATAGGCCAGCACGCCCGCGAGCAGCAGCGCGACAAGGGCCGGCCAGCCCAGCCAGGCGCGCGGGATCGGCCGATCCGTGTCGTAGCGCGCGGCAGCCCTCGCCAGCCGCCCCGTCGGCACCGGCCAGACCCAGCTGCCGAACGCGGCGCCGACGCCCCCAGCGGCGGCCGCCACCGGGGCCGATGCGCCGAGGACCAGCACGATGGCGGTGGCTGTGGACACCCCGACATGCAAGGCGCTCGCCATCCGCTCAGGGGACCAAACGCCCCTGCCCCGTGCCGTCAGCTGGTAGCTCTCGACCACGTCGAACGACCACAGCGGCAAGGTCGCGGCGGCGAAGATCCGCACCGCGACCGCCTCGTCCGCCGAGATCCAGACGAGCAAGACCAGGCCGGCAGCAGCGAGGAAGGCCAGCGGCACCGCGTAACCGAATGCTGTCAGGTCAGCTCGGGTCATTGCCCCGATTTGTTGAGCCTTTCGCGCCGCGCAGCAACCGACAATCCGTGCGCCTCCAGGCTTTCGGCGGAGGCCAGCCGTTCGGCAGAGGGGCCGATGGCGGCGAGCGCCTCGGGCGTCATCTCGGCCAGGGTCGTGCGCTTGAGGAAGTCGAGCACCGACAGCCCCGAGGAGAATCGCGCCGAGCGCGCCGTCGGCAGCACGTGATTCGGCCCACCGACGTAGTCGCCGATGGCCTCGGGCGTCCAGTGGCCGAGGAAGATCGCACCGGCATGCCGGATCTGGCGCGACAGGCTGCGCGGATCTTCCACGCAAAGCTCCAGGTGTTCGGGCGCGATCCGGTCCGACAGGTGCGCGGCCTCCGAAAGATCCGCGACGGTGATCACGGCGCCGAAGTCGCGCCAGCTCGCCCCGGCGATGGCGCGGCGCTCGAGCGTCTGGAGGCGCGCCTCCACCGCGTCGGCGACCTGCCGGCCGAAGGCGGCGTCGGTGGTGATCAGGATCGACTGGGCGCTCTCGTCGTGTTCGGCCTGACTCATCAGGTCGAGCGCGATCCAGTCGGGGTCCGAGGTGCCGTCGGCGATCACCAGGATCTCGGAGGGCCCGGCGATCATGTCGATGCCGACGCGGCCGAAGACCCGGCGCTTGGCGGCGGCGACATAGGCGTTGCCCGGCCCGGTGATCTTGTCGACGGGCGCAATGCTCTCGGTGCCGTAGGCAAGCGCGGCGATCGCCTGCGCGCCGCCGATGCGGTAGATCTCGTCGACCCCGGCGGTGCGCGCGGCGTACATCACGAGCGGGTTGATCACGCCGTCCGGCGTGGGCACGCAGATCGCCAGCCGCTCCACCCCCGCGACCTTGGCGGGAATCGCGTTCATCAGCACCGACGAGGGATAGGAGGCGAGCCCCCCCGGCACGTAGAGCCCCGCCGCCTCCACCGGTGTCCACCGCCAGCCGAGCGTCGCGCCCTCTGGGTCGGTCCAGCTCGCGTCCGTCGGCATCTGGCGCACGTGGTAGGCGCGGATGCGCTCGGCCGCGTGGTCGAGCGCCGCGCGATCTGCGGGCGGCACGCGGGCGATCTCGGCATCGACCTCGGCGGCGGTGATGGCCAGCCCGCCGGGCTTGAGCGCGAGGCGGTCGAAGCGTTCGGTCAGCCCGATCAGCGCGGTGTCGCCCCGGGCGCGGACGTCCGAGATTATCGCGGCGACGGCGTCGTCGACATCGGGGCTGTCCTCGCGCTTGGCGGTCAGCAGCGCCTCGAAGCGCGACGCGAAGTCGGGCTCGGCGGTGTCGAGAAAGACGGGCATGGCGGTCTCCGTGCGTCGGGCGTGGCGGCGGTTATATCGCGCATGCGCGTGGTGTCGAGTTGGGGTGGTATATGCGGCCGATGCGCGGCGCGAGACGGACCGGGCAAGCCGTGCCGCGTGTCGTCGCCGGGCTTTCGTCCGCGGAGCTCTGAGCCGACCGGCCCGGAATCAAGCCGAAGGCGCCGGGCCAGCGTCATGCGTGCGTCGCATGCCTGCGGCATGACCCGTCACGGCGGGCCGGCGCTGGCCCGGCGCCTGCTCGTCGGTGGCGACCCTGGCGACGTTCCCTATTCCGGATGCTCCGGCGTCTTGCGGGAGGGCGCGAGATACGGGCGCGTGACGTCGCGCAGCATCACCTCCAGCGCCTCGACCTCGGCGCGGACCACGCCGTCGCCGGCGAAGACGACCTCGACCGCGCCAGCCGCGTCGGCGCCGGGCTCGAAGCCCACAGAAAGGATCTGAAGCACCGTGTCGGGATCGCCGCGGGTGACGCCCTGGCTCCGCACCCCGGTCACGTGGTCGACCACCAGCACCGATTGCACGCGCTCCACCCCGCCGCGGGCGAGGTCCTCTTCGCGGCGCAGGCGGTTCACGAGGAAGGCGAGCCGCCGCTCGTCCGGCAGATACCGCATTTCGGACGAGGGCAGCACCGCGTCCTGGACCAGCGCCGACAGCACCGACAGATCGTCGGGATCCATGGCCCCAAGATAGAGCGGCTTGCCGCCGGCATCCTCGAAGCGGGCATCCTCGGTCATCAGGCGGCCACCCGCTCGATCTTGGCACCGACCCCGGCGAGCTTCTCGACCACGTGCTCGTAGCCCCGGTCGAGGTGATAGACCCGGTTCACCACTGTCTCGCCCTCCGCGGCGAGCCCGGCGAGGATCAGCGACACGCTGGCGCGCAGATCCGTCGCCATCACCGGCGCTCCCTTGAGCGCCGGCACGCCGTTGACCTTCGCGGTGCCGCCCGACACCTCGATCGAGGCACCCATGCGCATGAGTTCCGGCGCGTGCATGAACCGGTTCTCGAAGATCTTCTCCTCCAAGACGGACGTCCCCTCCGCGGTGCACAGAAGCGCCATCATCTGCGCCTGAAGATCGGTCGGGAAACCCGGATAGGGCTCTGTCGTCACGTCAACCGCCTGGATGCGGTTGCCGCGACGCGCAACCTTGAGCCCGGTCTGCGTCTCCTCCACCGACACGCCGGCGGCATCCAGCCGCTCGCAGAAGGACTGAAGAAGGTCGATGCGCCCGCCGAGGCACTCCACCTCGCCGCCGCAGATCGCCGGGGCGAGCATGTAGGTACCGAGCTCGATCCGGTCGGTGACCACTTTGTGCGTCGCACCGCCGAGCCGCTCGGCCCCCTCGATGGTGATCGTCGAGGTGCCCTCGCCCTCGATCTGCGCACCCATCGCGCGCAGGCACCGTGCCAGATCGACGATTTCGGGCTCGCGCGCGGCGTTCTCGATCACCGTGGTGCCGCGGGCGAGCGTCGCGGCCATCAGCGCGTTCTCCGTCGCGCCCACGGACACCAGCGGGAAACGCACGCGCCCCCCGCGCAGCCCGCCCTTCGGCGCCTTGGCGAAGACGTAGCCGTCGCGCAGGTCGAGCTCCGCCCCCAGCGCCTCGAGCGCCTTGAGGTGCAGGTCCACGGGCCGCGCGCCGATGGCGCAGCCGCCGGGCAGCGACACCTCGGCATAGCCGTCGCGCGCCAGCATCGGGCCCAGTACGAGGATCGAGGCGCGCATCTTGCGCACGATGTCGTAATCGGCTCGGTGATTGTCGAGCGCGTGGCTCGACATGGCGATCACCCGCCCGTCGTTGAGCGCGCTGACCTCCGCCCCGAGCGAGGACAGCAGCTCGGTCATGGTGCGGATGTCCGACAGCCGCGGCGCGTTCAGAAGGGTCAGCGGCTCTTCGGTGAGCAGAGTCGCAGGCATCAGCGTCAGGCAGGCGTTTTTCGCGCCCGCGATCGGGATCTGCCCCGAGAGCGGACCGTTCCCGGTCACGACGATCGAATCCATCTCAGCTGTCTTCCTTGTCCTGCTCGTCCCCGTCCGACTTGGCCTCTCGCGCCTTCGCCTGCGCCTTGCGCCGGGCGAGGTTGGCCTTCAGCGCCGCCCGGAGGCGGTCCTCGCGGTCGTTGTCGCGTGACGTTGGGGTGCCTCGTTTCCGCTCCATGCACCGGTCCTTACAGGAGGTGGCAAAAAGCGTCCAGATTGCGCTTGCACGCCATGGCGCTTCTGGGTAGAGAGCCGCCCACGCCGCCACGGCGCCGGGCGCTGCTGTAGCTCAGTGGTAGAGCACTCCCTTGGTAAGGGAGAGGTCGACAGTTCAATCCTGTCCAGCAGCACCATCCTATCCCCTTGATCGCGAAGAAACGCCTTGCTTTCAAAGGTGTTTTCACACTCCGCTGTTACAAACCTTGTTACAGAACGGGTGCAGCGACGGCTGGGAAACCACATTACCTACTGAACCGTGAGGGCCGCTACTTCGCGCGGAGCGTGGTGCCGACAGAGCTGCGGCCCTACCTCGAGAACAAGTCGGAGCTGCCCACGCCGCTCGGCGCTATGGTAGCACCCCATCGCCGTCGCCGAGTTGATGCAGAAGATCGCGCTGGCAGAGCGCCGCGCAGCCGAGGAGAAGGGCCTCCCGCAGGTGCCGGGCCCTTTTTCACTCACCGAAGCACAGATCGCTGTGCACAGCTACAACGTCCGACTCGTGCACACCGGCGCGCGGATTACCGAGATCATGCAGCTCCGAAAGGCGGACCTCCGTCAGGAGGACGAGCTCTACGTGATCCGGCTGTCTCCCGACGCAGGCACGATCAAGACGGGGCATTATCGCGACGTGCCCCTGCACCACCAGCTCGTCGAGCTGGGCTTTCCTGAGTTCGTCGCTGCAGTTCCCGAAGGCCCCCTCTTCTACAGCGGCAAGGCCGACGAGGTCCGGCTCGACAAGGCCGAGCATCAAGGCAACCGCACCGCCGCGTGGCTGCGCGCGGCCAAGCTGGTGCCGACGGGCGTTCAGCCGAACCACGCGTGGCGGCATCAGCTCAAGACCGTCGCCCGCGAGATCGGTATCTCTGACCGCGTGGCAGATGCCATCTGCGGCCACGCCGGCAGGACAGCAGATGACAATTATGGCGACGTGACCGTAAAGGCGCGCGCTCGGGCCTACGTGCTGACCGCGGCACCGGTGTCTGACGCCGATTTGGCGGCCGTGTCCAACGCGCTGGTGGGCAGTTCACTGCCCGCTTGGACCGAACAGTGCAACGCCGTGAAGCGGAGTCGAACAGTATCTCGTGGGTCTGCAGTATATAGGCATGCGCCAAAAAGGCGCGGCTGTGCGAGAGCTTCGCATGTGCGACCTGCGGCTTGGTCCGTTCGCCGCCGGTGATGGCAAAGTCTTCGCTACAGTCGAACTGGAAGGCTTCGCCGGGCCGGAACGCCAGATGCACAAAGGTGCCGCGCCCCGTCGCGTTCTGCTCGCGCTGCCGCGCCGTCCGCCACTCCCGCGCGAAGGCTGCGACCCGGTTGTAGGAGCCGGTGTAGCCAATCGCCACGAGGTCGGCATGCAGATGCGTCAGGAGCCGGCGTTGCTAGCGCGACTTCGCGGCGTCGGTCTTTAGCCAGCCGGCGAGCTTGTCAGCAAAGGGACCGAACTTGCTCGGTCGCTCGGGCCGAGAACTTCGGCTGGATCGTGCCTGCTCCCAGATACTTCTTGATGGTGTCCCGCGAGAGCCCGGTTCGTCGCGCGATCTCTCGGATCGGCAACGTGTGAGGAAGCGCCAAGCGGCGAATGACGTTCAAAAGTCCCGTGTGGATCACTCCATTACCCTCGTCGCTCGCAGCGATCGGGAGAAGGCTCACATGGGTCAAATCTCAGTGGAAATCAGGCGCTAAGCCGGATCAGTTCCGCTCGGAAATCAACACCTTGTGTTACCGTCGGTTACTAGCGAGCCCCAGAACAATGGCAATACCGATTCCGATGGCGGCGCCCACGGCCCAGGTTCCGGTCGCGACGGCGGTTCCGGCTCCCACGGCGACAGCGACAGCGATGGCAGGTGCCTTGGACATAACGGCGGCTCCTTCCTCTTGCCTTGCTTCGGCGGAGGCTCCGGCACAATCATATCGCGAACCGGAAGCACTCGACAACCGCGCGCGTGATGGATCGATCCGACGCGCCCAGTCCTATCTATCTCCCGTGCAAGGCCACTAAGAGTCTGTCACTCAAAAGTTTTGTGAAACTCACAATCCCGCGATTCTTTGCCGGTCTTGGCAGCGCAACGGCAGGGTTCTGCGAAATTTCCACTTGAGCATACAACTTAGGGTTTTACCCAGCGGCAGTCGGTTCCTACGCTCGCCTCAGATTCGCGGAGGGAGTTCATACCAGTGATGCATATCCGTCGCACGTCATGTTCCTACAGCACCGCCTATCTCGGATTGCGTGATCAGATCATACGAGGCGACTACAAGCCGGGCTCACGCCTTGGCATATCACTGCTCGCCAACGAGTTTCGTATGAGCCCGACGCCGGTGCGCGAGGCACTGTCGCGCCTGGCCCAGGAAGACATAATCGAGACGCGTCAGCAGCGCGGATTCTTCATCAAGGAATTCAATCCGGACGAGATCGCTGAGCTTTACGCGCTCATTCATCTGAACGTCGCGTTTCTGATGCGACGCACCGCGTCGAACGGCGCGCTGCCCACGGTGGCCGACGAGATCTCAGACATCTTCGCGGCCGAGACGGCGACCGCTGCGTCGAGGCACGTCTTTCGGTTTCGCGATCGGCTTGCCGACCACGCCGGGTCACCGAACGCGGCGCAGACTCTGCACAACCTTTTCCTCCGGACGCACTTCATCCGGGTAGTGGAGTTCAGCAACCGCCAGCGGCACGCAAAAATGAAAAGCATCGCTGTCAGTATCGCGAGAGCGGCCCGTCGCGATGATCGGCAGAACTGTTTCAGGGCCCTCGACAGACTGTTCCTGCAGCGGGCGGAGTGGTTCCCGACGGTTACAAATCAAGCCTCCAACCTAGCGGCACAGATCGGCAAAGATGGCAGCGTCGAGCGGGAACTGAAAGTCGCTGAATAGGGCGCCGGAAGCGCTATTCGCCATCATCACACGCCCAATTACCCCTTCCTCAGAGGCGCTCATTTCGGTGCCTAAATTGGACGCTTTGGCGAACGCCACCTGATACATCGGGTGCGAATTTTTCATTTATAGTCAAATATCTGTCCACCTTCCCGGGCGAAACACGAGGTCCCGTCTCCGAATAATATATTTCTCACCATTTCGTTGCCTGAACGTAAGGCGGCTTGCTATCGATATACGTGTCGCGAACGGCTGAAACCCGGGAATGAGTTCGGAGATCAGAATCGCGGCGCAACACTGAAATCGGAGTAAGCAGAGATGAGCATCAAAGCATCTGCTCTCGACACGCACGTGTTCGACCTTCACGCCGACGACGACCTGGACCTGTTCGCAGAAGAACTGCCCGAGCAGGTTCAGCTCGTGTCCGACTGCGCCAGCTCGGCCAGCTCGGCCAGCTGCTGCACCTGCACGGGCAGCTTCGGCAGCATGGGTTCTGTCGTCAGCTGCGGCTGATACGGAATTTGTCCAGCGCCGGAGGCAGGCCCGCCTTCTGTGTCTGGACAGGTCGGCAGGCGTGGCGCGCCTGCCGACCATCCCCCGACAGACTTGGCGATCCATCGGTTCTCTTACTTCACCCTTCAAGATAATCGATCGGACCGGTCCCGACAATCCCCGAGCGGCGCAAATCCACTTCGCGCCGGTTGGTTCCCTGTTGCCGTCGCCCCCCTTCGGACGCGGCACAAACAGATCTGGGAGATCGCGACATGACCATCGTCATCGAACTGCCCGCGACGCTGCGCCCCTATGCGTCCGGTGAATCGCGGGTCGCGCTCGACGGAGAGGACTCCTTCGGCGGCGCGCTCGATGCGCTCGTCACGCGGCATCCGCGCCTCAGAAAGCGGCTGCTCACATCGTCGGGCGCGATCTACGATTTCGTCGGCGTTTTCGTGAACGATCGCCGGCTCGACCGCGACGACATGCCCGATCGCGCCCTCTCGGACGGCGACGTGGTGAGCTTCGTTCCGGCGATGGCGGGGGGCTGAGCCATGGCCATGGACGGATCCGCACCGCCGACCATGCCGGAGTTGACGCAGGACGAAACGCGCCGCTACGGCCGGCAGCTCGTCCTGTCCCAGATCGGGCCGGACGGACAGCGCCGCCTCAAGGGGGCGCGCGTGCTCGTCGTCGGCAGCGGCGGGCTCGGTTCGCCCGTGCTGCTCTACCTTGCCGCGGCGGGGATCGGACATCTCGGCATCGTCGATTTCGACATCGTCGACATGAGCAACCTGCACCGGCAGGTCCTGTTCACCGACGCCGACGTCGACCGCTCCAAGACAGAGAGCGCGGCCGAACGCCTGCGGGCGCAGAACCCGCACCTGTCCTTTGCGGTGCACGAGGCCCGCATCGACGCGGACAACGCGGCCGGGCTCGTCTCCGGCCACGATGTCGTCGTGGACGGCACCGACAATTTCGCTGCGCGTTACGTCATCAACGATGCCTGCGTCCGTGCGGGCGTGCCCAACGTCTCGGCATCCATCCTGCGGTTCGAGGCGCAGGTCTCGGTCTTCGACCCGGCGCGCGGGGGGCCGTGCTATCGGTGCGTATTCCCCGCCCCGCCGCCGGCGGGTCTTGCCCCGTCCTGCGCCGAGGCCGGCGTGGTGGGCGTCCTTCCGGGCATCGCCGGGACGCTCCAGGCGAACGAGGTCATCAAGCTGGTCTGCGGCATCGGCACGCCGCTCGCGGGGCGGCTTCTGACCTTCGACGCGCTCGACGCCCGGTTCCGCACCTTCGAGGTGGCGCGCGACCGCGGCTGCGTCGCCTGCGGCGATGCTGCGGATCCCGCCCGCCCCCTCGGCCTCAACCCCGAGGCGGCGCCGGCCACCTGCCACGCCGCTGCGATCCCGGAAATGACGGTCGAGGCGCTGAGCCGCAGTCTCGCCGAAGGGACCGCCCCCCTGCTCGTCGATGTGCGGGGCGAGGCGGAGCGCGGGATCGCCGCTATTCCGGGCTGCACGGCCATGCCGCTCGACACGATCGAGATCGCGGCGGACGCGCTGCCCACGGGCCGGACGATCCTGTGCATCTGCCACAAGGGCGGCCGCTCCATCACCGCGGCGCGCACCCTGCGCGAACTTGGCTTCGACGATGTCGCGAGCCTTGCCGGCGGCGTCGACGCCTGGGCGGCCCGCATCGACCCCAGCGTCGCCCGCTACTGAACCCCGAGGCCGCGCCGCCGCGGCCCCTGTCACCGATTGGCCCCGAGGGCCGAGATCCGAGGTTACGCCATGCCTGTCTTCTCCAAGCACCGCCTTCCGCGCGACGCGGGCGACAGCCGCCGCGGCGCCGCGCTCGATCCAGCGCAGTCGCGGCCCCTGACGGACCTTCGGGTCGCGGCCACCGGGGTCCGCAAGACCTACAAGAGCGGCGATCGCGAGATCCGCGCCCTGAAAGGTATCGATCTGCACGTCGCCAAGGGAGAGTTCCTGGGTGTTCTCGGCCCCAACGGCGCCGGCAAGACGACGCTGATCGAATGCCTGGAGGGCATCCGCAGCCCCGACGACGGCGACGTGCGCATCCTCGGCGCCGACGCCGCGGACGCGCGCGAGATGAAGGCGGTGCGCGGCCGCATGGGGATCGCGCTCCAGCACTCCACCCTGCCGCCGCGCCTGACGGCGCGCGAGCTTCTGGGGTTGCAGGCGCGCCTCTATGCCAGCGACGTGAGGGTCGACCGGATGATCGACCTCGTCGGGATCGGCGACAAGGCCGACCAGAGGATCGAGCACCTCTCGGGCGGCCAGCAACAGCGGGTCGCCGTGGCCATGGCGCTGATGGGCGATCCGGAGCTTCTGTTCCTCGACGAGCCGACCTCGCAGCTCGACCCGCACGCGCGGCTGGCCCTGTGGGAGGTGCTCTATGCCCAGCGGGACCGGCGCGAGGCATCGGTGATCATCACGACCCACCAGATGGAAGAGGCGCAGCGCATCTGCGACCGGGTGGTGATCGTCGATCAGGGTCGCATCATCGCCGAGGGGCGCCCCAAGGACCTGCTGCGCCAGCATTTCACCGCGCGGCGCATGACCTTTCTCTTGCCGATGGCCGCCACGCTCGATCTGCGCGCGCTGAACGCGCGTTCCGCGCCGGCCGGAAACGGCCTCAAGCGCATCACGCTCAGGACCGAACGGCCGAGCGCGACGCTGGTCGAACTGGGCCAGACCTTCGGCGACCAGCTTTCGGATCTCAGCGTCGAGGAACCGACGCTCGAGGAGCTTTTCGTGAAACTCACCGGGACCCCGCTTGAAGGAGAGGCCGCATGACCCTGGAACCTATCAGAGCGCTGTTCTCGATCCAGCTGGCGGAGACCCGGCGCGATTTCGGCGCGGTGTTCCTGAGCCTTATATTTCCGCTGTTCTTCGTCCTGCTGCTGAGCGGCTCGGTCCTGCTGTCGCCGGACTTCACGGTCGAGTTCGGAGTCGTCAACGGCGACACCAACGCGGAATCGCGCGCGTTTGCCGATGCTCTCGCTTCCCAGAACGTCGCATTGCGCACCCTCGGCGCCGACGAGGCCGCCGCCGGGCTCGACAGCGGGGAGCTGTCGGCCGTCGTCACCTTCCCCGAGGGCTGGCGCCCCGGCGGCGCGGAGCCGCTGCGGCTCGACAGCGGAGAGACTTTCTCGGGCTTCGCGCAGACGGCGGTGGACGCGGCGCGGGCGCGCGTCGGCCTCGCCGACGACGGCAGCATCGACGCCCGCGTCGTCACCCAGGCCCGGAACGCCGAGTTCAACTTCATCTACCCGGGCATGTTGGCGCTCGCGCTGGTGCAACTCGGCCTCTTCATGACCGCGACGCCGATCCTCAAGGCGCGGGACCGCGGCACGCTGCGCTACCTGCTGCTCACTCCGCTTACCAAGACCGAGATGGTGTTCAGCCAGATCGCCTTCCGCCTGGCCGTGGCCATCGTGCAGATCGGCATTCTGCTGGGCGTGGGCAGCTTCATCGTCGACCTGACGCTTCTGCAATGGGTCCAGACCGCCGGCCTCGCGCTCATGGGCGTGGTGATGCTGATCGCCGTTGGCTACGCGCTCTCGGGCCTCGCCAGCAGCACCGAATCCGGCATGGCCCTGATCATGATCGCGAACTTCACGCTCATGTTCGGCGGCAACATCTTCTGGGATCCCGAGGGCTCCACCGTGCTGATGGCGATCGCCCATGTGCTGCCGGTCAGCTACCTCGCCGACGCCTTCCGGCAGGTCATCACGCATACCGACGGGCTGTGGCCGCTCTGGGTCGATCTCGTCGCCATCGTCGGCTGGACCGCTGCGATCCTCATGCTCGCGACCCGCACGTTCTCGTTCGACATGCGCAGCGGAGACACCGCCCAACGCGCCTGACATGCCGCGCCGTGCCAGGTGCGCGGCGCACGACCCCGACGACCCGAGGAGATGGCCCATGACCGACGCCCCCGTGACCACCGACCCCAACTGGATCTTCCTCAAGATCTATCTCGGCGAAGCGGTCGACCGCATGGACTGGATGATCGCCGAGGTCGCCCGGCTCACCGCCCGCCGCGACGATCTGCGGAAATGGTTCTTCCTGCGCTATATCGACGAGGACGGCATCCATGTCCGCCTGCGCGTGCTGCCCGCCGACGAGGCAAGCGCCGACAAGATCCGGGCGGACCTGATCGACTCCACCGCCGACCGCCTCAGCCGCATCCACGCCCAGCCGCCCGGCGATTACGCGCCGATGGTGTCGCTGCCCGGTTTCGAGGAGCAGATCGAGCAGGTCACCGCCGCCCACAACGACGTGCGCGTGGTCGAGGCCGCCTACGAGCCCGAGTACGACAAGTTCGGCGGCGCCGCCGGCATGCCCATCGCCGAGACGCTGTTCTTCCGCAGCTCCGAGATCGCCGCACGGCTGATCGAGCTCGACACCGACGGCGCGCTGTCGCGCAAGAGCCTGATCCCGCGCCTCATGCACGAGACCTTCGAGGCGTTCCGCCCCGGCACCGACCCCGCCACCTTCTGGCGCGAATATTCCTATTACTGGCTCGGGGCGCGGACACCCGCGGCCGAGGATTGGCGCGACCGTTTCGCCGAGAAGGCCGCCGACCTCGCCGCCGACGGGATCTCGCCGCTGGCGCCGCACGGCACCGCGCAGGGCAAGTTCGATGCGCTGGTCTCGGACTGGCGCACGGCGCTGGACGCCGCCGCCGCGGATTACGCCGCGCTCGGCGGACAGGCCGGGATCAACGCCGAGGTGCTCGCCTTCACCTTCGCGCACCTGATGAACAACCGCCTCGGCATCGCCAGCCTCGAAGAGGCATACATGGCCGCGCTGGTCGAGCAAGCGGCCGAGCCCGGGAAGGAAGCGGCATGAACCCGGTTCTCGACCTCGACATGGATCATCTGCGGGCGCGCTACCCCTTCCAGCGCCTGCTGATGCCGCAGGGCGGGCTTCTGTCGGGTGCCAGCAAGATGGCGCCCGACCGCGGATCGCCCGACCTGCACGTCGCCGTCACCGACATCGGCAACATGACCAAGGTCTTCCCGCATGTCATCAAGCCCGACGGCAACGACGTCGTGGACGAGCCGATGGGCGGCGCCGGCGCCGATCTCGACGAGGAGATGGCCTGGCTGCGCGCGGTCATGGAAGGCGCGGAACGCTACGCCAACATGGCCTATGAGAGCGAGGACGATTTCGTCGTCGCCAGCGGCAACGAGGTGGGTGAGCTGGGCATCGACCTCGACACCATCGCCCGCTGCTCGGACGCCGAATACGCCGACCCGGCCTGCCCGTTCAATCCGCCCGACAAGTCCCTGCCGATCCGCTGGACGCGTGGCTGGTCGCTCACCCACGAACGCGAGCGTTGGGTGCCGACGGTGATGACGCATCTCTACGCGCGCCCCTCGCGGAACGAACGGTTCTGGCAGGAGATCTCGACCGGGGTCGCGGCGCATGTCGACCTGTCCTCGGCGATCGTCTCGGCGCTCTGCGAGGTCATCGAACGCGACGCGCTGGCGATCCTGTGGCTGGCGCAACTGCCGCTGCCGCGGATCGAGGTGCCCGTGCCTCGTCCGCCGGCCCTGGCGGACAATCACCGGATGCTGGACCAGAGCCTCGTGCGGCAGCATTTCTTCGACGCCACCAGCGACCTCGAAGTGCCGACCGTCTATTCGCTGCAACTGGTCGAGAACCACCCGAAGCTGGCGCAATACGTCAACTGCGCCACCGGCTTCGATCCGGCAACGCTGGTGGCCAAGACGATCCGCGAGGCCGCGCCGGCCCGCCCCGTCCTGCAACAGCAGGCCAACATGCCCGAGAACTTCGACGATTACCGGGCCCTGTCGGACGGCGCGGGGATGCTCGGCCGCCCCGAATGGCGGCAGGCGTTCGACTTCCTCACCCGGTCGCCCAACAGCATCGCGCTCGGCGAGATGACCGCGCCCGGGGCGGAGCGGCCGGCCGATCAGGTCCGCTACATCCTCGACCGCCTCTCGGCGCAGGGCTTCGAGGCGGTGATCTGCGATCTGACCACCGACGAGCTGCGCGACATGGGCATCTGGGTCGTGCGCGCCGTGATCCCCGGCCTCATGCCGATGAGCGTCGTCCAGAAGGGCCGCTTCCTCGGCACTCCGCGGCTTTACGACTACCCGCGCCGCGCCGGGTTCGGCGCTCTGGACGAAGCCGACATCAACCCCCTGCCACAGCCGTTTGCATGATGAAGACACTGTATCTCACTCTCGGACCTTTCGGTGCCGCGGTCGCGGATCGCGCCGCCTGCCCCGAAGACATCGTCCGGCCGTTTCCGCACGACGCGGCCGACATCGCCGCCGCGCTCGACACGCTCTTCGCGGAGGCCGACTTCGTGGCCGTCGCCGCGTGGCGGCCCGACGCGGGCGGCTTCATGGCCGTCGAAGAGGCCGCGCGCCGCACCGGAACGCCGTGGAGCCTTGCGGTCCTGACCGGCACGCACCTGTCGGTCGGCCCGCTCACGCATCCGGGCCGTCCCGGCTGCTACGGCTGCCACGTCAAGCGCGCCGGCACGCATCATCGCGCGCCCGGCCGCCAGTCGGTGCTCGAGCAGTTCTACCGCAAGCACCCGGAGGCGGGGCCCGAGGGCTTCACCCGCCCGATGGTCTCGCTCGCCGCCAACGCGCTGAAGGGCGATGCGGCGGCGGGCCTGCACCAGGCCGGACGCCTGCGCATCGTCGACGTCCTGACCGGACAGGTCACCCTCACCAAGGTCCTGCCCGTCCATGGCTGCCCGAGCTGCTTTGCCGACCGGGCGCAGGCGCAGCCCGGCGCGCGCTTCGTCCGCGACCTCGCCCCGGCGCTTTCGGAGATCCTGAGATGAACCAGATGAACAGCATCAGCGCCGACGTGATCGGCGGCAGCTTCCTGAACGATGCCGAACTCGCGCTGCCCGAACGCCCGCGCGTGCCGCCCGAGATCCTGATGATCCCCTATGGCGCGCACGGCCTTCTGTTCGAGGGCGGCGACGGCAACCAGATCATCTCGGGACGCGGCGCGCGCAGCTTCATCCCGCGCCTCGTCGCCGTCCTCGACGGCACGCGCACCCTGCCCGAGATCCTCGCCGCGTTTCCGCGCGTCGACGATGCGAAGGTCTTCGGCGCGCTCGCGTTGCTCTACAGCCGCGGGCTGCTGGAGGACGGCCCCGGCGCGGCGGTGCCCGAGGCGCTGGAAGAGACGGCGCGATTCCTCGGCCGCTACATCGACGCCACGCGCGTCAACGGCAATCGCGGCGCGGCGCTGGACCGGCTGGCCGGGACGCGCGTGGCGCTGGCCGGACGCGGCGCCGCGTGGCTCGCCGAGGCGCTGGACGGCGCGGGTCTGGCCGCGCTCGACACGCCCGCGACGCCGGCGGACCTCGACTCGGGCACCGGCCTGCTGCTTACGCTCTTCTCCGGCCCCGAACCGGACGCGCAGGACTGGCTCGATGCGGCATGGAATGCCGGCATCCGCATCCTGCACGCGCATGTCGGCGCCGAGACGGCCGAGATCGGCCCGCTCTTCGTGCCGGGCGCCTCTGCCAGCCCGACCTGCTTTCGCCGCCTGCGCCCCGAGGCCCCCACCGGCACGCCGGCCGATCCGGGGTTCTGGGCCGGCACCTTGGCGATGTCGGCGCAGTCCCTCGTCAGCCGGATCGGCCGCGTGGAGCTTTTCGATCTGTGCCACGTTCACCAGGGCACGGCCTACGAGAGGTTGCAGCTCGCCCGGCTTCCCGGGTCCGAGGCGGCCGGGCTCGGCCATGTCGCGCCGCCCGAGACCGATCCGCACAACGTGGTCTGGCGGCTCCACAACGCCGCGAACGCGATGCCCCCGCGCGAGCTTCTGGTGCCGCGCGACCACCAGATGCACTACTCGGCCTCCAACATCTCGACCGCGCAGGAGAAGCCGGACCCGCATCATGGCGCGACGCCGATCGCACTGCCCGAGGACCGCCCGCTGACGGACGTCGCGCGCGATGCTCGGCTCGACCTGCCGACCCTCGGCACGATGCTGCGCCATGCCGCCGGCTACGACGCGGACGGCACCCGCATCGCCCCGAGCGCGGGCGGCCTCGGCTCCGCCAACCTCTATCTCGTGGCGCGGGACGTGCCGGGGCTGCCGCGCGGCGCGATGTGCCATTACTACGCTCCGGCGCACCGGCTCGACTACCTCGGGACCCTCACAGACGAGGAGCTTTCCGGCGCGCTTGGCGCCAGCGCCGAGGATCTGCCCGCCGCGCTTCTCGTCGGTGCCTCGGACACCGACAAGACGCAGAAGAAATACAACAACTTCGCCTTCCGCTTCGCCCAGCTCGATTGCGGCGTGGCGCGGGCCTACCTGACCGATCTGGCCGGCCATTACGGCCTGCCGGTGCGGGATTATCCCGGCCTGCGCGACCGCAGCATGGCGCTTCTGCTGAAGCTCGGCATCCGCGCCGACCAGGAGATCGTCGCCTTCGCCGCCGGACTGGGCGAGATGGCGCACACCGCGCGCCGCCCCCTGCCCGCGCTGCGCCCGTTCCAGGCCGTCACCCAGCTGATCGAGCTGTCGGCGCAGGACGGGCCGGTTTCGGCCCCGGCGGCGATCGTGCCTCCGGCGCCGGTCTGGAGCGCGGCAGACGATCCGGGGCATGTGCTGCGCACGCGGCGCTCGCGCCGGGTCTTCGATGGCGTCCCGCTCGGCTCGGCCGAGATCGGCCTGCTGTTCCGCGAGGCGCAGGTCATCGGCGACATCCTCGAGGCGACCGGCGCACGCCGTCTCAGACTGGGTTTCTGGGGCATCGCCGCCCGCACGGACGGCACCGCCGACATCCTGCGCCCCGGCGCGGACGCGCCGCAAGTTTTCCGGCCCGGCGTGGAGTTCGAACGGCTCGCGGATCTGACGATCCAGCCCAAGCTGATGGAAGCGCCCTTCGTGCTGCTCGTGACCGGAGATCTGCACGACGCCGTCGCACGGGCCGGCGCGCGTGGCTACCGCGACCTCGTCGGCCGTGCCGGTGCGATCGCGGGCCGGACGCTCAATGCCGCGTGGGCCGCGGGCATCTCGGGCTGCCCTTGGGGCGGGATGTGCGAATCCGGCTGGGGCCCGCTTCTGGACATTGACCGCTACACCGACTGCCCGCTCTTCGGGATCAGCTTCGGCCGCACCGGGGAGGAGACGCATGGCTGACATCGCATTCACCGACATGGCAGAGCCTGCCGCCGCGCCCTGCCTTGCCTTCAAGCCCGGCGTGGCCAAGGTCAAGCGCAAGAACACGACGGTGTTGGTGTCGCCCGAGGACGGCCGCTCGCTGCGCATCTCGAAACCGGCCGAGGCGCTGATCCCGCTGCTGGCCGAGGGCGCGGACAAGCCGCGATTGCGCGAGGCGCTGGCTGACCGCTACCCGACGACGCCGCGCATCACGCGGCAGCTCGACCGCTTCCTGACACAATTGCGCGACGCGGGAATGCTCGAGACCGGCATCGCCGCGCCGACGGCCGATCGGTTCGACGAGAAACCGGTCGCGAAGATCGCGCTCGTCGACGTGGGCCCGGCGGCCGAAGCCGTCGCCGGGGCGATCCGCAGCGTGCCGCCGCGGCTCGCCTGGCTTGCGCTCGCCGCGCTCGTCGGTGGCGCGGTCCTTTGTATCGGGCTTCTCGCGTTCGACGCGCGCATGCCGCACCCGTCCGATTTCGTGTTCGACTTCCATGTCGCCGGCGTCCTGACCTACGCGCTGATCGGCGTTCCGCTGCACGAGTTTGCGCACGCGGTCGCCTGCCGCCTGATCGGGGCGGAGGTCGGCAAGGCCGGCATCGTCGCCCACGGCTTCACGCCGGGACCCTATGTCGAGACCCGCGGCGTCTACCGCATCCGCAACCGCTGGCACCGCTTCGCCGTCCCGGCGGCCGGACCAGCGACCGATCTCGTCGCCGCCGGGGCCGGAGCCGCGATGGTTCTGCTGGCGGCGAACGCCGATGGCGGGCTCGCCCATGCGGGCCAGACGCTGATGCTGACGGCGCTGCTCTTTCTCGCCTTCAACACCAACCCGTTCATGCCCAGCGACGGCAGCCACATGGTCGAAGCCGTGCTCGACGATGAAATGGCGCGCAAATCGGCGCTGCGGCTGCGCGGCTCACCGCTCTCCGACCGGCGCGACGTCGCCTTCTACCGCGCCTACGCCTCGAGCCACCTGCAGGGCATCGCCTGCCTGCTTTGGTTCTGGTGGTTCTGACGCGTGCACCCCGGGAGGATGCCATGACATTCGAAGCGAGATCACTGCAACGGCCCGCCCACGTGGCACGCCCGAGCGTCGTCGCCCCCTTCGCACTCCTGCGCGCGGCGACCCTGCCCATGGGTGCCCTCGACCGCCTGCGGCTTCCGCACACCGAGAGGCTTCTCGCGCGGATCGCGCAGGCGCAGGCGCGGATGGAAACCGTGCGCGCCGAGGTCGAGGCCGCGCTGCACGGGCTCGTCCCGGCGCTGGAGACGGAAAAGAAGCTGCGCCGCGCGGCGGTGAACCTCAAGCGCGACGTGCACAACGGGCGCGGCTCCAAGCTGTCGGACGAGGTCATCGCCAAGATCGCCGGCCGCCTCGGGCACGGGCCCGCCAGCGACGCGCTGGAGGACTGGCGCGGCGCAGCGCGCGACTATTCCGGGGCGCGCACCGCGCTGGACGAAACCGTGACCGAGGAGACCCAGAGCGTCCTGCGACCGGCCCTGCGCGCCGCGCTCGACGTGCCTCATTTCGCCCGCGCCGTGGCGCTGTCCAGCCCCCGCACCGCCCGGATGGCGGCGAAGGAAAAGAAACTGCCCAAAACGGCATGGCCCGACAAGCTGGAGCGCTCGCTTCTGGGCTACATCGCACGGGCCAGCGCCAAGACCAGCCCCTTCTCAAGCTTCATGTCGGTGTCGACGATCGCCGTCGACACGGCATCGCCGGCGCCGCCCCCGCAGGCGTCCGAGGCGGACTATGACAGCATCGCCGCCGCCAACCGCGGGATCGCCGCGCAACTTGAGCGTCTCGGGCGCGAGACGGCTTTGCGCGCCTCCGGCGACCGGTTGACCGTCAACCCGACGCTGCGCTCTGTGCGCAACGGCCGCTTCGTCGCGCTCTGCAACGAGGATGTGACCATGGCGGGCCGCGGATGGAGCGAGCAGCGGCTCGCGCAGTTCCGCTTCGGCGCGGCCCTGGGCGAGACCCTGACACCGGGCCTGTCGGACGATTGGGACGGCTGGGCCGGACGGCTCGCCGCGGCGGGCGTGCCCCGCGACGACGCGGGCAAGATGATCTCCACGCTCCTGTCGCGCGGCGTTCTGACCGCGCAGCCGGTGATCGACGCCTTCACGGGCGATCCGCTGGATGCGCTGGCCGCGCATTGGCGCCACTGCGGAGACGACGCGCTGCACGCCGCCGCCTCGGACCTCGACACGATGGCAGACGCGGCCCGCGGCTTCGGCACGGCCGAGGGCAACGACCGCCTCGCCCGCCTCTCGCGGGTCGAGGAGACGGCCGCCGACCTGCGGAGCAGGCTTGCCGCCGGCGCACGCGCTCCCGACGCCCTGACCAACGCGGTGACCGAGGATTGCTGGCTCGGGAGCGCGGGCGGAACCCTCGGGGCCGATCTCATGGGGCCGCTGTCCGACCTCGACGACTTCCTGTCGTCGCAGGTCGCCGTGGCCCCGGCCTACACCCGCCTTGTCGAGGCTTTCGTGGAGACCTTCGGCGCGGGCGCCTCCTGCGATACGGTGGTGGAGTTCCTGACCGGCGCCGCGCCGCACCTTGTCGACATCCCCGAATTCGGCGCGCGGGTCGAGGAAACCCCGCCCGAGGCGGCGCCCGAAGGCGCGCGCATCCCGGTCACGGCCCATTTCCAGATCGCGCACGATGCGACGCGCGGCGATACGCAATTCGTGATGAACCGCGTCTTCGACGGCGCGGGCTGGCTCGCCGCGCGCTTCACCCGCGCGGACCATCCGCAGGCCGACCGCCTGACCGGCGCGCTGGAAGGCTGGCTCGCCACGGTCGCGGACGGGGCCGAGCCTGTGGATCTGCCGGTCGCCGCGCACGCGTCGGACCTTCAGGCCCACCGCCGCGTCACACACCGCGCGCTGGGCTGGCCGGGCGAGCCCCTCACGCTTGGGGAGGAGCGCATCGTCGATCCCGCAGCGCTCCGGCTTCACCACGACCGCGCGACCAACCTTCTGTCGCTCACCGACGCCGAGGGGCGCCCGATCAGCCTGCAATACATCGGCAACACCTTCCCCATTCCGACCTGGGGCGTGCGCTATGCGCTGTCGATCCTGTCGCGGCCATTCGCCGTGGCCCGGCCGAGCGTCGATGTGCCCTCGCTGGCCTCGGACGTTCCGGTTCATCCCCGCCCCGCACGGCGCCACGGCAAGGTGGTGCTGACCCGGCCGGGCTGGTGGGTCTCCTCGGCGCATATCCGCGAGACCTGGCTCGACGGCACGCCGGCCGAACAGCTTGTCGCCACGGCGCGCGACTGCGCGCGGCACGGCCTTCCGCCGTGCTTCTACGCGCAAATCCACGTGCCGATGCAGAACGCCTCGCTGGTCAGCCAGGACATGCTCGACGCCAACCGAAAGCCGATCTGGATCGACACCCGGAACCCGTTCTGGCTGGCCATGCTGGAGCGGCTCGCCCGCAAGGCGGAGTGGCTGGTGTTCAGTGCGCCCTGCCCCGGCCCGGACGCGCTCTGGTTCGAGGTCGCCGGGCACAGACACGTCAGCGAAATCCATCTCGAGATGCTGGTGCGCGCCGGACAGCGCCGCCGCGCCTCGGACTGAGAAAGGAGACGGCCATGACACTTCACGACCCCGAGATCGCCCTCAAGGCCACCGAACAGACGGACGCGGCGCCTCTGGTCGTCATCGACCGTGTCTCGCGCGCCTACCGCAAGGGCAAGGTCGCGGTCCCCGTGCTTGAGCGGCACGCGATGACCATCGCGGCCGGCGAAATGCTCGCGCTCGTGGGCGCGTCCGGCTGCGGCAAGACGACCCTTCTGAACCTGATCGGCGGCGCGGACCGCCCCGACGCGGGCGAGATCACGGTGGGCGAGACGCGCATCACCTCGCTCTCCGATGGCGCGCTGACGGATTGGCGCGGCCGGAACGTCGGTTTCATCTTCCAGTTCTACAACCTCCTGCCCGCCCTCTCGGCGCGCGCCAATGTCGAACTGCCGCTGCTGATCCACGATCTGCGGGCCGCCGAACGCCGGGCGCGCGTCGACAACGCCCTGAACCTCGTCGGCCTCGAGGACCGCGCCGACCACCGCCCCGAGGAGATGTCGGGCGGCCAGCAGCAGCGCGTCGCCATCGCGCGCGCCCTCGTGACCGATGCCGACCTGCTGCTCTGCGACGAGCCGACCGGCGATCTCGACCAGGATTCCGCGACCCGGATCATGGAGCTTCTGAGCCTTCTGAACGAGGAATTCGGCAAGACCATCGTCGTCGTCACGCACGACCCCAACGTCGCGGCCTATGCCGCCCGCACGGTGCGTCTGACGCGCCCCGAAGCCGTCTGAGGGAGGCCCGAACCGATGCGCCTTGTCTCGCTCATCCTCAGGAACGCCGCCCGCAGCCGCGCCCGGGTCGCGTTCACGCTCGGCTCGGTGGTCGTGGCCTTCCTGCTGCTCGGGCTCATGCTGCCGGTGCTGCGCGTGTTCGACAGCCGCGTCGACTTTGCCGATGCGAACCGTCTCATGGTGCTCAACAAGGCGTCGATGATGCGGCCGCTGCCGATCAGCTACGGCGACCGGATCGCCGAGCTCGACAACGTGTCGGACGTCGGGCACTTCACCTATTTCGGCGCGTCCTACCGCGATCCTGGCAACGAGATCCCGGCCATCGTCACCAATCCCGCGAAGTTCCCCGACCTGGTCGACGAGGTCGCCTTCCGCAACGAGGGCACGCTGTCGGACTGGCAATCCGACCCGTCGAGCATCGCCGTCGGGCGCGAGCTGGCCGACGAATACGGCTGGCAGGAGGGCGACCTCGTGCCGCTCTATTCCTCGATCTACACGCGGTCGGACGGCAACCCGGTCTGGACCTTCAGGGTCGGCACGATCTTCGACGGCGCGACCGAGGATTCGGTCACCAATTCGGTGGTGATCCCCTACGGCTTCTTCAACACCGAACGCAGCCGCGGCAAGGACACGGTGGGCTGGTATGCCGTCCGCATCGACGACGCCAATGCCGCCGAGACGACGGGCGAGGCCATCGACGCGGTCTTCGAGAATTCTCCGAACGAGACCGCGACCACCACCGAACGCGCCTTCGCCAAGAGCTTCCTCAACCAGATCGGCGACTTCAAGACGATGATCGGCGCGGCGCTGATCCTCGTCTTCTGGACGCTCGTCCTGATCACCGCGAACGCGCAGATGCAGTCGATCCGCGAACGCTTCGGCGATTTCGCAGTCATGCGCATCCTCGGCTTTCGCAAGCGCCGCATCGCCGGGATGATCCTGTCGGAGAGCCTGTTGATGATGTTCGCCGGCGGCGTGATCGGCATGGCCGTCGCCGCCGTCGCGGTCGCCATCGTCGCGGCGAACGGCGAGGCGCTTCTCGCGCTTCTGAAGCTCGACTGGCGCGACTGGGCCATCGGCGCGGGCCTCATGGCCGGCACCGGGCTGGTCGTGGCCGCCGTGCCCGCGACGCTCGCGGCGCGCCAGAAGATCACCGACGGACTGGCGGAGGCCCTGTGATGAAGACGTTCAAACGTATCCGCACCGCGCTTGTCATCTCGCTCAGGGGGCTGGGGCGGCGCTGGTGGGCCTCGCTCAACTCGGTCTTCGGCACCGCGGTCGTGGTCGCCGTCATGGTGGCGATCCTCGCCATCGGCGCGGGCTACAGCGAGGCCATGAAGATGGCCGAGGTGGACGACGCCTACATGATCCTCAAGGGCGGCGTGCGCTCGGAGATGGAAAGCACGCTCGAAGGGCCGGACGTGCGGCTGATCGAATCCGAACTCGGCGGCGACGCCGCGGCCGAGGTCTATGTCGTCACCTCCATCGAGGACAGCGAGGGCGAGCCGGTCAACGTCGCACTGCGCGGCATCGGCGCGGGGTCGGTCGACATACGTCCCGGCTGGACGCTGAGCGCCGGTCGAATGCCCCGAGAAGGCCGGCGCGAGATCGTCGTCGGCAAGCGCGCGCAGCAGCATTTCGGCGGCCTCGCCCTCGGCGACGCGATCCGGCTCGGCTCGGCCAGCTGGACGGTGGTCGGCATGTTCGAGACCGGCGGCTCGCTGACGGAATCCGAGATCTGGGCCGGCGCCACCCCCGTCCAGGACGCCTTCGACCGCCCCGACGCCTACCAGGTCGTCATCGCGACCCCGCAGGACGGCGAAAGCCCGCAGGACATGCAGGCCCGCATCAATCGCGACGACCGGCTGAGCGTGTCGGTGGTGAGCATGGCCGACTACTACGGCGAACAGGCCCGCGCGATGGAGCGATTCGTGTCGATCCTCGGATACGGGATCGGAAGCCTGATGGCGCTCGGCGCGATCTTCGCGGCGCTCAATACGGGCCTTGGCCACATAAAGACCCGCGCCAAGGAGATCGCGACATTGTCGATCCTCGGCTGGACCCGCAGTTCGTTGACCGTCGCCCTCGCGATCGAGACGGTGCTGATGACGGTCCTCGGCGGCCTCATCGGCGTGGCGCTGGTCCACCTGATCTTCGACGACCGGCTGATCTCCACCCTCTTCTTCGCCGAGGACTTCACCCAGATCGTCTTCGACTTCGAGGTGACGGCCGCGATCCTGTGGCAGGCGGTCGCGATGGCGGTGGTGATCGGCCTCTTGGGCTCGATCGGCCCGGCGATGCAGCTGCGCCGCCTGCCGGTCGCGCAGATCCTGCTGCAGCGGCGCTGAGGGAGGCACGACATGATCACGCTGCTCGGCCAACCCGCCAGCGCCGCCAAGGCGCATTTCGACGGCACCCACCGGACCCGCGCGCCCGAGGAGACCTTTGCCGACTACGCCCGGCACATGCCGGCAATGGGCATCACGCGGATCGGCAATGTCACCGGGCTCGACCGGATCGGCTTTCCGGTCTGCGTCGCGGTCCGCCCGAATGCCCGCGCCCTGTCGACCAGCCAGGGCAAGGGGCGCAGCCTGGCCGCCGCCCGGGTCTCGGCGCTCATGGAAGCGATCGAGACATGGCACGGCGAGCGCCCCGAGGGCGAGATCCGCATCGCGAGCCATGCCGAGCTGTCGCGCGAGGGCCCGGTGCCGCCGCTGCGCGATTTCCCGGTCCGGGCCGATGCGCACCTCTCCGAGCGCCACCCCATCCCGTGGATCCGCGGCTGGGACCTGATGGAAGAAGCGCCGGCATGGCTGCCGCTCGAGACGGTGTCGACCAATTTCGTGGAAGGCGGCAACCGGCCTGCCTTCCTGCGCTCCACCAACGGGCTCGCTTCGGGCAACCACGTACTCGAAGCGGTGGTGCACGCCCTCTGCGAGGTGATCGAACGCGATGCGCTGACGATGTCGGGGCTGCGCGGAAACCCGGTTCCGGTCGATCCGCAGAGCGTGCCGGACCCGGAACTGCGCCAGCTTCTGGACGAGCTGGCCGAAAAGGCGGTCGCGGTCTTCCTGACGGACCTGACCTGCGACACCGGCGTGCCCACCTTCTCGTGCGAGCTCATCGACGATCCCGAGAGCCCGGCCTGGCGGGCGCTGCCGCAGGTCGACGGCCACGGCACGCACCTCGACTACCGCGTGGCGCTCAGCCGGGCGGTGACCGAGGCGATCCAGGCCCGCGCGACGGTGATCTCGGGCAGCCGCGACGACCTGTTCCCGCAGGATTATCGCGACGCGGTCAGCATCGAGGACCAGCTGGCCCGCGTCGAGAACCGCAGCGCCGCCCCTCTGGCGACCGTCCGGACCGACGCGACCGCGAGTTTCGAGGGCGACCTCGCGCTGCTGCTGGATCGCCTGCGCGCGGTCGGCGTGCGGCACGTGCTGGCCTGCGACCTTCGCCGGTCCGAAATCGGCATCCCGGTGGTCAAGGTGGTCGTTCCGGGGCTCGAGCCGGTGCGCACCCCGTTCTATCAGCCGGGCCCGCGCGCCCGCGCGATCCTGAAGGAGGCCGCATGACCGGACCGATCCTCATCTTCCTCGGCCCGACCCTGGCCGTCGACGCCGCGCGACGGCATCTCGACGCCACATACCTGCCGCCCTGCCGCATGGGCGACGTGTTCCGGGCGCTCGAGACCCACCGCCCGCGGGCCATCGGCATCGTCGACGGCTATTTCGAGGCAACGCCGGCGGTATGGCACAAGGAGATCCTCTACGCGCTGTCGCAGGGGGTGGCGGTCTTCGGCGCCTCCAGCATGGGCGCCCTGCGCGCGGCCGAACTGCACCCGTTCGGGATGGAAGGCGTCGGCGCGATCTTCGAGGCCTTCGCGCACGGCGATCTGACGGACGACGACGAGGTGGCGGTGGCCCATGCCGAGGCGGCGGCGGGCTACGACCTCGCCTCCGATCCGATGGTCAATCTGCGCCGCGGGCTGGACCTCGCGAAGGGCGCGTCGGTGATCGCCGAAGACGACCGGACGCGGATCGTCGCCGCATTGAAGGCGCTGCCGTATCCGCAGCGCAGCTGGCAGGCCATCTGGGCCGGCGCGGGCGGCCTCGCGCAGGCCCGGCTGCGGGCGTTGCGCGACTTCGTCGAAACGACCGATTGCGACCTGAAGGCGCAGGACGCGCGCGCGCTTCTGGACCGGATCGCGGAATGGGACGGGGCCGGCCGCGCGGCGCCCAAGGCAGATCATTTCGACTTCGAGCCGACCCTCTTCTGGGAGGAACTGATGCGGCTCAACCGCCCCGAGGAGGCGACCGGCGGTGACGGCGGGCAGCGATTGCTCGACCATGTCCGCGTCTCGCCGGGCCGGGAGGCCGCGCTGTCGGGCGCGCTTTTGCACCATCTGGTCACGGATGCCGTGCGGCGGCTCGGCGTCACGGTTCCGGACGACCGCGTGGTTCTTGCCCGCTTCCGCCGCAAGCGGGGGCTGACCTCGCCTGCGGCCCTCGGGACCTGGATGGCCGACAACCGGATCGACCAGGCCGGGTGCCTCGACCTTGCGCGATACGAGGCACAGGTGCGGGCGCTTCTCCAGCGCACCATGCCGAGCCTCGGACCGGATGTCGCGGCCGCCCTGCGCGTGGCCGGAACCTACCCCGCGGCAGAGGCCGGCGCGCGGCGCACCGAGACGCATCTTGCGCGCGCGGGCATCGACGATCCGGGGCCGGACCACGTGGACGCGCTGGAGCCGGTGCTGGCCGACTACCAGCGCCGGACCGGACCTGTTCACACCGACCTCGACACCCACGCGGCCGAGCTTGGCTTCGGGTCGACGCGCCACTTCCTCCGGGCGCTGATCGGCGCCCATCTCGCAGCGGAATCCGAGGAGGCCGACGATGACACACCTGCCAGACAGCACGCGTGAGGCGCCGCGCAGGACCGAGCCCACCGGCGGGGCCTTCCGCAGCTATTCGGAAGCCGAGCGCGCCCGCATGCGCGGTATATTGCAGGACATGGGCACGCGCACGTCCTCGGCCGGGGCCGCGCCCGGCGGGCCGTCCCCCGACGGTCCGGCCCGGCCCCGGCGCGGTCTGCGCCGCATCGGATGGGCCGCGCTGGCGGGTGCGGCGGTCGCGGGGGTCTGGGCGTTCGCGCCGTCCCCCGACAGGATCGTCGCGGCCGCCGAAACCCGGCTGGCCGCCCTGATCGGCCCCGCCGAGCCGCCGGCAGACCCGGCCCCCGCGCAGCCGGCCGACCCGGCGGCCGAGCCGGGCGCCGCCGCACCGCCGCCCCCGGCGGCGGCCCCGACCCCGACGCTCGAGGCCAGCGGCAAGGTTGTCGCCCGCCGCGAGGCGACACTGTCGAGCGATCTGACCGGCCGGCTGGCCGAACTGCTCGTCTCCGAGGGTGACAGGATCGAGGCCGGCGACCCGGTCGCCCGTCTCGACGCCGAAGCGGCCGAGGCGCAGCTTGCCATCGCCAGCGCCAACGTCGCGGCGGCCGAGCAGGAGCGCGCCGTGGTCGCCGCCGAACTCGCGGCCATGGAGGACGACCTCGCCCGGACCCGGACCCTCACCGAACGTGGCGTGTCGTCGAAACAGGCCCTGAGCGAGTTGCAGGGCCAGCACGCCGTGCTCGAGGCGCGGGCCGCCTCCAACGACAGCCGGATCGACGTCCAGCGGCGGCAGCTCGAAGCGATGCGGCAAGACCTCGACAACACGCTGATCCGCGCGCCCTTCGACGGCGTGATCACCGAGATCACCGCCAATGTCGGCGAGATCGTCTCGCCCGTGTCCTCGGGCGGCTATACCCAGTCAGGCATCGCCACCGTGGTCGATCCCGGCTCCATCGTCGGCGAGGTCGACGTGAACGAGCAGTTCCTGTCGAAGGTGCGCCCGGGCCAGCCGGTCGAGATGACGGTGCCGGCCTGGCCCGACCGCACCTTTGCCGGCTCTGTCGACCTGATCACGCCCGTCGTCGACGACAGCACCGCCGCGGTCGAGGTCACGGTCGCCTTCGACGACGTGCCCGCCAGCGTCTATCCGGGAATGCGCCTCGATGTCGCGTTCCTCTCCGGTCCCGAAGAAAGCTGATCCGCGCCTTCCGCGGTTCGGACTATCCCCAGAAGGAGACCCGACATGATCTTCACCCGACGAAGCCTGTGCTGCGCGTTGACTGCCGCCCTCGCACTGTCCCATGTCGCACGGGCGGCCCCGCAGCTGGACGGCATGGACACCTTCGAGACCGATCGCATCACCATCGACAGCACGTCCGGCCCGGGACCGGACGTGATCCTTCTGCCCGGCCTCGCCACCCCGGGCGAGGTCTGGGACGGGGTCGTCGCGGATCTCGACGGACGCGCGCGGACCCATGTCGTGAACGTCAAGGGGTTCGGCCACGGCGACGGAGCCGCCAACGCGGCGGGCGACCTGATGGCGGGCGTCCTGTCGGACATCGCCGTCTTCACACGCGACCGCGGGCTCGACCGGCCGGCGCTCGTGGGGCACAGCCTCGGCGGCACGCTTGCGCTGCAGGCGGGGATCGAGACGCCGGATCTTTACGGCAGGCTCATGGTGGTCGACGCGCTGCCTTTCGTGGCGCTGCTCTTCGATCCCGGCGCGACGAAGGACAGCGTCGAGGAACAGGCCGCCTCCATGCGCGACCGGATGGCCGAGGCGCCGGCCGGCGCGAACGCGGAGGCGACCGCCGAGCGCTATGCAATCGGCGAGGACGCACAGAAGCGCGTCGCGGAGTGGATCGCGGCCTCGGATCCGCAGACCGTCGCGCAGGCCTTCTACGAGGACATGCAGACCGACCTGCGGCCCGCCCTCTCGGACATCGTCGCGCCGGTCCACTTAATTGTGCCGGTGCCGCCCGAGGCAGAAGGGCGAGACTTCCCCGCACAGTATGAGTCGCTTTACGGCGACGTGTCCAACTTCACCCTGCATCCGGTCGAGGAGGCTCGCCACTTCGTCATGCTTGATCAGCCAGACAGGATGACGGCGCTGATCGAGGACTTCCTTAAGCTCTCTGACTAGGGGTCTTGAATCACACGACGGGTGACCCCGGCAGACCAAAGCAACGTCCCCGGTATCATCATCATGCGTGCATTTGGGGCGGCGCGACGCACTGTCGTCGTCAAGCTTGATCGGCCGGAGGGAATAACGGCGCGTTCCGAAGACTTCCTCACCCTTGCCGACCAATATGCGTCAGCCGCGCCGGGTGTTCCGGACGACTCGAGGATGGGCGCCCGCGTCGCGACACGCTACGATAGGTGCCCGTAGGTCTCTTGTCGGCTATCGCTTCCGCTGCGCCTGTCGTCTTCCGGCTTTGAACGGCAATGAGCCTGGAGCGAACGATGGCGGGCCGGTGGAGGCGCCACAGTGAAGTCGATCCGGAGGGTGCCGTGCCGGTCGTACCGCTGGGTGGCCTCCACCGCGAAGACATCGCGGATCAGCCCGGGTGTCAGCGTACCAGCCGGCAGGCCCTGAGTGACCAGCCGCCCCCGGTCCAGAACCGCGATGCAGTCGCAGAAGGCCGCGGCATGATCGAGATCGTGCAGGGCGATCACGCAGGTTGTCCGGAGGCTCCGCAGCAGGTCGAGCAGTTCGAGCTGATGGCGGATGTCCAGGTGGTTCGTGGGCTCGTCGAGCAGGATCTCGCGCGGCTCCTGGGCGAGGGCGCGCGCCACCTGGACGCGCTGGCGCTCTCCGCCGGAGAGTGTGGACCAGGACTGGCCCGCACGGCCCGTCATGCCGGTCGTCTCGAGCGCGGCGGCCACCGCCGCCTCGTCGGCCGGTGTCCAGCCGCCCCAGGCGCCGCGATGGGGCGTGCGCCCCAGGCTGACCACGTCCCGCACGCGCAGTTGCATCTCGGTCGCGGAATGCTGCTCCACGAAGGCCAGCCGCCGGGCGAGCTCGGCGCGGCGAACCCTGCTGACCGGGCGCCCGTCCAGCAGCACGTCGCCCGCATCCGGGCGGCGCAGCCCGCCGAGCAGGCGCAGCAGGCTGGACTTGCCGGAGCCGTTCGGACCGACGAGCCCCAGCACACCTCCCGCCGGCGCCGTGACGCTCACGCCGTTGAGGATGCGCCGTCCTCCGGCGCTCCAGCTCACATCCCGGGCCGCGAGCGTCATGAGGTCCTTCGCGACCGCCAGAGGATCGCCACGAAGGCGGGTGCTCCGAAAAGCGCCGTCACCACGCCGATCGGCAGGACCTGCCCCGGAACCACGGTGCGCGAGAGCACGTCCGCCCCAACCATGAAGACCGCCCCGGCCAGCACCGTCGCCGGGATCAGTCGCTCGTGACCCGGACCGACAAGGAACCGAGTGGCATGGGGGACGACGAGCCCGACGAAGCCCACCGCTCCGATCAGGCTCACCATGGCGGCGGTGAGGAAGGCGGTGATGGCGAAGAGCTCGACCCGGACCTTGCCGGTCTCGATGCCGAGCGCCGCGGCGGCGTCCTCGCCAAAGGCGAAGGCATCGAGCGCCCGCGCGCGGCGCAGGCAGAGCAGGCCGCAGATCAGCACCACCGGCACCGCCAGCCCGGCGTCGGGCCAGCGGATGCCCCCGAGGCTGCCCAGCAGCCAGAACATGATGCCGCGGGTCTGCTCTGCACTCGCCGAGGTCGTGACGATGAAGGAGGTCGCGGCGTTGAAGAGTTGCGAGCCGGCGATCCCCGCGAGGATGATCCGCTCGGTACCGCCTCCCGTACCCGTCGCGAGCAGGGCGACGAGCCCGAAGGCCGCCGCGGCACCGCCAAAGGCCCCGAGGGTGAGAGACACCGCGCCGGCACCCACGCCGAGGATAATCACCATGACCGCGCCGGTGGAGGCCCCGGCCGCTATGCCCAGCAGATAGGGCTCGGCCAGCGGGTTGCGCAACAAGGCCTGGAGGACGCAGCCGCAGAGGGCAAGCGCCCCGCCCGCCGCGGCGGCCACCACCGCGCGGCTCAGGCGATAGTGCCAGACGATGCCTTCCCGGATCGGGTCCACCGTCAGGTCGAGCCCGAAGATCTGGCGTCCCAGTACCTTGAGGATCGCCGGCAGCGGAATGCGCACGTCACCGATCGAGATGGCTGCAGACCCGGCGGCGAGCAGTGCGGCTCCGGCCAGCAGCAGGAACCACCCCAGCGGGAAGCGGCGGCGGGGATAGCTCACCGCGTGAGGCCGAGGGCCGAGATGGCCTCAGCCAGCCGGGCCACGCCGTCGATCGCGCGCAGCGTAGGATTCATGGCATGGGCGTCGAGCTCCACCAGCCGGCCATCGTGCACCGCGGTCATCTGGCTGGTGAGTGGATCGGTCTCGAGGAATTCGCGCTTGAGAGCCACATTGTCAGCCGGCTGGTTCCGCCGCTTCATCGTGCCCAGAACGATCACGTCCGGATCGTGGTCGGCAATGGTTTCCCAGCCCACGAGCGGCCATTCCTCGTGGCTGTCGACGACATTGCGCAGACCGATCACGTTCGAGATCCACTGAGGCGCGCCGTAGCCGCCGGCCAACCAGGCCTCGCCGTCGATTTCGGGCGAAGAGAACCAGTAGACGACCGAGATCTCCTCGGCCGCCAATGCCTCGGCGTCCCGGGCCGCGGCGGCTTCGCGCTCCCGGCTATCGGCGATCAGGGCCTCGCCCTCCGAAGGCACACCGCCGATATCTGCCAGCTCCGCGACCTCCCGGTAAAGCAGGTCCGAACTCCACGCCTCGGACCGGGCGCCGTCACCAGAGGCGGCGCCGAACTCGCTCTTGGCGCATTCCGCAGGCGAGACGTAGACGGGAATGCCGAAATCCTCGAACTGTGCGAAGGTTCCGACGCGCCCCTGCTCAGGCCCGATGTCGTTGATCCACTGGACGGCGACCATGTCGGGCCTCGTGCCGACAACCGCCTCGAAGCCAGGCGTATTCTCGGCAATCCTCGGCAGGTTCGCCCCCGCTTCGGCAAGCTCCCCGGGCAGGTCACTGACCCAGGTCGCGGTTCCGGCGATCCGGTCGGCCAGCCCGAGCGAGAGCAGGATCTCGGTGGTGCCCTGCCCGATAGAGACGATGCGCTCGGGGGCTTCGTCGAATTCCAGCGTGCGGCCGCAATTCTCGATTGTCACGGCGGCACCGCCGACCTGCGCCAGCGCGGGAAACGCCAGGCCGGCGGCCATCAGGAGGGAAAGGCCGCCCACGGCGACCGGGATGTACTTGGTCATGTCTGGTCCTTCTCCGGACGCCCCGCCCGGATCGGTTGCGGTGACAGGCCGTGCCTCATGCCTCGGCCCGGAACGGCAGGTCTCCTGACTCGTGGCCTGTCGCGCCCCGATCCGCCTTCCCGCGCAGTGCGCGCAGTGGCTCCGGCATCGGCCGGAAGGAACGGAGCGGCCACTTACAGTTGCGGGGGCAGTCCCGGACTTGCGCCGAAGGGGCGCGCACCGGATTCCCTTTTGATCCCGAAGGAGCCGTTCCCGACCGGTTGAATAGTCTCTGCGTGGTGCTGTCAACGAGTTCGCGGCGCGGAGGCTCGGCTTGAAGGGAGATTGACCCCGCTCCGACAGACGCGCTGCGTAATCCCGGGGAGCCTCGGAAAATGCGTTCTATTCCATGGGGATGCTTGCGGTGTCGGCAGCATCCCCCGCATCGGGCACCGGTCTCGCGCGCAATTGGACCGGCGCCCATCGCCCGGCCAGGACGGGCATTCGCTTGACACGCTCGACGCTTCAGTACTAGCGTGTTCGACATGATGCACATGTTCAACATACTGAACGATCGATGAGTTCGGGTCGTGGCTCGGAGAGGGTGCTCCTCCTGCTGGAGTGGATGGCGGAACAACCGGATTCCGTGTCCCTGGCGGCGGCAAGTGCGGCCCTTGGTGCGCCGAAATCGAGCGTTCTCAACCTGCTCAGGATGCTCGTCGACATGGGCTATGCAGAGAAGGCGTCTGAGCACAGCTACCGCCTGATCCGGCTGCCCGGAGAGGTCGGATCCGGTCGTGCGATGCACGGCACGCTCCTTCGGCAGACCCGGCCTGCGCTCGAAGCCGCCGTGCAGCACTCGCAGGAAAGCGGCTTCGTCGCGGTCCTGGAGGACGGCCAGGTCCGATATCTGTGCAAGGTCCTGCCGGACCGGGAAATCCGCTACGACCGAGACATCACGGTCTTGAGAAACCCGTTTCGCGTGAGCAGCGGCATCGTCCTGCTGACCGGTCTCGAGAACACGGCACTGACTGCCGCCGCACGGACTGCGGAGGCTCATGGCTACGGCGATCCCGCGAACCTCGTCGAACGGGTCGCCGAAGCGCACCGCGACGGCTACGCCGTGACCCGCCGCGGCGTCGTCGAGGGTGCGGCCGGTGTAGCCGCGCCGATCTACGGCCCGAACTACGAGGTCGTTGCGGCACTCAACATTGCGGGGCCGGCGGACCGGCTGGCGGACCATCTGACCGACATCATCGACATCACGACCACCAGCGCACGGGCCGCAAGCGCGGCCCTCGCGCGCCGCTCATGACATGACGGCGCATACCGGAGTGCACGAGACGCGCTCCACGAACCAGTCTCCGAGGGAGGATACCTTGACCAAGATCACACTGACCGGAAGCATCGGTCTTGCAGGCATCGGTCTGATCGCACTCGCCGGCCCGATCGCCGCACAAGAGTTCCCCGAGCGCCCGATCGAGTTCGTCGCGGGCTACGGTCCCGGCGGTGGCCACGACACCATGCTGCGCACGATGGCGCGGCTGATCGAAGAACAGGATCTTGTCGATGTGCCGATCAACGTCGTGAACAAGGAAGGCGGCAGTTCCGCCGTGGCGATGGGCTACCTGAACGCCCGCGCGGGCGATCCGCACTACCTGATGTCGATCACCTCATCGCACATCGCAACGCCGCTCACCTCGAACATCGGGCTGGATTACTCCGATTTCACCCCGATCGCCCGGCTCGGCATCGACCCCGAACTGCTGGTGGTGAACGCGAGCAGCGACTTCGAAAGCCTCGAGCAACTCATGCAGGCCGAAGACACGCTCAATGTCGGCGGTACCGCCACGGGCAGCATTGAGCACATCGTGACAATGCAACTCGCCGAAGCGACCGACCTCGACCTGAACTTCATCCCGTTCCAAGGGGACGGCGAGGTTGTGACGGCGCTCCTGTCGAACCAGATCGATCTTGCGATCGCGAACCCGGGCCCGGTCGCGGATTATCTGGACAGCGACCAGTTCCGCGCGCTGGCGATCAGCACGGAAGAACGGATCGACAACCTGCCCGACGTACCGACCTTTACCGAGCAGGGTGTCGACATCACGATCAGCCTGTTCCGTGGCCTGACAGCGGCGCCGGACATCTCGGACGAGGCGCGCGCGGCATTGACCGAAATGGTGACGACGCTCTTCGAGACCGAGCAATGGCAGGACGAGTATATCGAACCGAATGCCGTCGTTCCGCTCGTGATCACCGGCGAGGAGTTTGCCGACTACCTCGGCAAAACCGAAGAGGTCTATCGCGAGACCTTGGGTGAACTGGACATGCTGAGCCAGTAAGGTATGCGCCCGGCCCCGGAAACGACGGGCCGGGCATCCCACAGACAGCGATACCGCTCAAACTCGCCGGAGGTTTCCATGCGAGCGTCCGAACTCGTCCTACTGGTGACGATTGCCGGCTTCTCGGCCGTGCTTTGCGTCCAAAGTCTCGAATTCCGCTACACGTCGGCGCAAGGTTTCGGGCCGGGCTTCGTGCCCATGAACTTTGCAATCGCCACACTGGTCCTCGGTCTTTTGATCATGCTGAAGTCGCGAAAAGCGACCTCCGACGCGACGGCCCCGTCTGCCATCGGTGAAAGATTCAGGGCCGCCCTTCCCGCAGTCGCGGCGGCGGCGCTCCTCTTCGCCGCGACATATGTCATGCATCTCGGATCGGTCCTGCTGCCGCTGTTCGCGGTCATGGTCGTCATTTCGCTGACCATGCTGGGGCATTCGCTGATCCGGGCTCTCCTGCTCAATGCAATCACGCTCGCAGCCGTGTTCGCCATCTTCAATCTCTGGCTGAACATTCCGGTCACCTGATCAGAAAGGCGCTTTCCACATGGAAGCTCTAAGCAACCTGATGATTGGGTTCGGCGAAGTGCTGACCCCATTCAACATCGCCATCATCTTTGCCGCGGGCCTCATCGGAACCGTCGTTGGCGCACTTCCCGGTCTCGGACCGTCCGCGGGCATCGCCCTGATGCTCCCGCTGACCTTCGGCATGAGCGAGGCGTCCGGCCTGTGCCTGCTGACCGGCGTCTACATGGGCACGATGTATGGGGGCCGGATCACCGCGATCCTGATCAACGCCCCCGGCGATGCGCCGGCCATCATCACCGCCCTCGAAGGCTATCCGATGATGCAGAAGGGCCGCGGCGCCATGGCGCTCGGCATTTCCGCCGTCGCGTCCTTCGTAGGGGGTCTCTTCGGGCTCGCGGTGCTCATCTTCCTGGCCCCTGTCATCGCCTCCTACGCCATCTACCTCGGCGCCCCGGAATACTTCCTGCTGATGGCGGTCGGACTCGCCACGGTCATGCTTCTGGCAGGCGACAGCATGCTCAAGGCGTTCTTCGTGACATGCCTCGGCGTTCTGGTCAGCACCTTCGGCAGTGACTACGTCTCCGGCCAGATCCGCTTCGCCTACGTGCCGGAACTCATCGAGGGCATCGATTTCGTCGCGATCATCATTGGCCTCTACGGCCTCGGCGAGGTTCTCTACAATCTCGAGAAGAAGGTGAAGCTCGAACTCGGCAAGCCGCGGTTCAGCATCCGGGAATTCGTGCCCGGTCGAAGCGAACTCGGCGAGGCCGCGGCTCCGACGATGCGCGGCTCGGTCCTCGGAACGCTGATCGGGATCGTTCCGGGCGCCGGTGCGACCGTGGCGACCTTTCTCGATTACGCACTGGAAAAACGGATTTCGAAGCGGCCGGAGAATTTCGGAAAAGGCGAAATCAGCGGCCTGGCCGGCCCGGAGGCCACAAACAACGCCGCGGTTCCCGGCTCGCTCATTCCGCTGATCACGCTTGGCATTCCCGGGTCCGGCGGAACCGCCATCATGCTCGGCGCGCTGATCATGTTCGGGATGAGGCCGGGGCCTCTCCTGATGACGACGTCGGGCGACATCGTGTGGGCCATGATCGCGGGCCTCGTGCTGGCCAACTTCTTCCTGCTGCTGTCGAACATTCTGCTGATCCCGGTCTTCATCAACCTGCTGCGGACCATTCAGAACAATCTGGCAAACGTCGTCATAGCGCTCTGCGTGGTTGGCGCCTTCTCCCTGAGCTACAGCCCCTTCAACATCTGGATCATGCTGATCTTCGGCGTGCTGGGGTACCTGTTCAAGAAGAACGACTATCCGACCGGACCGTTCATTCTGGCGGTCGTTCTGGCGCCACTCGCCGAGAACTACTTCCGCCAGGCGGTGATGCTGGGCCAGGGCAGCGCCGCGATCTTCGTCGAGCGGCCGATCTCTCTCACCATCCTCATCCTGATGGTCCTTATCGTCGCGGGGTCGGTTTTCGGTCGCCTTCGGGCCCGGAAGCTTCGCGAGATGCGCAACCCCGAAGAATGAAAGAGACACCATGAGCTGGCAGAAATTCACTTTCGACGACACCACCGGAGGTCCGATGGCAGGCGTCCGGGTCGTGGATCTATCGCGCCTCGTGGCCGGGAACATGGCCTCGCTGCAACTGGCGGATTTCGGGGCCGACGTCATCAAGGTCGAACCGCTCCCGACGGGTGATCCGCTCAGGGCCTGGAAGCAAAGCGGAACGTCGACGTTCTGGAAGGTCTACGGGCGAAACAAGCGGAGCATCGGGGTGGACTTCCGAAAGGAGGGCGCGATCGATCTGCTCAGGAAGCTGATCGCAACCGCAGACGTGCTGATCGAGAGCTTTCGTCCGGGCACCCTGGAAAAGATGGGGCTCGGACCGGATGTTCTGCACGAACTGGCCCCGGGCCTCGTGATCCTTCGGGTTTCCGGTTTCGGTCAGACCGGCCCCTACTCGTCCCGTCCGGGCTTCGGCACTCTCGTCGAAGGCATGTCCGGCTTTGCATCCCGAAACGGGGAGGAAGGCGGTGATCCCCTGCTTCCCCCGCTCGCGCTCGCGGACATGATCGCCGGGATATACGGCTCGAACGCGGTTCTGATGTCTTTGCGCGCCCGCGAAGCCACGGGCCGTGGGCAGGTCGTCGATCTCGGATTGCTGGACGCTATGACCTCCGTGCTCGGCCCGGAGGCCCTGGACTTCCAACTCTCGCAGAAACCGAAGCCGAGACTTGGCAACGGTTCCAACCAGTCGAGCCCGCGCAACGTCTACCAGGCGAAGGACGGCGGCTATATCGCGCTCTCCGCCTCCATGCAGAAGACCGCGGAGCGCGTCTTCCGGTGCATCGGCCGGGAGGACCTGATCGACCATCCGGACTACTGCAACAACGAACGGCGCGTGGCTCGCAGGGGTGAAGTGGACCGGATCGTCGGCGACTGGATCGGCGCCCGCACGACCGAGGACGTCCTGACCGTTTTCGACGAAAACGGAATAACCGCGGCGCCCGTCTACGACATGTCCGACATATCCTCGGACCCCCACTTCCGCGATCGAGGAATATACGTGGCGCTGCCCGACGATGAACTGGGATCCGTGTCGATGCACGCACCGGTGCCCCGATTGTCGGCCACACCCGGAGCCTTCCATCGCCCCGCACCGTCAATCTCCGAACATGCGCATCAGGTACTTGCGGACACCGGCATGGACGCACAGGAGGTTGCCGACCTGATGGAACGCGGCGTCGTCGGGAGGGCCCCGGAATGAAGGGCAAGGCAGCGACGTGGCGCTCCCTCCTCTATGTGCCCGGCAATAACGAACGGTTCATCGCGAAGGCCCAGAGCCGCGGAGCCGATGCGATCATCCTGGACCTGGAGGACAGCGTGCCTTCCGATCGCAAGGAAGACGCTGTCAAGCTCGTGTCCGAATGGCTCCCGTCCCTTGCAGCGGGACCATCCGACATCTGTATCCGGGTCAATGGGGACCTGCTTCAACTGGCCCGGGACCTGCGTCTGCTCGGCCGCCAGGGCGTCTCGGCGATCCTTCTGCCGAAATGCGACGATGCCGGGAAAGTGCGGTTGGTGGCGGAGGCGTTGGATCTGCTCGACCCGGCGGGCCACGTCGGTATCGTTCCCCTGCTCGAAAGCCCCGAAGGCCTCAACAATGCCCACGCGATCGCCGCGGCATGCGATCGCGTGTGTGCACTTCTTCTCGGCAGCGAGGATTTCGCCGCAATTTGCGGGATCACCCCGTCCGAAGCCACGCTGCTCGGCGCCAAACAGCAGATCGTCTACGCGGCGCGCGCCGCCGGCATTGCGCCGCTAGGACTTCTCGACAGCATCGCCGCCTACGCGGGCCATGACATCGGCGCTTTGGCCGCAAGATCGTCGGCTTTCGGGTTTTCGGGCGCGACCGCAGTTCATCCTGACGCCATAGCCCCGCTGAACAGAGGCTTCGCACCGAGCGACGAAGACATCGAATGGGCAAAGTCGGTCGTGATTGCCATGGAGGATGCCGCGCACCGGGGTCTCGGGGCGGTCTCGCTCGGCGGCAAGATGATCGACAAGCCTATCGCGGACCGCGCCAGGTCGACCCTTGCTCGCCAAGACGCTTTCCGTGGCAAGCGCTGAACTCCGCCGGCTCGGCCCGGTCGATAACAGCGACATCTGCGAGTCCACGGCCTGCCCTGTGACGCGGCGCAGCGCGGTCAGGGGGAGAAGGCGTCGAAGGTCGTCCGCATCGCATCGGGACAGGCGGGCCGGCCGGTGAAGAGCTCGAAGGCATGCACCGCCTGGAATACCGCCATGCCGGCGCCCGGCAATACGGCGCAGCCGCGCACGCGCGCGGCTGCCAGCAGCGCGGTCTCGAGCGGGAAATAGACGATATCGGCGACCCATTGCCCGGCGGACAGAAGGCCCGGGTCGATCGCGGCGCCGGGCAGCTTGGCCATCCCCATGGGCGTGGCGTTCACGATCCCGTCCGGCCGATCCGCGGCAAAGAGTTGCGCGGCCTCCGTCGCCAGCGCCGCGCGGCAGGGGGCGGGAGCGGCCTCGATGTCGGCGCAGAGCCGCTCCGCACGGGCCACATCCGTGTCGAGGATGGACAGGCGCAGGGCGCCGCTCTGCGCGAGCGCATGCGCCACCGCGACCCCGGCGCCGCCCGCGCCCAGCAGCAGGACATGGTCGCGCCGCGCCTCCGGCAGCCCCAGCGAGAAACTGCGGGCAAAGCCGGTCAGATCGGTATTGTGGCCGATCCGCCGTCCGCCGTCGAAAACGACGGTGTTGACCGCGCCGACCGAACGGGCCTCGGGCGAGAGCGCATGCAGATGCGCGATCACCTCGATCTTGCAGGGATAAGTGACGTTGAGGCCACAGAAGCCTGCCCCCTCTGCCCGGTCCACGATGTCCGCGAGGGTCGCGCCCGCAAGCTCCGGATCGTCGAGGTCGAAAAGGCGATAGCTGCCTGGAATGCCCTGCCGGCGCGCCTCGGCCTCGTGCATCGCCGGAGTGCGCGACAGCGCGATGCCGCGCCCGACGAGGCCCGCGCGCAGCCCGGCGCGCCCGGAAGCTGGCGGTTTCGCCGTCATCTGATCCTCCCGTCCACAGGCTGCGTCACCGGGCGACCGCAATGCAACGAGCGACGCGCGGACACAAGGGCGCGGCCCGTCTACGGCCCCGACCCGTACCGGTGGCGGGCCGAACGCAACAGCGCTGCGACACCGGTCGCATTGACGTCGCGGAGACAGCCGCGCCCGGTTGGAACAGGGTTGTGCAGCGTCGCGCGGGATCGGAAGAAGTGACTGTCCTCCCAGAGACTTATACTCCCCGGACAGATATGCATGAAGCGGGATGCCGGGATGTAGTATGGTCGGTGGTGTACCAGAAGAGAGGCCCTTATCTGGCGGTCAAGCACAGGCACACTCGCCAAGTGCGGATGCAAGGAGATCCAATATGACCGCAACCGATTTCAACTCCGTTCCGCACCACACCTCCGAAGGTCGTGGACTCTTCGGGCGTATTGCGGATTTCTTCAGAACCGTCGCGGAATCGACCGAACGGGTGCAGAGCATCCGCGTCCGGCACTCCCTCAGCGACGCAGAACTGGCCGCGCGCGGCCTGAAGCGCGAAGACCTCGCACAGTACGTGTACCGCGACACGCTGCACGTCTGATAGGGGCCTCGGTGGCCGGGACGCCCAGGCATGGGCCGGGTACCCGCCCCTGAAATGAAATACGACAATCTGCGCATGCCTTCGCTATGGCCGAAGATGCGCGGATTTCTTGAGGGCCGGCTCAGCCGGCCCTTTTTGCGTCCGGCCGCCCTGTCCGGGCCCGGGGCGGCCGCCCGCCGTCCCGTGTCAGGACCGCGGGCGCAGTTTCTTCGGGTCGTAATGCGACAGCGGCACGATGGTCGCCGGAAGCCGCTTCTGGTGGCCGTCGAGCTTGCCGATCTCGACCTCCGTGCCGGGCTCGTGATGCGCGACGTCGACCCGCGCCAGCGCAATGTTCTTGCCGAGGATCGGCGAGCGCATGGACGACGTGACCACGCCGATCTGCGCGCGTCCGATATGGATGCAATCGCCATGCGCGACCGACACGTTGCTGTCGATGTCGAGGCCCACGAACTTGCGCATCGGGTTTTCCTTGCGGCGGATCAACGCCTCGCGGCCGATGAAGTCGTCGGTCTTGGACTTGAGCGGCACGGTGAAGCCGATGCCCGCCTCGAACGGGTCGGTCTCGTCGCTGAAATCGTAGCCCGCGAAGATCAGCCCGGCCTCGATCCTCAGCATGTCGAGCGCCTCGAGCCCCATCGGGGTGAGCCCGTGGCCCTGCCCCGCTTCCCACACCGCGTCGAAGACCTCGCCCGCGTGTTTCGGGTGGCAGAAGACCTCGTAGCCCAGTTCCCCGGTATAGCCGGTGCGCGAGACGACGATGGGCGTGCCCTGATCGTCCCCGATCCGCGCGGGCGTGAAGCGGAACCAGTCGAGATCCATGAAATCGGGCTGATGCGGCGCGGTCCACACGACCTTGCGCAGGATGTCGCGGCTTTCGGGACCCTGCACGGCGATGTTGTGCATCATGTCGGTGGAGGAGCGGATCAGAACCTTCAGCCCCAGCGCCTCGGCCTGTTCGCGCAGCCAGTCGCCGCCGTAATCGGACCCGCCGATCCAGCGGAAATTGTCCTGCCCGAGCCGGAACACGGTGCCGTCGTCGACCATGCCGCCGTGCGGGTAGCACATCGCGGTATAGACCACGCCGCCCACCGGCAGCGTCTTCATGTTCCGGGTGAAGACGTACTGGCACAAAGCCTCGCTGTCGGGGCCGGTGATCTCGAACTTCCTGAGGGCGCTGAGGTCCATGACCACCGCCTTTTCGCGGCAGGCGTGGTATTCCTTGATCGGCCCTTCGGTGGACATGCAATTGGCAAGCCAGAAGCCGTTGTAGTCGATGAAGTTGTCGGTGAACCGGTCGAACCGGTCGTGAAAGCCTGTCTGCCGGGTCATCCGGGGCTCCGCGTCGGGCGTGGGGCGCCAGGCCACCGCGCGTTGGAATGTTTCGCTGCCGCTGTAGGTGCGCACGTGGATGTCGGTCGGGTTCCAGCCGTTCGCCGGCGAGGTGTCGTCCGGGCAGGCCGAGGACACGCAGACCAGATCGGTCAGCGCGCGCAGCAGCACGTAGTCGCCGGGGCGCGTCCACGGCTCGTCCGAATACATCACGCCGTGTTCGTCGAGGCCGGTGTTGAAGAAGAAGTTGATCGCCATCCAGCCGGCACGCGGCGTGACCCCGCGCGGGCCCAGCGCGCCGTTGAAATTGTCCGAACAGTTGACGTGACCGGGATAGCCGATGTCGTCGTAGTATTTCGGATAGCAGGCCAGCGCGAAGGCGTCGTGCCGCCCGCAGGTGTCCTGCACCACCTCGATCAGCGGCAGCATGTCCTGGTCGTAGTATTTCCCGTGCAGCCCCGGCATCGGGTAGGCATGCCCCATGAGCGTCCGCGTCGTGGTCACGTCGAGCGCATGCTCGATCCCGCGGTCCAGCTTGCGGGCCGCGAAGCACTGGAAATCGGTGCATTGCCGGCCGTCGACGTCGAGAATCTGGATATAGTCACCGGCCTTCACGAAATAGGCCTCGGCGGTGGCGGAATGCACGCGGATGTCGCTGACCGGATCGACGAGCGGATCGGGCAGCTCGAATTTCGGCACGCGCTTGAGCGTGGCGCGGCGCACGAAGACGGTGAGCGGCGTCGCGGTGTCCTGCGCCTCGAAATCCATCGCGCCGCCGGGGGCGGCCACGATGACCGATCCCTCGCCCGTCGCGGTGAACTCCTGCGCCGTGCCGGCGGGCGTGGTTCTATCGAAGAGCCGGATCGCCTGCGCGCGCGCAAGGTCCAGCCCGCGCGCCTCGATCCCCATGCGCAGGCTGCGCAGCGACGGATCGTCCGACACAAGCAGCGCCTGAAGCCCGGCGGGCGCGGCGCCACCGGCCTCGCCCAGAAGGCCGGGATGCGATCGGCCCGCGCCATCGGCGCAGACCAGCTCGCACGGCTGGCCGCCCTCGGTGTTCACCACTTCAAGCCTGTCGCCTTCCTCCAGGCGCACGAACATCGCGCCGCAGCCGGGCACGACGTAGCGTTCGGTGCCCTGCGGCAGGGTGAAGACGCTCGGCTCCCACATACCGCTCGGTTTTGGCGGGCCGGGCGTGACGGCGGGATAACGATCGTCCAGCATCGCGCTGCTCCTTGGGATGGAAGTGAGACCGGCCGCGGCGCCGGGGCGCCGCGGCCATGGGCCGTCAGGTCTTCAGATAGGTCGCCATGCTGTCGTCGAGCGCGTCCTTCCACGGCGTGTGGTGGACCGGCGCCATGGTCCCCGTGATCACCGACTTGTAGCTGTTGTTGCGGAAGCCCATGATGTCCTCCATCTTGTGATACTTCCACTGCACGAAGGCCGCGCTCGCGCCGTCGAGGTCGAAGTCGGGATAGTCGGTCTCGGCCACCAGTTCCTTGATGTAATCGGCCTGGTAGTGGATCGCGTACTTCGCGTCGTCGCTCGCCTCCTCGCGCTCCTGCCGCTCCTTCACGTCGGCGAGCATCACCTCCTTGTCGGCCGGAATCTCGATCCGGCCCATGATCGCGTCGCGGACCCACCAGGCCTGCGCGTCGAACATGTTGAAGGTGAACCACTGGTCCTGCATGCCGAGGTAGAAGAGCTTCGGATTGTAGATCCACGCCACACCCTTGTAGAGGTCCGTGGTCGCCAGACGGTTGGCCGTCTTCAGGCGCAGATCGTCCGGCAGGAAGTTGAAGTGGTGCTTGTAGCCGGTGCACAGGATGATTGCGTCGATCTTCTTGCTGGTGCCGTCCTTGAAGTGCGCGACGTTGCCCTCGAGCTTGACCAGCGCTGGCTTCTCTTCCCAATTGTCGGGCCAGTCGAAACCCATGGGCGCAGAGCGGTAGCACGAGGTGATCGACTTCGCGCCGTATTTCCAGCACTGCGAGCCGATGTCCTCGGCCGAGTAGGACGAGCCCATGACGAGGATGTCCTTGCCGGCGAACTCGCGCGCGTCGCGGAAGTCGTGGGCGTGCAGGATCCGGCCGTTGAAGGTCTCGAACCCCTCGTAATAGGGCACGTTCGGCGTGGAGAAGTGGCCCGAGGCGACGATGACGTGATCAAAGTCCTCGGAATAGACGTAGTCCTTTTCGTGGTCGTGCACGGTGACGGTGAACATGCCGCTGTCGTTGTCGTAGGACACCCAGCGCACCACGGTGTTGAAACGGATGAGGTCGCGCACCCCGGCCTTCTTCACCCGTCCCTCGATATAGTCGAAGAGCACGGCGCGCGGCGGGTAGGACGCGATCTGCTTGCCGAAATGTTCCTCGAAGGAATAGTCGGCGAATTCCAGGCCCTCCTTGGGGCCGTTGGACCACAGGTAGCGGTACATGGAGCCATGCACCGGCTCTCCGTTCACGTCGAGACCGGTGCGCCAGGTGTAGTTCCACAGCCCGCCCCATTCTTCCTGCTTCTCGAAGCACACCAGTTCCGGGATCTCCGCGCCCTTCTCGGCGGCGGACTGGAAGGCACGCAGCTGGGCAAGGCCGGACGGACCGGCGCCGATGATCGCGACACGTTTCTTGGTCATGGCAGTTCCTCCCTGTGAGGCGGACAATTGGTTTGCTTTTGGTCTGAACCAAATGGACAACCACAGGACCACACCTGTCAACGATTTTTCTTCGCAGGGCATCAATTTTCCCCTCGGGAACGCTCGGGCTGCTTTCCCAGCGCGCAGCCGGCGGCTAGTCTATGCGCATGGTTCCATCGAGCTTCGCCCACCGCATCGCCGTTTCCTCGCTGTTCCCGCAGGACCAGGTCGGCATGAAAGAACCGATCCGCATCGGTTTTCTCGCGCCGCTGACCGGGCCGGTCAGTTCCTGGGGACTGCCGGGGCTGAACGGCTGCCGGCTGTGGGAGGACTGGCTCAACCGCGCGGGCGGCATGCTGATCGGCGGACGGCGCTACCCGGTGCAGCTCGTCCCGTTCGATTGCGGCTACGAACCCGAGCGGGCGCTCGAAGGCGCGCGGCACCTGGTGCTTTCCGAGAAGGTGGCGCTGCTGATGATGCTGGGCGGGGACACGTTCACCCCGCTGCGCAGCTTTTTGTCGGACAGCCGGGTGCTGACCTCCACGCTGCTGCCGAGCGATCTTTCGCCCGACACCCGCTATCTCATCGCGCCGTCCGAGACGCACCCGATCTTCAACGTCACCGGCGTCGACTGGATCGCACGGCACCGCCCTGACCTGCGCCGCGTCGCGCTCTGCAGCCAGCGCGACGCGCTCGGGCTGCCGTCGCTGGCGACCTACCGCGCGGCGTTCGAGGCGGCCGGGATCGAGATCGTGAAAGAGGTGATCTACGACCCCGAGGAGAGTGACGCCGCCGGGATCGTGCAACCGATGATAGACTCGGGCCCGGACCTTCTGTGCTGGTGCACGAGCCACACGCCCCACGTTCACGCGATGACGGAATATGCCTTCGGCGCGGGGTTCGGCGGCGCGATGCTGTCCTGCACCTTCGACAATTACCAGCGGCTCGTCGCGCGCACCTCGGCCGAGTTCATGGAGGGCAGCGTCTTCCAGTTCCCCGACTTCGACGACCCCAAGCTTGCCAAGAAGGCGTTCTTCTTCAACCGGCCCAGCACGTTCTTCCGCGAATACAACGCCCGCTACCCGGAAAGCTGGAGCGCGGTGAGCTGGGAATACGTCGCCATCCTCGACATCTGGCATGCGGCGGTGGAGAAGGTCGGATCGGTCCACCCCGCCTCCGTTCTCGCGACGATGAAGCAGATGGACCGCGTGACCCACGCCTTCGGCCCCGCGCGCTGGTGGGGCGAGACGATCTTCGGCATCGACAACGTGCTGATCGGCGACTGGCCGGTGGTGACGCTCCGCGAAGGCAAGGCGAGGATCGCGGAGTTCGGGTCGATTCCCGGCTGGCTGGAGCGGCACGAGGAGCTTCTGAAACACCACATGGAGGCGCTCGGCCAGCTCTGGCAGCAGCGGCTGGAGACCGGCGGGCAAAGCACCGGGCTCGCCGCGCGCGGGGCCGCCTTCAGTTGATCAGCGGTCGTGCAGGAAGAGCTTCTGCTCTTCCACCAGGTGCAGCTTCACGATCTCCACCGCCGCCTCGACGTCGCGGGTGGCGATGGCGTTGAAGAGCGAATTGAACCGGGTCTGGTAGTCCTGGATGCGGTCGGGCGTCAGGTGCTTGCGCATCAGCGCGGTGCGGAAGCTCTGGCGGCAGACCTCGATGGTCAGCTCGTAGCAGGATTCGAGCAGCGCGTTGCGGGTCGCGCGGGCGATCCGGCGGTAGAACTCCTCTTCGCAGCGCACGAATTCGGTCACGTCGGTGCGCACCGCCTCGATCTGCGCGACGGTGCGCGACAGCTCCTCGAGCTCCAGCGGGGTCATGTTCATCACCGCGAGGCGGAACATCTCGGGCTCGATGATCGAGCGCACGATGAGATGGTCGAGCGGGCTGGTGCGGTCGCCGAGCGACTGCCGGCGCGGCGGCTCGGGCCGTTCGGACTGGTAGATCACGAAGCTGCCACTGCCCTGCCGGCGGCGGATGATCTTGCGCGTCTCCAGCACGTCGAGCGCCTCGCGCACGGTATTGCGCGACACGCTGAGTTCGGTGGCGAGCGCGCGTTCGCTCGGCAGGCGTGAATCGGGAGGATAATCGCCAGAGGTGATGCGCGCGAAAAGCGTGTCGATCACGATCCGCACGGTTTCCCCGACCGACTGCCCGATGGCGAGATCCGCGCTGGTCAACTGGTTCATGTCCACTCCGGCAAGGCTGCGACGCCGCGAGGCCACGATACGGGAACGCGGCGGACGGCCACAAGCGGATCGTGCGGGAAGCCGGGGCTTTGGTGCATTGCCCGGAGCGAGCGGCGCGCAAGCCGCGCATCGTCGGGCCGCGGCCCGGCGATGCGCGGCGGCCTTCGGCCTTGATTCCGCGCCGGGGCCCGAGCGCGCCGGGACCATTCCCGGCGCGCCTCCCTCAGCTGCGCGGCAAGCTGTCGGCGTGCGTCATCACGTCCGGCTCGAGATCCCAAAGCAGCTTGTCGAGCCCGTCGATCTGGTCGTCCTGCGCCACCCGCAGCCCGATCGTCTTGTCGAGGATGAACCCGAAGACCAGCCCCGTCACGGCCCCCACACCCACGCAGAGGGCGACGCCGGCCAACTGCATCACGAGGGAAATCTCGCCATGCTGGAAGGCATAGGCGCCCTCCTCGATGCCGAAATAGCCGCCGCGCGGCGTGCCGGCCTTGAAGATCCCCAGCACGATCAGCCCGTAGACCCCGGCCCCAAGAAACAGCGGGAACAGCTTGTGCTCGTCGATGCCGCGCTTGAGCGTGAACTCGTAGACGAGATAGGCCGCGACCGGCGCCGTCAGGCCCAGAAGAAGCGCCTGCCACGGCATGTAGACGTCGAAGCCCGAGGCCCCGGCAACATAGCCCGCCAGCGGCCCGAGCAGCGTGTAGGCGTAGTTCTTCGACATGTAGGCCAGCACGAGGCCGGTGAAGGCGCCGCCGGCCCAGACCAGCGCGTAGTTGTTCAGCGCCACGCCCACGCTTGTGTCCGCCATGGTCACGCTCACGCCCAGCGCCTCGGGGTCGAAGAAGAACATGCACGACAGGATCACCATCGGCAGCCCCGCGAAGATCAGCAGCAGGCCGGGCGCACAGAGCCCGATGCTCGGCGCAAGATAGGCCGCGACGCGCGGATGCGGCGACATCATGCCGGGCCGGGCGCCGAGCTGCATGGTCAGCGCCAGCGCCATGCCCGCCGGGAAGAGGTAGACGAAGCCGACGCCGAAGAAGTCGTGAAAGCCGGCATTGGTGAGCGGCCCGACCGAGCCCCAGGTCGCCCAGCTCAGCGCAGAGGACACCACCGCGGCGACCGCGCAGAGGATGAAATAGGGTGCCGCCTTCATCCGTTCGGACACCGAGAAGTGAAACAGGATGTTGATGATGCCGGCGAAGACGGCGAGGAAAAAGACGAAGATCTGGAACGTGTTGAGGCCCGGAAACACGCCCGGATCGACGTTCTGCGCCAGCACGTTGACCATGGCACCACCGATCCACCAGTCGCGGATCGAGTCCATCATCGTGGCGCCTTCCATGATGTAGTATTGCGACGCCCAGAGGCCGAAGCCGATCAGGTAATAGGTCCCGAAGCCGATGAAGAAGCCGAGCGACTTCTCGATCGTCGAGTTGAACAGGTTCTTGCGCCGCGCCGTGCCCGCGTCGATCAGCAGGAGCCCGACGACGACGAGGATGGCCCCCACCGTCCCCGAGGCATAGAGCAGGTTCTGAACGAGCGAATTCAGGCTGACCTGATCCGCGAAGATGGATCCTTCTGGTGGCATCTTGTGTCTCCTCCCAATGATGGCCTTGTCGTTTGCCCGGCGCTTGCTGCGCCGGTTGCACCCTCGGCCGCGCCGGCCGGGCGCAGCCGTAGTACCAATCAGACCTCTTTTGGGCCTTTGGTCCGGGAGCATGCGACGGATTGGCTTACGCACAAAGCAATTTTTTACGGACCGGAAAATTTTTTGCCTTGAGGCGGCGATACGGTACCCAGGACACGGGGGTCGGCCGCTGCCCCCTCGCGTCCAAGCAGGAACAGGCCCCAAGTGGTTCTTCCGGCTGGATAACCGCCGCGTGCCGGGCCGGGCCGCCAATCCCGTGAGCCGCCCGCCATGCCCGGTACGGTATCGGACCCAGAGACCCCGATGTCCGATCTTGTCCCGAACATGTCCGATGCGGCCATGACCGGACGCGCCATGCCTGAGATGCTGGCCCAAAGGAGTTCGAATCGATGCGATACTCGGGATTCAAGGTCATACGCGAAGCGCTGCACGGCCATCGCGGCTGGGGCCCGGCCTGGCGGGACGCGGCGCCTGCGTCCGATTACGACTACGTCATCATCGGCGGCGGCGGCCACGGGCTCGCCACCGCCTACTACCTCGCGAAGGAATTCGGCGAGAGCCGTATCGCGGTTCTCGAGAAAGGCTGGATCGGCGGCGGCAATGTCGGGCGCAACACCACCATCATCCGCTCCAACTACGAGCGCGACGGCAACGAGCCGTTCTACGAGTTCTCCCTGAAGCTCTGGGAGGGGCTGGAGCAGGAGCTGAACTACAACGCAATGGTCAGCCAGCGCGGCATCCTCAACCTGATCCACTCGGACGCGCAGCGCGACGCCTTCGTGCGCCGCGGCAACGCCATGCGCCTGCACGGCGCGGACGCCGAGCTGATGAGCACCGAGCAGATCCTGGCAAAGTACCCATTCCTGAACGTCGACAACGCCCGTTTCCCGATCAAGGGCGGGCTGGCGCAGCACCGCGGCGGCACCGTGCGCCACGACGCGGTCGCCTGGGGCTATGCCCGCGCCGCCGATGCGCGCGGCGTCGACATCATCCAGAACTGCGAGGTCACCGGCTTCCGGATGGAGAACGGCCGCTGCACGGGTGTCGAAACCACCCGAGGCACCATCGGCGCGAAGAAGGTCGCGGCCTGTGTCGCAGGCTCCTCCTCGCGGCTGATGGAGAAGGCCGGGATGCGCCTGCCGATCGAGAGCCACGTGCTCCAGGCCTTCGTGTCCGAAGGGCTGAAGCCGGTCCTGCCGGGGGTCATCACCTTCGGCGCCGGCCACTTCTATTGCAGCCAGTCCGACAAGGGCGGGCTGGTCTTCGGCGGCGATATCGACGGCTACAATTCCTACGCCCAGCGCGGCAACCTGCCGGTGGTCGAGGACGTCTGCGAAGGCGGCATGGCGATCTTCCCGATGCTCGGGCGCGCACGGCTTCTGCGGATGTGGGGCGGCGTCGTGGACATGTCGATGGACGGCTCCCCGATCATCGACCGCACGCATATCGACGGGCTCTATTTCAACGGCGGCTGGTGCTACGGCGGTTTCAAGGCGACGCCCGCCTCGGGCTTTGCCTACGCGCACCTTCTGGCCACCGATCGCCCGCACGAGATCGCCACCGCCTACCGCTTCGACAGGTTCCAGAAGGGCCTGATGATCGACGAGAAGGGCATGGGCAACCAGCCCAACCTGCACTGAGAGGAGGCCGGACATGCTCATCGACCACCCCATCCTCGGCCCCCGCGACGCCAGCGAATTCGTCTACAAGGGCGACGCGAACCTGATCCATCGCCCGGACTGGCAGGCGGAGGACGCGGCCGCGCAATTCTTCGAATACGGCTATCTGCGCGATAACCCCGCCGGCCCGCACCGCGAGCTGTGGTTCCACGAACAGGGCGACCGGTCCTGGCTCGTGGTGACGCGCGACACACGAACCCACGAGATAACGAAGGTAGAGCTGGCGCGCGACGTCGCCCGGCGGGAAGGACGTTCGAAATGACCGAGGTAAACCGCGTCGACGGCGGCCTCATCGACCGCACCCGCCCCATGCGCTTCCGTTTCGACGGCAAGGAGATGACCGGCTACCAGGGCGACACGCTCGCCTCCGCGCTCCTGGCCAACGGCGTCCGGCTGATGGGCCGCTCGTTCAAGTACCACCGCCCGCGCGGGCCGCTGACCGCCGGCTCGGAAGAGCCGAACGCGCTGGTCGAATTGCGCGAGGGCGCACGGAAAGAGCCCAACACCCGCGCCACCACCGCGGAGCTGTTCGACGGGCTCGTCGCCCAGTCGCAGAACCGCTGGCCGTCGCTCGCCTTCGACGCGCTGGCGATCAATGACGGGCTCGCGCCGCTTTTCGCGGCGGGGTTCTACTACAAGACCTTCATGTGGCCGGCCTCGTTCTGGGAAAAGCTCTACGAGCCGATCATCCGCCGCGCGGCGGGGCTGGGATCGCTCAGCCTGAAGGACGATCCCGACGAGTACGACAAGGGTTTCCTGCACTGCGACGTGCTGGTGATCGGCGGCGGACCGGCGGGTCTGGCCGCGGCGCTCCGCGCCGGTGAAGCCGGGGCGCGCGTGATCCTCGCCGACGAGGATTTCGTCATCGGCGGGCGCCTCAACGCGGAGACTTACGAGGTCGGCGGCGGCGCAGGCCACGCCTGGGCGGCGGAGGCGGCGGGCAAGCTCGCCGCGATGCCGAACGTGCGGGTGATGCCCCGGACCACGATCCTCGGCGCCTTCGACCACGGCGTCTACGGCGCGCTGGAGCGGGTGAGCGATCACCTGCCCGTCCCGCCGGACGGCAAGCCGCGCCAGATGCTCTGGCGGATCTACGCTCAGCGCTCCATCCTCGCGGCGGGCGCGACCGAGCGGCCGGTGGTCTTTGACAACAACGACCGCCCCGGCATCATGCTGGCGAGCGCAATGCGCGCCTACGTCAACCGCTGGGGCGCGGCGCCCGCGCGGCGGGTGGCGGTCTTCACCAACAACGACGACGGCCACCGCACGGCGGCCGACCTCGCGGCGCGCGGCGTGACCGTCGCAGCAGTGATTGACACCCGCGAGAACGCGCCGTCCGGCACCGGCTACGAGGTGATCTCGGGCGCCTACGTCACCGACACGGCCGGACGGCGCGGGCTGTCCTCCATCGAGGTGCGCACACCGGACGGCGGGTCGCGGCGGATCGAGTGCGGCGCGCTCGGGGTGTCGGGCGGCTGGAATCCCAACGTCCACCTGACCTGCCACCAGCGCGGACGCCCGACATGGGACGAGTCGCTCCACGCCTTCGTGCCGGGCGGCACCCTGCCCCCGGGCATGAGCGTGGCGGGCGCGGCCTCTGGCGCGTTCTCCACCCACGCGGCGCTGCGCTCGGGCGCGGAGATCGCCGGTACGGTGCTGGAGGGCCTCGGCCGCAGGGTCCCTGCCCCGGATCTGCCGGAGGCGGAGGACGCGCCGGTGAACATCGCGCCGTTCTGGGTCGTCGAAGGCGCAAATCGCGCCTGGGTCGACCAGCAGAACGACGTGACCGCCAAGGACGTGCGGCTGGCGCATCAGGAAAACTTCGTCTCGGTCGAGCATCTCAAGCGCTACACCACGCTCGGCATGGCCACCGACCAGGGCAAGACCTCGAACATGGCGGGCCTTGCGATCATGGCGCAGGTCGCGGGCAAGAACATCGCCGATGTCGGCACCACCATGTTCCGCCCGCCCTACACGCCCACCGCCATCGGCGCCTTCGCGGGCCGCTCGCGCGGCAAGGACTTCCGCCCGGTGCGCAAGACCCCCAGCCACAAATGGGCCGAGGAACAGGGCGCGCCCTTCGTCGAGGTCGGCATGTGGCTGCGCGCGCAGTACTTCCCCCAGCCCGGAGAAACCCAATGGCGCCAGAGCGTCGACCGCGAGGCGCTGGCGGTACGCAACTCGGTCGGGATCTGCGACGTGACCACGCTCGGCAAGGTGGACGTGCAGGGCGCGGACGCGGCGGAGTTCCTCAACCGCATCTACGCCAACGGCTTTGCCAAGCTCGCCGTGGGCAAGACGCGCTACGGCCTGATGCTGCGCGAGGACGGCATCGCCATGGACGACGGCACCGCCGCGCGGCTGGCGGAGGATCACTTCGTGGTCACCACCACCACCGCCAACGCCGTGCCGGTCTATCGGCACATGGAGTTCGTACGCCAGTGCCTTTACCCGGATATGGACGTGCAGCTTATCTCCACCACCGAGGCATGGGCACAGTTCGCGGTGGCCGGGCCCAATTCGCGCAAGCTCCTGCAGAAGATCGTCGATCCCGACTTCGACCTCTCGAACGAGGGCTTTCCGTTCATGGCATGCGGCGAAGTCACGGTCTGCGGCGGCCTGCGCGCGCGGCTCTTCCGGATCTCTTTCTCGGGGGAGCTTGCCTTCGAGATCGCGGTGCCCACGCGCTACGGCGATGCGCTGGTGCGCCGGCTGATGCAGGCGGGCGAGGAATTCGGCGCGGTGCCCTACGGGACCGAGGCGCTCGGCGTTCTTCGGATCGAGAAAGGGCACGCCGCGGGCAGCGAGCTCAACGGTACGATCACGGCGCACAACCTCGGCATGGGCAAGATGGTGTCAAAGAAGAAGGACTCCATCGGCTCCACCCTGTCGGAACGCGAGGGGCTGAACACTCCGGACGCGCTGAAACTGGTGGGTCTGAAGGCGCTCGATGCAGGCAGCCCGGTGCCGGCGGGTGCGCACCTGATGACACGCGGCAGCGCCGTCGATGCGGCGCACGATCAGGGCTATGTCACCTCGGCCTGCTATTCGCCGAACCTCGGCTGTCACATCGGCCTCGCCTTCCTCAAGTCCGGCGACGAACGGACCGGGGAACGGGTGCGGCTGGTCAGCCCGCTGACCGGGATCGACCACGAGGTCGAGGTGGTCAGCCCCCATTTCGTCGACCCCGAAGGAGGCCGCCTCCGTGCATGATCTCGCCCCCCTGACCCCGCTCGGCGCGGCCAAGCCCCGCACCGACACCATCGGCGACTGGACCCTGACCGAGGTCACGGACCGCGCCCTCGCCTCCGTCGCGGCCCGGCTCGGCCGCGAGGAGGAGGCCGCCCGCATCGTCGCGGACCTCCTCGGCGCTGAGGCGCCTGCACCGTCCCGCCTCAGCGGCGGAGAGATCGCCGCGTTCTGGTCCGGCCCCGATCAATGGATGATCGAGGCGCCGCTGAAGACGCACGAGGCCCTCGCCGCGCAGCTTTCCGCCCGCGCGGGCGGCGCGATCAGCGTGACCGAACAGACCGACGCCTGGTGCCGGTTCGACCTGACCGGCCCGGACCTGCCCCGCGTTCTCGAACGGCTCTGCCCGGTCGACGTCCACCGCCTTGTCGGCGGCGAGGCGATTCGCACGACGATGGAGCACATGGGCTGCTTCCTCATCTGTCGCACCCCCGTGCATGTCTCGATCCTCGGCCCGCGCTCTTCCGCCGGATCGCTGCATCATGCGCTCGAGACGGCGATGCGCGCGGCCAAGTGACCCGCCGCAATGGGGGCGTTCCCGTGTCCCCGCGGCGCTGGCAGGCGGCCGGTCCCCCCTCTCCCGGGCCGGCCGCCGACGTCTCTCAGACCGAGGGGACCGGCAGGTTGCCCTCCACCCGGTAAAGGTTGATCCGCGCGCGATCCTCCTGCGGGGTCAGGCCGAAGGCGGCGCGGTAATGGCGCACCAGCGACTTCACGCTGCCGTAGCCCACGGCCGCCGCCACGTCGGCGATGCGGTCGTTGGAATACATGACGATCTGGCGCGCGGCCTTCATGCGCATGCCCCGCAGGTAATGGCTGGGGTTCTGCCCGGTCGCCGCCTTGAACAGCCGTTCGAGGTGGCGCGGCGTGACGTCCAGATCGCGGGCGATGTCGGCCACCGCGACCGGCTCCGACAGGTCGCGCGCGGCGATGGCGATGGCGCGGGCGACAATCGGCGGCAAGTCCGCTTGCGCGTGATCGGTGCCGATCGTCGGCACCGCCTGCTGGACGCCGGACTTGCGCATCATCGGATGCTGGAACCAGCAGGCGACCTCCGTCGCGACGGCGTCACCGAGCGATTCGCCGATCATGTGGAGCGCAAGGTCGAACGCGGCGGCGGCGCCCGACGCGGTGACCCGGCGCGGCGCGATCTCGATCACCCTGTCGCTGCGCGGCACGCCCGGAAACTCCGCCGCGAAGGCCGCCTCGTAGCACCAGTGGACCGATAGCGGCGCGGTGTGCGCGATGCCGCTGCGCACCAACGGGAAGACCCCGCCGCTGATCGCGCCGAGCGTCGTGCCGTGCCGTTCGATCCGCCGCAGATGCGCCGGCGTGCGCGGGTCGGCGAAGGCCGCGCCGGGCGCCGAGAGAAGCAGCAGGTAGTCGTAGTCGCCGCCCTCCTCCAGGCGTTCGTTGGCGTCGAAGGCGACCTCGGCGCTCGACACCGGGCGCTGCCCGGTCTCGGCCAACAGCCGCCATTCGAAGGTGCGCGTGCCGGAAATCTCGTTCGCCGCGCGCAGAGGCTCGATCACCGAGGTCAGGCAGGCCATCGGGAAGCCGGGAAAGAGCAGGAAGCCCACCCGGATAAGGCCATCCGCGTTCATGCCGTGCCCCCTATTCGGCTGCGACGCGGCAACATTTGCACATCATGAAAAAAGCATGCACTTTGAAGAAAAACCGGACAAGCCTGGCGCGATGTGGCACCGGCCGGCGAAGAATTGTAGGATGCAGCGATGTCGAACATGAAAGCCTCGGGGACAGAGTTGGTCACGAAGCTCACGCAAGATCCGCACAAGGTCCGCGACGAGCGAGAGAAGGTTCTCGAGGTGGCGATCGGACGCAAGGTCCGTGCCTTCCGCAAGCAGAAGAACTTTACCGTGGCAGAGTTGTCGAGGCTGACGGACATCTCCATAGGCATGCTCTCCAAGATCGAGAACGGCAACACCTCGCCGTCGCTGACCACGCTGCAGACGCTGGCGCATGCGTTGTCGGTGCCGCTGACGTCGCTCTTCAAGGGCTACGAGGAACGGCGCGAGGCGGTCCATACCAAGGCCGGCGAGGGCCTGGAGATCGAGCGCGAAGGCACGCGGGCGGGCCACCAGTACAACCTCCTGGGCCATATCGGCTCCAATTCCAGCGGCGTGATGGTGGAGCCTTACCTGATCGAGCTGACCAAGGAATCCGATACGTTCAAGACCTTCCAGCACGAGGGGATCGAGATGATCTACATGCTGGAAGGCGAGGTCGGCTACCGCCACGGGTCGGAGCATTACACGCTCCAGGCGGGCGATACGCTGTTCTTCGACGCCGACGCGCCGCACGGGCCCGAGATCCTGCTGAAGCTGCCGATCCGCTACCTGTCGATCATCACCTACCCGCGCGACCGCTAGGCGGCGGCGCGGGCGGGCGCGTCATTTCTGCAGAGGCGGCTCGGTCTCGAGGTCGGGCCAGACGCCCGGTGAAGTCGGCAGCCCGTCATCGTATTGCGACAGGTAGTCGAGCATCAGCGGCCGGTTGGCAATGAAGCCCTTGTAGTCCGCCAGATCCTCGGGGAGGTCGCGGACGACGCGGTGCAGGCGGCGGCCCCATTTCGGCACCGTCACGATGTCCTGGAAGGCGATCAGGTAGCAGCGGATCGGGAAGACCAGCGCGTTGGAGCGCGGCAGGCGGAAGAAGGTCTGAAGTTCCACCCGCAGATGCTGCTTGGCGCCGATGTTTTCGGGTGTGAGCGTGGTCTTCTCGACGCCCCACTTATGGTAATTCTCGGGGCTCGTATCGAGGCGCGGATTGACCGTCATGGTCCAGTTCAGCCGCCGCGCGGGCGACCCCTGCTGGACGTTCAGCAGGAATTTCAGCGCCCGCTTGAAGATGCCCATCTCGTGCGCCCGCGGCACCGGCGCGTGCCATTCGAAGAAGTTCATGCCGATGTCGAAATCGAGCGACCAGTCCGCCTGCGTCGTCACCATGCCGGCATCCATCCACAGGTTCTCCTCGCGCTGGTCGAGCACTGCGAAATCGCCCTGGGTCTGCCGGGTGATGTATTCCATCGGCCCGTAGGGCAACGTCGTCTCGTCGAGGAAGGTGAAGGTGTCGTCGATGCCGAGCGGCTTGTTGATCCAGCGCCACTGGTTGCCGTCGCGGTGAAGCTCGAAGAGGTCCGGGTAATCCTCGGACTTCGACACCATGATGAGCTCGAGAAGATCCCAGCCCGCCAGCGTCATGTGCGGCAGCGACTGGCAGCGCAGCGGATCCTCGGCCAGCACCAGCGCGCGGTCGTGCATTTCGGAAACGTAGTGTTCGTCGACGTCGAAACGCTTCTCGTAGACCGATCCTTCCGGGCCGCCGCGGTGCTGCTCCATGTTCACCGAATACATGTAGCTGTCTTCGTGGAACGGGAACGGGAACCGCCGGATCGCCCAGTCGGAGTTGCGGAAGGAATAATCGTCGCGGAACGTCTCGGTGTTGAACTGCATGGTCATTTCGGGACCTCCTATCGATCCAGCACGAGCTTCTTGCCGGCAAAGCGGCTGACGCAGGGCATGATCTTCTTGCCGCTGGCCTTCTGGTCGTCCTCGAGCCAGTGGTCGGCGTGGATGAGTTCGCCGTCCGCCTCGATCACGTCGGTCTCGCACTGTCCGCAGGCGCCGCCGCGGCAGAGGAACGGCGCATCGACGCCGGCGCGTTCGATCGCCTCCAGCAGGCTTTCATGCGGTTCGACATGCACGTCGATGCCCGACCGCGCGAGATGCACATCGAACGGATCGCCCGGCTGCGGGGCGAGGAATTCCTCGGCATGGACGGCGTCGCCGGGCCAGCCGTGGTCGGCGGCCGTGGTCTTGACCCAGTCGATCATGCCCTTCGGCCCGCAGACATAGACATGCGTGCCGAGCGGCTGACCGTCGAGCAGATCTTCCAGCGGCAACGCCTCCTTGCGATCACTGTAGTAGACGTGGACCTTGTTCGCATGCCGTCCGGTGAGATCGTCGGCATAACTCGCCAGCGACTCGCTGCGGCAGGCATAGTGCAACTCCCACCGGCCGCCCTGGCGTTCGAGCTGCGCGATCATCGACAGGAACGGCGTGATGCCGATGCCGCCGGCGAGGAACACGTGCTTGCGCGCGCGCAGATCGAGCGGGAAGAGGTTCACCGGGTAGCTCACCGAGAGCCGGTCGCCGACCGAGACGGCCGTATGCAGGAAGCGCGATCCGCCCCGCCCCTCGTCGTCGCGGCGCACCGATATGGCGTAGTGCGAGGTATCCGACGGGTCGGACATCAGCGAATAGGGGTTCTTCCGCGGGCGGCCGTCGTCGTTCATCTCCACGATGGTGTGCGCCCCGGGCGAGAACGGCGGAAACGGCGCGCCGTCCGGGCGCTCGAACTCGAACCGGGTGACCAGATCGTTCAGCGGCACGATGGCGCGGACGACGACGTCGATCGTACCGCCGCCGGCCTTGGCTTTCTGGGGTGCGGCGCTCATTGGTACAGCTCCACGGGATCGGGGACGTTGCCGGGGTCCTCGGCATCGACGCGCACGCCCTGGAACGCGGCGAGCCGGCGCGAGTAGTGATCGCGCACGAAGAGGTGCAGGCCGCAATGCGCGCAGACGAACGGGTCGGTGGTCACGTCCTCCGTGATGCCCTTGCAGTGCACGCATTGCATCCGCCGCGCGACGGAGCCGCGATGCTCGCGCTGGATCGACCGCTGCGGCAGGCCGTGCTCGATCGCCTCGCTCATGGCCTGGCCCATCAGCCCCTCGGTCCCGGCGAGGTAGAGCTGCAGGCCCATATGCGCATCGGTCAGCACCCGGCGCAGGCGCGGCACGCTCGCCTCGTAGCTCGGCGCGACGTGGAACTGCGCGGGTCCGCACATCTCGAGCCGGGGGACATAGCTCTCGCCCGTGCCCTTGGGGATGTAGATGATGTGTGCCGCGCGCACCAGCGCGGGGTCGCGGACAGCGAGGTCGAGAAGCGCCTCGGCGCCCTCGGCATCCGCGATCATCAGGTGCGCCTTGCCCGGGCGCGGCTCCAGCGTGCCGTAGACCGGACGGCTCGCGATACTCTCTGGAAACTGGAAACGCGACATTGCGCCTGTTCTCCCGTGCTGTCGTGTCGGTCCGGTGGTCGGGGCGCGCCGCGGCGCCCCGACCGGGCTGCACTCAGCCCTTGGCGGTGCGGATCTTCTTGTCCTTGTCGTAGAACGGCATCTCGTCGGTGGTGCAGGGAATTTCCGTGCCGTCGTCGTTCACCACGGTCAGTTTCGTGCCGGGCACGGCGCAGTCGACCGGGATCCGGGCGATACCCACGTTGTGCTCGTTGAGGCTCGAATACATCCCGAAGGTCACGACGCCGACCTCCTTGCCGTCCTTGAGAAGCTTGGCACCGATATCCGCCGGTGTCTTGCCCTCGAGCCGCACGCCGTAGATCTTGAACCGCTCGCGGCCCTTGGCGGCGTAATGGTTCTCCGCCCCGCGAAAGCCGGTCTTGTCGGGCGAGACGGTGAAGTCGAGGCCGAGCTCCCACAGGGTGTCGCCCGCCGGCTCGTCCGGGAACGGGAACGTCTCTGAATTGTCGCCGGGATAGAACAGCAGGTAGCTTTCCGTGCGCAGCAGATCGAGCGTGGAGAACTGCACCGGGCGGATGCCCATGTCCTTGCCCTTCTCGAGGATCGCGTCCCACATCGCGACGGCGTGGCGCGCCTCCACGAACAGCTCATAGCCGCGTTCCCCGGTATAGCCGGTGCGCGAGATCATCACCGGCATCCCGAAGAGCTTGGTCTGCACGATGCCGAAATAGGCCAGATCGCGGATGCCCGGCACATGCTCCGCCAGGAAATCCACGGCGACCGGCCCCTGCAGCGACAGATCGTGCAGGTCGTCGTCGAAGATCATCGCGACGCTCTTGCCCTGCGCGGCCATGACGAGCGATTCGTGCCCGGTGCCGGTGCCGTGCACCACCATCCAGTGATTCACCGAGAGGCGGTAGATGACGCAATCGTCGATGAACTTGCCCTCGTCGTTGAGGAAACAGGCGTAGGTCGCCCGGCCCGGCATGATCTTGTCGACGTTGCGGGTGGTGGCTCGGTCGATCACCGACGCCGCGTGCGGCCCGACAAGATGCACCTTCTTGAGGCCCGAGACATCCATCAGACCGGCCTTCGTGCGCACCGCCAGGTAGTCCGCCTCGGCCCGCTCCGGGCTGTGGTCGTAGAACCACGCGGTGCCCATGCCGTTCCAGTCTTCCAGCTCTCCGCCGATCTCGGCGTGGCGCTGTGCCAGAGCGGATGTCCGATAGATGATCGCCATGCTGTGACCTCCCAAGGTTGCCTCGTTTCGGCGCATTCAGACGCATCCGATTTCAAAAATCAACACTTTCGTTCATAACTTTTTCCCGTGGGGAAATTTTTGCCGGCTGTGCGGGAAGATGCCCAAGCAAAGGGCGGTTTTTGCCTAATGCGAAAAAAAATTGACAGAAATGAATGTTCACGTTTGCCTACGGGAAAAACTTTTCAGCAAGAATAAACGGCCGGCAACGGCAAGGGAGGAGAAATGGACGGCAATCTGAACGCACTGACCACTGTGTTCACCGAGTTCTATTACTGGGTGACCGTGGTCTTCATGTTCCTCATCCACGTGGGGTTCTGCATGTACGAGGTCGGCGCCAGCCGGCGGCGTAACCACATGCATACGCTGATGAAGAACGTCATGGTGATCCCGCTGGTCACGGTCACCTTCTTCTTCTTCGGATGGTGGATCTACTGGGCCTTCCCGATGTTCCCGTTCTTCGGCGGGCTCGACCACGAAATGGCCAACGCCAACCGGCCCTGGGCAGAGACGATGGCGCCGAACCTCGATGATCGAATCACCGGCGTGTTCTGGGCGGCCTTCCTGCTGTTCTCCTGGACCGCGGCCTCGATCGTGTCGGGGTCGGTGATCGAGAGGATCCGCTCCTCGGCGCTCTGGGTGCACGCGGTGCTGATCGGGTCCGTCTGGTGGATCATCGACGCCGCCTGGGGCTGGCACTACGGCGGCTGGATGGTGCAGTATCTCGGCTACCATGACGCCTATGCCTCGGGCGTGATCCATGCCATCGCGGGCGGCTACGCGCTCGGCGTGATCTGGGTGCTGGGGCCTCGGCTCGGCAAGTTCGCGCCGGACGGCACCCCGCGCGACATTCCCCCGCACAACCCCTGGATGCTCACCATCGGGCTGTTCCTGATCTATACCGGCTTCTGGGGCTTCTATGCGGCCTGTAATGTCCCCGTCATATCGCCCGAGGCGATCGGCGGCGAGATTACCGGCACCACCTGGACCGCGACGAACATTTACCTCGCGCCGACCTCGCTGTCGGGGATCACGTTCAACTTCCTGATGTCGCTCTCGGGCGGCCTGATGGCGGCCTATCTGGTGTCCAAGGGCGATGCGTTCTGGACCTTCTCGGGCGGTCTGGCCGGCATCATCACCGCGTCGGCGGGCAACGACCTCTATCACCCGGTGCAGGCGATGATCATCGCCGCCATCGGCGTGGTGATCGTCTACAACCTGCACTTCTGGGTGGAGCGGCGCTTCAAGCTCGATGACGCGGTCGGCGCGGTTGCGGTGCACGGCTATGCCGGCGTCGTCGGCCTGGTGATCGCGGGCTTCGTGCTCTGGGGCGCGCCGTCCTCGCCGTTCGAGGGCTACGCCACGATCAACCCGGTCGGCCAGATCCTCGGCGCGGCGATCATGTTCGTCGGGCTGGGCTTCCTGCCCGCCTACATCGTGGCCCGCTTGCAGAAGGCCGCCGGCGTGCTGCGCATCCCGGAGGAGGTCGAGCTCGAGGGGCTCGATTACGCCGAACACACTGCCTACGAGGAGGCCAAGGCATCAATCATCGAAGCCGACAAGGCCCACCTCGCCCAGAAAACCATGCCCGCGGAGTGAGGAGAGACCGAGATGTCGACTATCGGATACGAAAGCTGGGCCGTCGATCTGGCCGAGGTAGGACCGATCTATCCCTTCCAGGGATGGGAGATCGCGATGGTGATCGTCGGTGTGCTGTTCTGGCTTGGCTGGCACCGGATCCAGTTCAAGCGTGAGAGCGAACACCTCGAACGCGCGAAGCGCCGTGCGCGCGATCACGCGGACATCATGAGCAATATCGAACGGTACTGACGTACTGCGATGCGGGCGGGCGAGATGCCCGCCCAATATTGCCTCTAATGAAAATTTATTTCCCTTAGTTGATAGTTCAGGATGTGGGTGATAGCGTCTGGACAGACGCCCGAGTGGCAGAATCATGAATGGAGGCACTGGTTGAATGTGCGGGATTGTCGGACTTTTCCTGAAGGACAGCGCGCTGGAGCCCCAGCTCGGCGCGATGCTCACGGACATGCTCGTGACCATGACGGATCGCGGCCCGGACAGCGCCGGCATCGCCATCTACGGCGATGACGACGGCGCGAACACGAAACTGACGGTCCAGTCGGACCAGCCCGACGCGGCGTTCGCGGATCTCGACAAGACGCTGTCGCAGGCGCTCGGCGCGCCGGTCACGCTGGAGCGGCGCGACACCCACGCGGTGCTGCGCCTGCCCCGCGACAAGGAGATGGACGCGGTGCGGATCCTGCGCGACGCGGGCGAGGTGCGCCTCATGTCGGCAGGCTCCACGCTGGAGATCTACAAGGAAGTCGGTCTGCCCAAGGACGTGGCGGCGCGCTTCGACATCGCCTCCATGGCCGGCACACACGGTATCGGCCACACGCGGATGGCGACGGAATCGGCAGTCACCACGCTCGGTGCCCATCCGTTCAACACCGGCGCCGACCAATGCCTCGTGCACAACGGATCGCTGTCGAACCACAACTCCCTGCGCCGCAAGCTGCAGCGCATGGGCGTGCATATCGAGACCCAGAACGACACCGAGGTCGGCGCCGCCTACCTCACCTGGCGGATGCAGAACGGCGCCAGCCTCGGCGAGGCGCTGGAAAGCGCGCTCGACGATCTCGACGGCTTCTTCACCTTCGTCGTCGGCACCAAGGACGGCTTCGGCGTGGTGCGCGACCCGATCGCGTGCAAGCCCGCGGTGATGGCCGAGACCGACCAATACGTCGCCTTCGGATCGGAGTACCGGGCGCTGGTGAACCTGCCGGGCATCGACGAGGCCCGCGTGTGGGAGCCCGAGCCTGCCACGGTCTACTTCTGGAAACATTCGGACCCGCAGGTCCCGACGGGAAAGGCCGCCTGACATGCAGACCATAGATCTGGGCACCACCGCCCTGCGCGAGCTGAACGCCTCCCTGCACGCGCAGGCCGCCGACACCAACCAGACCGCGTGGGAAATCGTCAATCCGCGCGGCAGCCACGCCGTCGCCGTGGGCCTCGACGCACCGATCGAGGTCTACGTGAAGGGCTCCACCGGCTATTACACCGCCGGCATGAACAAGCAGGCGACCGTGCATGTCCACGGCTCGGCCGGGCCGGGCGTGGCCGAGAACATGATCTCGGGCACCGTCATCGTCGACGGCGACGCCTCCCAGTACGCCGGCGCCACCGGGCATGGCGGCACGCTGGTCATCAAGGGCAACGCCTCCTCGCGCTGCGGCATCTCCATGAAGGGGATCGACATCGTCGTGCACGGCAATGTCGGGCACATGTCGGCGTTCATGGCGCAGTCCGGCAACCTCGTCGTCTGCGGCGACGCGGGCGAGGCGCTCGGCGATTCGATCTACGAGGCGCGTCTATTCGTGCGCGGATCGGTGAAATCACTCGGCGCCGACTGCATCGAGAAGGAGATGCGCCCCGAGCATCTGGAGATCCTGCGCGATCTTCTGGAGCGCGGCGGCTGCGACGCCAGACCCGAAGAGTTCCGCCGCTACGGCTCGGCCCGGCAGCTCTACAACTTCAACATCGACAACGCGTATTGAGGGGCAGATGACGATGAAGGACACAAAGCACGACGGCCCCCCGCGGACCCCGCCGAGGCAGTCGGCGACCTTCACCCAGGACGTCAACGCCGAGATCCGCCGCGCCGCGGCGACCGGCATCTACGACATCCGCGGCGGCGGCGCCAAGCGCAAGGTCCCGCATTTCGACGACCTGCTGTTCCTCGGCGCGTCGATCTCGCGTTATCCGCTGGAAGGCTATCGCGAACGCTGCGGCACCGACGTCACGCTCGGCACCCGCCACGCCAAGAACCCGATCAAGCTCGACATTCCCGTGACCATCGCGGGCATGAGCTTCGGCGCGCTCTCGGGCGCGGCGAAGGAGGCGCTGGGGCGCGGCGCATCGGCGGCGGGCACCTCGACCACCACCGGCGACGGCGGCATGACCCAGGAAGAGCGCGGGCATTCGTCCAAGCTGGTCTACCAGTACCTGCCCTCGCGCTACGGCATGAACCCTGACGATCTGCGCAAGGCGGATGCGATCGAGGTCGTCGTCGGCCAGGGCGCCAAGCCCGGCGGCGGCGGCATGCTGCTGGGCCAGAAGATCTCCGACCGGGTGGCGCAGATGCGCAACCTGCCCCAGGGGATCGACCAGCGCTCGGCCTGCCGGCACCCGGACTGGACCGGACCCGACGATCTCGAGATCAAGATCCTCGAGCTGCGCGAGATCACCGGCTGGAAGGTGCCGATCTACATCAAGGTCGGCGGCGCCCGCCCCTATTTCGATACCACGCTGGCGATCAAGGCGGGCGCGGACGTCGTCGTCCTCGACGGCATGCAGGGCGGCACCGCGGCGACGCAGGACGTGTTCATCGAGCATGTCGGCCAGCCGATCCTCGCCTGTATCCGCGAATCCGTGCGCGCGCTGCAGGACATGAACATGCACCGCGAGGTGCAGCTCATCGTCTCGGGCGGCATCCGCTCTGGCGCGGACGTGGCCAAGTGCATGGCGCTCGGCGCGGACGCGGTGGCCATCGGCACCGCCGCGCTGATCGCGCTCGGCGACAACGACCCGCGCTGGGAAGAGGAATACCAGAAGCTCGGCACCACCGCCGGGGCCTACGACGACTGGCACGAGGGGCGCGACCCCGCCGGCATCACCACGCAGGACCCCGAGTTGGCCGCGCGCTTCGACCCGATCGAGGGGGGACGGCGGCTCAACAACTTCCTCAAGGTGATGACGCTGGAGGCGCAGACCATCGCGCGCGCCTGCGGCAAGAACCACCTGCACAACCTCGAGCCCGAGGATCTGTGCGCCATCACCATGGAGGCGGCGGCGATGGCCAAGGTGCCGCTTGCCGGCACCGACTGGTGGCCCGGCAAACCCGGCACCGGCTTCTGAATCGGCTCACCGGCGCGTCCCGACACCGGGGCGCGCCGAATGCGTCAAGAAACGAACTCCACGAACAGGGACCGAAACATGACACAGGACCTCGCCGAATTCGCGGCGAAGAACGGCGTGAAGTACTTCATGATCTCGTTCACCGACCTCTTCGGCTACCAGCGCGCAAAGCTGGTGCCGGCCCAGGCGATCGCGGACATGCAGAAGGACGGCGCCGGCTTCGCAGGCTTCGCCACCTGGCTCGACCTCACCCCGGCGCATCCCGACATGCTGGCGGTGCCCGACCCGTCCTCGGTGATCCAGCTGCCCTGGAAGCCCGAGGTCGCGTGGCTAGCCAGCAATTGCGTGATGGAGGACGCGCCCGTCGCACAAGCCCCGCGCAACGTGCTCTCGCGCCTGATCGACGAGGCCGCCGAAGAGGGGCTGCACGTCAAGACCGGCGTCGAGGCGGAGTTCTTCCTGCTGACGCCCGAAGGCGACGAGATCAGCGACCCCTTCGATACCGCCGCCAAGCCCTGCTACGACCAGCAGGCGGTGATGCGCCGCTACGAGGTGGTGCGCGAGATCTGCGACTACATGCTGGAGCTCGGCTGGAACCCCTACCAGAACGATCACGAGGACGCGAACGGCCAGTTCGAGATGAACTGGGATTTCGACGACGTGATGAAGACCGCTGACAAGCATTCGTTCTTCAAGTTCATGACCAAGTCGGTGGCCGAGAAGCACGGCTTCCGCGCGACCTTCATGCCCAAGCCCATCGAGGGGCTGACCGGCAACGGCTGCCACGCGCATATCTCGGTCTGGGACGAGCCGGGCGACAAGGCGAAGACCAACGTCTTCGCCGGCGAGGGCGAGGGCCAGACCGGCGAGGTCGGCCTGTCGGAGCGCGGCAAGCACTTCCTCGGCGGGATCATGAAGCACGCCAGCGCGCTGGCGGCGATCACCAATCCGACGGTGAACAGCTACAAGCGCATCAACGCGCCGCGCACCACCTCGGGCGCGACCTGGGCGCCCAACACCGTCACCTGGACCGGCAACAACCGCACCCACATGGTGCGCGTGCCCGGCCCCGGCCGGTTCGAGCTGCGCCTGCCGGACGGCGCCGCCAACCCCTACCTGCTGCAGGCGGTCATCATCGCCGCGGGTCTGTCGGGCATCCGCAGCAAGGCCGATCCGGGCAAGCGCCACGACATCGACATGTATGCCGAGGGCCACAAGGTCCGCGGCGCGCCGAAACTGCCGCTCAACATGCTCGACGCGCTACGCGACTACGACCGCGACAAGGAGCTGAAGGCGGCCATGGGCGAGGACTTCTCGCGCGCTTACCTGAAGATGAAGCGCGAGGAATGGAATTCCTTCGTGCAGCACTTCAGCCGCTGGGAACGCGAGCACACGCTCGACATCTGACGCCCTCGGGCGTCCCTGAGAACCCGCGACAGGCGCCCGCATCAAGCGGGCGCCGTTTTCCGTCCGCCCCACCGGACACGACCAAGGAGACCGGCCCATGTCCTCTCTCGGCTTCGGCCTGATCGCGGCGTTCTGCTGGGGATTGCATGACATCGCGATCCGCTATCTCAGCCGCACCGTGCCGCTTCTGGGTGCGCTCTTCGTGGTACTGATCGCCGGCGCGGTCTTCCAGGGCGGCGCGCTGGTCCTGCGCGCAGGGGATCTTGCGCTCGGCCCCGAGGCGCTGGTCCTCTCGGCGCTGTCGGGAGCGACCTTCCTCGTCGCGAGCATCGGGCTCTACTTCGCGTTCGAGCGTGGACCGGTGCGGCTCGTCAGCCCGATCATCGGCGCCTATCCCCTGCTGTCGCTCGTCTTCGAGGCGATGCAGGGCCGTCCCGTCGGAAGCGGCCAGATCGTCGCCGTGCTCTGCGTCATCGCCGGCGTGGCGGTGGTGGCGATGCTGTCGGACCGCTCGGACGGCACCGATCCGCCGCGCGGTCCGACGATCCTGCTTGCGCTGATGTCGGGGGCGGGCTTCGCCTCCACCTTCAAGCTCGGCCAGATGGCGGCGGAGATCGACGGAGAGCTGCCGACGACGCTCGCCGCGCGCACCATCGCGGTCACTCTTCTCGCCGCGTTTCTTCTCTGGCGCCGCGCCCCGGTCTGGCCGGGCCGGCGCGCGCTCCTGCCGCTCATGGCGATGGGGGCGCTTGACGGGGTCGCGCTGCTCTCGGTGATCTCGGCGGCGACGCTGGCGCACCCGCAGCTCGCCGCGGTCGCCGCCTCCATGTTCGGCTTGTTCACCATCGTTCTGGCCTGGGGCCTCTTGAGCGAGCGCATGACGGCCGGGCAATGGGCCGGCTGCCTCGTCGCCTTCCTCGGCATCGGCTACCTCGCCCTCTGACGCTCCGAAGGCAGCCAAGAAAAAGGGCCGGAGCGGGCATCCCCGCTCCGGCCCAATTCTTGCCGCCTGCGCGGCGTTACTTCTTCGCGACCTCGCGATAGGCGTGTTTCTCGTGGCGGTTGCCCATCCAGAGCGCGATCACCACGAGCGCGGCGGAAGCGATCAGCCAGATCGCCTCGAACCCGCCGAAGCCGGTATAGAAGGCCCCGGTGAAGCCGTCCCAGGTTCCGTTGGTCACAGGGTTCATGGGTCAGTCCTTTCCTTGCTGAACGTGGCCGTCATTCGGCCGGAGTGGCGGAGGCGTGGATGCCTTCGGGGTAGGCGGAGGCCGGCACCTTGGTCAGGTCGAGGCCGACGATCTCGGCCTCTTCGGGCACCCGCAGCATGCCGGTCACCTTGAGCACCAGCGACACCACGTAACCCGGCACGAAACCCAGGAGCGCCATGACGATGCCGCCGAGGAGCTGACCGAAGAAGCTGATCTCGATCACGTCAGAGGCGCCGAACATGGCCGGATAGCCGGTGCCGACGATGCCCACGGCGATCACACCCCAGAGGCCCAGCGCCCCGTGCACGGTGAAGGCGCCGACCGCGTCGTCGATGCCCATCTTCTCGACCGTCGTGGCGATGAACGGCATCGCGGAGGCGCCGAGAAAGCCGATCACGAAGGCCAGCGGCGGCCACCACAGGTCGATCCCCGCGGCGCAGGAGATGATGCCGCCGAGCGCGCCGGACATCATCCAGAACGGATCGCGCGTGGTCATCCAGGCGCCGATGATGCCGCCCGAGAAGCCCATCAGGATGTTGAAGGTCATCCCCGACATGGTCATCGGCGTGCCGTAGATCGACGCCTCGATGCTGCTCGACCAGGACCAGGCCTCGCCGGGGACGATCACGCAGCCCATCAGGAAGCCCCAGAAACCGGCGATGATCAGCATCAGCCCGATCAGCGTCATCGGCATGGAATGCCCCGCCAGGTGGTTGGCGCTGCCGTCGGCGTTGAACTTGCCGATCCGCGGCCCGAGATTGATGAGCACCCCGAGGCAGAAGAACCCGGCGATCATGTGCACGACGCCCGCGGCGCCGAAATCATGGTAGCCGAACTGCGTCACCAGCCAGCCGTCCGCGTGCCAGCCCCAGGCCGCCGCGAGGATCCATACGAAGGCGCCCAGCACCACCGCGAGGATGATGAACCCGATGAGCTGGATGCGCTCGATCACGCCGCCCGACAGGATCGACGCCGTCGTCGCGGCGAACAGCACGAAGGCCCCCCAGAACACGCCCGAAGAGCGGTCATCGAGGTTCGGCCCCATGTACTGGCTGAGCGGGCTCGCCACCTCGTTGGCATAGGCCAGCCCGGAGATGCCCATGGCGCCCTCGGACAGCGACAGCCCGGTCGGAAAGGCCCAGTAGATCCACCAGCCGACATAGTAGAAGAACGGCACGATCATCGCGAAGGCGAGGATGTTCTTGATTCCCGAGGCCAGCGCGTTCTTCGACCGCGACGCGCCCATCTCGTAGGCCAGAAAACCGACATGGATGAGCACCATGAGCGGAATGGTGAGATAGTAAAAGACTTCGGAGAACATCGTGCCGTTCGAGGCCGATTTCGCCTGAAGCTCGGCGACCGTGGCCGCCAATGTTGCTAGATCCTGTTCCACTTGATCTGTCCTCGCTGTTGTCTGGATCTTGTCTCCGGGGCGACGCGGCGGTGCCCGGATTTGGCGGGCGCAATTGCCCCGGAGGCGACAGCCACCCGGACGCGGACGCGTGACCCGGCCCGTCCTGCCTCCATGTGTCCTGCCATGCCTCTTGGCCCCCTGCCCCGAGATACGCCGGACGCGGTCCGGACCGGTTGGCAAAATTGGTCTCCGAGACGCCGGTGCGCGACCGCATCTCCGCCATAATGGTCAAATATTTTTCTTCGGAAGAATAAATTGGTGCCTCGCGGCCCTCGGGATATGCTGATGGCCCCGCGTGCCGGATTTCTGGGCGCTCGCGCCCCTTCGCGCTGACGAATTGGTCCGATCCGAAGCGCCGCACGTGGCGGCGACGAATCGGCTACGCGCCCCGGCCGGCCGCAAATGTTCCCGCGTCCAAGGGAACTGCCGGCCCCGTCCGCACATTGTGAAGGCAGACTGCGATCACAGGAGCGTTAACGTGCATAATATCATCTATCTCGTCGGACTCGTCGTCATCGTCGTGGCCATCGTCGGCTTCGTCCTCTGACGACCGTTCCCTGCCGCTTGTCCGGCCCCCGACCGATTGCTAAGCGGTCGCGACCGCACGTTCGAGGGGCCGGCCATGCGCGCAGCCATCGCCACAGGCGACTACCACAAGATGGGCGAGACCTTCGTCAATCGCCACATCGAACACCTGTTCGGCGGCGACACGGTAATCGTCGTCGGCCGTAGCAACGGCGACGACCCATACGGCAAACCGCTTTTCATGCGCCGGCGTCGTTTCGGCCCCGCCGACCGCGCTCTCCTCCCCTATTTCACACTGCGAAACGCGCTGGTGCACGCCACCTCCCGCGTGCCGTTCGGACAGGGCAAGCACGAATTGCGGGAATTCCTGCGCACCCAGCGCGTCGAGGTGATCCTGGCCGAGTTCGGGACCCAGGCGCTGGCCGTGGCGCCGCTCGGCGCCGAGATGGGCCTGCCGGTATTCTCCTATTTCAGGGGCACCGACGCTTCCAAGCACCTCAGATCGCGTCGCATCCGCCGCGCTTACCGGCTGATGATGCCGCATCTCGCGGGCATCGTGTCGGTCTCGCAATTCCTCCTGGACAATCTCGCCGCGGCCGGGGTCACGCATCCCAATGCTCACGTCATCCCCTCGGGCGTCGACGTGCGGCGCTTCCGCCCTGGCGACAAGCGGCCCGGCAGCTGCCTCGCTGTCGGCCGCTTCGTGGAGAAGAAGGCGCCGCTGACCACGCTGCGCAGTTTTGCCGAGGCGACGCGCGACCACCCCGAGGCGCGGCTCGACTTCGTCGGAGACGGCCCGCTCCTCGCCCCCGCGCAGCGCCTCGCGGAGGATCTCGGCGTCGCGGAGAAGGTCACGTTCCACGGCGCCCGGCCGCACGAATTCGTCCGCAAACAACTTGAAAGCGCACAATATTTCCTCCAGCACTCGGTAACCGCGAAAGACGGCAACACCGAGGGCCTGCCAACCGCGATCCAGGAGGCGATGGCCGCCGGCTGCATCACCGTGTCCACTCGCCACGCCGGCATCCCTGAAGCGATCGACGAGGGAGAGACCGGTTTTCTCGTCCCCGAGGGCGACGCGCCGGGCTTCACCACTGCGATCGCCCGCGCCTTCGCCATCTCCGATCCCGCCGCCATGGCGGTGCGCGCGCGGAGCGTGGCCGAGACGCGCTTCGACAACGACCGCCTGCTGGCGCGGCTGGAGGACGTGATCCGGAGCACGGTGCGAGCATGAACGCCTGTGGACGAGATCGTGGAAAAACCGGGGGCAGGTCGTGTATATGCCGGCGAAGGACGGCTCAGCGCCTTCGCGCCGCGCATTCCCGTCGGGATCGTGCAATTGTCACGCGCATGGCTTCCTGGCCGATCACCCGCTTCCAGGACCCCCGATGCACCTCTACCGCTTCCTGATCTCGCTCTTCGCCGCGGGCGTCGCGACCCGGCTCGCCCTGCGCCGCGACCGGTCCGCGCTGGCGGCGCGGCTCGGCTTCGGGGATGGCGGCGCGGGCCGTCACGTCTGGCTGCACGCCGCCTCCAACGGGGAGCTGGCCTCTGCCCGCCCGATCCTCGAGGCATGGCGCACCGCGCGTCCCGACCTGCCGCTGGTCATCACCTGCAATTCCGAAAGCGGCGTCGCGCTCGCGCGCGATCTCGGCTTTGCCGCGACGCTGGCACCGCTCGACCTGGCCCATGCCGTACGGCGGTTCTGCGAGCGCTGGCAGGTGATCGGCCATATCGCCATGGAATCAGAGCTCTGGCCGCATCGCTTCACCCAGGTGCCGGGCCCGGTCGTGCTGCTTGGCGCGCGCCTGTCGCCGCGCACGGCGCGCACCTGGGCACGGCTGCCGCGCCTCGCCCGCAAGGTGCTGGGGCGGGTCGCGTTCGCCTCGGCGCAGGACTCCGGCTCGCGCGATCGCCTCGCCGCGCTCGGTGTGCCGCGAGACGCGCTCGGCCCGGTGGTGGATCTCAAGTCCTTCTATACGCCTCCTGAGGTCGCGCCGACGCCCGGTCTCGACCGGGACGACACATGGCTCGCTGCCTCGACCCATCCCGGCGACGAGGCGCTGGTGCTCGAGGCCCATGAAGCGGCGCGGAAGCGCCGCCCCGACCTCACCCTCATCCTCGCGCCGCGCCACCCCCGGCGGGGCGACGAGGTCGCCCGGCTCATCGCGGCGCGCGGGCTCGCCTTCACCCGCCGCTCCGCCGGCGGCGCCCCCCGGCCCGGCGCCGTGCACCTAGCCGATACGCTGGGCGAGATGCCGCTGTGGTACGCCAGCGCCGGCACGGTTTTCATCGGCGGCACGCTGTCGGATCGCGGCGGACACACCCCCTACGAGCCCGCGGCCTTCGGCGCGGCGCTGATCCATGGCCCCGACACCCGCAATTTCCGCGCCGCCTTCGACACGCTCGATGCCGCCGGGGCCGCGTTGCGGATCACCGACGCCGCCACACTCGCCGACACGCTCGTCACGCTCGGCGCGCCCGGCCGCCGCGCCGCGCTGGCCAGCGCGGCGCAGACCGCGCTGCGCCCCGAAACGGGGCCCGAAGCGCTGGTCGGCGCGCTTCTGGCGCATTTCGGAACTGCGACATAAGATACCGCCTGCATTAGCAAAATCTTGAAATGCACGGTCCAGGCTGTAGGCATGATCCGACCAGACCAGGATCCGGCCACAGATGATTCGATACACGCTCAGATGCGCCCGTGGGCACGAGTTCGACAGCTGGTTCGGCTCTGCCGCCGCCTATGACGCCCTTGCCGCCGCCGGCCATCTCGGCTGCGCGGTCTGCGGCTCGGCCGAGGTCGGCAAGAGCGTGATGGCCCCGCGCCTCGGCGGCGACGCGCGGGATGCGGCCGCACCGGATACCGGTCCGCAAGAAGCGCAGCGCCCGCTCTCCGCCGCGCCGACGCCGCGCGAGCGCGCGCTGGCCGATCTGCGCCGGCACATCGAGGCCACATCCGAGGATGTTGGCCGCAACTTCGTGCACGAGGCGCGCGCGATGCATCTCGGCGATGCCCCGGATCGCCCGATCCGCGGCGAGGCCACCTTCGAAGAGGCCCGCGGCCTCGCCGAGGACGGCATCCCTGTCGCCCCGTTGCCCTTCCGTCCGGACCGCAAGAGCAACTGACCGCCGCCCAGGCTTCGTCTGCCCGCAAAAATCCCGGTGAGTCCGCGGGGCGCCGCATCTTGCGCCGCGCCGCCGGCTTGCCTTAAGGAGCCGAAGCGAAAGCCTCGGGAGGCGCGGGATGCCCGTTCTGGTGATGAAATTCGGCGGCACGTCGGTCGCCACGCTCGACCGCATCCGCCGCGCGGCCAAGCGTGTCGGCACCGAGGTCGCGAAGGGCTACGACGTGATCGTCATCGTTTCGGCGATGGCCGGCAAGACCAACGAACTGGTCGGCTGGGTGAACGAGACCTCGCCCTTCTACGACGCCCGCGAATACGACGCGGTGGTCTCGTCGGGCGAAAACGTGACCGCCGGCCTCATGGCGCTGACCCTGCAGGAGATGGAGGTGCCGGCGCGGTCCTGGCAGGGCTGGCAGGTGCCGCTGATGACCACCTCGGCCCACGGCGCCGCGCGGATCGAGGATATCCCGCCCGCCAACATCACCCAGAAATTCGCCGAAGGCATGCGCGTCGCGGTGATCGCCGGCTTCCAGGGGGTCAGCCCCGAGGGCCGGATCACCACGCTCGGCCGCGGCGGATCGGACACCAGCGCCGTCGCCTTCGCCGCCGCCTTCGGCGCGGAGCGCTGCGATATCTACACCGACGTCGACGGCGTCTATACCACCGACCCGCGGGTCTGCGCCAAGGCCCGCAAGCTCGACCGCATCGCCTTCGAGGAGATGCTGGAGCTCGCCTCGCTCGGCGCCAAGGTGCTGCAGACCCGCTCGGTCGAGCTGGCGATGCGCTACAACGTGAAGCTGCGCGTCCTGTCGAGCTTCGAGGAACAGTCCGACGAGGCCGGCACGCTCGTCTGCGGAGAGGATCTGATCATGGAATCGAACGTCGTCTCGGGGGTCGCCTTCTCGCGCGAGGAGGCCAAGGTCACCATCGTCACCGTCGCCGACACGCCCGGCATCGCGGCGTCGATCTTCGGCACGCTCTCGGACGCGGGCGTGAACGTCGACATGATCGTGCAGAACGTGTCGGAAACCGGCTACGGCAGCCATGACGAGCTGGTCACCGACATGACCTTCTCCTGCCCGAACGAGCAACTGGCGCGCGCGGAAAAGGCGCTGGAGGGTGCGCGGGCGGACGGAACGCTCGCCTTCGAGCGACTGGAGACCGAGACCGAGGTCGCCAAGGTGTCGGTGGTGGGCATCGGCATGCGTTCGCAATCGGGCGTCGCGGCGCGGATGTTCCGCACGCTCGCGGCCGAAGGCATCAACATCAAGGTGATCGCCACGTCGGAAATCAAGATCTCCGTGCTCGTGGACCGCAAGTACATGGAACTCGCCGTGCAGGCGCTGCACGACGCGTTCGAGCTGGAGCGCGCCTGACGCGCGGCCGGTGTGGCGTGGGCAGTTTTGTCCATGCTGCAGCCCCCGGGGCCAGGCGAACGCACCGCGCCCGAAGCTCGCCCGCGGGGACGGGGAACATGCCCGGAGCGTCGGCATCCGGTGCCAATCGCCCGTGGCGCTTCGGCTTTCCCTTTCCTCGCCCCGCTCCCCTGCCCTATAGCTGGTCCGCCGGATCACGAGGACGGACCAAATGTCGGACCGCACCGAGAGCGAAAGCCGCAAACTGCTGGGGCGCCTGCGCGACACCATGGCCGAGGAAGCCGCGGGACAGGCGCGCCTCGACAAGATCACCCATCTGACGGCGGATTCGATGGGCACCGAAGTGTGCTCCATCTACCTCTTCCGCGATGAGGACACGCTCGAGCTCTGCGCCACGGAGGGCCTGAAGTCCGAGGCCGTGCACCAGACGCGGATGCGCCTCGGCGAGGGGCTCGTCGGCCGCGTCGCACGGTCGGGCAAGATCGTGAACGCCGCCGACGCGCCCTCGGCCCGCGGCTTCCGCTACATGCCCGAGACCGGGGAGGAAATCTATTCGTCCTTCCTCGGCGTGCCGATCCAGCGGCTGGGCGAGAAGCTGGGCGTTCTGGTGGTGCAGTCCAAGCAGGCGCGCGAGTTCACCGCCGACGAGGTCTACGCGCTCGAGGTCGTGGCGATGGTGCTGGCCGAGATGGCCGAGCTCGGCGCCTTCGTCGGCGAGGGCGCGGCGCTGAAGGCCCGGCACACCCAGCCGGTGCTGATCCGCGGCACCCAGGGCCAGGAAGGCGCGGCGGAGGGCCATGTCTGGCTGCACGAGCCGCGCGTGGTGGTCACCAACCTAGTCGCCGACGACCCGGAAAAGGAGATGGAGCGCCTGCACAAGGCGGTCGAGAGCCTGCGCGTGAGCGTCGACGGCATCCTCGCCAACGCCTCGGACCCCGAACAGGTGCAGGTGCTCGAGGCGTACCGGATGTTCGCCAATTCCAAGGGCTGGCTGAAGCGCATGGAAGAGGACATCGAGCGCGGCCTCTCGGCCGAATCGGCGGTCGAGAAGGAGCAGTCGAACGCCCGCGCGCGCATGTCCCAGGTGACCGACGCCTACCTGCGCGAACGGTTGCAGGATCTCGACGACCTGTCGAACCGGCTCTTGCGGATTCTCACCGGCCAGGGCGCCGAGACCGGCGCCGATCTGCCGGCCAACCCGGTTCTTGTGGCGCGCAATATCGGACCGGGCGAGCTTCTGGAATACGGCAGATCCCTGAAGGGCGTGGTGCTGGAAGAGGGCTCCGTCGGCAGCCATGCGGCGATCGTCGCCCGGGCTCTGGCGATCCCGCTGGTGATCCATGCCGGGCGGATCACGACAGAGGCGTTGAATGGCGATCACATCATGGTGGACGGCGATCAGGGCCTGGTGCACCTGCGACCCGACGACAGCGTGGTAAGCGCCTTCCGCGACAAGATGGCCATGCAGGCCGAGGCGCTGGAACGCTACGCCTCGATCCGCGAGACGCCCTGCGTGTCGGCCTGCGGCGCACGGATCGGCCTGCACATGAACGCCGGGCTGATGGCCGACCTGCCGTCGCTGTCCAATTCCGGCGCGGAGGGCGTCGGCCTCTTCCGCACCGAGCTGCAGTTCCTCGTGCGCAACCAGATGCCGCGGCGGATGGAGCTGGCGGCGCTCTATGCACGCGTGCTCGACGCTGCCGGGGGGCGGCAGGTGATCTTCCGCACGCTCGACATCGGCTCGGACAAGGTGCTGCCCTACATGAAGCCGAACGACGAGCCGAACCCGGCGCTCGGCTGGCGGGCGATCCGCGTGGGGCTCGACAAGCCGGGCGTGCTGCGCATGCAGCTCCAGGCGCTCCTGCGCGCGGCCAACGGCCGGTCGCTGACGGTGATGTTCCCGTTCGTCGCGCAGCTCGACGAGTTCCGCGCCGCCCGGGCGGAGATGGACAAGGCCATCGCGCGGGAGGAAAGGCTCGGCCACGTGCTGCCCGAGAGGATCGAGGTGGGCACGATGCTGGAGACGCCGAGCCTGGCCTATGCGCCGGACGGGTTCTTCCGCGAGGTCGACTTCGTGTCCATCGGCGGCAACGACCTCAAGCAGTTCTTCTTCGCCGCCGACCGCGAGAACGAGCGCGTGCGGCGGCGCTACGACACGCTCAATACCTCCTTCCTGACCTTCATCGAACGCATCGTGCAGCGCTGCGAGGCTGCGGGCACGCCGTTGTCCTTCTGCGGCGAGGATGCGGGCCGCCCGATCGAGGCGCTTTGCCTCGCCGCCATCGGGCTGCGCTCGCTGTCGATGCGCGCGCCATCGATCGGACCGGTCAAGCATCTGCTTTTGCGCTCGAACCTCGACGAGGTGCGCAAGGTGATCCTCGACGCCCGCGACAGCGACGCCCAATCGGTACGTCCGGCGGTGATGGAGTACCTGCGCGGGGCCGGCTGAAGGCGCGGCTTCCGAGGCAGACCGTGACGGCCGTCTTTCATCTTCGGCCGCACCGTCTTCTCCGTGCCGCCGTGCGGTGACGCGCCTTCCACGGAGCCACCGCAGGTGCCGGGCGGTCGGTGCCCCCTTCGACCCGGCCGGGGCCACCTGTCGGAAGGGGGCCCGGCGGACAGATCATCGCCAAGGCCGCAGAAGACTCTCTCGCTCAGCCGTGCGGCACCGCGCGGCGGTAGAGATGCCAGCTGGCGTGCCCCAGAAGCGGCAGCGCCACCGCCAGCCCGACCAGCGCCGGCAGCGCACCCAGAGCCAGCACCGCCGCCACGATCCCGCCCCAGGCGAGGATCACCGCCGGGTTCTTGCGCGTCACCCGCAGCGACGTCACCACCGCGTTCGGCACACCGACATGGCGGTCGAGCAGCAGCGGAAAGGACACCACAGAGGTCGCCAGTACCAGCGCGGCGAAGACCGCGCCCACGGCGATGCCGACCAGGCCCATGGTCCAGCCTGCACCGGTCGTCGCCGCCTCCGTTACGAAGGCACCGAACGAGGCGGGCAGTTCCGGCCCCATCGTCGCCTCGAAGATCAGGCGTGCCGACAGGAGCCAGCCCAGCATCACCGCCGCGAGGTAGAGGCCCAGCACGGCGATCGCACCGAAGGCGGGCGAAAACACCACGTCGAAGGCCGTCGTCCACCGCATCTCGCGTCCCGCCTCGCGCTGGCGGCTCATCTCGTAGAGCCCGAGCGCGGCCAGCGGGCCGACCAACACGAAGCCCGCCAGGAGCGGAAAGACCAGCGGCATGAGGCTGTGCGTCAAGGCCGCGTAGACCAGCACCGCACCGAGAACGGGATAGAGCAGGCACAGCACCATCGCGTCGGCGCGGCTGTGCAGAAGGTCGTCCCAGCCCGCGCGCAAGGCCGCGCGCAGATCCGCCACGGTCAGCGTCGCGATCGCGCCCTCCGCGACCGGGCGCGCGCCGCTGTCGCCGCCGATGGCCTGCGTCGTCTCGGCCAGGTGCGCCGAACCCGCCGCAAGACGGTGTCCGAGCCAGGAAAGGGGATTTCCGATGGTTTTGTCCATGAGGTCCGGCCTCCGGTCCTCCGGGTGGGCGGAACGGCCCGGGGCGCGGTCACCCGGGCGCCACGCCCCGCTCGCGGCACCTTGCCGCAGCCGAAGCGTAACATACGCCAGCCCCGCGCGTCCCGACACGAAGACGAGAGCGGCACAGGCCCTCGACCGGGGCCGGCCCCGCAGGCCGCCGCTCACGAAAACGCCCGGCGCGGTTGTTCACCGCGTCCGGGCGCCCTTCGTCGCGGTCCGGTGCTGCGACCCTTCTGGCCTGCGCCTCCGCCGCTCTCGGCCTGCCGCCCCGTGCTGGAGCGGGTCGGCGGCGTTCAGCCGCCTCGCGCCCCATGTCGCCGGTTCATCGGCGGGACGCCCCTGCGCATGTGCGCCGTGTCCGCCCGACTCGGTCGGGCCCGACCGAAATACGGCTTACATGACGAATTTTAGGTTAACGCTGCGGATCAGATCCGCGTGAGCGCGGCGCGGAACTCCTCGACCACCGCCTCGCGCGGGCGCCCCGTCCGTTCGGCAAGGCGCTTCAGCCCGAAATGCACCGCGGCCATCTCCTGGTAATAGGAGGTGTAGGCGTAATTCGTCGCCGCCCCCGCCGCGGCTCCGAGCACCGGCACCGTCTGCGCCGCCAGCTTCTGGCCCAGCACGGTGCCCAGCCGCGGCGCCACCCGGGCGATAAGCCCGTTCACCGTCGCCCCGGTCAGCGTCACCCGCGCCGAGAGGAACGCCATGTCGACGCCGTCGTCGGCCTCCAGCGGCCCGGCAGAGGCGAAGACCGCCAGGCATTCCTTGGCTGTCTCGGGGTCGGCGGGGTCGTAGCCGTGTTCCCACGCGATGCCCTGGATCGCGCGCAACAGGACCGTCGTGGTCACCGGCAGCTCGGCCAGGGCGGTGGGCAGCCCGCCGGCGCCGCCGGCCGCGCCCATCGCGGTGGTCAGCGCGGTGTTCAGCCAGCCGCGCTGGTCCGGCACGTAGCCGCGCGAATGCTGCGCCGCGTCGAAAGCGGATTCGAGGGCCCGGGCGGTCACGCTCTCCAGCCGGTTCTTGACCCGGTCGGGCAGCCGTTCGAGCAGATTCTCCGCCTGAGCGCCGATCACGTTGAGCACCTGCAACCCCACGCCCCCGGCGCGCCTGTGGCGCCGCGCGAGATCCATGAGCTCGTGCCGGGGATCGCGTGCCACCAGCGCCTGCTCGGGCGGGACGGCCGTGTCGTCGGGGCGGTTCTGAGCATCGGTCATGCCGGCAAGATCAGCACTCCGCCCGCACCTTTCAATACGGGCGCCCTGCCGCGCGCGCTCTGCCGCCACTCCGGCGCCCGGCCCCGCGATCACACCCAGGCTTCTTTGGGCCTCAAATACTCAAAAAAAGTCCGTCCGGCTGCCACCCGCACGCCCGGACCGGCAACGTGGCTCCGCCCGCCCCGGGCCCGGCCGCTCATGTCCAGGCCGTGACCTCGCCCGCGACCCCGTCCCAGGCGCCCTCCGCCAGCGCGAGGCCGAGCACCCGCTCGGGGTTGGTGGGCGGGGGCATCTCCACCCCGTCCAGCCGCACGAACCCGAACCGCCCGTAATAGGGCGCATCGCCCACGAGCAGAACGCGCGCCCAGCCGTCCCGCGCAACATGCAGGCTCTCGCGGATGAGCGCGGCGCCCAGCCCCTCACCCTGTGCCGTAGGGTGCACCGCGATCGGCCCCAGGAGCAGCGCCGGCACAGTGCCGACACGCACCGGCCAGTAGCGCACCGCGCCGCCGAGGAAGCCGCCCGGCTCGTAACGCGCGACGCGGCAGAGCGGGGCCACCGGCGCGACGCCCTCGCGCAGCCGGTAGGACGACAGCGCTTCGCGCCCCGGCGCGAAACACAGGTCGAACAGTGCCTCCACCTCCCAGGCGTCCTCGGGCGTCTCTGGCACGATGCTATACATGGGCGCGGGGGCTCCGGCGAAGGACGGGGGGAGAGGTTGAACTCGGGCGCGCGGGGTGCTTTCTGCAAAGATGGCGCCTAGCACCTCTGCGCGCGCCCTGCAAAGCCCGCCCGCGAGAGGAGTCCGAGATGTTCTACCGTCCCGAAGACGGCCACGGCCTGCCGCACAACCCGTTCAACGCCATCGTCACGCCGCGGCCCATCGGCTGGATCTCGACCCGCGGTGCGGACGGATCCGAGAACCTCGCGCCCTATTCGTTCTTCAACGCCGTCGCCTACGTGCCGCCGCAGGTGATGTTCGCCTCGACCTCGGCCAAGTCCGACCGCGGCGACACCAAGGACAGCGTCGCAAATATCCGCGAAACCGAGGCGTTCTGCGTCAACATCGTCGAATACGAGATGCGCGACGTGATGAACGCCAGCTCCGGCGCCTGGGACAGGGAGACCGACGAGTTCGACGTCTCCGGTGCTCCCCGGGCCCCTTGCGAGGCGATCGCCTGCTCGCGCGTGGCCACCGCGCCCGCGAACCTCGAATGCCGCCTGACGCAGATCGTGAAACTGCCGGGCGAGGCGAACTTCGTGGTGTTCGGAGAGGTCGTGGGCGTGCACCTGCGCGACGATTGCCTCGTCGACGGGATCTTCGACGTGCTGACCTTCAACCCGCTTTCCCGCATGGGCTACCGCGACTACACCGTCGTGCGGGAGAAGTTCTCGCTCAAGCGGCCGGGGGAGTGACGCGGGCGCTGCGGGTCCGGACCGCCGGCCCCGGCGGACAGGGCGGAGCGAGGGGCCAGCCCCTCGCGCTCCCCGGAGTATTTCAAGCCCAAAGAAGCAGGGCCGGCGACGCGGAAGGCGGCGCGAGATCGGGAGCGGCCGTGCGCGCGCCAATCGGGTTTCGCAGGGGCCGCCATCTTCCGGAGCCGCGTCTTGTCGGCAGGGACCGACACCGGCGGCTTTGACAATGGACCTGCGGGCGTGGCATTCACACCGCGCAACCGATGGAGGGAGCCGTGGACCAGCGCCTTTGACCGATACGCCCTGATCCGTTTCGTCGAAGGAGGTCCGTCATGCCGGCCCCGTTTCCCGATGCACGCGAGGTGCATCCCGTCACCCTGCCCGACGGCTCCGTCCACGAGGGCACCGTCTTCCTGAACAACGTGATCGACCATCCGCGGATGGAGATCGGCGATTACACCTACGCCTCGGATTTCGATCCGCCGCCGCCCGGCGGCTGGGCCGCGCGACTCGCGCCGTATCTTTTCGACTTCGCCAAAGAACGGCTGAGGATCGGGCGGTTCTGCCAGATCGCCCACGGCGTGCGCTTCGTGGGCGCGTCGGCCAATCACGCCACGCGGGCGCTGACGAGCTTCCCGTTCCAGGTCTTCGCGCCGGACCGGATGCACGGCTACGCGCCCGACAGCCGCGATACCGTGGTCGGCCACGACGTCTGGCTGGGCTACGGCGCCGTCGTCTGTCCGGGCGCGCGCATCGGCAACGGGGTCTTCGTCGGCGCCGGCGCGGTGGTGCGCGGCGCGGTGCCCGATTACGCGGTGGTCACCGGCAACCCCGCCCGCGTCCGGCGCCTGCGCTTCACGGAGGACGAGATCGCGACGCTGAACCGGATCGCCTGGTGGGACTGGCCCGCAGAGCGCATCGCCGCGGCGCGACCCGCGCTCGAGGCCGGCGATGTCGCCGCGCTCGCGGCGCTGGCCTGACGGCGTCCGGCCGGAGGGAGCGAGGACGCCGGCCACGGCGGAGGAGCGGCGCAGCATTGAGCGACGCTCGCCCGCGCTTCCGCCCCCGGCTTCCCCTTCGCCGTGACATCTGCTCATGTGGCCCCGGAACGACGGCAGCGAAGGCGGCGCACATGACACTCGGCATCATCGGCGGATCGGGCGTATACCGGATCGACGGGCTGGACGGCGCCGCCTGGCAGGAGGTGGCGACCCCCTGGGGCGCGCCCTCCGACGCGATCCTGACCGGCACCCTCGGCGGCGCGCGGATGGCCTTCCTGCCCCGGCATGGGCGCGGCCACGTCCACAGCCCCTCCGAAATCCCCTACCGCGCCAATATCGACGCGCTGAAACGGCTCGGCGTCACCCGGATCGTCTCCGTCTCCGCCTGCGGTTCCTTCCGTGAGGAGATGGCGCCCGGCGACTTCGTTCTCGTCGACCAGTTCATCGACCGCACCCGCCTGCGCCCGCAAAGCTTCTTCGGCACCGGCTGCGTCGCGCATGTCTCGCTGGCCCACCCGACCTGCCCGCATCTTTCGGCCGCCGCCGCGGAGGCCGCCGGCGCCACCGGTGTGCGCGTCCACGTTTCCGGCACCTATCTCGCCATGGAAGGCCCGCAATTTTCCACCCTCGCCGAAAGCCGGATGTACCGAGAGGCCTGGGGCGCCGACGTGGTCGGCATGACGGCGATGCCCGAGGCGCGCCTCGCCCGCGAGGCCGAGATCTGCTACGCTCCCGTCGCCATGGTCACCGACTACGATTGCTGGCACGAGGATTACGGCGCGGTCGACGTGGCCGCCGTGATCGCCACGCTCACCGCCAATGCCGAACATGCGCGCGGGCTCGTCCGCGGCTTGCCCGGGGTTCTGCCGGAGCCGGCGCCCTGCCCGCATAACTGCGACCGCGCGCTCGACCACGCGATCATCACCGCGCCCGATGCGCGCGACCCTTCGGTGCTGTCCCGGCTCGACGCCGTCGCCGCACGCGTCCTCTGACCGCCGAAGCGCTGTCCCGGTTTCATCTGCCCCCAAATATCCCCGCCGGAGGCTCCGACCCGGGCCGTAGCGCGGCGCCTCGGGACCTTGCCGCCACCATCGCCGCCGGACCGAGGCCCCCGGTCGCCGCTGCCGCGTGCGGCCCACAAGAGACGCTTCACAATGGACCTCGCCGGCAAAACGTGGTGACCAATACGCAAAGCAACGCCACGACGCCGCGACATTCGACCCGAGGCAAAATCCCCAAGCGCAGGAGACCCCGCGTGAGTACCTCCGCCGATATCCACCACTACATCCGCACCATCCCCGACTTTCCCAAACCCGGGGTCATGTTCCGGGATGTCACCACGCTCTTTGCCGATCCGCGCGGCTTCCGCATGGCCATCGACCAGCTCCTGCATCCCTATTCCGGCACGCGGTTCGACAAGGTGATCGGGCTCGAGGCGCGTGGCTTCATCCTCGGCGGCGCGGTGGCGCACCAGCTGTCGGCCGGCTTCGTGCCGGTGCGCAAGAAGGGCAAGCTGCCCGCCCGCACCATCGCCCAGAGCTACACGCTCGAATACGGCGAGGAGACCGTGGAGGTCCACGACGACGCGGTCGAGGCCGGGGAGCGCGTGCTCATCGTCGACGACCTCCTGGCCACCGGCGGCACCGCGGAGGCGGGAATCAAGCTGATGGAGAGTCTCGGGGCCGAGATCATCGGCACCGCCTTCATCGTCGATCTGCCCGACCTCGGCGGCCGCGCACGGCTGGAGGCGCTGGGGATCGAGGTGCACGCGCTCTGCGCCTATGCCGGCGACTGACCGCGCGCCGTGCGAGGCTCTGTGTCGGGGCAACCCGATCTGACGGAAAGCCCGCCTCAGGTGCCCCAATGCCCCCGATCCGGCGCCTTTGCGCCGCACGGGTGACGGATTGCTCCGGCACGTCTCGGATGGCACGCCATCCGCACCCGGCCGACCGCGCCAGCCACGGAGACACCATGTTCCGCTTCGCCTCGATCACGCTGACGATGACCGCGCTCCTCGCGGCCGCGCTTCTCCTCGGCGGCGCCTTCGCCTGGGCGGCTCTGGCCTACATCACCGTCTTCGCCTTCGCGATGGACCGCCTCGCCGCGCTCGCCGCCCCCGATGCGCCCGCGGGCCAGGAATTCCCCGCCGGCACCACGCTCTCGGCGGTGCTCGGGCTCGCGCATCTGCCGCTCCTCTTCGGCGGGGCGCTCGCGCTCGCCGGCCCCGGTCTTGCCACTCCGGTAAAGCTCGCGCTTTTCGTCGCCCTCGGGCTCTTCTTCGGGCAGGTCTCCAACGCCAACGCGCACGAACTCATCCACAGGCCCGGCCGCGCGCTGCGCCGGCTCGGCACGACGGTCTACGTCACACTACTCTTCGGGCACCACGCCTCGGCGCATCCGCGCGTGCACCACGTCTGGGCGGCAACGCCGCGCGATCCGAACTCCGCGCGGCTCGGCGAAGGGTTCTGGCGCTTCGCCCTCCGGGCCTGGAGCGGCTCCTTCCGAGAAGGCTACCTCGCCGAGGCGGCGCTCCGCGCACGCTCAGGCCGGCCACACCCCTACCGCGCCTACGGACTCGGCGCGGTCCTCTGCGTCACCGGCGTCACCCTCGCCGGCGGCGTCGCCGCGCTCGGCTGGTATCTCGCGCTCTGCGCCTACGCCCAGCTGCAGCTGCTGCTGTCGGACTACGTCCAGCACTACGGCCTGACACGGCGCGAGACGGCGCCCGGCAAATGGGAACCCGTCGGCCCCCAGCACAGCTGGAACGCGCCCCACGGCTTCACGTCGGGGCTCATGCTCAACGCGCCGCGCCATTCGGACCATCACGCCAACCCAGCGCGCGCCTATCCGGGGCTGCGTCTCGACCGCGCGCGCATGCCGATGCTGCCGCATTCGCTGCCGGTCATGGCCAGCCTCGCGCTGATCCCGCCGCTCTGGCGCCGGCGCATGGACCGCCGTGTCGCGCGCCTCCGCGCGTCCGCCTGACCGCCGATCCGTTAGCCCTTTCTCAACCATGGCGCTTCCCTGCCCGCGCGGCCTCTGCCACGCTCGAGCCATGATTCGCGCCCTTGCCCTGGCCCTGACGCTCGCCACCCCCGCGCTCGCCGCGGAGACCGGCGCCATGTCCGGCGCCGAGTTCGACGCCTACACCGAAGGCAAGACACTCTATTTCGGCCAGGACGGAGCCGCCTACGGTGTCGAGCGCTACCTGCCGGATCAGCGCGTCGTCTGGTCGTTCCTCGACGGCGAATGCAAGACCGGCCGCTGGTACGAGCAATCCGGACAGATCTGCTTCGTCTACGAGGACAACCCGACTCCGCAATGCTGGAGCTTCTACCGCGCGCCACAGGGCGGCCTGCGGGCGGTGTTCGAGAACGACCCGGCCCGGACCACGCTCTACGAGGCGCGCCAGGACGAGGAACCGATGCTCTGCAAGGGGCCCGACGTCGGCGTCTGACCGCACCGGGATCGGAGGGGCGCTGCCCCTCTTGGCCGCAGGGCGGCCAATTCACCCCGGAGTATTTCGCGGCCCAAAGAAGCCAGAACGCGCGCTGCTGCTTCTTTGGGCCGCGAAATACTCCCGCCGGAGGCAGTCGCGCCGCCGCCATCGGGGACGCGGCCGGGACAGCGTGTCACGTTCGCCGGGCGCGCGGAGCCGGCCGCCGCAGGCGGGCGGCGACAGGACCTGAGCGGCGCGACGCGCCGCACCGCCGGATCAGGGAGGATCGAAGCGGTAGCCGAAGCGGGCGATGTCCTCGCCGCAGATCCCGGCGACGCGCTCGGCGGTGGCCGCGTCGTAATAGGCGCGCCAGTCCGCGGCGCGGCCAGAGCGGTTGGCACGCGGGACGTCAGGCCGGAAGCCCAGATGCGCCGCCAGCGGGGCGAGGTCCTCCTCCAGCGCCTCGAGCCTCAGGAAGTACGCCGGGCGCTCGCGCCCGTCCGGACCGCGCAGGTAGGATCCGTAGGGATGCGCCGAGAGGCTCGCCGCCGTCGCCGGGTCGGCGACGAACCCGGCGAAGTCCGTGCGCCGCGCCCGCCGCACCGCCGCGTGATCGAAGTCCTGCGCCCGCAGCCAGTGGTAGTAGCTCACCACCCGGTCCCAGGGATTGCGCACCAGCGTGAAGGCCAGCATTCCGGCCATCGCCGCCTGGGGCAGGACGCCCTCGATGTCGGCAAGTGTCGAATGCTTCCACAACCGTCCGCGCGCGTTCAATCGCTTCAGCCGTCCGCGCCGCCGGCGCGCCTTGGGCGTGTCGCCGATCAGGATGTCGTCGGCCATTGCCCGAGCCTCGAGCGCCAGCGCCATCGACGTGCCGCCCGTCTTGGGAATGTGCACGAAGACATAGCGGCGCCCGGGCGAGATGATCATGGCGCCGATCCTAGCCGCCCGCTCCCCGGCGCGACATTCGCGCGCGCACGAAGGCTGGACGCCGTGGCCGCCACGTCGCACTCTGCCCGCCGAGAAGGAGAGGGAGGAAACCCATGGGCTGGCTCGCCGACGAGACCGGACTGGAGAAAAGCGACGCGAACTACACGGCGCTGACGCCGCTGTCGTTCCTGTCCCGCGCGGCGGACGTGTTCCCGGACGACACCGCCATCGTCTACGGCCGCACGCGGCGCAGCTACGCGGAGTACCGCGAGCGATGCTCTCGGCTCGCCTCCGGGCTCGCCGGCCTGGGCGTCGTGCCCGGCGACGTGGTGGCCACGCTCCTGCCCAACGTGCCGGCGCATGCCGAGGCGCATTTCGGCGTGCCCGCCTGCGGCGCAATCCTGAATGCAATCAACACGCGGCTCGACGTGTCGACCGTGGCCTACATCCTCGGCCATGGCGGCGCGAAGGTGCTGCTCTGCGACAGCCAGTTCCTGCCGCTCGCGCACGATGCCATCGCTGCGATGGAGGAAGGCAGCCCGCCGCAAATCGTCGAGGTTCCCGACGCCGAGGCCGGCCTCGCCACCTCGGGCGACTACGTCACCTACGACGACTTCCTCGCCTCCGGCGATCCGGACTTCGCCTGGATCATGCCCGAGGACGAATGGGAGAGCCTCGCGCTCAATTACACCTCCGGCACCACGGGCCGGCCCAAGGGCGTGGTTTACCACCACCGCGGCGCCTACCTGAACGCGATGGGCCAGGTGCTGTCCTGGCGCATGGTGCTCAGGCCCGTCTACCTGACCATCGTGCCGCTCTTTCACTGCAACGGCTGGTGCCACACCTGGATGATGCCGGCGGTCGGCGGCACGCTGGTCTGCTGCCGCGAGGTCCGCGCGAAACCGATATTCGACGCCATCGCGGACGAGGGCGTGACCCATTTCGCCGGCGCGCCGATCGTTCTCAGCACCCTCATCGACGCGCCCGAGGAGGACCGCCGCGCCTTCGAGCAGGTGGTCGAGGTCTTCACCGCCGGCGCCCCGCCCGCCGCCGCCACGCTCGCCGCGATCGAGCCGATGGGATTCAACGTCACCCATGTCTACGGCCTGACGGAGACCTACGGGCCGGCGACCGAATGCCTCTGGCATCCCAAGTGGGACGGGCTGGAGCGCGACGACCGCGCCGCCGTCAAGTCCCGCCAGGGCGTCGGCATGCCGTTCATCGAACACGTCACCGTCATGGACCCCGAGACCATGCAGGAGGCCAGCCGCAGCGGCGCCCATCAGGGCGAGATCATGTTCCGCGGCAACGGAGTGATGAAGGGCTATTACAGGAATCCCGAGGAGACCGCCAAGAGCTTCGCCGGCGGCTATTACCGCACCGGCGACCTCGCGGTGCTGGAGGACGACGGCTACATCCGCATCGCCGACCGGGCCAAGGACATCATCATATCGGGCGGTGAGAACATCTCCTCCATCGAGGTGGAGGGCGTGCTGATGACCCACGAGGCGGTGAGCCTCTGCGCCGTGGTCGCCAAGCCCGACGACAAGTGGGGCGAAGTGCCCTGCGCCTTCGTCGAGACGCGCGCCGGCACCGAGGTGAGCGAGGCGGATCTGATCGCCTTCGCGCGCCGGACGCTCGCGGGGTTCAAGACCCCCAAGGCGGTGGTGTTCGGCGAGTTGCCCAAGACCTCCACCGGCAAGATCCAGAAGTTCCAGCTGCGCGATCGCGCGAAGGATCTCTGACTCGAACCGGTGTCCGCGCGCCGCGTCGCCGGCGCGCGGCTTCGGGCACCGACGGCATGCCTGGCGCCACGCGTGTCTTCCGGCCAGAGCGGGACCGGCGTGTCTCAGCGGGGAAAACAAAACCTGGTTCCGCCCTTTCCTCAGCGGAAGTGCTTCTGACCGGGCTGCCAGTGCCGAAGCGGCGCTTCGCTGCGAGAGCCGCGAACCTCTACGGCGCGGAGCGGGGCAGCGAGGTGGCCGCGTCAATGATGTCCCGAAGCCGGGCGTCGTCCAAGAGCTCCAGCTCGAGCATGGCGACGTATGGGTCGCCTTGTAACGACAAGGCTCTTGCAAAAGCCGGTTCCGTCTTCAGGCCATCCCGCTTCAGTCGCCTGACCGACTCCTGCAGGTGTGGCCCCAACGCCAACAGCCTTGCCTCGACCCGAAAATGCCGAACGCCCCACTGATACTCCGTGGCGAGCCTCTGGCAGAACAGTTCGATCTCCCACCCCATCGCTTTGAACGATGCGACGGTCGCCGGTTCTGAAAGATGACTCACGTGGCGAATGGAAAAAGCCTCCATCCGACCGAATGCGCGACGCACAACCGCTGAAAACCGGTCGAAGTTCGGCGCGGTGCACGCGATATCTATGTCGCTCTGCTCCGTCGCAAGACCAAGCGGCGGCGTTCCGATGACAACCGGCGTGAACTCCGCGAGCCGGGTGAGGATATGCAGTTCTTCGATGACGTCGTCATATGGCGGTCTCATCCTCCCTTTCTCCGTTTCCCTGCATCTGGCGGCAACCATCGTTGAGGCGATATTCGAGACCTGACCGCGACAGCCTCGGCCTCGCGGCAAGCCGGCGAAGGCTGCGGCGCCGGTTTTTGCCTCACCTGCTATGCAATTAGCGGGATGCGGACCTGTTCTCTCGATATTTGTCACGCTGCACCGCAGCGGCTACATCCTGTCGCGAAGCCTGGGACACCAGACACCAAGTAAAGCAAGACAAAGGAGCTCAGACATGTCCGCAATCACTTTCAATTCCTCGGCGCCGCAAGAGCGCCAGGGCCGTGGCCTGCTCGGAAACATCGCGTATTTCTTCGGCAAGGTCGCCGACACCACCCAGCGCGTGAAACGCGTTCACGTGCTCCACTCCCTGAGCGACAAGGAACTCGCGGAACGTGGCCTGAAGCGCGAAGAGCTTGTGCACTACGTCTATCGCGACTCGCCCTACGTCTAAGAAGCTCTCGCAGACGGCCGGCTGGCGGGCTTGCACGGCCGCTCCGGCCCTCACGGTGTGAACCGGCCTGCGCATTGACTTGGGGACAATCTCGATGCGCAGGCGGCCCGGTCGATCGTGGCTCGGCCGCGTTACGGTATGAGTTTCAAGGCCGCTCCGCTGCAAGAGCCATGCACGTGGCGGGATGCGGTGATGAAGCATCTCCTGTGGCTGTGCTGCAGCGCAGCGTCTATCTGCTGCGCAACGCTCGGGCGCCAAAGCGCCCCGCACTTCAAGGAGTTCCCAGATGACCGCAACAGATATCCAGTCCATCCCGCAAGACCGCTCCGAAAGCCGTGGAGTCTTCGGCCGCATCCTCGACGCCATGGTGATCATTGCCGAGTCCAACCCTCGTTTGCGTCGCGTCGAGCAGCTCCAGGCGATGTCCGACGAGAAACTCGCCGAGATGGGCCTGAAGCGCGAAGACATCGTCCGCCACGTTTTCAAGGACACCTTCGCCCTCTGATGACCTCAGTGGCTTCCGCGGCCGCCTATTGGGCCCGGCGCACGAGGAAACGGAGCCCGGGGCTGCTGATCGCCGCGCGGCGCATGACGGGCCACCTCAAGCGACGGCGCGACGCGGGCCATGATGGACAAATCCGTCCGGCAGATGACGCGCTCCCGGCGCCGTCAGGCGCTGTTCCGGAAGACCCGTTCGCCTCACGTCCCCCTTCCCCATGCGCGATGATCTGCGCGTGGGTGGCCGCATCGGCGGGCTCCGCCTCTCTGCCGGCGCGGGCCGCGCCGCAATGTCCACCGACAGCGCCATCCCGTTCAGGTTCGAAAGCGGCGTCTCGTCCCGGCTGTCGGCCGGATATCACTGCCGAACGGCGGAGGTTTGTACCCCGCACAGGTGCTCTCCCACCGCCCGCGAGGCGGGAGGCGCGCAATCGACACCCCCCATTCCCCATGCTAGCATCCGTCGACCAGAGGCAGAGCAGCCCACAGGATGACAGCGCTCCACGAATACCAGCGGCTCGAGGCGACAGGCCTGTGGCGCCCCGAGAGGGGTGCGCAGCGGCGCGAAGTCGTGGTGGCGCTGGGCGACGCGACGCTGACCATCAAGGACTTCAACGACCGCGTGCTCGCACATTGGTCGCTCGCCGCGGTGACGCGTGCCGGTCCGCGCGGACAGGACCCGACCCTCTACCACCCCGACGGCGATCCCGGCGAGACGCTGGAACTCGCCGCTGCCGAGACCGACATGATCGAGGCGCTCGAACGCATTCTGCGCGCGGTCGACCGGCGCCGTCCGCGGCCGGGGAAGTTGCGCGTCTGGCTGTCGGGCGGCATCGCCGCGGCGCTTCTCGTTGCGGCGGTGATCTGGCTGCCCGGCGCACTCCTGGCCTATGCCACGGACGTGGTGCCCCCGGCCAAGCGGGCGGAGATCGGCGCCTCGCTGCTCGACCGGATCACCCGCGTTTCGGGCCAGCCCTGCGCCGCGCCCGAGGCGCGCCAGCCGCTGCGCCGCCTGGCCGCGCGACTCCTCGGGGAGGCGCGGCGCGACGCCCTCGTCGTGCTGCCCGAGGGGCTGGAAGACACCGCGCACCTGCCGGGGGGGCGCATCCTGCTCAGCCGCGCGCTGATCGAGGACCCCGAGGATCCCGACGTGCCCGCGGGCTACATCCTTGCCGAGGCCGTGCGCGCCGCGGCGGGCGATCCCCTGGCGAACCTCCTGCGCCATTCCGGCCCGGTCGCCAGCCTGCGCCTGCTGACCACCGGGGAGATGCCGGATTCCGCTCTCGACGCCTATGCCGAGTACCTGCTGACCGAGCGCGCGGCGGCGCCGGTCCCGCCGGAGACCCTGCTCGCCGCCTTCGACAAGGCGGAGTTGCGCGCGACCCCCTATGCCTATTGGCGCGACATGACCGGCGAAAGCACGCTGCGCCTCATCGAGGCCGATCCCCGCGCCGGCCTCGGCAGTCGCCTGGTCCTCAGCGACGCCGACTGGCTGCGCCTGCAGGGCATCTGCGGCGGCTGAGCCCGGCATCCGCCCCCGCCCGGCCGCGTCGCCCTGCATCGCGTTTCAGGATACCCGGCGTACGGACCCGCGCAACAGATCGCAGCGCGCTCCCCGAAGACATCCACGGAGACCCTCGCACGGACCGGGGCGCGCCGCACCCCGGCGCAGAGCCGTGTCACCTCACCGGTAATACACCACCGGATCCTTGACCTGCGGCGGCCGGCCGCCGAGGGCGCGGCGCGGCACGGTATTGGTCCATATCTGCTGAGTGGCGTAGAAACCATCGAGCGACTGGTTGGCGCGGTTGCGGTTCAGCCGGTCGTCGTCCCAGGCGCGGCGGTGGCCCTCCGGGATCCGCACGACCTGATCGTCGCGCTTGTGGTAGACGTGCAGCGGCAGGATCCGCGTGCCGCCCGGGAGATCGCGCACCGCCTCGCCGCGCACCGGATCGGAGCGTCCCTGCACCACGACCGTCGTCGCCGGCGCGGAAGCGGCGCCGCAGCGCACCTCGTAGCCGCCCGCGGGCCCGCCCGCACAAGCGGACGCCTCGGCGGGCAGGACCATCGGGCGCGGCGGCGGCGCCGGGCGCGGCGTGTAGCGCGCCGGTTCGGGCACCGGGCGCACGATCTCGGGGGCCGGCCGGGCGCGCCGCTCGCGCGCCGGCGGCGTGGCGGCGGCGACCTCGGTTCGCGGCTCCGGCGGCGCGATGGTCTCGGCCCGCGCAATCCGCTCCGGTTGCGGGTCGGCTTGCGGTTCGGGGGCTCCGGACAGGCTCGGCGTCTGGCCGCAGATATGCTCGCGCGACCGCGTCACCCGCGGCACCCAGGAGGTCGTCCCGTCGATGCCGGCGCGGATAAAGGCGCAGCCGCGGCTGTCCACGTATTGCCGGCCCTCGTAGCTCTCCGGCGGCAACTCCGCCGGCACGTCGCTCGCGTCCTGTGCCCAGGCGGCGGCGCCCAGCAGCATCGCAACCGCCCAGGCGCCAGGTCCGGGCCACATCGTCTTCGCCATTGCCATCCCCCACAGATGCTGGTCGGAAGGATGCCGCAAGGATTAGCGCCTGTAAAGCATTGGAGGCGCTTATTTAGTGCCGAACATGCGGTCGCCGGCGTCTCCCAGCCCCGGCACGATGTAGCCCTTCTCGTTGAGCCTCTCGTCCAGCGCGGCGGTCACGATGGGCACGTCGGGATGCGCCTCGCGCATCCGCTCCACACCCTCGGGCGCCGCCAGCAGGCACAGGAAGCGGATGTCCGTCGCTCCGGCCTGCTTCAGCAGGTCCACCGCCGCGGCCGAGGAATTGCCCGTCGCCAGCATCGGGTCGACCGCGATCACCAGCCGGTCCTCGAGAGAATCCGGCACCTTGAAGTAATACTGCACCGGCTGCAGCGTTTCCTCGTCGCGGTAAAGCCCGACGAAGCCGACGCGCGCCGAGGGAATGAGTTCCAGCACCCCGTCGAGGAGCCCGTTGCCCGCCCGCAGGATGGAGATAAGCGCCAGCTTCTTGCCGGCCAGCACCGGCGCCTCCATCGGCTCCATCGGCGTGTCGATGGTCCGCGTCGTCATCGGCAGCTCGCGGGTGATCTCGTAGGCCAGAAGCTGGCTGATCTCGCGCAGAAGCTGCCGGAACGACGCGGTCGAGGTGTGTTTCTCGCGCATGATGGACAGCTTGTGCTGCACCAGCGGGTGCCGGACGATTGTCAGATGCTCGGTCATGGGCGCTCTCCTGTCAGGCGCTTGGCGATGCGTGCGCGGGTCTCTTCGTCGCAGAAGGCGGCGTCGAGCGAGGCGCGCGCGAGCTCTCCGAATACCTCGGACTCCCAGCCGAAGGTGCGGGCGAGCCCACGATATTCCGCGCGCATGGAGGTGTGGAAGAACGGCGGATCGTCGGTCGACACGCTCACCCGCACGCCGCGGTCGCGCAGGGTTTCGATCGGATGCGCGGCGAGCCGCGGGTAGACCCCGAGCGCCACGTTAGACCCCGGGCAGACCTCGAGGCAGATCCCGTTCTCCACCAATCTGTCCACAAGCGCCGGATCCTCGACGCTGCGCACCCCGTGGCCGATCCGCTCAACCCGCAGGTGATCGAGGGCCGCGCGCACTTCTTCGGGCCCGCGCCATTCCCCGGCATGGCTGGTCAGCCGCAGCCCGGCCTCGCGCGCGCAGTCGAAGGCCCAGGCGAAGTCCTTCTGCTCGAACGCGTTCTCGTCGCCCGCCATGCCGAAGCCGACGAGACGTCGCCCGGCGGTCTCGGCGGCGCAAAGGGCGGATTTCCGGGCCCTTTCGGGGCCGAGGTGACGCACGCAGGTGACGACAAACCGCAGCGTCACGCCGAGATCGCGCTCCACCTCCGCAGCGGCCTCTTCCATCGCGGCGAGATAGTCGCGCCAAGCGTCCACATCCCCGCCGCCGCAGAAATCGGGGCTGAGGAAGGTCTCGCAATAGATCACGTCGTTCGCGGCCAGCTCCTCGCCCACCGCGCGCGCCAGCCGGGCGTAATCCTCCGGGCGGCGCAACACGCCGGTCGCCGCCTCGTAGACCTTGAGGAAATGGACGAAGCCCTCGAAGGCGTAACTGCCGTCGCGGCGGAAGATGCGCGAGATGTCCTCGCGCTTCTCCGCGGCGAGACGGCTGATGAAATCCGGCGGCGCCGCTCCTTCGAGGTGAAGGTGCAGCTCCACCTTGGGCATCGCCTCGATCTGCCGCACCGCGTCCTCGTCCATCACAGAAAGCTCCGCCCCGGCCCCTGCGCCGGCACCCCAAGATGCGCCGCGACTGAGGCCGCGACATCGGCATAGGCGACCTGTCCGATCTCACCGGCGCCGGCCCCCGCGACCAGCACCGGCACGCGCTCGCGCGTGTGATCGGTGCCGCGCCATGTCGGGTCATTGCCGTGATCGGCGGTCAGGCACAAGAGGTCCCCCTTGCGCAGCCGCGGCAGGATCTCCCCGATGCGCGTGTCGAACCATTCCAGCGCCCTGGCATAGCCCGCCACGTCCCGCCGATGCCCCCAGAGCGAATCGAACTCCACGAAGTTGGCGAAGACGAGTGCCCCGTCGGGCGCCTCGTCCACCAATCCCGACAGGTGGCCCATCAGCTCCGCATCGGTGCCCTTCACCACCCGGTCGATCCCCTCCATGGAGAAGATGTCGCCGATCTTGCCGACCCCGATCACCGCGCGGCCCGTATCCTGCACCCAGTTGGTCAGCACCGGCTCGGGCGGCCGGATGGCATAGTCGCGCCGGTTGCCGGTGCGCCGGAACGCGCCGGCCTCGCCCACGAAGGGCCGCGCGATCACCCGGCCGACGCGCATCTCGTGCAGCATCGGCGCGATCCCCGCGCAGAGCGCCTGCAGCCGCTCCAGCCCGAACGCCTCCTCGTGCGCGGCGATCTGGAACACGCTGTCGGCGGAGGTGTAGCAGATCGGCCAGCCGGTGCGCAGATGCTCGGCCCCGAACCGCTCCAGCATCACCGTGCCCGAGCCGTGGCAATCGCCGAGAATTCCGCCCGTGCCGGCGATCTCGCAGACCCGCGCGCGCACCGCCTCCGGAAAGGCCGGCTCGGCCACAGGAAAATAATGCCAGTCCCACGGCACCGGCAGCCCGGCCAGCTCCCAATGCCCCGACGGCGTGTCCTTCCCGCGCGAGCGCTCGGTCGCCGCGCCCCAGCGCCCCTCGGGCACAGCCCCGAGCCCCGGCGCCGCCGCGCCCGAGGCCAGGCGCAGCGCGGCGCCCAGCCCCAGCCGGTCCAGCACCGGCAGGCGCAGCGGCCCCGACCGCCCCGTCTCCGCGGCGCCCCGCGCGCAGGCCTCGGCGATATGCGCCACCGTGTTCGCCCTGGTATCCGGCACGCCGTCGTTGAAGAACGCCCCGGCATCCGGCGCCCCGCCGATCCCGACCGAATCCATGACCACCAGAAAGGCCCGGCTCATATCGCCCCCGGTTTCATCTGCCCGAAAATATCCCGGGGGAGTCGCCGCAGGCGACGGGGGCAGCGCCCCCTGCCCCGACCCCTGCGAAGACGCCCGCGAGGGCGGATGAGCACCCCCCTCATCCCACGCGCCCCCGCACCAGCGCCGGCACCTCCGCGTCCGGCCCGATCCGCATCGCCGACTGCACCGCCCGCGATGCCGCCTCCGCCTGCCCTTCGCGCCCTGCATGCACGCGCGCCAGCGGCTGCCCCTTCGCCACCACCGTGCCGAGGGGGGCCACGTCGGTCAGCCCCACCGCCGGATCGACCCGGTCGCCCTCGACCTGCCGGCCGCCGCCCAGCGCCACCACCGCAAGGCCCAGCGCCTCGCCGTCGATCGCCTCGACCACGCCGTCCTCCTGCGCCGGTACTTCCCGGACCACCGGCGCCTCGGGCAGCAGGCGCGCCCAGTTCTCGACGAAACCGCGCGGCCCGCCCATGGCATCGACCATCCGGCCAAACCGCTCGGCCGCCGCGCCGCCCCCGATCGCCGCGCCGATCCGCGCCGCGCCCGCCTGCAGCCCATCGCAGAGCCCAGCCGAGGCCAGAAGCTCCCCGCCCAGCGCTTCCGTCAGCTCCCGCAGCGGCCCGCCACCGCCGCTCAGTACCTGCATCGCCGCGGCCACCTCGACCGCGTTGCCGACCGCCGGCGCCAGCGGCGCGTCCATCCCCGTCAAGAGCGCCGTCGCCGGGCAACCCGCCGCCCGCGCCGTCTCCACCAGCGCCTCGGCCAGCAACCGCGCCTCGGCCTCGGTCTTCATGAACGCGCCCGAGCCGACCTTGACGTCGAGCACCAGCCCCCCGATTCCCGCCGCCAGCTTCTTCGACAGGATCGATGCGGTGATGAGATCGACGCTCTCAACCGTCGCCGTCACGTCGCGCACCGCGTAAAGCCGCCGGTCCGCGGGCGCGAGGTCCGCCGTCGCCCCGGCGATCGCACACCCCGCGACCTCCACCACCTCCCGCAGCCGCGCCTCGTCCAGGTCGGTGCGCACGCCCGGGATCGCCTCCAGCTTGTCGAGGGTGCCGCCCGTGTGACCCAGCCCCCGGCCCGAGATCATCGGCACGCAGACCCCGCAGGCGGCCAGCGCCGGGGCCAGCACGAGGCTCACGCAATCGCCCACGCCCCCGGTCGAATGCTTGTCGAGCACCGGCCCGCCCACGTCCCAGGTCAGCTGCCGCCCCGAGGCGCGCATCGCTTGCGTCAGCGCCAGCCGCCCCCCGGGGCCGAGCCCGCGCAGACAGACCGCCATCGCGAAGGCCCCGGCCTGTGCGTCCGACACGCCGCCGTCGGCCAGCCCGCGCGCGAACCAGGCCAGCGCCTCCGCATCCGGCGTCTCGCCGCGCCTGAGGGCCGCGATCACGCCGCGCGCGTCGGTCATGCGCCCTCCATGTGGCCACGCCCGAAGGCCCCGGGCAGCAGATCCGACACGCGCATCACGCGCTCGGCTCCCGCCGTTGTGGCCATGGTGACCACCGCGTCGCCGGGCGCGAATTCCGCGATCTTCTGGCGGCAGCCGCCGCAGGGCGGCACCGGCTCGGGCGCGTCGGCGATCACGTAGATCGCCGCGATCTCGGTCCCGCCGCCGGCGACCATCGCGGCGATCGCGCCGGCCTCGGCGCAGGTGCCCTCGGGATAGGCCACGTTCTCCACGTTGCAACCCGCGAACACGGCGCCGGACCCGGTGCGCAAAGCCGCGCCGACCTTGAAGCCCGAATAGGGCGCATGGGCCCGCTCGCGCACCGCCCGCGCCGCCTCGCGCAATTCCGCCGCCTCGCCCGTCATGCTGCTCCCAGTCTCGCCCGCATCTCGCCGGACCTTCATGGTGTGCACGCGGCGTCGCAAGACGCAAGCCGCGCGGCGGCGGCGGAACCCCTCGCGCCGCGCCGCGTTCCCGCCGCGAGAACCGGAACACAACACGAACGGAGCCCGCCATGACAGACGATCCCAAACAGGACACCCCCGGCAACGCCGACAAGCCGGTCGAGCGCTGGACCACCGGCGACGAGCCGATGACCGGCGCCCAGGCCTCCTATCTCGAAACCCTCTGCGAAGAGGCGGGCGAGTCCTTCGACGACAGTCTCAGCAAGGCCGAGGCCTCGCGCCGCATCGATGCGCTGCAATCCGCCACGGGCCGCGGCTGACCGGAACCCGGTCGCGTCGGCGGGGCGTTTGCCCGTCAGGACACATCAAGACAGGAGGCCGACCTCATGGCACAGCCGACGGAAGCCCAGCTCGATCCCGCCCACGACCTGCCGGACGACCCGCGCGAGCCGATGACCGATGTGCAGGCGGCGCAGCTGCGCGACCTCACCGACCGCACCGGCGAGGAGTTCGACATGGCGATGACCCAGCGCGAGGCCGCGCGCCGCATCGCGCAGCTCGACGAACTCGCCCGCTGACCGGCGCCGGCCGGGCCGGTGCCGCACCGCGGCAGGAACAGCACCTTCCGCACCGGCATCAAATGGGCTAGCCCTCCCCTCGACCACGACCCGGGGGGAGCAATGTCCGACCAGCCGACCGACACCTTGCGCCAGCAGGCGCTCGCCTATCACCGCGACCCCAAGCCGGGGAAACTGGAGATCCGGGCGACCAAGCCCATGGCCAACGGCCGCGATCTCGCGCGCGCCTATTCGCCCGGAGTCGCCGAGGCGTGCCTCGAGATCAAGGCCGATGAAAATACCGCCCGCGACTACACCGCCCGTGGCAACCTCGTGGCCGTCGTTACCAACGGGACTGCGGTTCTGGGGCTCGGGGACATCGGGGCGCTGGCCGCCAAGCCGGTAATGGAAGGCAAGGCGGTCCTCTTCAAGAAATTCTCCGGCATCGACTGCTACGACATCGAGCTGAACGAATCCGACCCCGAGAAGCTCGCCGACATCGTCTGCGCGCTCGAGCCGACCTTCGGCGCCATCAATCTCGAGGACATCAAGGCGCCCGACTGCTTCATCGTCGAGAGGATCTGCAAGGAGCGGATGAACATCCCGGTCTTCCACGACGACCAGCACGGCACCGCCATCGTCGTCTGCGCCGCCGCGCTCAACGCGCTGACCGTGGCCGGCAAGCGTTTCGAGGACATCAAGATCGTCTCCACCGGCGGTGGCGCGGCCGGCATCGCCTGCCTCGACATGCTGCTCAAGCTCGGCGTGAAACGCGAGAACGTGTGGCTGTGCGACCTGCACGGTCTCGTCCACGAGGGCCGCACCGAGGAGATGACGCCGCAAAAGGCCGAGTACGCTCAGTCGGGCGGGCCGAGGTCCCTCTCCGACGTGATCGAGGGCGCCGATCTCTTCCTCGGCCTCTCGGGGCCGAACGTCCTCAAGCCCGAGATGGTCGAAAAGATGGCCACGCGCCCGATCATCTTCGCGCTCGCCAACCCGAACCCGGAAATCATGCCGGACGCCGCGCGTGCGGTGTCGCCCGACGCGATCATCGCCACCGGCCGGTCGGACTACCCCAACCAGGTCAACAACGTCCTGTGCTTTCCGTTCATCTTCCGCGGCGCCATCGACGTCGGCGCGACGGAGATCAACGACGAGATGAAGATCGCCTGCGTCGAGGCGATCGCGGCGCTCGCCCGCTCCACCACCTCGGCGGAGGCGGCGGCGGCCTATCGCGGCGAGCTGATGACCTTCGGCGCCGATTACCTGATCCCCAAGCCGTTCGATCCGCGCCTTCTGGCGAACGTCTCCGTGGACGTCGCGCGCGCGGCGATGGAGTCCGGTGTCGCGACGCGCCCGATCGAGAACCTCGAAGCCTATCGCGACCGGCTTAACGCCAGTGTCTACAGGTCCGCGCTGCTGATGCGCCCGGTCTTCGAGGCCGCCTCCACCGCCGCGCGGCGCATCGTCTTTGCCGAGGGCGAGGACGAGCGCGTGCTGCGCGCCGCGCAGGCGATCATCGAGGAGACCACCGAGACCCCGATCCTGATCGGCCGCCCCGAGGTCATCGCCACCCGCTGCGAGCGCATGGGGTTGGAGATCCGGCCCGACCGCGACTTCAACATCGTCAACCCCGAGAACGATCCGCGCTACCGCGACTACTGGCAGAGCTATCACGACCTGATGTGCCGCCGCGGTGTGACACCCGACCTCGCCCGCGCGATCATGCGCACCAACACGACCGCGATCGGCGCCGTGATGGTCCACCGCGAAGAGGCCGACAGCCTGATCTGCGGCACCTTCGGTGAATACAAGTGGCACCTGAACTATGTCCGCCAGGTGCTCGGCACGTCGAATCTCTATCCGCACGGCGCGCTGTCGCTGATGATCCTGGAGGACGGGCCGCTCTTCATCGCCGACACCCACGTGCACACCCGCCCGACACCCGAACAGATCGCCGAGTCGGTGATCGGCGCGGCCCGGCACACGCGGCGCTTCGGCATCGAGCCGTCGATCGCGCTGTGTTCGCAGTCGCAGTTCGGCAACCAGGACAGCGATTCGGCTGAGCGTCTGCGTGCGGCACTGGAGCTCCTCGACGCCGCGCCGCGCGATTTCTGCTACGAGGGCGAGATGAACGTGGAGGCGGCGCTCGACCCCGACTTGCGCGAGCGCCTTTTCCCGGCCAACCGGATGCGCGGCCCGGCGAACGTGCTGATCTTCAGCCATGCCGATGCCGCCTCCGGCGTGCGCAACATCCTCAAGGCGAAGGCCGGCGGACTCGAGGTCGGTCCGATCCTCATGGGGATGGGCAACCGCGCGCATATCGTGAACCCGTCGATCACCGCGCGCGGCCTGCTCAACATGGCCGCCATCGCCGGTACACCGGTGGCGCAGTACGGCTGAGCGTTCGGGGCGGGCAGACTGCCCGCCCTGCCGGATCGGCGCGCCGCCACCCGGTCGGCGCGCGCCGGGTCAGATTCCGCCGCCCGTCGCCTCCCGCAGCGCGGCGGCCTCTTCCTCGGGTGTGCCGGGAAACGGATCGCGTCCGGCGCGGCGGTACCAGTAGGCGGCGTTGCCCTCGTCCCCCTCCAGCCGGTGCAGATGGGCATGCATCCATGCGCCCTCCGGGCTCGGGTCGTCCTGCGCGATGTCATGTGCGCCCTGCCAGTCTCCCTGTGCGAGGGCATCGAGCGCGGCCTGCAGTCTCTCGTGCATCGTGTCCTCCTTCCGGTTACCCCAGTCACGTAGGGCCGGGCCGCGCGCCGCACACCCCGCCGAGGTTTGCAAACTCCCGACGATTTCGCCGGATCGCTTCGCTGCCGCGTTGCTTTGCAAATATCCGCAAGGTCGCGCCGCGAATTCTGCAAACTTTTTGTCGCAGGCTTGGGAGTGTGGTCGCTAACGGGCTTGCCCGACCGTGTCCGCTATCCGTAACAGACCGGCAACGAGGAGGAGGGAACGCGATGAGCTATGCCGAGGTTTACGCCGCCTGGAAAGCCGACCCGGAGGCGTTCTGGATGGACGCGGCCCGCGCCATCGACTGGGACCGCGCGCCTAAGAAGGCGCTCACCGACAAGGGCGACGACCTCTATGCCTGGTTCGCCGACGGCCTCGTCAACACCTGCTGGAACGCCGTCGACCGACACGTGGAGGCCGGCCGCGGCGAGCAGACCGCGATCATCCACGACAGCCCTGTCACCCACACCAGGCGCGAGATCTCCTACGTGGAGCTGCGCAACCGCGTCGCCACGCTCGCCGGGGCTCTGCGCGCCAAGGGCGTGGAAAAGGGCGACCGCGTCATCATCTACATGCCGATGATCCCCGAGGCGCTGGAGGCGATGCTCGCCTGCGCCCGGCTCGGCGCGATCCACTCGGTCGTCTTCGGCGGCTTCGCGGCGAACGAACTCGCGGTGCGCATCGACGACGCCAAGCCCAAGGCGATCATCGCCGCGTCCTGCGGCATCGAACCGGGGCGGATCGTCCACTACAAGCCGCTCCTCGACGGCGCCATAGAGCAGGCGACGCACAAGCCGGATTTCTGCGTGATCTTCCAGCGCGAGGCGGAAGTGGCCCACCTGACCGAAGGCCGCGACGTCAACTGGCACGGCTTCCAGTACGGCGTGGAGCCGGCCGAATGCGTCCCCGTGGAGGGCGACCACCCGGCCTACATCCTCTACACCTCGGGCACGACCGGGGCGCCCAAGGGTGTCGTGCGGCCCACCGGCGGGCACCTCGTCGCGCTCAACTGGACGATGAAGAACATCTACAACGTCGATCCCGGAGAGGTCTTCTGGGCCGCCTCGGACGTCGGCTGGGTCGTCGGCCACAGCTACATCTGCTACGCGCCGCTGATCCACGGCAATACCACCATCGTGTTCGAGGGCAAGCCCGTCGGCACCCCCGATCCCGGCACGTTCTGGCGCGTGATCTCCGAACACAAGGTGCGCAGCTTCTTCACCGCGCCGACCGCCTTCCGCGCCGTGAAGCGCGAGGATCCCACGGGCGAGTTCATCGCGAAATACGACCTGTCGCACCTGCGGGCGATCTACCTCGCCGGCGAACGCGCCGACCCCGACACGATCGAGTGGACGCAGGACAAGACAGGAAAGCCGGTCTACGACCACTGGTGGCAGACCGAGACCGGCTGGACCATCGCCGGCAACCCCGTCGGGATCGAGGCGATGCCGGTCAAGATCGGCTCCCCGACGGTGGCGATGCCGGGCTACGACATCCGCATCCTCGCCGAGGACGGCTCCGAGAAGCCAGACGGAGAGCTGGGCGCCATCGCGGTGAAACTGCCGCTGCCGCCCGGCACGTTGCCGACGCTCTGGAACGCCGAGGAGAGGTTCCGCAAATCCTACCTGACCACATTCCCCGGCTATTACGAGACCGGCGATGCCGGCATGAAGGACGCGGACGGCTACCTCTGGATCATGGCGCGCACCGACGACGTCATCAACGTCGCCGGCCACAGGCTGTCGACGGGGGGCATGGAAGAGGTGCTCGCCAGCCACCCCGACGTCGCCGAATGCGCGGTGGTCGGCGTGAAGGATGAATTGAAGGGCCAGCTTCCCATGGGCTTCGTCTGCCTGACCAAGGGCGTGAACCGCCCCGCCGCGGAGGTCGAGGCCGAATGCGTGAAGCTGGTGCGCGACCGCATCGGGCCGGTCGCGGCCTTCAAGCTCTGCAAGGTGGTGGACCGACTGCCCAAGACCCGATCCGGCAAGATCCTGCGCCGCAGCATGGCCGCCATCGCCGACGGCGAGGAGGTCAAGGTCCCGGCGACCATAGACGATCCGGCGATCCTCGACGAGATCCGCGAAGGCGTCTCCGCGATGGGCTATCCGCGCGGCTGATGCTCCGGCGCCGTCGCTGCTGCATGGCACCGTGATACCGGACTTGCGCCCCCGGCCCAGCGGGCCGGCCGGCTCCCGTCTCGGCGACCGTGCCCAGGCCGCCGCGAACCTTGGTCCCGCGCGCGGGAGGCGCCGGCCCTATCGCCGCACCCCCTCCAAAAGTTCGTCCGACACCTTCTCGTGGCCGTGCAGAACGGTGAAGACCCCCGTCGCCTCCACCACCGCCGCCTGCACGCGGCTCAGGTCGCCCACGTTCTCGTCGCGCAGCTTGGCCCAGAGGTCCGCCCGCGTCATGTCGGCACGGGCGAGGTTCTGCTCCAGGATCTTGCCGTTCTCCATCACCATGAGCGGGCCGTTGTCGATCGTGTTCTCGGCGGCACGGAAATGCGTGCGCAGGGGCGCCACCGCCATCTGCCACAGGAAGATGACGACGACCGCGCAGATCGGAATCCACAGGCTCTTGTCCGTCGCCGTCAGGCCGCTCGCCACCACGGAACCAAGCGCCACCGTCACGGCAAAGTCGAAGCCCGAGAGCTTCGAAAACGACCGCAGCCCGAAGATGCGGCTCATGGCGATCACCACCGCCATCAACAGGGTGACGCGGAGCAGCAATTCTCCGAACAGGGCAAGGCTCATGCATGGGCTCCTTCGCGGTCATGGTCGTGATGGGTATGGCGCGGATCCATCATACCCGATTTCACGCCGCGCTGAATGAGCCAGATATTCATCGGCCAGGCGGCCAGCAGCCCCAGGCTGAGCGACACGACCAGCGAGGACCAGAACCGCACCTCGCCCATGGTCGCGCCGCCCGACAGCCACAGATCGGTGCCGATGGCGACAACCTCCATCACCGTGATCGAGGGCGTCTCGCTCAGCACAGCGTCGCGCAGCGCGGTGCGCAGCGGCGTGCCCTCCTGCACCAGCGGCCCGACGGTCAGCGCAAAGCCCGCCGCATAGGCGCAGGCGAAAGTCAGCGCCGCCACCCAGACCGTGGCCAGCGACAGAAGCCCGACGGCAATGAAGAGCCCGGCGATCTCACCCAGCCCGCAGCCCGAATAGCAATGCGCCACCGACCGCGCGCCGCGCCGCGCGGGACTATCGCGCGCGATCTCCTTGCGGCCCGCCCAGCGGTAGATCAGCAGGCCCAGCGGCCCCGAATAGGCCACGGTCAGGGCCCAGACGAGCTTCATGAGGCTCATCAGGTGGCTGTTGCGGGTTGTCAGGTCGCGGATCGTCCAGGCCAGGCACGGCACCATCGCTGCGACCCAGAGGCCGAGGACGAGCGGGGAGGAAAGTAGCGCTGTCACGACATCCATGTCCGGCCAACGCCGTGGAGGGCGGGCCCGGTTCCCCGTCCGTCCTCCGGTGGCGCCGTCCGTCTCAGACGAACTGCTCGCGAATGAGCCGCTCTTCGAGCCCGTGACCGGGGTCGAAGAGGACCCGGTGCACCACGCCCGGCTCCGACCGGATGCCGACCTCCACCACGTCGCGCACCGACCGCGAATCCGCCTCCGCCATGACCGGGCGCTTCTCGCCGTCCAGCACCTCGAAGCGCACGTCGGCAGTCTTGGGCAGGAGCGCCCCGCGCCAGCGCCGCGGCCGGAACGCCGACATCGCGGTCAGCGCCAGCACATCCGCGCCAATCGGCAGGATAGGCCCGTGGGCGGAGTAGTTGTAGGCGGTCGAGCCTGCCGGCGTCGCCACCAGCGCGCCGTCGCAGACAAGCTCCGACATGCGCATCCGCCCATCCACGGTGATCCTGAGACGCGCCGCCTGCGGCCCTTGCCGCAGCAGCGACACCTCGTTGATCGCCAATGCCTCGTGCACCGCGCCGCCGGTGTCCACCGCGCGCATCGACAACGGGTTGAGCTCCGCCTCCTCCGCCGCGGCCAGCCGCTCGGGCAGGTCGTGGTCGGAATATTCGTTCATCAGGAAGCCCACCGTACCGCGATTCATGCCGTAGACCGGCACCGCCAGCGCCTGCGTGCGGTGCAGCGTCTGCAGCATGAACCCGTCGCCGCCCAGCGCGACGATCACGTCGGCGCCGCTCTCGGCATGGTCGCCATAGGCGCGGGTCAGCGATTCCAGCGCCGCCTGCGCGATGGGCGCGTTCGACGCGGCGAAGGCGATGCGAAGCGTCATGGCGCTGGGTTTCCTCGGTCGGACAATCCGCGCCGAAACAAGCACATGTTTTCCGCCCTGACCAGCGATGCGCAACATCCTTACGGGGTGCCGCGTCGCATTCCCCTTGCCATGTGTCGCCTCCGGGGGTGTATAGAGGGCTTCAGCGCACTGGTTTCCGATCGGAAACACGGGAAACGCAACGCCGGGAGCCGGCCCGCGCCGGCCGCCCCGGCCAGATTCGGGAGATATCGACATGAACATCACCCACCGCGACACCGGGTTTTTCACCGAGACCCTGTCCAGCCGCGACCCGGAACTCTTCGCGGCGATGGAGGGCGAGCTCGGCCGTCAGCGCGACGAGATCGAGCTGATCGCGTCCGAGAACATCGTAAGCCGCGCCGTGATGGAAGCGCAGGGCGGCGTGATGACCAACAAGTACGCGGAAGGCTATCCCGGCCGGCGCTATTACGGCGGCTGCAAGTGGGTCGACGTGGCCGAGAACCTCGCCATCGACCGTGCCAAGCAGCTTTTCGGCTGCGGCTTCGCCAACGTGCAGCCCAATTCCGGCAGCCAGGCCAACCAGGGGGTGTTCACCGCGCTTCTGCAGCCGGGCGACACGATCCTCGGCATGAGCCTCGATGCCGGCGGGCACCTCACCCACGGCGCCAAGCCCAACCAGTCAGGCAAGTGGTTCAACGCCGTGCAATACGGCGTGCGGCGCGAGGACGAGCAGCTCGATTACGACCAGCTCGACGCGCTCGCGAAAGAGCACAAGCCGAAGATGATCATCGCCGGCGGCTCGGCGATCCCGCGGATCATCGACTTCGCCGGGATGCGTGAGATCGCGGACAGCGTCGGCGCGTATCTTCTCGTGGACATGGCCCACTTTGCGGGGCTGGTGGCCTCGGGCCACTACCCCTCGCCCTTCCCGCACGCGCATGTGGCGACGACCACGACCCACAAGACCCTGCGCGGCCCGCGCGGCGGCATGATCCTGACCGACGACGAGGCACTGGCCAAGAAGTTCAACTCGGCGATCTTCCCGGGCATCCAGGGCGGGCCGCTGATGCACGTCATTGCCGCCAAGGCCGTGGCCTTCGGCGAGGCGCTGCGCCCGGAGTTCAGGAATTACTCCGGCCAGGTCATAAAGAACGCACAGGCGCTGTCGGAGCGGCTGATCGAGGGCGGACTCGGCACCGTGACGGGCGGCACCGACACGCACCTGGTCCTGGTGGACCTGCGCCCCAAGGGCGTGAAGGGCAACGCGACCGAGACCTCGCTCGGCCACGCGCACATCACCTGCAACAAGAACGGCGTCCCCTTCGATCCCGAGAAGCCGACGGTGACGTCGGGCATCCGCCTCGGCACGCCGGCGGGCACCACCCGCGGCTTCGGCGAGGACGAGTTCCGCCGGATCGCCGACTGGATCGTCGAGGTGGTGGACGGGCTCGCGCAGTCCGAGGAGAACGGCGCGGTCGAGGCCAAGGTGCGCGCCGAAGTGGCCGAGATGCTCGCGCGCTTCCCGGTCTACCCCGAGCTGTGAAGCTCGCGCAGGGTGGGCAGATTGCCCACCCTGCCAGGCGCCGCTGACGCCCCATCGACAAACCGGCAGCCGCTGCCGAAGAGGAACATCGCGGCTTTCGTCCCGGCCACCGGCCCGCGCGACGCAGGCCACCTCGCGCCCGAGTGGTGGCCGCGACGCCGGCCCACTCGGCGCGCCAAACGCGGACCATCACGTCAGGCCATGCGCCGCTCCCATCGCGCCTCACCCTCGGCGCGATGGGACCGCCCGAACGCAACGCGAGAACGGCATGACGACCGCCACCCCGACAAGAGCGCGCGCGGCCCCACCACGCCACCGGGCGTCCCCATCGCGCCGCCCGCCCTTGGTTTTCATCTGCCCGGAAATATCCCGGGAGCGCGAGGGCAGCGCCCTCGCTCCCATCGCCTGCCACATAAACCGACGGCCGCCCCTTGATCAGAGCAGACCGCGCCAGCGCAGCAGCACGAGCAGCAGCACCGCCAGCAGACCCAGGTTGACCGCCAGCGTCGCCGCAAGCCCCAGCGCCTTGCCGATCCGCCGGTCGCGCACGTCGATCCCGCGCAAATGCGCCTCGGCCCGGTCCGCCGCGGCGCCCACGCGCGCGGGGTCGATCAGCGGGCGCAGCCGCGGGTGCCCCGACAGATGCGCGGCCTCCGCCAGCGTGCCGAGATCGCGCCGCACGCCCCTGGGCAGATCGCGCCCGGCCCGCGTCGCCCGCTTCCGGAGCGTGCCGGACTTCAGCCCGAGGCGCTCGGCCATCAGCGTCTCGATCCGCGCCACCCGCGCCGTCAGATCCGCCTCGCCCGCCATCGCGCCCGCTCCTGTCCCATTCGGCCCGCCGCGACGCTACCGCGGCGCGCGCCGCGCGCAACCCCTCTGGCCCCGCGGCGGCGAAGCGGCTACCACGGCGCCATGCAGCTTCACACGATCACCCACGGCACCGTCGCCGATACGCCTCCACTCCTCATCGTGCACGGGCTCTACGGGTCGGCGCGGAACTGGGGGGTGATCGCGAAACGCCTGTCGGATACGCGCCAGGTGATCGCCGTCGATCTGCGCAATCACGGCCAGAGCCCGTGGAGCGACAGCCATTCCTATCCGGAGCTCGCGGGGGATCTGTCCGAGCTGATCGACACGCTGGGTGGCAGCGCCGATATCGTCGGCCATTCCATGGGCGGCAAGGCGGCGATGGCCCTCGCCCTCACCGCGCCGGACAAGGTGGGCCGCCTGGTCGTCGCCGACATCGCGCCGGTCGCCTATGCCCATTCGCAGATCCGATATATAGAGGCGATGCGCGCGGTGGATCTCAGCCGTGTCGAAAAACGCTCCGAAGCCGCCGCACAGCTGGCCGAGACGGTACCGGAGCCGACGCTCCAGAGCTTCTTCACCCAGTCGCTGGACGTCGCCAACAAGCGCTGGATTCTCAATCTCGACACGCTCGCGGCCGAGATGGACAAGATCCTCGGCTGGCCGGACATCTCCGGCCGATTCGACGGCCCGACGCTGTTCCTCAGCGGCAGCGAAAGCGACTATGTCGGACCCGAGCACCGCGACACGATCCGCGCGCTCTTTCCGCGTGCCCGCTTCGCCAGGCTGCCCGGCGCCGGCCACTGGCTGCACGCCGAGAAGCCCCGCGACTTCGAGGCCTCCGTGCGCACCTTCCTCGACATGACCGACTGAGGCGCGGTCAGAGCGCGCTGCAGCTGCGCTCCGCGCTCCGCACGAACCTGGTGTAGGTCGACCACAGCCGCTCGTCGTCCTGCCGGTCCGATTGCCGGATCACCTGCGCCTGATGCGGATCGCGGTAGAACGATTCCGCGACGCGCTGCTCCGAAGAGGTCAACACCCGGTCCGCCACGCCCTGAATGCAGCCGCAAAGCTGCGGGTTGCGCTTGGGCCTGTCGCTGCGCAGGCACGCCGTCCGCAGCGGGCCGTTGGCCAGGTTGACCGTTGAGAAGGACGCGCTCCGCGTCACCGTTTCGCGTTGTCCGCACGCCGAAAGCGTCAGCGCACACACCGCCAACACGAGGGGAATTGCCTTCATCCGCCTGTCCCTTGTCCGCGCCGGGCCGGGGCGTTCTTCAAGCGCCGTGCCGTGCCCGGCATCACTGCCGATGCCGGATCATGGCGCAGATCAAGGGATATTTCAATTCACGCGATGGCGTCTCAGTCCGCGATCTGCACGCCCTTGCAGCCGCGCACCTCCTCGAGATCCGCCGGCTCGGTCGTCACGTCCTCGACCTCGGCGGACGACGGCCCCTGGCGCATCGCGCCGACCACCTCCTCGAGTTCCAGTGCCTCGCCGGCGAGCACCGCCTCGACGCTGCCGTCCGCGGCATTCTTCACCCAGCCGCGCACGTGGCGCGGCGCCGCGGTCTCGCCGACATAGGCGCGATAGCCGACACCCTGCACCTTGCCGGTCACGCGCACGCGCATCGCATTCTCTGACATGGAATCCTCCTGAAATTCGGTGTTCCTTGGCCAACCCGCGGCCCCGGCCCCGCGTTCCCGGGCTTTCCCCGGGGACGGTCTCTGCCATAGTCGGCCCGAGCACAGCGAAAGGCCGTCCCATGTCCCTCTCCCGCCTGCGCGGTCGCGCGTCGCGCGCGCTGCAATACGCCGCGGTGCGCCGGTCGATCCGCCACGTCGCCGGCCCGCGCCGGTTCGAGCTGAGCGACACAGAGGTCGCGACGATCCTCGTCGGCCGCAACGTCGGCTTCTTCCTCGACCGCTTCGCGGAGCATCACCGCGCCCTCGGCGCCGACTATCTGGTCTTTCTCGACAACGGCTCCAGTGATGACGGGCCGGAGCGGGCGGCGCGGATGGACAACACCATCGTCGCGACCACCGATGCCAATTTCGCGCAAAACGAGGCGCCGCTGCGCTACTATGCCGCCACGCTCTTCACCCGCGGGGGCTGGCGGCTCTGCGTCGATGCGGACGAGCGGCTGGATTACGTAGGCGCGGACCGGCTGGCGTTGCCCGACCTCGCCGCCCGCCTGACCGCGCGGGGCCATACGGGGCTCGCCGCGCAGATGCTGGAGATGGCGCCGCCCGGCCCGATCAGGCCCGATCACGACCGCGATTTCGATGCCGCCCTCAGCGACTTCACCCGATGCTCGCTCGCCGACATCACCTCGCATCCCTACCACGACCCGGCGCTGCCCTTCGCGTGGTTCCTGGCGCAGAACAGCGCCGGCCCGGAGGTGGAGATCAAGTTCGGCGGCCTGCGCCGGACGCTGTTCGGAGAGGAGTGCTGCCTGACCAAGCACCCCTTCTTCCGCGCCGGCCCCGGCATCGTGCCGCAGCCCCATCCGCACGTGACCACGGGCATCGCGGTGGCGGATTTCACCGCCCTCCTGCGGCACTACAAGTTCGCCGGCGGCGCGCTGGCGCGCGACGCGATGCTGACCGCCGAGGGCCGCGTCGCCCACACCGAAAGCGCCCAGCGCCTCGCGCGCTTCTCCTCGGAGCCTGCCCTTTCCTTCGACGTGACAACAGCGCAGGACGACCCCGGCGTGGAGGGCCTGACCGAGGCCGGCTTCCTCACCGCCAGCCCCGAGGCCCGCGCGATGCTGGGCGCCTGAGGCGCGCCCCGCGCCAAAGGTACGCCGGGCGGCTCCAAGCCACCGCCCACCACAAGCCATGGCGCGGGGCGACCAGCCCCGCGCCGCGCCCGAGCCTCGCCCCGCGAGGGCGCCTTGGCGATGTCCTTCTCCGCACAGCCTCTGTCCGGGGCTTGCAAGATAAAACGCCCACCCCAGGCGATGCGCCAGCGCCCCCGCAGTCTCGGGCGCGGCACTCCCCAAGGCGCTCGCCAGCCCACGCATCCGCGCCCCCGCGACGCACGACCGGCTTTAAACCCGCCCCGGAACGCTGTACTCAGGCGAAAATCTCGCGCGTTCCCAGCGCCGCAGCTTATATGAGCGTCATGACCCCACTCTCGCGCATCCGCAACTTCTCCATCGTCGCCCATATCGACCACGGGAAATCCACCCTGGCCGACCGGTTGATCCAGCTCACCGGCACCGTCGCGGAGCGCGACATGCAGGACCAGCTGCTCGATAGCATGGACATCGAGCGCGAGCGCGGCATCACCATCAAGGCCAACACCGTCCGCATCGAATACCCGGCGAAGGACGGCCACACCTACGTTCTGAACCTCATCGACACGCCCGGGCACGTCGACTTCGCCTACGAGGTCGCGCGCTCCATGCAGGCGGTCGAGGGCTCGCTGCTGGTGGTCGACGCAACGCAAGGGGTGGAGGCGCAGACGCTCGCCAACGTCTACACCGCGCTCGACGCCGACCACGAAATTGTGCCGGTCCTCAACAAGGTCGACCTGCCCGCGGCCGACACCGACCGCGTGCGCGCGCAGATCGAGGACGTTATCGGCATCGATGCCTCCGAGGCGTGCATGATCTCCGCCAAGACGGGCGTCGGCATCCCCGACGTGCTCGAGGCCATCGTCACCAAGCTGCCCCCGCCCGAGGGCGGCGATCCCGACGCGCCGCTCAAGGCGATGCTGGTCGATTCCAAGTACGATCAGTATCTCGGCGTCATCGTCATCGTCCGCATCATCGACGGCACGCTCAAGAAGGGCGACCGCATCCGCATGATGAAGACGGGCGGCACCTACGACGTCGACGACGTCGGCATCTACCGCCCCGCCATGACCCATGTGAAGGAGCTCGGCCCCGGCGAGATCGGCTATCTCAACGCCTCGATCAAGCAGGTGCGCGACACCCGCGTCGGCGACACCATCACGCACGAGAAGAAGCCCTGCGCGCAGGCCCTGCCCGGCTTCAAGCCTTCCGTGCCGGTGGTGTTCTGCGGCCTCTTCCCGGTAGACGCCAACGACTTCGAGGACATGCGCGAGGCGATCGAGAAACTCGCGCTCAACGACGCCTCCTTCACCTACGAGATGGAGACCTCGGCCGCGCTCGGCTTCGGCTTCCGCTGCGGCTTCCTCGGGCTTCTGCACCTCGAGGTGATCCGCGACCGGCTCGAACGCGAGTACAACATCGAGTTGATCACCACCGCGCCCTCGGTGGTCTACCACCTCTACACCAAGGACGGCGAGCGGCGCGATCTGCACAACCCCGCCGACATGCCCGACATGACCCATGTCGCGCATATCGAGGAGCCGCGGATCAAGGCGACCATCATGGTCCCCGACGAATATCTCGGCGACGTCCTGAAGCTCTGCCAGGAGCGGCGCGGGATCCAGCTCGACCTGACCTATGTCGGCGGGCGCGCGATGGCGGTCTACGATCTGCCGCTGAACGAGGTCGTCTTCGACTTCTACGACCGGCTGAAATCGGTGACCAAGGGCTACGCCTCCTTCGACTACGAGATGACCGGCTACCGCGAGGACAACCTCGTGAAGATGCAGATCCTGGTGAACGACGAACCCGTCGACGCGCTGGCCATGATGGTCCACCGCGACCGGGCGGAGATGCGCGGCCGCGCCATGTGCGAGAAGCTGAAAGAGCTGATCCCGCGCCACATGTTCAAGATCCCGATCCAGGCGGCCATCGGCGGCAAGGTCATCGCCCGCGAGACGTTGTCGGCGATGCGCAAGGACGTGACGGCGAAGTGCTACGGCGGCGACGCGACCCGCAAGAAGAAGCTGCTGGAGAAGCAGAAGGCCGGCAAGAAGAAGATGCGCCAGTTCGGGAAGGTCGAGATCCCGCAGGAGGCGTTTATTTCCGCCTTGAAGATGGACAGCTAAGCTGTCCATCTTCAAGGCGAGTGGGCGAAAGCGAATGGCGCAGCCGATCGCGCGCCCACACGGTGGGGGTGGGCGCCTGATCTTGCGTGCTTTGCCGCCCCGTCACTGCTGGCCTGTCGCCGTTCATACGGTCTTTCGCTGCTACGATCTCACTATGCGGCTACCGAAGCGTTTCCCGGACGCCACCCACATCCGGCACCGCCGCAGATGCATCGCGAGACCCGCCCCACCACGGATGTGAACGACGTCGCCGCCCGTGCACGCCGCGACGCAGCCTCCCAGTGGCACCTACCGCCCCCGGGCCGCCATCCTATCCGGGCACCCGGTCCACCGCGGTTTTGTCGAAATCCTCGATCTGCGGCTCGTAGCCCTCGTAGCTCGGCTCGCCGCCCTGTTCGGTACGGCTGTCGGCGTCGCTGTCCAAACGCGCCATCTCCTGCAGCATCTGCCGCTCGAGCATCAGCAGGAAGCGTTCGAGCTGCGCCGGATCGGGGTCGCTGCTCTCGATATAGGACTTCGCGCGCCGCATCGCCTGCTGCTTGCGCGGCGCCGGCACGGCCGACAGATCGCGCGACGGATCGGTGTCAGGCCGGTGGATCGTCCAGCGCGGCCCGCCGAGATAGACCGCCGCGAACATGAGCTTGGCGCGCACCGGCTCCGTCCCGCCGGCGATCAGCGCGTCGTAGAACATGCGGTGGACGTCGGGCCATTCGGCCTTGTGAAAGGCCGGGCCGGCCTCGTTGCCGACGCCGCAATAGGCGTCGTGCACCGCCGCCGCGCCGCGCACCTCCGGCGCCGTCGGGCGCCCCACGATGGGCACGAAGATCGGCGGGATCGAGGCGCCGTCCGTGAGCGTGCCCGCCGGTGCCACCCAGGTCCGCCCGGTGCCGTCGGCAAAGCTGACCGCCCGCGCCATCGGGTAGAACGTGTAGGACCGTCCCGGCAGCCTCCGCGGATCGTCGCGAAGCTCCACCGGCGCCCCCTCGAAAGCGCAGGTACCGGGCGCGCCCGTCAGGCAGATATTGGCCGGGTCGCGGACCTCGTCCTCGGTCAGAAGGTGGGTAACGTCGCAGGCCGGCAGCGCCAGGCACAGGGCGAGAAGAGGCAAGGCTCGGGTCATCGGGAAATCCGGTCGGTCGTTCAAACTTGCCCGATGGAAACACGCGGATGACGCAAGGGCAAGCGCCCAGTGCGCTCAGCCCAGCGTGTCGAGAAGCCCGTCCGCCGCCCGCTCGACCAGGTCCAGCGCGCCGTCGAAATCGCGGGTGTGGTAGGGGTCGGGCACGTGGTCCGCGTCGTCCACGTAGTCTGTGAACATCGTCACGCGCGCCTGCGCCCCGTCCGGCGCCATCCGCGCGAGGTGGGCGAAGTTCCTGTCGTCCATCGCCACGATCAGGTCGAACCGGTCGAAATCGGCGCGCGTCACCTGCCGCGCGCGCAGCGGCGACAGATCGTAGCCGCGCGCCCGGGCGGCGTCCTGCATCGGGCCGTAGGGCGGGTCTCCGATGTGCCAGTCGCCGGTGCCGGCGCTGTCGAGCTCAAGCGCGATCCCGCGCGCGGCGGCCTTCGCGGCGACCACCGCCTCGGCCGAGGGGGAGCGGCAGATGTTGCCGAGACAGACGAAGAGAATACGGTGCGTCATGCGCGGTGACATAGCGGCGCGACGGCAAAGGGGAAAGACCATGCAGCAGGGCAAGATCGTCATCCTGACCGGCGCGGGGATCTCGGCCGAGAGCGGCCTCGGCACCTTCCGCGATGCCGGGGGTCTCTGGTCGCAGGTGCGGATCGAGGACGTGGCGACGCCCGAGGCCTTCGCCCGCGATCCCGCCCGCGTGCACGATTTCTACAACGGGCGCAGGGCGCAGGCGGCTTCGGCGGAGCCGAATCCGGCGCACCACGCCCTCGCCCGGCTGCAGGCACGTCATCCCGGCGGCGTGGTGATCGTCACGCAGAACGTCGACAACCTGCACGAGCGCGCCGGCGCCGAGGTGCTGCACATGCACGGGGAGCTTGCTGCCGCCCTCTGCGCACGCTGCGATCACCGCTGGCCCGCGCCCGAGGAGATGGGGGCGGATACCCCCTGCCCCGCCTGCGGCGCCCCTGCGGCACGCCCCGACGTCGTGTGGTTCGGAGAGATGCCCTACCGGATGGAGGAGATCGCCGGCCACCTTCAGGACGCCGCGCTCTTCGTCGCCATCGGCACCTCGGGCCAGGTCTACCCGGCGGCTGGCTTCGTGGAGGAGGCGCGGCTCTGCGGCGCCGAGACGCTGGAGCTCAACCTCGACGCCTCGGACGTCTCCCGCGCCTTCGACCGGCACGCCGTCGGCAAGGCGAGCGAGATCGTCCCGGCCTGGGTGGAGGAGGTGCTGGGCGGGGCCTGAGAGCAGCACGCCCGGCGCAAGAGCACCGGACGCGCGGATGCTCAGCCGTCGTGGCCCTGCATGTCGTGGCCGTCACCGTGCTCGTGCGCGCCGTGATCGGGCTGCCGCTCGTTATCGACGGGGATCTCGATCACCATCTCGCCAGCGTTCTCGAAGGTGAGCGTCACCGGGATCGTGTCGCCCTGCTCCCACCCCTCGGTGAGGCCCATGAACATCACGTGGTCGCCGCCCCGCTCCAGCGCGTGAGTGCCGCCCGCAGGAATGGCGAAGCCGCCCTCCACCGGACGCATCAGCATCATGCCGGTGTCGTCCTCCTGATGGGTGTGCAGCTCCACCTTCGCGGCGGCCTCGGAGGCGACTGAGACCAGGCGGTCGTCGCTGTCTGTGTCGTTCTCGATCACGAAGAAGGCCGCGCCGCTCTTGGCGGCGGGGGAGGCGCTGCGCGCATAGGCGTCGGTCAGCGTGATGTCGGCGGCGGCGGCGGTCGCGGTCAGGGCCAGCGCGGCGCCGGCCAGAAGGATCGGTTTCATCAGTGTCTCTTTCGCGTTCAGGTCGTTCGGGAAGCTCGGGTCTCGAACGATGCACGCGGCGGGCCCCGTGCCCGTGGCGGCAGGCCGGCCCGGCAGGTGACGGACCCGGCCTCGGGCGGCCGCGCCATGCGCCGGGGCAGCGCCATCGGCGCGGGCAGCACCGGCGGCCCGACCGGCGCCCCGAGCAGCGCGGCGGCGGCATCGGGGCAGAGCTGGCTGTGCCGCACCGGATCGCCCTCGGCATCGAGCGTCACCGTCACCACGGCCAGCCCGCGGCACAGCACGACCTCTCCGGCCGGGGGCGGCAGGCCCCGCGCGACGGCCATCTCCACGCTCGCCAGGGCGAGCCAGAGGCCGAGCAGGAAGGAAAGAAGGCGGCGCGTCATGGCACCCGGATGCCAGAGCCGTGTGCACCCCGCAATGCGGCATCTCGCACGCAAAGATACCATGCTGGACGGCGTTGCGCTTGCGGGCTGCGATGCCGGGTTTCCGAGGCCGCTCTCGTCCGCCCGGAAAGTGACGCGCTCCGACAGTTCGATGGAAGCACCGGGGCGGACCCGACCCATAGCCTCGTCAGGACGCGCCCCTGAATCGATGGCCGGAGGCCTAGAGGGGCTGCGTGCCGCACCAATGGACGGTCATTCCGAGCTCCGCAGCCAAACACGCCTTCGCCAAAGCCGCATTCCGGGCCCCGTCGGCATCGCTGCCATAGGCGACCTGGATGTGGTTCGCCTTGTGGCGCGCCATCAGCGCATCGCGTCCTTGACCGTCCAGAACGGCATGCATGATCGGCCACTGAGGTGTCGTGCTGTCGCGGCGGCGCCGGGATTCCGCAGCTGGAAGCGAGACGGCGCGTCCGGTGCCGATGTCCATGTGCAACCCACCGTCCGCTACATAGACCCGGCTCCAGACGAGATGACCGGACTTGGCCACGCCCGTCACGGTGCCGCCCCCGAGCCGGAAATACATAGGCGGCTGTCGGTGGCTTTCGGTACCGGCGAACCCGCCCTCGTGGTGGGCGGGCGGAGTTGCACCCGATATCTCGAACACCCAGACGAAACCATCCACCGTGCCCGTCGGATCCTCGGCACCCCAGCGGACATCATGCAACGTCGTCTCGGCCGGTTCACCGAGCGCCCGATGCACGCGGTCGGTCAGGATCGCGTCGACGCCGGCGCATTCGTCCACCTCGTTGAAATGCGGGATCGACCGCCCCTCGCGTATAGGGACACCATTGCGATCCGGAGCGATCGGGCGCTCGTCGTTGTTGAAGAGGCCCTCGGCGAGGTCTGAGGCGGGGAGCAGGTCCTTCAGGCCCTGCTGGTACTGTATTCCGATGGCCTCGCACCCGAAATCATCGGCGATCCGGGCCGCCGCCACGTAGAGACGGAGTTGTTCGATCACCTGCTCGCGGGTCAGCTCCGTCTCCGGATCGGAGCCGAAATGGAATGTCATTCCGCGGTCCTCGAGCCACTCGAGCGCGGCTTCGGCGTGGGCAGGATCGACCTGCTGCGTCTCGTGATAGAGGGCCGATTGGGACAGACGCTCCTTGAATAATCCGAGCGGCGCAAGCAAGTGATCCGGGATCATCGCGTTCATCATGCCCATGCAGCCCTCGTCGAATACGCCGAGGATCGCCTTGTTGCGTTTCAGATCCCCGGCGATGCGGGCGGCCGTCTCGCGCAGACCGCTCTCGGCCCAACTTGGATGAAATGCTCGGACATGGGACAAGTCGTGTTCGAGATGGCCGGTCTCGAGCCAGGTCCTCAGCCCCTCGCGGAAGAAGTCGTCGTCGAAGGTCTCGCTCCATAGGGTTGAATAGTCCCGCCCCATGGCCGTGAGCGACCCGTTGAGATTCAGCATTCCGACAAGGCCGGGCCATTTCCCCTGCCAGTTCGCGACCGTCAGGATCGGGCCTTTGTGCAGCAGGAGACCCGGCACGACGTGATGGGAATATTGCCATGCGGCAATGGCGATGATCACCGGCGCTTCGGGGTCGATGTCGGCGAACGCATCCATGCCTTCGCGCTGCGATGCGAGAAAACCGTGCCCGGCGTCCGTCGCGGGATGGCCGCGCCGGATGGAGCAGCCGGCGTCAGAAACGGCGCGCGACAGCTTTTCTTCCATCTCGGCCTGGGCGGGCCAGCATTCCTGGTTGGCACTCTCGCGCAGGTCGCCGGGGGCGAAGAGCAGGATCTCTTTCTTGGTCATGCCGACTGCATCTCCTTAGAATAGGTCGCGAAATCCTCCTGCATGCGAAGGAAGACCCGGTGTTTGGCATCGTGGAAGCGACGTGTCTCGGCGCGGGGTTCGATACGTTCGGCGGAACCGCTCAGCGCGGCCATCGCGGTATCGAGGCTGCCGCCTGTCGCCGCGGCGCGCCCCAGCATGGCCGAGCCGAGCAGCACCGGTTCCTCTGCCGCCGGTACGATCACGGGCACGCCGCAGATATCGGCATGTTCGCGGACATAGAGAGCCGACCGCGCCAGCCCCCGGTCACGACCAGCGCCGACACCGTCACGCCCTTCGCACGCATCGTGTCGAGCATCTGCCGGGTGCCGTGGGCCAGCGCCTGTATCCCGGCGAGGTAGAGCCGCGCGAGGTCGTCCTCGTCCATCGACAAGGTCAGGCCGCTGATCGCGCCACGTCGGGTCGGATCGGCCAGCGGCGCACGGTTGCCCAGAAAATCGGGCTGGACGTGGAGCCGTTCGGTCAGGCGGTGGCTGCCTTCTTTCCCGGCCATGCGGTCGATCCTTTCGGCGAGCCGGTCGTAGAGCGAACGTCCTGCCCTCTCGGCCGCTTCGCGCGCGGACGCGGAGGCGGCGTGGCCCTCGACAAGTCTGTCCAGAAGAGCTCCCGCGGCGCTTTGTCCCGCTTCGAGCGCCCAGGTCCCGGGCAGAAGCGCGCCGTGATATGGCCCCCAGACCCCGGGCACGAAGACCGGATCCTGCGTCAGAGCGATGTGACAGGCGGAGGTTCCCGCGATGAGCGAGACGCGCCCGTCCATATCCGCATCTTTTCCGGCAAGGAGAACCCCGAGCGCGCCGGCGTAGGCGTCGATCAGGCTGGCCGAAACTTTTGTTCCGACTGGCGCGCCCAGATGTGCGGCAGCCTCAGGCGCCAGCTCGCCCACGGCCGTTCCTGGCGGCGCGAACTGCCGCCCGATGGGGGCGAAACCGTCGCGGGACAGGGTCTCGAGGCCAATCCGCGACAGGAATTCGGGATTCCAGCCTTCGCCGGCATACCCCCTCTCCGCCTGGTAGAGCCACTTGCAGACGGCCGAACAAACCGAGCGTGTCCGCGATCCCGTCGCCATGAAGGTCAGCCAGTCGGGAAGATCGAAGAATTCCGCCTCCCGCATGCGATCGGGAAACGTGCGGTGCAGCCAGCGCAGCTTGGGCATCTGCATCTCGGCCGAGACGGACCCGCCGACATGGCGCAGCACATCGTGACCGGTGGCATCGATGGCTTCCGCGTCCGGGATCGCACGGTGGTCGAGCCAGGCGATCGTGTCGATCTCCGGGTCCACCGCCGTCGAAACCCCGCCGCTGCCGACGACCACGAGGCTGCAGGTCGCATCGAAGCCGATTCCGACGATATCCACGGATCCGGCCAGCGAGAGCGCCTCGCGTGAGGCGCGTCCTACGGCCTCCCAAATCCCGGATGAGCGGTATTCCGCATGATCGTCGCCAGGGCGGAGCAGCTCGAGGTCGCAGGCGGCGGTAGCCAGCAGGCGTCCGCTCTCGTCCACCACTCCGGCGCGGGCGCTGCCGGTGCCGACGTCTATCCCAAGGTAGGCGTTCATTCGGATCTCCGTTCGCTTCCGGTCGGAGGGAAAAGGGCAGCCGGTCCCGGCGTCCGGCGCATTGCGGCGCTCGCGGGCGTCAGAGACCCGGATGTTCTCTCGGTGCAGTGCGGGTGGTGACGGCATCACCTTCGGCAGTGCGGTCCGTCGATCTGCGCGCGACGGGCGCGTTCACTACTCAGATCCTCACGGCGCGCTGTATCGCGCTGCCGAGGTGGCGCACGAGAGCCTCCTCGGCCGCGTCTGCGTCGCGGCCCGCAATCGCGTCGATCACCGCGAGATGTTCGTCCATGACCGAGACGACCAGTTCGGGCAACATTCGCGTATCCTGGTGGCGGATGAGTCGGATCTTGATCGAGTTCACGCGGTAGATGGACGAGATGAGGTCGTTTTGAAGGCAATCGACCATGCGGTCATGCGTGTCCCAGTCCAGTTGCTGCGCGGATGCGAGAAGTTCGGGAGTGACGCCTTTCTGCGCGGCGTCCCGGGCCTCCAGATGCCGTTCGCGCAACTCCGCGATCTCCTCGTCGGTCGCCACCTCGACGAAGCCGCGCACGGCCTCTTTTTCGAGGATGACGCGAAGCTGGAAGGCATTGCGGATGAGCCCAATGTCGACGCTCAGTATCTGCAGGCCCCGATGCGAGACCGTACGGATGAGGCCATCCGCTTCGAGCCGAGGAATCATTTCGCGGACGGCGCCGAGCGACATTCCCGTCAGCTCCACGAGCTCCCGCTGCGAGACGAACTGTCCCGGAACGATATCCCGGGACAGCAGGCGTTCGGTGAACTTGTCGTAGGCTTGTGCTCGAAGCGTCATCGTGCCCCCCCGGTGATCTCGATTTCCTGCTGCCTTAACACAGCTAGCACATCGGCAAGGCGGTTCACCGCTGCGACATCAGCCTGACTGAGCGGCAAACGGGTCCGGGTCCAGGCCGGATCACTGCGCATCGCACCGACCAGCGCCTTGACCATCGGCGTGACCGGCACGGTCACCACCTCTTCGACGAAGGCGTCGAGCGCCGGATCGGCCTGGCCCTGCCGTACCATGGCACCCACGCGGCGGGGAACCAGGTTCGCCATGCCGCTGATTGCGCCCGCACCCCCGAGAGGCGCGGCACGGGCCAGCGATCGCTCGTCTCCGATCAGGATCGCCAGATCCTCCATAGGGAGCAGCTTGGACGTCAGGGACCAGTCGCCGCCGCTGTCCTTCACGCCGAAAATCGCGTCTCCACAGGTCTGCTTGATCCGCCGCACGGTCTCCGGGGCGAACCCGACCGCAGTCACCTGCGGAATGTGGTAGAGGATGATCTGCGGCTGCGCGTCCGAGACGCGGGCCACGAAATCGGCGACCCAGTCGTGCAGCGCCTCGGCCGTAATGCCCTTGAAGTAGAACGGCGGCGCGAGAAGCAGGCGCCGCACGCCGCGCTGGAAAACCATCCGCGCCTGGGTCTCCGCCATCTCGAGGTCGCTGGCCGCGATTCCCGCCGTAATCCGACTCGGCGCAATGCCTGCATCGAGAACGGCAGACAGAAGCTCTTCGCGGTCCCGCAGGCCGAGCGACGAGCCCTCCCCGGTGGTTCCGAAGAGCGTGATACCGTCTGCCCCCTCCTCTATCACACGCACCGCGTGACCGGCGGCGCGCTCGCAGTCGACCGCGCCGGTCTCGGTGAAGGGCGTCACCATCGCAGCGGAGACTCCGAAGAGATGTGCCCGAGGTGCGGCACCGGTCGGCTTGGCGGCGATGGTGGTAGTATTCATGGCGGACTCCAGATCTGCAATTACTAACATGTTGCCGTGTTGACACCGATTGTTCAAGTGATAAGTTGCGTCTCGTATCGAGGAGCAGGGAGGGCTTGGCGATGGACGGAACAGCGATCAGGTCACGCATTGCCGACATGCTTCGGGATCTGCCCGAGGCAGCACGAAGCGCGCTCGTCGATCCGGTTCCTCCGCGCAATCTCACCGACTGGTCGACCCTCGGGCCCGAGTGCCCCGGCGCGCTCTTCTGCCCGCGCGACACGGCGCAGGTCGCGGCCGTCCTTGCTGCCGCGAATGCCGCCGGGATCCCGGTCGTGCCGCAGGGCGGGCTGACGGGCCTGTGCGGCGGCGCACGTCCCATCGCAGGAGCCATCGCCCTGTCGCTCGAGAAGATGTCCGGGATCGAAGATCTCGACGAGGCATCCTCGACCATGACGGTTCTTGCGGGCACGCCGCTTGAGACGGTGCAGCGCGCGGCCGAGGCGGCAGGCTTCTACTTCGCACTCGACCTCGGCGCGCGCGGCTCTTGCGCCATCGGCGGCAACGCCTCGACCAATGCCGGCGGCAACCGCGTGATCCGGTACGGCATGGCGCGAGACCTCATACTCGGGGTCGAGGCCGTTCTGCCCGACGGCACCGTTGTCGATGCGCTCTCGAAGCTGATCAAGAACAACACCGGCTACGATGTCCGCCAGCTTTTCGTGGGCTCGGAAGGCACGCTGGGGATCATCACGCGGCTCGTGCTGCGGCTGCACCCCAGGCCCGGCTGCACCCACGCGGCGATCTGCGGTCTGGCCGACTATGACTCGGCCCTACGCCTGCTGACGGGCGCGCGCCGAAAGCTTGGCCCGACTTTGTCGGCGTTCGAGGCGATGTGGCCCGATTACTGGGAGGTCGCCTGCGCCGTTCCGGGCGTCCGCGATCCGCTTTCCGGCCCCCATGCGAACACCGTCCTGGTCGAGGCTCAGGGCACCGACGAGACGGTGGACGGGCCGCGCTTCGAGGCGTTTCTCGAAGAGATGTTCGAGCAGGGCGTGATCGAGGACGCGGCCCTGTCGCAGAGCATTGGGGATGTGCAGGCCTTCTGGGGCGTTCGCGATGCCTGCGCGGAATTCAAGACGACGCTCGGGCCGCACCATGCCTACGATGTCGGGCTGCCCACGGGCGCTATGGACGACTTCGCCCGTGCCTGCCGCACGGCCATCGCCGAGGCGGTGCCCGGCGGCCGCTCGGTCTTCTACGGCCATATCGGCGACGGAAACCTGCACCTGCTGGGCTGGCAGCCCGGTGCCTCTTCGCAACCCGGCCAGGCGCTCGACGAGGCGGTCTACGCGACCGTGCGCGACTTCGGCGGCTCGGTATCGGCCGAGCACGGGATCGGCACGACAAAGAAGCCCTACCTCGAACATTCGCGCAGCCCCGAGGAGCTCGAGGTCATGCGCCGGATCAAGCGGGCGCTCGACCCGAACATGATCCTGAACCCCGGCAAGGTGATCGACGCATGAGCGTTTTCAGAGCCATTGAGGCGAATTTCGAACGGTATCTGCTTGCGGGCATCTTGCTCGGGCTTGTCGCGATCCTCGCCGCCCAGGTCGTTTTCCGCTACCTCGTCGGCTCTCCGCTCGTCTGGTCGGAGGAGCTTGCCCGTTACCTGCTCGTCTGGTGTACCTTTGTCGGCGTCAGCCTCGCCGTCCGAGAGGGGCGCAACATCTCCGTCGACCTGCTTCCGGTGCTTGCCGGCGCGCGCTGGATGCGGGCCTTCGGCGTCCTGGCCCTTGTCGGCTCCGCCATCTTCTTCGCGCTGATGGTCTGGTACTCGGTCCCCCTCACGCAGAGGATCGCGCGGATCGGGCAGACCTCTCCGGGTCTCGGCATCCAGATGTGGATCGTCTACGCCGCGGTGCCCGTCGGCATGAGCCTTGCCCTTCTGAGGGCGATCCAGGCGCTCTTCGGCATCGTCCGCGGCGACCCCGTCCCGGGCCTCGACGAAGGCGAGCCGTCCGTCATCCACGAGGAGGTCTGAGCCATGGTCGCCGTCTACTCGCTCGCCTTCTTCCTCCTCGCGCTGCTGCTCAGCATCCCGGTCGCCTTCGCGCTCGGCTTCGCGGCCTTCCTGCCCGGCTGGATCGGCGCACCGACCAACGCAGGTCAGGTGGTACGCTCGGTCGTCACGGCCCTCGACAGCTTTCCGCTCCTCGCGGTGCCGCTCTTCATCCTCGCAGGCGAAATCATGACGCAAGGCGGGCTGGCCAAGCGCCTGTTCTCGTTCGCCGATGCCATCTTCGGACGGTTCCGCGGCGGGCTGGCGATGTCGACCGTGGCCGCTTGCATGCTCTTCGGAGCGATCTCCGGCAGCTCGCCCGCCACCGTCGCCGCGATCGGCTCGATGGCGGTGCCGCTGCTCACAGCGCGGGGATACGATCTGCGCTTCGCCACGGCGCTCGTCACCGCCGCAGGCACGCTTGGCGTCATCGTTCCGCCCTCGATCCCGATGATCATCTACGGCATGGCCGCGCAGGTCAGCGTGTCGGCCCTCTTCATCGGCGGCATCATTCCCGCCATCCTCATCGGCGGCCTGCTCATGGTCTACGCTCACCTCTACGGGCGCCGGAACGCGGATCGCATCACCTCGGATGCCGGCAAGGTGAGCGCGTGGTCGGCGCTGAAGACGAGCTTCTGGGCGCTCGCCGCGCCGATCTTCGTCCTCGGCGGCATCTATGCCGGTGCCTTCACCCCGACCGAGGCCGCCGCCATCGCCTGCGTCTACGGCACCTTCGTCGCGATGGCGATCTTCCGCGAACTCACGCCGCGCGGCATGGGCGCGGTCCTGGTCAACACCGCACTGACGATTGCGCCGATCCTGATCATCGCCGGCACGGGCGCGGCGCTCGGCCGCGTTCTGACCCTGTTGCAGGTGCCAAGCGCGCTCGGCGAGTTCGTCGGAGGGGCGATCGACGATCCGATCATCCTTCTTCTGATGATCAACCTGATCCTGCTGGGGGTGGGGATGGTGATGGAGACGCTCTCGGCAATCATCGTCCTTACGCCGATACTCCTGCCGGTCCTCGCGCCCTACGGCGTCGATCCGGTGCATTTCGGGCTGATAATGGTGGTCAACCTCGCCATCGGCTTCGCCACACCGCCTGTAGGCGTGAACATTTACGTGGCGAGCGGGATCACCAAACTTTCGGTGCTACAGATCTGTCGCGGCCTCGTCGTGCCCGTCGCGCTGCTGATCGTGGGCCTGCTTGTCGTCACCTACGTGCCCGGGCTCACGCTCTGGCTTCCGACGCTCGCCGGATGATCCGGCGGCATTTATCCACCAAAAGGGAGAGAGACGTTGAAACTAAAGACCTTCACGGCATCCGCCGTCATCGCGCTGGCAACCGGCCTGCCCGCGGCCGCTCAGGACTACACGATGATCCTGGCCCATACACTCAGCGACACCACGCATCCGCTCTATCAGGCGTTCGAGAGGATCGCCGAGGAGATCGAAACCAATTCGGACGGCCGCATCGACGTGCAGCACCAGCCCGGCGGCGCGCTCGGCGGCGACCGCGAGCTGATGGAGTCGATGCTTCTGGGCGATATCCAGTTCGTGCCCACCTCGACCTCGGGCGCGGTGCAGTTTGTGCCGGAATTCGCCGCGTTCGAGATCCCCTACGCTTTCCCGACCGATACCACGAAGCTCAAGGCGATCCTCAACGACAGCGATTTCACCGCGGCTCTCGAGGAAAAGCTGGCCGAGCAGGGCATGGTCTTCGGCAAGTTCTACAATGGCGGGTTCCGCCAGCTGACAACGTCGGGCACCGCGGTCCATACGCCCGCCGACATCAGCGAGAACAACCTGCGCATCCGCGTGCCGGAAAACCCGTATTCCGTCGCGACCTGGGAAGCCATCGGCGCGGCGCCCACGCCCATCGCCTTTCCCGAACTCTACGGCGCGCTCCAGCAGAACGTCGTCGACGGACAGGAGAACCCGTTCGGCCATATCCTGTCGCAGCGCTTCTACGAAGTGCAGGACTACCTGACCACGACGAACCACATCCTGCTCGCCAACGTAAACCTCATCAATAAGGAGTGGTACGACAGCCTGCCGGAAGACCTGCGAGAGGTCGTCGACCAGGCGCTCGAGGATGCCGAGGATTTCCAGTGGCAGCTTCAGGACGAGATGCTGGGCGAGCAACGCGCGGCGATCGAGGAGGACATGGAGATCATCGACCTGACGGATGAAGAACTCCACCAGTTCCGCGACGCGACTGCTCCCATCGAGCAAAAGGTGCGCGATGAAATCGGCGATGAGATGGTCGACGTCCTCAAGAGCTCTATCGAAGCCGGTGAAAGCTAGGTTGGATTGGTCTCGCTAGAGTGTACCGGGGTGGGGCTCGATGCGCTCCATCTCGGCCTGAGGCGGTCCCCATTTCCCGGGCGGATTGACGGCGCTGCCAAGCTTGCCTGTTGATCATGCCGCCGTCTTCAGACCGGGGCCCTGATGGGCCTCAGGGTTCGTCCGCCGAGCGCGCAATGTGGGCGCTCGGTGTTGTAGAAGTCGATCCACCTGCCGATGCCTGACCGCGCTGCGGACCCTGTTTCGAAGGCGTGCAGATAGACGCATCCGTGTTTCAGGGAACGCCATAGCCGCTCGGGCATGACGTTGTCCGTCCAGCGCCCGCGTCCGTCCATCGAGACCGTCACCGCCGCGCCAAGCAGGATCTGCGTGAACCGCGGGCTGGTGAATTGGCTGCCCTGGTCCGTGTTGAATATCTCCGGTCGCCCGTGGAGCCGGAGAGCATCTTCCAGTGCCTCGATGCAAAACTCCACGTCCATCGTGTTCGACAGCCGCCATGCCAGCACCCGGCGCGTCGCCCATTCCATGATCGCGACCAGATTGAGGAAGCCGCGCCGCATCGGGAGCGCGGAGGATCAGTCAACGGTCCGGGAGATCGTTGCCAAAACGGCCGCTGGCGGGCTCAATTCTGCCTCTTGGGGGCGAATTGAGCCCGCTTCGTTGACCGTCTCCCTTGAGGATTGTCCACATAAGAAAACCCCGCTGCCACGGACGGCAGCGGGGTTCATCGTTTCCACGCGATGCGCGATCAGGCTTCGGCGACCGGCGCGGTCTGCGCCTTCGCGATGTCCTGCTTGATCTTCAGCGCCTTCGGCGACAGGTCAGCGTCCTTCGCCTTGGCGAGGAACTTGTCGAGCCCGCCGCGATGATCCACCGAGCGCAGCGCCGACGCCGAAATGCGCAGCTTCACGCCGCGGCCGAGCGCCTCTGATTGCAGCGTCACGTCGTTGAGGTTCGGCAGGAAGCGGCGCTTCGTCTTGTTGTTGGCGTGGCTGACGTTGTTGCCAACCATCGGCCCTTTTCCGGTCAGTTCGCAGACACGCGACATGGGGTTTTCCTCGTCTCTTTGCGAGGGATCGCGCCCCCGCCAATATCAAAGGGCGCCGCGACTGGCAGCGCCCGGGAATCTGGTCCGCTGGCGTGTAGGCACATTGCGCGCCCGCGTCAAGGGCGGAGCCACCCGCCAGGCGCCCGAACGGCGCCCCGCTCCATAGCGCCGCATTGACTCGGCGCACCGCGCCGTGCGCTCTGGCAGACGAAACCCCCGTCTGCAAGGAGACCGCGTGAACCAGATCCTCTCCGGCGTGTGGCCGCTCCTTCTCGGTATCGTCCTGATCATGCTGGGCAACGGCATGCACTTCACGCTCATCGGCCTCCGCGGCGGGATCGAGGGGTTCTCGGCCACCGAGCTGGCCATCGTCACCTCGGGCTATTTCGCGGGCTTCCTGGCGGGTGCGCGGGTCAGCCCGGTGATGATCCGGCGCGTCGGGCACGTGCGGGTCTTCGCCGCGCTCGGCAGCTTCATGTCCGCGGGCCTCATCGCCTTCCCGCTGGTCACCGAACCCTGGGCCTGGACGATCCTGCGCCTGCTGATCGGCTTCTGCATGTCGGGGATCTACGTGACCGCCGAAAGCTGGCTCAACGACGCCTCCACCAACGAAACGCGCGGCAAGGTGCTCGCCGCCTACATGATCGCCCAGACGCTCGGCATCATCGGCGCGCAGGGGATCCTGACGCTCGGGGACGCGGGCACATCGGTGCTGTTCATCGGCGCGTCGATCCTGGTGTCGGTCTCCTTCGCGCCGATCCTGCTGTCGGTCTCGCCCGTCCCGGCGGCCGAGGTGGCGCGGCCGATGCCGCTTCTGTCGCTGTTCCGCAGCTCGCCGCTCGGCACCGTGGGGATCTTCCTGCTCGGCGGGGTCTATGCCACGCAATCGGGCATGGGCGCGGTCTTCGGCACCCAGATCGGCATGAGCGCAGCGCAGATCTCGCTCTTCGTGGCAATGCTCTTTGCTGGCGCGCTGGTGCTGCAATATCCCATCGGCTGGCTGTCGGACCGCATGGACCGGCGCCGGCTGATCTTCGGCGCCGCGCTTCTCGGGGCGGTGTGCTGCGGACTGGCCTGGCGGGCGGAAGACACGCTCTGGGCGCTGATGGCCGCCGCCTTCCTCGCCGGAGGCGTGACCACGCCGCTCTACGCGCTGTTTCTGGCCTATACCAACGACGCGCTGCCGGCCGAGGACATGCCGGCAGCTTCGGGCGGCCTCGTCCTGACCTTCGGGGTCGGCGCGATCCTCGGGCCGATCGTCGCCGGCGCGGCGATGCAGCGGCTCGACCCGTTCGCGTTCTGGCTGACCCTGGGCGGCACCTTCGCGGGAATCGCGCTCTACGCGCTCTACCGCATGACCCGCCGCGCCTCCGTCCCGAGCGGGGAGACCGAGAGCTATCTCGGCGTCGTGCCGACCGCCTCCCCCGTCGCGGTGGAGGCCGCCGGCGCCTGGGCCGCCGAACAGGCGGAGGCCGAGCGCGAGGCGGACACCTGAGAGGCGCTCGGGATGCGATCCCGAGCGCTTCGGTGCGACAGGGTGCGTCTTACCCTCGACCTCCTTCATAGGCGGCGTCGAAGAAGTCGAGTTCCAGCGCCACGGCCCTCAGGAAGAAGTCGTGGCAGATGTCCGGCGCCGTCGGCCCCACCCGGTCCAGCTCCGAAGCCAGGAACGCAACGAACTCCCGAAACTCGGGGTTGTTGTGAAGAACGATCCACTCGGCATGCACGAAATTCGGCGGCAGGGCCTCCGGCGCCCGCGTAGCCCAGTCGCAATACAGCCCCTCGGCGACGTTCAGCACAGCCAGCACCGCCGCGTAGGACCGGGTCGCGGCGGCCTCCTTCATGATCGACTGGAATCCTGTCGTGGGCTCGGCATTCGGGATCGCGGCCCGATCCTCCTCCGTCACCCCCAGGCTCTCGAAGGCGCGCAGGAAATAGGTGTTTTCCTCGCCCGATATCGTCCCGGCGAAGCGCCCGAAGCGGAGCCGTGCGTCGAACGTATCGGCCGACGCGATCGCCGCGCCAAGGAGCGTCAGGAAACTGTCGAGGAAGCGGTGATCCTGAACGAGGTAGTAGGCCATCACCGCGTCGCTGACGGTCCCGGCGTGGAGTTCGGTCACGAACCGGTGCTCCACGGCCTGCGTCCAGGTCGGCTCGCTGGCCTGTATGAGTGTGTCGGTGAATCGCTCGGTCATGGTACTGCCCTTTCTTGGCTGGCAGCGAGACCGTTCAGTCTTGTCATCGGGCGGCCTCGCAAAGAGGCCGGCAAAGGCAGGCGCATAACTCCAATCCCTTCGCCGGCATGATCCGGATCAGGTTCGAAGGGTCACCGCGCTGCATGCGCGAGCGGTTTCTCAGCCCCTTGTCGAGGCTCCCCTTGGTGGGCGCTTCCATAACCGGGAATAGTGCCGCTGTCACCGGTTCCTGAAGACGGATCGCCGCAGTCACGGACGAGTCGCTCACCGGGGCGGCTGACCTCCGGTCCAGGCCCTCCGCTCGTAGGGTGGGCAATCTGCCCACCCACCGCGCTCACGCCCCCAGATACTCCCGCAGTAGCGTCTCGGCCGCCACCGCCGCCGTCACCTCGCCGGCCTCGACCTCGGCGGCGAGCCGCGCCATGGCGCCCTTCACCGGCTCGCGGCGGAGCCTCGCGAGCAGCCCCTCGCGCACCTCCGCCTCGAACCAGTAGCGCGCCTGGCCCGCGCGCCGGGCCGCCCAGTGCCCCTCGCTCCGCCGCCACTCGGCGAGCGCGGTCATCTCCTCCCAGACCTGCGCAAGCCCCGCTTCCTCCGCCGCCGAAACGGTCATCGCCTTGGGAAACCCCTCGGGGTCCTGCGGCCGCTTGCGCAAGAGCCGCAGCGCCCCCGCATAGTCCGAACAGGTGCGCGTCGCGGCCGCCTTCAGCTCCCCGTCCGCCTTGTTGACCAGCAGGATGTCGGCCATCTCCATGATGCCGCGCTTGACCCCCTGCAACTCGTCGCCGCCGCCCGGCGCCAGGAGCAGCGCGAAAAGGTCGGTCATCTCGGCCACCACGGTTTCCGACTGGCCGACGCCCACCGTCTCCACCAGCACCGCGTCGAAGCCGGCGGCTTCCAGCAGCGCGATCGCCTCGCGGGTGCGGCGCGCCACGCCGCCCAGATGCGATTGCGAGGGCGAAGGCCGGATGAAGGCGCCCTTCTCGCGCGACAGCCGCTCCATCCGCGTCTTGTCGCCCAGGATCGACCCGCCCGAGCGCGCCGAGGACGGGTCCACCGCCAGCACCCCGACCTTGCGGCCCGCGGCCGTCAGCATCATGCCGAAAGCCTCGATGAAGGTCGACTTGCCCACGCCCGGCGTGCCCGACAGGCCGATCCGCAGCGCCTCGCGCCCGTGCCCGACGGCGTTCAGCCGCTCCATGAGGTCGGTCGCGCTGTGCCGGTGATCCTCCCGCCCGCTCTCGATCAGCGTGATCGCGCGGGCCAGCGCGCGCCGCTCCCCGGCCAGAACCCCTCTCGCCAGATGCTCGATGTCCATGCGCGCTCCTGTCCCGCCCCGGATGGGCGCCGCCGTTTCTGCCCGCGGGATGCGCCCTTGTCCAGCACTGCCGGTCCGCGCTCGGCGGACACAGACATTGGTCTAGGGCACGGAACGGGCACACCCCGCGCGCGCGTTCCCTTGCTGTCTGCAAAGGGAGGAGACAGATGCACAGAACTCTCGCGACAGCCGCCGCCATCGCCGCGCTGCCCGTCCTGCCCGCACTGGCCCAGGACGTCGACCCGGGCCTTGCCTACAACAACAATTGCCGCACCTGCCATTCGCGCGACGAAGGCGACAACCGCCTCGGCCCCAACCTCTACCAGATCGTCGGTCGCGATGCCGCCGCCGCCGAGGGATACCAGTACAGCAACGCGCTCGCCTCGGCGGACTTCGCCTGGGACGAAGAGCGGCTCGACGCCTGGATCGAGAACCCCGACAACGTCCTGAACGGCCACAAGATGAAGCCGTATTCCGGCATTGCGGAGGCAGAGACCCGCGCCGCCATCATCGAGGCGCTGAAAACCGACGATTGATACCTTGCCGTCCCGCGCCTAGCCCGGCGAGGCGCGGGACGGTCACCGGCCTACCGGTCCAGCCCCGCGTCCACGGCGTAGCGGATCATCTCGCTCGTGCTCTTCGCACCGAGCTTGCGCTTGACCGCCGAAGACGTGTTCGCCGCGGTCTTGTAGCTGATGTGCAGCGCGTCCGAGATCGCCTGCAGCGAATGGCCCTGGCTGATCAGCCGCAACACTTGATGCTCGCGGTCCGTCAGGGCCTGCAACGGATCGCCCGGCGCGCCCGAGCGGGTCATCGCAACCGACACCGCCATGTCGTGAGACAGGTAGGGCCGCCCGGCTTCCAGTGCACGGACCGCGTCGAGGAAATCGTCGGGCCGGGAGTTCTTGGACAGGTATCCATGGGCGCCCGCCGCCAGCGCCTTGGCCACGAAGGCGGTCTGCTCGTTCATCGAGAAGATCAGGATGCGGGCCTCGGGCGCCCGCCGCAGCAGTGGTTCGATCAGCTTCAGCCCGCCGACCCCCGGCAATCCGAGATCGAGAACCACGAGGCCGGGCACTTCGGCGGAGGCGAAGGTCAGCGCCTCGGCTTCCGTGTGGGCGTTCAGGATCCGGTCGTAGCCCAGCTCTTCCAACAGCTGGCCGCAGCCCAGATGCGTGACCGGGTGGTCGTCGACGATCAGGCCGGTTTTCAAGATGCCACCGCCAGGGCGAGGCCGCGCGCCGCCGGCACCTCTTGCGGCATCCGCGCGTCGAGCCGGGCGCCGCCCCCGGCGCCGCGCCCGATCGCGAGCTGCCCGCCGAGGGATCCGATGCGGTCGCGCATCCCCGTCAGTCCCCGTCCCTCGTCGGCATCCGCAGCAATGCCGGAGCCGTCGTCCTCCACGACAAGCAGAAGGTCGGAAGCGTCGGCGGCCAGCTCCGCGCGGATCCGGTCCGGCGTGCCATGGCGCAGCGCGTTGGTCGTCGCCTCCTGGAAGAACCGGTAGACGGTCAGGTCGACGCTTTCGTGCGTCCGGGGCAGATCGGCGGGCAGGTGCACGTCCCAGTCGATATCGGGATGCGTCCGCCTGAAGGCGTCGAAGAGGTCCGCCACCGCCTCCAGAAGCGGCAGCTGTCCGATGGCCATCGGCCGCAGCGTCGTCAGAAGGCGCGCGTTCGACGCCTGGATCTGCTCGACGATCTCGAGGATCGCCTCGGCATCGGCCGCCCGTTTCGCATCGCCCGAGGCGCGCGCGCCGCGCAAGAGCGCCGACGCCTTCACCTTCAGCCCGAAGAGGCAGGGGCCGAACTCGTCGTGCAGCTCCATCGCGATGGCGCGGCGCTCGTCGTCGCCAAGCTCGACCACGCGCCGCGCGAGGCGGGCGCGCTCCGTATCGGCCCGCGCGAGGCCCTCGGTCAGCGCGTTGAACCCCTCGAAGATCGGCGCGAGATCGCGGCTTGCGGGGCGCGCCACGCGCGCGGCCAGGTCGCCGTCGCGCAGCCGCCGCATCGCCGCCCGCAGCGCATCGAGCGGCCCGAGCGCGCGCCGCACCAGGAACCCGAGCAGAAGCACCTGCAGAAGCACCGTCGCCATTACGATCCAGATCAGTTTCGTCGCGTCCTTCCAGACCTCCGCGATCTCGTCGGCAGGGGCCGTCGTCATGGTGACGAAGCCGTGCACCGTTCCGTTTGCGCGCACGGGGATTCGGGTCTCGCGCGGGCGCGGCTCCACCAGCCGGGTGAACCAGTCCGGCACCGCCCCCATCTCGTCCTCCTCGGCCACTGCGGGACGGACGTTCACCGGCCCGCTCTGCGCATCGAGAAGCACGATATCGACGTGCCGCGGCTCCACGATGATCTCGGACAGTCGGGTCATCACGTCCCGCGACGCCCCGTCGCGCAGCGTCGCCCCGACCGCGGCGAGCACCATGGCGCGCGCGCTCTGCTCGCTCGCGGCGATCTCCACCTCGACCGCCTCGCGCGCGTTGCGCACCAGCGTCGTGGCCCCCAGCGCAAGGCCGGCGCATTGCACCACGACGACGCAGAGCAGGATCTGGCGGCCGAGCTTCATGCGCCGGAACATGTCGTCCTCCCTCGGATCGCTGCCGAGCTTATCCGCTCGCTTTCGCGCCGTCGACTGTCCCGCGCCGGACCGGGAACATTCGGCAAGTCTTCCGGGACGTTATCCCGCAGACATTTGGGACGCGCGGCGATCCCGCAGGGTGCTAGCCATTGGGTGAGGAGAAGAGACTCGTGACATTCCAGGACATCGACGCACTCGATCCCAAACTCCCTGTTCGGACCGCGTCGGGCGCGCATTGCGCCCTGCCCGCCATGTTTCATCGTCTCTCCACATGTGCGGCAAAACTCCGTCCCGGCACGACGCGCGTCTCTTCTCCCCGGTCGCATCGCCGCCTTCGGCCCTCGATGAGCGGTCCGGCAGCCCACCCCGGAAAGAGAGGTTCCGCATGCTGAGACTGGCCTTACTCGCATCCCTTGCCGCGAGCCCCGCCCTTGCCAACAAGGTCTTCGTGTCGAACGAGCGCGGCAACACCGTGACCGTTATCGACAGCGACACCTGGGAGGTGATCGAGGAATTTCCCGCCGGCAACCGCCCGCGCGGGATCACCATCTCGCCCGACGGCACGAAACTCTATGTCTGCGCCTCGGACGACGACACCGTGCGCGTCTTCGATACAGAGACCTACGAGGAACTTTACACACTGCCCTCGGGCCCGGACCCGGAGCTTTTCGTGATCCACCCCTCTGGCAACCCGCTCTACATCGCGAACGAGGACGACAACCTCGTCACCGTGACCGACACCGAGACGCGGCAGGTTCTGGCCGAGGTGCCGGTGGGCGTGGAGCCCGAGGGCATGGGGATCAGCGCCGACCGGAAATACGTGGTCAACACCTCCGAGACCACGAACATGGCGCATTTCATCAACACCGAGACCTACGAGATCGACCACAACATCCTCGTCGACCAGCGCCCGCGCTACGCGCAGTACACCGCGGACGGCACCCGGCTTTACGTCTCGTCCGAGATCGGCGGCACGGTGTCGGTGATGGACATCGCCGAGGACGGCACCCCGACG
>NZ_FOMS01000005.1 GCF_900112685.1 Roseivivax sediminis
AGGCCACGCGAAAGATCTCCCGATCGCGGTACGAGCACGCGCGCCAGAAAGCCCGAGAGATCGCCAAGACCGATGCCTATGTCACTTCGGGATACGCCCGGAAGAAAGTCGAGATGCTCTTCGCTCACCTGAAGCGCATTCTTGGCCTCGACCGCCTTCGCCTCAGGGGACCAAATGGCGCCAAAGACGAGTTCCACATAGCCGCAACCGTCCAGAACCTCCGCAAACTCGCCAAGCTGAGGCCTTCAGTGGCCTGAGAAGTTGGCAGGACCGCAATGGCTATCCAGTCCACGGGAAAACTGAGGCGAGTTTTTCAACAACATCCGGACAAAGGGTGCATTCGCTGCGGATGCGCAGATGGCTGCTTCAGGTTTGGCGCACCGATAGGACATTGCAGCAGGTCGCGCCGGTTAGTCCGTATAGCTTTGGCAGGCATCAACTCCGTTGGCTGTCGAGGCAAGTAGCTGATCTGCATCACGGATGAGATCGGCGACCCGCCTGTCCGCCAGACGATACCGAACGAAGCGGCCTTTGCTGCGGCGACTGACCAGCCCGCATTCCAGCAGACAGCGCAGATGGTTCGAGACGTTGGGCTGACCCAAACCCGTATGCCCGACGATTTCCTGCACGTTGCGTTCGTCCGACACCAGCGCATCGAGGATCGTCAGACGGCTGGGATCGCTTAGGCCCCGGAAGAGCTTTGCCCGCAGTTCCAGTGTATCGGGTGCCGAAAGATCGTCTTGAATGTTTTGCGCTGTCATATCATTATCCACTGATACGTTAGCAGCGTACCTTTTCGCCCGCCACCACAAAAAGGATCGCACATGAGCCAGCCCGATAACAGCAAGTTGGCGACAGCCTCCTCCCCGATCCGAATGCGGGTGCAAGGCATGGACTGCGCGAAAGATGCCGCCGAGATCGAGCGCGCGGCCCGGTCTGCGGGCGTGGCCGAAGGCGACGTGAAAGTGTCCGCCGCCACCCACATCATGACATTGCGGATCGCGGACGGCGATCTGCCGAAAGTGCGGCCCGCGCTCGACGCGACCGGCTACGGTTTCGAGAAGATCGAGGACGGCGATACATCGTCCGATCCGGCCTACAAGGACCCGAGCTATCGCCGCGCGCTCTGGATCGTGGTCGCGCTCAATCTCGGATACGGCGTGGTCGAAATGTTCGGCGGGTTCTTGTCCGGTTCGCAGGCGCTGAAGGCAGACGCGCTCGATTTTCTGGGCGATGGTGCGATCACGTTTCTGGGCCTGCTCGCCATCGGCTGGAGCCTGACATGGCGGGCGCGGTCGGCGATGATCCAAGGCGTGTTTCTGGGCCTTCTGGGCCTTGGCGTTGTCGGCAGCACGCTCTGGCGTGTCCTCAACCAGACCACGCCAGAAGCCGGGTTGATGGGAGCCTTCGCGGTAGGTGCGCTGATCGTAAACATCCTCGCGGTGCTGCCGCTGCTAAAGCACCGCAAGGGTGATGCCAATATGCGAGCCGTCTGGCTGTTCTCTCGCAACGACGCCATCGGCAACCTCGCCGTGGTCATCGCCGCCGGGCTGGTCGCGTGGCTTGGCAGTGCATGGCCCGACCTGATCGTCGCGTTCGCGATCGCGGGGCTTTTCCTGCATTCGTCGTGGATGATCATCCGCGATGCCCGGAGTGACTTGGTGGAAGCTGACTAACTCCATCATGGTGCGACGCGCCGGACGAAAGCCGACATTCGCGCGCCCCGCAGCATCGGTGAGTCTGGGCTCGAAGAAGACTTTCGCCGCGCCTGGTGCGAAGGTCCGCATTGGGCCGGCCGTTACCGACCGGCCCGGCTTCTCAGAGCTCCACCGCTTCAGCGATGGCGAGCGCATCTTCGAGCTCGACACCGAGGTAGCGCACCGTGCTATCCATCTTCATATGGCCGAGCAGGAGTTGCACGGCGCGGAGGTTTCCAGTCTTGCGATATATCTGCGCCACCTTGGTTCGCCTCATGGAGTGAGTGCCATAGGCGCTTGGCTCGAGACCGATCGAAGTCACCCAGTCCCGCACGAGGCGGGCATATTGCCGTGTCGAGATATGTCGGCGTTCGTGAAAGCGCCCAGGCCAGAGGTGCTCAGACCCGATCATCAGCGGAGCCTCGAGCCAAGCCGCGACGGCTTTTCTCGTCCCCTCGGTGATTTCGAAGCTGACCGGCCTCCGGGTTTTGCTCTGGACGATCGAGGCGCGGCGCTTCACTTGTCCGGCCGCATAGACGTCGGCGACCTTCAGCTTCACCAGGTCGCATCCGCGCAACTTGCTGTCGATGGCGAGATTGAAGAGCGCCAGCTCGCGAGTCTGCTGTGCGATCTCGAGGCGCACCCGGATCGCCCATACATGCTGCGGTTCGAGCGGACGCTTCTGGCCGACGATGCGGCCCTTGTTCCAAGCGGGGCGGCAAGCGCGGATGGCTGGCAGGTTTGCAGTCTGCATGGTGGTTCCTCCGATCCACCACGCCCGCCACATCTTCGGCACCATGCCGACGGCCGAGCATAGCAAACCTGCTGTGCCGCCCGACGATTCCGCAGCTGGAGCCTGCCGCGCTGCCGCATGACCGCTTCGAGCCCATACTGACCGCGACACCGGATATGCAGTTCCCAAGTGCAGCAACGCGCGCCCCATCGAGGACGGCCCTTAGCTGCCGTTGTAAGATCGCGCAGCGAAAGGCTGCTGCTCGTTTCAGAACATCGAGCCGATATCGGAGGCTCCCGTCGGATAGGCCGCGGGCATCGACTTCACCTGTGCCGCCGTCAGCCCCAACTTGATCGCCAATGAGAAGACATTGATCAGCTCGGCGTAGTCTGGGCCGAACATGTGCGCGCCGAGCACCTTGCCATCCTTGCCGGTAATGACCTTCGCGCCCGCATGGCTTTCGCCAAGCCGCTTCTGTGAGAACCAGCCCGAGGTGTCGGTAAAGCTGACATCGACTTCGCCCCTTTCTCGCGCCTCCTCCTCGAGGAGACCAACCCGGGCCAACTCGGGGATGGTAAACACGACGCTCGGCACGCCGGTGTAGTCGGGCTCGGTGCGCTTGTCCTTCTGCATGTTGGATGCGGCGATCTTACCCTCGAAGACCGCCACGGGGGTCAGCGGCTTGCCGGGGGAGGCGGCGGCGTCGCCGGCCGCGAAGATGCGCGGGTTCGACGGGGATTGCAGCCAGCGCGTGACCTTCACGCCGTCCTGCTCGGGCTCGATGGCCGCGGCGGCGAGGTCGAGGTGGTCGATGGCGGGCACCCTTCCGGCGCCGTGGACGAAGAGGTCGGCCTCGATGGCATGGTTCTCGTCCCTCTTCCGGTAGACCACCCGGTGAGCTCCCTCCGCCTCCTCGATCCGCTCGATCGCGGCCTCGGGGATGATCTCGATCCCGGCCGCGCGGCTGCGCTCGATCAGCATGTCGACAAGATCGGGATCGAACATCTTCAATTGCCGCGCACCACGGTCGAGGATCGTCACCTCCGCCCCCGCCCGCGCCGCGATATGGGCGAACTCGAAGGAGATGTAGCCGCCGCCGACGAAGACGATCCGGCGCGGCAGCTCGGCGAGGTTCAGGAAGTCGGTGCTGTCGATCAGCTTTTCGGCGCCGGGAAAGTCCAGCGGCCGCGGCTTTGCTCCTGTAGCGATCAGCGCGTGGCGGAAGCCGATCTCGCCATGACCTTCGATCTCGATCCGGTCTTCGGCAATGAAGCGGGCGCGGCCATGCAGCGTTTGCACCCCGGCCTCCTTCAGCCCGCTTTCCATGTTCTCGGGCACCGGGTCAGTGAAGCTCTCCTTGTGCTTCATCAGCGCCGGCCAGTCGATACGGGTCTCGCCCGTGATACCTTTGCCGGTCAGCCGCTGCGCGGCCTCGACCGCCTCGGCCCCGGCGCGGAGCATCTTTTTCGGGTCGCAGCCCCTGAGCGCGCAGGTGCCGCCGTAGGGAAGCTCGTCGACAATGGCGACCGACCAGCCGGCCTTGCTGCATTTCTTCGCGGCGTTGATCCCGGCCATGCCGGCGCCGATGACGATCAGGTCAAGTGTTTCGGTCATACATGCTCCTCGTTTCTCAAGTGTTGGGCTGGGGGTGCTCTGGGCTTTTCAGCGGTATCTGCCCATGAAGCGCTCGCTCAGCCCCCAGATCGCCGCGGTGCCCCCGCCGACCGCGAGGCCGAGCCATTGCCATCCCTCGCCGCCCAACGGCACCAGCCCGGTGCCGTGGCCCAGCACTGGCAACGTCATTGCCAGCAGATAGGGCCCGGTGTAGCGGCAATGGACACGCCCGCAGCGTCGGGCGTTGAGCAGGCAGGCCCCGCCCATCCAGACCAGCGCCAAAAGCCAGATCACCGTCTTGGGGCCATCGGACAGCGGGATCGCCAGAAGCATGGCACCGAGGGGCGGCCACCAAGCGATGAAAGAGCCGCTGACCGAGCCAAGGAGATCGCGCGAAGACTTGTCACTCATGGGTCACCCTGCGCAGCAACTTAGCGCGGCCACGTCCTTCTCGAAGGTCTGGGCGGCAAGCTTCAGCCCCTCCACCGTGGTGAGATAGGGCATGATTGTGTCGCCCAGCTCCTCGTAGGTGAGCCCCGCCTTGAGCGCCATCGCTGCCGTCTGGATGCTGTCTGCGCCCTCGGGGGCGAGGATCTGCGCGCCCAACAGCCGCTTGCTGCCTACCTCCGCCACCAGCTTGATCAGCCCGCGCGTGTCTCGAGCGGCGAGCGCGCGCGGCACGGCGTCGAGCGGCAGGACCGAGGTGATCACCTTGTGCCCGGCGGCCCGGGCCTGCGCCTCGCTCAGCCCCACGCCCGCCACCTGCGGGTCGGAGAACACCACCCAGGGCATCGTGCCATTGTCATAGCTGCGCGCTTCGCCCGCCACCGCGTTGCGGGCGGCGAGCTTGGCGCTATAGGCCGCCATGTAGACGAACTGGTCGCGCCCGGTGACGTCGCCCGCCGCCCAGACATCCGGGTTGGCGGTGCGCATCTGCGCGTCGACGACGATCCCGCCACGCGGGTCAGTTTCGATCCCGGCGGCGCCGAGGTTCAAGCGATCGCTGTTAGCCACCCGGCCGGTAGCGAGCAGCAGCCGTTCGGCGTCGAAGCTCTCTCCGCCCGTTCCGGTCAGGCGGACACTGCCGCCGTCGCGCGCCACGCTCTCGTAGCCACTGACCCGCGCCAGGCGGATACCTTCCTCGGACAGGTAACCCTCCAAAGCATCGGAGACCTCGGGTTCGGCTTCCGGCAGCACGCCGCGGCGGCTGATCAGCGTCACTTCGACACCCGCACGAGCAAAGAGCTGCGCCAGTTCCACCCCGATATAGCCCGCGCCAAGAACCAGCATCGAGGCTGGCAGTTCGTCCATCTCCAGTGCCGAGGTGCTGTCGAGCGCGTCGACCGCCTCGATACCCGGGATCGCTGGCACATGTGGACGGGAACCGGTCGCAATGACGATCTTCGTTGCTGGAAGGGCCGTGCCGTCGACAGTGAGTTGGCCCTCGCCGTCGAAGCGGGCGCGGCCCTCTATGTAGTCGATGTTCTCGTGCTGCGGCAGAACGTCGGCATATTTCGCAACGCGCAACTCCTCCACCAGCGCCTGTTTCTGCGCCACTGTCGCGGCCCAATCGGTCACGCGGGCCTCGGCCCCGATGCCGTCGAAGCGGCTCGCGGCGCGGGCGTGATGCAAGCTTTCCACCGCGCGGATCAACGCCTTAGAAGGCACGCAGCCCACGTTGACGCATGTGCCGCCGATGGTTCCGTTGCCGATCAAGGCGACCCGCGCCCCGGCTTCGGCGGCGGTGATCGCGGCCGAGAATCCCGCCGATCCGGCGCCGATCACGGCGAGGTCGTAGGCGCCGCCCTTGGGGGTGCAGCAATCTCTCATGTCAGTCTCTCTTCAGTTGATGCGTTGGCGCCGCCAAAGCGCGTAGAGGGTGATGCCGAGGAACAGCGCAAGCGCAGGCAGGAGCACGAAGTCGAGCCAGCCAAGCACGGCCGACAGCCCGACCGCGCCCAGCAGGATCACGAGGATCGGCGTGAAGCAGCACAGCGCCGCGATAACAGTGCCGATCAGCCCGTATTTCAGAAGGCGGTCGTTTTTGCCCGAGGGTGTCTGGGGTTGGGTCACGATCCGCCCCCGGCGACGAGAGACGCTCCGTAACCGACGCCGGTCACAGCCGCGATCAAGGCTTCGGGATCAATGACGGCGTCGTCATATTGCAGCAGGTAAGTGCCGTCCTTGGCCCCGCCCTCGGTGAACTCGGCGATCTTGACGGTTTCTACTTTTTTTAGAGCGCTGGCGACGATGTAGCTACATGAAGGGCAGGTTAGCCCGGTGACGTGCAGCCTGGTCTCGGCCTCGTCCGCCAGCGACATCGCAGGGGCCAGCATCAGAGCTGTGGCAAGAAGGGTTTTTTTCATCGGAATCTCCGTATCAGAAGGTCAAAATGCGCGGGGCGACGTGGGGGAAAACCAAGGCCAGCAGCACGACGGCCAATGCGCTCCAAAGAAGCGTCCGCATCACCCCGCGGTCCACCGGACGGGCGCAGGCACCAGTGCCGCATTCGACTGTGGACATCGGGCGATAGGCCTTCCAGAAGCCGTAGCCGAGTGCGGCGGCAGCGAGGGAGAAGGTGACCCATTTGTAGGCGTAAAGCGCCGTGAGCTGGCCGATGAACACGCCGGTGACGCCGAGGCTGACAAGCACCAGCGGCAGGATGCAACAGGAGGTCATTGCCAATGCGCCAAGCACACCTGCGCCCGTGGCGGCCCATCCAGCCCTGTCCGGTTGGTCTCCGGCCTGTCGCTCGGTCTCAGTCATCTCGCTCATCGCTTCACCGTGGTTGCCGCTTGATGACAGGCAAGATAGGGTCTGTAGCGACTACAGGATCAAGGGGTTTTCTCATGTCCGACGATCACGCCATCGCGAGCGAGCTGAAGCGCTCCGACCTTGCGCGCCTGACCGGCTGCAATCTCGAGACGATCCGCTACTACGAGAACGTGGGCCTGATGCCCGATCCGCCGCGCACGGAGTCGGGCCATCGCCGCTACGGCGCACCTCATGTGGAACGGCTGAACTTCGTAATGCGCGCCCGGGATCTGGGCTTCACCATGGAGGAGATCCGCGGCCTGCTGTCCCTCGTCGATCGCGGTAGCCATACCTGCGCCGAGGTCGAACGAATGGGACGTCACCACCTCGACGTGGTCCGCGCGAAGATCCGCGACCTCCAGACGATCGAAGCCATTCTCGCCGGAACGATCGCACGCTGCACCGGCACCGACACCCCTGACTGCCCGTTGCTCGATGTTCTCAGCGAGGGCCAGGCCGTTCCAGAACGAGTAGTGAGGGCGTCCGAATAGCTGCCGTTCATGGGAGGTGCAGCGAAGGTCGGCTCTCCGCCCACTCTTGCGATGGCATGCGCTGTCGCGGCGGCTGCGAAGCATGCGCAGCCAACTACAGGAAGGTCCGCAGAGCCGATCGACACGATCTGCGGATACCCCCGGTTCTTTTTGTCACTCTGCGATCGGAACCATCTCCTGCAAAACAGGAGATGCCCATGCTTCCCTTCACGCGATTTCACGCCGCGACGCTCCTCGACCTGCACACTTGGTCGACGCTTTCGCGCAACGAGGTGCGCCCCTTCCTTGCCCGGTTCGCCATTGAACCGCTCGGTCGAAAATTCCCGATGCTGAGAGTTTATGAGCAACTGCTCGGCGTAACCCCATCGGATCCCCTCGAAGACGACATGCTCGGCCGGGGCCTGGTGCGAGCAACGAAGGCAGCGGAGTGGTTCGGTGTCTCCGGCGACGTTCTCCTGGACCAGCTCCGCGCGCCCGGCAATTCATACCCCCCGCTCTACGCGTTGGGGCCGAAGCGAAATCTGATGCTGAGGGCGCAGGTCGAGCAGCTTCTGGCGAGCCCCAGAAACGCATTTCATGGCCTGGACCCGATCCCTGGACATGCTCTGCCCGCCTCGCGCCTGGCGCGGACCCTCGGGGTTCCGCAAGCCCGGATCGACGCGATGCTCGCGGACAAGGACGTTCTGCCCGCGCGCATCATCAGCCGGGGACGCGTCCGCTACATCCTCTCGGACGTGGCGCACAGGCTCGCGTCCTCAGGTGAGGACCGCGTCACGGAGGAAGACCCCCGGGCCGAGGAGACAATCGAAGACGGCTCGGAAGTCGCGCCTGGCGCCACCGTCGGCGCGCCTGACGGCCTGTTCGCGGAGACCACGGCCCGCGCTGCCGCCCAAGCCGAAACGCAGCTCTCCTGCACAGGATCCGGCGCAAATGCACGCCGAGGCGATGGCCTGCACGGTGCGCCGGTCGAGGCGAAACTGTCGGGAACATAAGGCGTCGCTTAGTTCCCGGATATTTCGACTCGAGTGCACATTTTCGCTTCGTGTGCACGCCAAGCGACCAATCTCCTCAATGAACCAGATGAAAGGAAATCCCTTGGTTCCCAAGACCAAATACCAAAGCCGCATCGTTGCGAACCCGCTCGCCCAGACGCCATTCACGCTTCGGGAAGTGTTCGAGCACGAACCCGATCAGCGCCTACAGTCCGCCCTGCGCCGGCTCGAAACCGTCCTCGACAGGCCCCTCGAGAAGATTCCCGCGGACATCGACTGGTTCGATGCGCACTTTCCGAGCGGCGGCTTCGACGGTGCCAAGGCACCCTGGACCAGTGCCCAAGCCTACCAAGCTTGGCGCAGCGCCGTCCGCCGCGCCATCCGGAGGTACATCTTCGCGCTCGGCACGTCCGTCATGCGGATCCGTCACGTCCAGGCGAGCCTTCTCTCCCGGACGAATGCGCCCCCCCACTCCCCGATCCCGGCAGCCCAGCTTCTCGGGCACACTGGCGTCAAGCGCACCAGGGCCCTTTACGCGAATTTCCGCAAAACCGCAGCCGCACCTAAGTCCGACTGAGCCCCGAAATCGCGCGGCCGTCCGGAACGTCGGCCGCCTCCCTACAACCCGATAAGGAATACCGAATGGGTTTTTTCTCAGATGCCTCGCAGGTCGCCACGGCCGTTGCAGTGCCTACCTCAAAAACCATGCAAACGGTGTTCGACGAGACCGTCAACGAAACCGAACGCAACCGTATTGCGCGGGTGGCCGAGTATTTCAACGCACCACTTTCGACCCTGGATGGCGACGAGGTCGACCTCCTGGCCTGGTTCGACGCAAATTTTCCGTCGCTCAAGCAGATCGGTGCCGGACCGTTGCCGGGTGCAGGTCGGAACTTCTGGAAGTCGAAGGGCAGCTATGGCAAGTGGCGCGAGGTCGTCCGCCGCCGGATCAGGACCACCCTTGGTCTCGTCGCTGCGAAGATGGCATTGCGGGAGCGCATCGACGGCTGGACCCCTTTCCTGGCCCTCCTGGAAGATCTCTCGAAAGACCACGGTCCGGTGCATCCCGGAACCTTTGGCTCGATCCGCACCTTTTCCGACCGCGCAAGAGCGGCCGGTATCGACCCGATGGATCTGACCCCTGACATCGTTCCGCCCTTCCTGGATCAAATGCCCGCCCACGAGCGAGACGCGTCGGCAACAGCTCTCAGAGCGCTTGCCCGCCACCGCGTCTTCCCACAGATCGCAGCACATCTGCCACCGGACTTCGACACGGACTACCTCGTTCCGACGGCCCGCACACCCGTGCCCGCCTCCGTGCGCAAAATGATCGCCGAGATGGTGGAAGCGGCACGCTACGACCAGAGCACCTATGATGATGTCTCCGAGAGTTGCACCGAGAATTTCAACGCGCAAACGGCCGAGACCTACCGCGCCGCCTTGGTCGCACTGGCCCGGGCCGCACAGGAAACCGGCGTTGTGGACCTGGCGTCGTTGAACTGTCTCGACTCGCTGTTCGAGACCCCGGTTCGCATCGCCGCCATCCGACATTGGATCGACCAGTCCGAAACGGATGCCGGGTTCAGTCTTCGGAGCGCCGCAGATTACGTCCGCATCGTCGCCCAAATCGGCAAGGCTAATGGCCTCAAGACCAAGAAGTGGCTGAAGAACTTGAAGAAGAATCCGCACCTGCAGGAGGGACATGCGTCGGGCGAGAAGATGTCCCCCAAAAACAGGACCTTCTGCGAGGACCTCATCCATAATCCAACCGATGTCCGGACCTTTCTCCGGCAGCACGTGCTCTACCAGGAGCGAGCGAAGGACATCCTCGCGACGGACAAGGTCTTGACCAAAACGCAACTGCGCGATGCTCGGCGGCTTGCCACCTGCGCCGCCTTCTCCGCGCTGGCAATCCGTGGCGCCGGCCTGCGGAAAGGCAGTGCGCTGGCTGCAGAGTGTAGCGGCACCGGGCAGAATTTTTTCCGCAAGGCGATGGGCGAGAACAAATTCTTCGAACTGAGGATCCCCATCAAGGACATGAAAGGCGAGTATGTTGAGCTGCCCCCCATCCACATCCGGGATGACAAGTATTGCGGCTATGAGGTGCTCGATTGGTATCTGACCACAGCGCGGCCGCTCTTCGACTTCGCGAACAAGGACTATTGTAAAAAGAAAAAATGCGCGAGGGCTTCTCATCTGTTCGTTTCGGAGCGATCCGCGCGCCCCCTGTCCGGGTCCATGCTCTACAAATGGCTAACCCGAAGCAGCGCAGAGATCGGCCTGCCGATGTTCCCGCACAATTTCCGGCATGGCTTCGCAACGCTGCTGCTCGCGCGGAATTGGAGCAACCGAGGGCGGGCAGCCGCGTATCTCGGCTGCTCGGTCGGCGTGCTCGACACCTATTACGGGTGGATCGACAAGCGGCAGAAGCTCGAGGAAGTGCAGGATCTCCTGGCGGAGGCTCTGGCCGGAAAATGACCCGTCATGTCATCCTCGCAAAGCCGCACTGGCAACCCAACGCGGCTTCTCCCATCCTGCTGGGCATGCCGCTCGCGGAGTTGCAGGCACTCGACAGCCTGGTCGAGTTCATGATCGAACATGGCTGCGCGGAACTCACGCCGTCCGACTGCCGGGTCTGGGCTCGCCTCAATGACGGCGCCGCCGCCATCGGCAATGCCGTCGCGGCAATGATCAAGACCGACGGTCCCGAAGCCCTGCCGCTTGCGTCCCTGCGTGCGGCAGAACAGTCCCTGACCGCTTGCACGCGCTTCGCCGGAATCTCGCGTGAGCCGCGTCGCGACTATGAACGGACCATCTCACTCTATCCAGAAGACCTTCCGGCGGAATGGCAACAGCACCTGGCCCGGATCCGGGACCGCAGAGAAGATGGCGAAATCAAGCTGGTGCCGGATCTCTACGACCGCATGACCCGGAAGCTCTGCCAATACGGCTGGTATCTGCGGGAAAGCGGGCTGGCGCAGGACTTCGAAATAGCCTCGCTCCGAAAATTCTATACCTATGAGACGACGAGAATTTCCGCCCGGGGCGCGCCACTGAGCACCTCAACCATCATCGCGACATTCGCCGATCTCAGGGACTTCCTCCGGCTCTCGAAGGCCTACCCGAAGCCCCTGATCAAGCAAATCGACAAGCTTCTCCAGAAGCTGCGGGACCGGGCCAGCGTCGAGACGGCGCAGAAGTTCGCAGCCCTCGCCGCGATCGATATCACGACGATTCATCCGCGCGCCGAAGCAGTCCTCGCAGAGATCGTAAAGCAAACCAACCCGGCAAGGCGAGCCATCAAGCGCAATAGAGCCATGGCAATCGCGGTGCCGCCGCTGACCCCGCTCCGCCGCGAATGGCATGATCTCAGGTTCGGCCGGGACCTGGTCTGGACCGAGGGCCGTTACCGCCTCCGGGACTACAAGCTCCGCAAGACCCGGCATCGTCCCGGCCGAGAGGAATACCCCGGTTCGGTGCATCCGAGCGTATGTCATTTCGTCGACGCCCGCCTGCTTCAGGATGATGACCCGAAATATCTCGATACCTTTCGCGAGATCGCCGAGCAGCACGAATGGCCGCTATTCGTCCATCCCGACGGCACGCCCGTTGCCGAGAATTACGTGTCGCAGGTCTGGTCCTCGGAGTTCGGAACCGGCGCTCACATTTGCAGGTCCATCGTCTACGACGTGGTGTTCGCCATCAGCGAGGACGCGACGCTGGCCGGCATGTTGATGAATGACCACACCTCGCAGCAGGCGCGGAAGAAATACACCGGCGACCGCGCCAAACAGGCCTCCCTCGCAGCCGCCGGAAAGGAGATCGACGACATCTTCGATGCCTACAATGGATGACGTGGAGACTCCGCGCGATACCGCAACGCAGATTGTAGACGAGACAGTCCGGGTGCCGTCACGCTCGCCGTCAGCCGCACGACCAGAAACCCCGGTAGCCTGCAGTCAGCCCCGCATCGAGGGCGAAGGTCAGTTCCGCGTTCCCCCGCCAGTCCGCGTCGTCTCCGAGCGGCCGAACCTCAATCTCCATGCCATCGGAGGCAAAGCCGGCCTTGCCATCGGACGATTGCAGACCGACAAGGACACCATTGAGCTTGGTCACGGCTTCGCCGTCCGGTCCGGACCACAGGATGGGGTCGGCCTCGGGACTGCGGTTGAAGCGGCATGCGCCCGGCGCGTCGATGACCCGGCTCGCCTCCTCCTCGGGGAGCGGCGAAAGGTCAAGTTTGGAAATCAGGGTGTTGTTCAGGGCGTCCTCGACGCTGCCCGGTTCGGCGGCGGGGTCTTCGTAGATGTCGTTGACCAGGTTGCCGCCGGAGACATCCGCGATCAGATGGCGCATCTGTGCGATCTCCTTGCGCTGCGCGGCGATGATCTCGTCGGCGAGCTTGCGCACGCGCGCGTCCTCGATCCCGGCCCGCTCCGACGTCATGACCGCGATGGAATGGTGCGGGATCATCGCACGCATGTAGCTGGGCCCGCTGACGGTGACCTGGCTGCGCACCAGCCAGAGAGATCCGGCAAAGACGACCGCCGCGCCAAGAAAGATGGCGATGTTCAGCGCTTTGCTCGAATACATTGCCAGCATGAAGGACAGCATCACGATGGCCATCGTTGTCCCCATCAGGATGGCCATGTAGGCGCGCGTCTCGGAAAAGAAGAGATGCTCCCACGCGTAGGTGTTCAGATACATCAGGACGAACATGATGATCGTCGAAGTCGCGATCATCAGACCAAACCGAATATAGGACATGTCGCCTCCTCAATTGCCTTTAATTGAGTGTGAAACAACACTCCCGCGCTGGAGGGTTCCCCTTGTCGAACCTCGGGCCGGGTCTGGGACCGACGGCTCAAACCCGTCGGAGCACAGCGAACTCGAAGTTTTGGGTTACCCCTCCCGGCGTCTCGTGCCGGTGCCTTCGCGTGTCCAGGAGCGAGAACTCAGGTGCGAAGAAGTCCGACAGATCGTCCGCGGACCAGCGCCTCACCGGCAGGCCGCTGCACCGCTCGGGGCCGTCTGGCGCGAAGGTGCCTATGATCGCCACGGATCCGGGCACGGTGGCCGCCAGCATCGCCCGGCGATAGGCCTCCTGGCCGGACTCCGACACGAGGAAGTGCATCACCGCCCGATCATGCCAGACATCCCAGTGACGGGCCGGCTTCCAAGTAGTGACGTCGGCCACGATGAAACCGACCCGATCCGCCAAGGAGGCGAGGCGCTTTCTCGTCCGCGCGAGCGCCGATTCGGAGATATCCAGGATCGACAGGTCGCGATAGCCTGACGCCAAGAGCGCATCCGCAAGGCGCGAAGCCCCGCCGCCGATGTCGATGACCGATGCCGCGTTGCCGCCGCCGTGGCGCTCTATCAGATCAAGGCTTGGCTGCGGCACCGCCTGGAACCAGGACACGGCCTCTTCTTCGCGCGACTCGTAGACCGCATCCCAGTGCGCTCTGTCCCCGGTTCCCGTCAGCGGACTCCCTCTGATGCACTGGCCGCCTCTTCCGGAACATCCTTCGCCAGGTCCTCCAGAATCGGGCAATCCGGGCGGTGGTCGCCCGCGCAGGCATGGATCAGGTGACCAAGCGTCGTGCGCATCGACTGGAGTTGCGCGATCTTGTCGTCGATCTGGTGCAGGTGCTCTTCCGCGACGCGCTTGACCTGCCCGCTCTCGCGGCTCTCGTCCTCGTAGAGGGCGATCAGGGTGCGGCAGTCCTCGATGGTGAAGCCCAGCGCGCGGGCGCGGCCGAGGAAGGCCAGCTTGTGCAGGTCCTGTTCGCGGAACCGGCGATAGCCGTTCTCGCCGCGCTGCGGGCGGATCAGGCCGATCTCCTCGTAGTAGCGGATCGTCTTGGCGGGCAGGCCCGAGCGTTGGGCGACGTCTCCGATGTTCATGGCAGTCCTCCTTTCACTCTGCGGGCGCGTGCGCCGCGTGGGCGGCCGGGCGTGCTATGGCGCGCTCGTCCATGGCGGGCGCGATGCGGCGCAGGCGCAGCGCGTTGGTCAGCACGAAGACCGACGAAAGCGCCATGGCCCCGGCGGCCAGCATCGGCGAGAGCAGCAGGCCGAAGGCCGGGTAGAGCACGCCTGCCGCGACCGGGATCAGCGCGGTGTTGTAGCCGAAGGCCCAGAACAGGTTCTCGCGGATGTTGCGCATGGTGCGGGTCGAGACCTCGAAGGCGTTGACCACGCCGCGCAGGTCGCCGGACATGAGCACCACGTCGGCGGACTCGATCGCCACGTCCGTGCCGGTGCCGATGGCGATGCCGACGTCGGCATGCGCCAGCGCGGGCGCGTCGTTGATGCCGTCGCCGACGAAGGCGACCTGGCGGTGCCCCTCGCGCAGCTCATCGAGCGCGGCGACCTTGCCGTCGGGCAGGACGCCCGCGATGACATGGTCGATGCCAGTCTCGCGCGCGATGGCCTCTGCCGTCTCGCGTTTGTCGCCGGTGATCATCGCGACGGTCAGGCCCTTGTCATGCAGCGCGGCGATGGCGGCGCGGCTGGCGGGCTTCACGGGGTCGGCCACGCCGATGACCGCGGCGATGCGGCCGTCGATGGCGGCAAAGAGCGCGGTGCGGCCGCGGCTGGCAAGCTCGGTCTCGCGCGCCGCGAGCGCGCCGGTCTCGATGCCCTCGCGGGCCATCAGGCGGTCGGCGCCGACCAGCACCTCGGCGCCGTCCACCGTGGCGCGGACGCCGTGGCCGGTGACGGAGGTGAAATCCGTGGCCTCGGCGCGCGGGGCGCCCTCTGCCCGGGCGGCGCGGACGACGGCCTCGGCGATGGGGTGCTCGGAGCGCGACTCGACCGCCGCGACCTTCGACAGCACGTCGGCCCGGTCGACCCCCTCGGCCAGCACGAGGTCGGTCATCTCGGGCCGTCCCTCGGTCACGGTGCCGGTCTTGTCGAGCGCCACGACGCCCACGGAGGCGAGCTGCTGCAGCGCGTTACCCTTGCGGAAGAGGACGCCCATCTCGGCGGCGCGGCCGGTGCCGACCATGATCGAGGTCGGCGTCGCGAGGCCCATGGCGCAGGGGCATGCGATGATGAGAACCGAGACCCCGGCCACCAGCGCCAGCGTCACCGCGGGCGACGGGCCGAAGACCAGCCAGACCAGCACGGTCAGCAGCGCCGCCGACATGACGGCGGGCACGAACCACAGGGTGATGCGGTCGACCAGCCCCTGGATCGGCAGCTTGGCGCCCTGCGCCTCCTCGACCATGCGGATGATCTGCGACAGCGTGGTGTCGGCGCCGACGCGGGTGGCGCGGAAGGTCAGGCTGCCCGCGCCGTTCACGGTGCCGCCGGTGATGGCATCGCCCGGGCCCTTCTCGGCCGGGACCGGCTCGCCGGTGAGCATGCTTTCGTCGACGTGGCTGGAGCCCTCGGTGACCTCGCCGTCCACGGCGATGCGCTCGCCCGGCCGCACGAGGACCATGTCGCCGGTCGCGAGGTCATCGACCGAGACCTCGACGCTTTCGCCGTCGCGCAGGACGCGGGCGGTGCGGACCTGCAGGCCCAGCAGCTTGCGGATCGCCGCGCCGGTGCGGCCCTTGGCGCGCGCCTCGAGGAAGCGCCCGAGCAGGATCAGCACGACGATGACGGCGGCGGCCTCGAAGTAGACGGCGCGCACCGCCTCGGGGAGCAGCGCCGGAAGGAAGGTCGCCACGACCGAGTAGAGGTAGGCCGCCCCGGTGCCCACGGCGACGAGGCTGTTCATGTCGGGCGCGCCCTTGAGCAGCGCCGGGATGCCCTTGCGGTAGAACATGCGCCCGGGGCCCGCGAGGACCAGCGTGGTCAGCACGAACTGCAGCACCCAGCTGGTCTGCTGGCCGATGGTCGCGTCGATCCAGTGGTGCACGGCGGGAAGGACGTGCCCGCCCATCTCGACCAGGAAGACCGGCAGGGCGAGCGCGGCGGCGAGCGCCGTCTGGCGCAGGAGGCCGCGCGCCTCCTCTTCCTTGCGGGCGCCGCGGTCCTCGCCGCCGGAGGCCTCGGCCACCGTGGCGGGGTAGCCCATCTCGGCGCTGGCGGCGGTCAGGTCAGAGGGCGTGACCGCGCCCTCGGCGTAGGTCACCGTCGCGGTTTCCGAGGCGAGGTTCACGTTCACTTCGAGCACGCCCGGCACGGCCTCGAGCGCCTTGTCGACGCGACCCACGCAGGAGGCGCAGGACATCGACTCGACGTTCAGCGTCACCTTCGCCCGGCGCGCCGGGTAGCCCAGGTCGTCGAGCGCCTCGACCGCTGCGCCTACACGCGCGGGATCGTCGACGGTCATGCGGGCGGTTTCCGAGGCGAGGTTGACCGAGACGTCATGGACCCCCTCCAGCGCCGCCAGGCCACGATCCACGCGCCCCACGCAGGAGGCGCAGGACATACCCTCGACGGAGAGAGTGACGGGCGTTGGTTCGGGCATGACGGCCTCCTTCATTCCTCTTGGCTGCCCCTCATGTGGGGCCTCCAGTCACTGGAAGGTCAAGCGTGCGGATGAATTTTCTTCGCGGTGACCGGCCCTCTTGACCTTCCACCCGCTGGAATCCTCATATCTGCGGCGAAGCAAACGCAAGGAGACGTCGCAATGCAATTCAATGTGCCCGACATGCGCTGCGGCCACTGCACGGCTGCCATCGAGAAATCGGTCAAGGCCGCCGACCCCGGCGCCGATGTCGCCTGCGACCTGGACACGCACCGGGTCAGCATCAACAGCGTCCTCGCGCCGGAGCAGGTGAGCGCGGCGATCAAGGACGCGGGCTACGACGCACAGCAGGTCAGCGCCTGACCATGGCCCGCGCCGGTCATCGCTGGCGCAGAGCTTACCGTCACTGCGAAGAATCGCGTGCCTCGCTCACCAGATCGGAGAGACGCTCTTTCTCGACGAAGCCGGGCACGAGCGCGTCGCCGATGACGAAGGACGGCGTCCCATTGAACCCGAGCGCCTGCGTCAGGCGCATCGAGGTTTCAATGTGCTCGGCAACTTCCTGGGCCTCCATGTCCTGTCTCAGTTGATCCAGGTCCAGCCCGACGTCTTCGGCGACACGCATGACTGAGGCTTCGTTCGCGCGGCCATCAATCGCCATCATCGCCCAGTGAAAGTCTTCGTACTTGCCTTGCGCACGGGCCGCGAGCGCCGCCTTGGCGGCAAAGACGGATCCTTCGCCGAGGATGGGCCATTCGCGGTAGACGAGCCGGACGTTCGGGTCTTCCTCGATCAGGGCCCGGATCTCCGGTTTTGCGCGGCGGCAATAGGGGCAGTTGTAGTCGAAGAACTCCACCACGGTCACATCGCCGTCCGGGTTGCCGAGCACGGGCGCGTTCGGATCATGCTCGATCAGGTCACGCTGGTTGCGCAGCACGTCCGACTGGTTCTGGGCCTGGGCATCCGCCTGCCGCTGTTCGAGCAGCGCGACCGCCTCCATGATGATCTCGGGGTTCTCGCGTATCGCCTCGAGGACCAGTTCCTTGACCCGCGCCTCGTCAAGCTCCTGGGAGAGCGCAGGCATCGGCAGCAGGGCTGCCATCGCCAGCGCAAGGATCGGTTTCTTCAGCGTCATTTCAGTTCGCTCCATTGTCCGCTTTCGTTCGTTCTGCCTGGGCTTGTTTCACGTCTTCGGGCCAGGTCGAGCGGATGTAACCCAGAATGTTTCGGATCTGTTGATCCGTCAGGCTGTCACCGAAACCCGGCATGCCACTGCCGAATTCCATGCCACGTTGCGCCATCAGGGCCTCTCCGCCCAGCTTGGTATAGTCGAACAGGACGCTGTCCGGGTGATGCCAGGTATGACCCGTCTCGTCATGCGGCGGCGCCGGCAGACGCCCATCGGGGCCGGGTGAGCGCCAGTCGGGCTGGCCCTCAAGCTCGGCTCCGTGGCAGGAGGCGCAGTTCTCGGCGTAGAGCGCCTTGCCTTCGGCGATGTCCACCGGCGCCGCAGAGGCATTCTCGGTCGTCCCCTGCCCGAGGACGAACCAGAAGCCCGCAGCCGCAAGAACCGCGAAGACTGTCCCGATGACAACGCCCCTCATGTGACCCGCACCCATGTCGTCATGCCCGAGGCCGCGTGACCGAGCATGTGGCAGTGGAACAGCCAGTCGCCGGGATTGTCGACGGTGAAGGCGATCTCGCGCGTCTCCCTGCCGCCAACAAGGATCGTGTCCCGAAGCGGTCCCAACGCGCCGTCCTCGGACACCTCTCGGAAATGCATGCCGTGCAGGTGCATGGCGTGGGGAAAAACGGTGTCGTTGACGATCTCCAGCAGCACGGTCTCGCCCAGCCCCAAGTCGGCCAGCGGCGTATCTGTCATCTCTGCCACGCCGTTGAATGCCCAGAACCGACCCGCGGCCGCCAATTCGCGGAAAGCCATGCGTTCGCCGTTCAGGATGGCGGAGTCCATGCGCCCCATCGCGCCGCCCGACATGACGAGCCGCAGCGGAGTCGCCCCGGCCAGGTCCGGCAGATCCATCTTCGGGTTCGGCGGCAGGGCCACGGGCGCCGCGCGCCGCGTCTGGCTGGCCGTGCCCGACACAGTGAAAACGACCTGCGAAAAATTCTCGGCATCGCCGACATGGACCAGGTCTGCCGTTTCCCCTTCTTCTGCCAAAACGTCGACGATCAGGTCCGTCCGCTGTGCCGGGCCAAGGACAAGGACATGCTCCACCGGGGCTGGCGTGGCGAGCGGCATCCCGTCCAGGGCCACGATCCAGCCCTCCAGCCCCGACAGCTTCAGCGGGAAAATCCGGGCGTTCGATGCGTTGATCAGTCGCAGGCGCAGCCGCTCGTGCCGTCGCACGGGCAGCGACAGGTTGTAACGCCCGTTGGTGGTGACGTAATTCCCGGTGCGTCCGCCGTGGCTCATCATCATGGGATGGTCGAAACTGTCGTCGATCTGGCCTGTCTCGGGGTTCAGCAACCAGTCGTCGAGAACGAGCACCTCTTCACGATCGACATCCGGCGCCCCGGCCTCCTCGACGATCAGCGGGCCATGCAGCCCGCGTGCCACCTGTTCCCAGGACCTGTTGTGCGCGTGATACCAGTAGGTCCCGGCATCCGGCGTCACGAAATCGTAGTCGAAGGTGCCGCCTGGCGCGACGGCGTCCTGCGTCAGGCCTGATACCCCGTCCATCGCATTGTCGATGCGGATCCCGTGCCAGTGGATCGAACTGGCCTGCGGCAGGTCGTTGACAAAGCGCCGGCGCAGGCGCTGGCCCTGCCCCACCCGGATCTCGCGTCCCGGGATGGTGCCGCCATAGCCCCAGACCTCGGTCTGCGGGTAACTGTCGGGCAGCAATTGAAGCCGAGCGACCTGAGCCGCGAGTTCGGGGATCTCCTCGGCGGCGAAGAGCCCCCGCGGGAGGCCCGCGCCAAGCCCAGCAAGTCCGGCCAGCTTCAGGGCATCACGCCTTGTGGGTGTCATCGGTTCATTCCTTTCAGAGCGGGGCCGATGGCCCCGCCGTTTTCTCAGTCGATCCGGGTCTTCCGCTCTGCGGACCCCCCTTCTTCCTTCACGATGTCGTCTGCCCCGCCTACCTCCGCGTCGAACAGGTAGATCGCCATCGCCTCGCGATCCTGTGGAGACAGGAACCGCGTGCCTTCGCGGACGACCTCGGCCATGCTGCCGCCAAAGGCGTCGCCCGAGGGCGTGAGGCCCGATTGCAGCGCATAGGCCAGCGACGAGACCGTCCATCCGTTCTGTTCGAGGTCTTCGGCCCGGATGGACGGCGCCTTGCTGCCGCCCGGAAGCTCGGCATTGCCGGCGAAGACGGCGCCAAGGTCGCGGCCGCCCGCCAGGTTCCGCGGCGTGTGGCAGGCCCCGCAATGCGCCGCGCCGCGCACGAGTTCGCGGCCCCGGTTCCACGCGTCGCTGCGATCCGGCACAGGCTCTGACTTAGGCTCGTAGAAAAACGCGGCGCGCCAGAGTTTCAACCCCCACCGCTGGTCGAAGGGAAAGCTCACGTCATGATAGGGCGCGGGCTCGGCCACCGGCGCCACGGTCTGGAACGCTGCCCAGAGATCGGCGATGTCCTGGTCCGAGAACTCCGCGTAGAACGGATAGGGGAAGGCCGGGAAATAAGGTTCGCCGTCCGGGCCTATGCCCTGGCGAACCGCCTTGGCAAAGCTCTCTGCCGTCCAGTCTCCGATCCCGTGCTCCGGGTCCGGGGTCAGGTTCGACGGGTAGAAGGTGCCGAAATCCGTCTCGAGCGGAGCGCCGCCCGCCAGGGGAGCGCCTCCTGCCTCGAAATTCGAATGACAGGCGATGCAGCCGCTGGCGCGCGCCAGGTAGGCACCCCTGTCGACGTTACCCTCCAGCTCGATCGGCGCGGGTGCGCTGCCGACCGGCCATGCGATCACCGCGGCCAGGGCGGCGCCGCCAAGCGCCGCCGCCCCGACCGACCAATAGATTATCCGACGCATGGTCAGTCGTCTTCCGCCCGGAACCGCGAATGGCAGGCCGAGCAGACCTGCGTCGTCATGTTGAACGCCGCATCGGCCGGCATTTCGGCGATGTCCTCCGCGCTCATCATGTCGGACGCGTCATCGCCCATCATGCCCGAGCCAGAGCCCATCATGGACCCGCTTCCCATCATGGAGCCGGACCCCATGCCGGAGCTGCCTCCCATCATGGATCCTGCGCCCATGTTGCCGCCACCCGCCATGCCGTTGCCGGCGGCGCCTTCCAGGCCCTCGCCGTAGACGTCGAGCAACCTCGCAAGCTCCTCGAACCGCTCCCAGTCCGACCAGATCACGTCCTTGGCTTCGGAGGGTGCCCCGTCGGAGCCTTCCGGGAACAGCTCGGTCAGGGCCTCGCCCGAATGCTCCTGGAAGGTGCGCGCGGCGTCGCGCATGACATCGGCGTCATACTCGGCCTCGCCCTGCATCATCGGGGTGACCGTCTTCACGGCGTTGCCCATGGCCTTCATTGCTTCCATGCGTTCCTTGACGATGCCCGTCGCGCCGCTGTGTGCGAGGGCGGCCGCCGCCGTTCCAGTCACGGCGATTGCTGCCAGAATGGTCGTTCTCTTCATCGTATCGTTACTCCGTCGTCCTGAATTCCGGTTCATGGGTTGTTCAGGAATGCCGGCGCGGCGGCGGGAGGTCCATGTCGGGGCGAACGTCGTCAACCATGTGGAACGGCGTGAGGTATGCCGTCGTGGTGACGAATTCAGGCGGCGTGATGTCCACCGCCAGGATGAAAACGGCGGCCGTGAAGCAGTCGAGCCCGGGATGGCAATGCCCCGCGCCCTCCTCGTCCGACTGGTGGACCGGTGAGTCATGTGCCTCATGCAGGGCCGCCGAGCGGGACGGCGCGTGATCGTCCGCGTGAGCCGACGCGGTATCGGGCACGCCCGCCACGAACATCACGGCAAGCAGAACCAGGGCGTTCAGCAATCCGTTCGCACGCCGCAGGATCATCACTCGATCCCGTTTGCCCGCTGCAGTTCGCGGACATAGGCCACGACCATCTTGACGTCGCCCGGCGTCACGCCTTCGACCGGGGGCATGTTGCCGAAATCCCAATGATGCGACCGCACCCCGTTCTGAGCCGCCGCGACAAACGCCATGTCGGAATGATGGCTCGGCTCGTAGATCTTATGAACCAGTGGCGGCGCGACTCCATTCTGTCCGGCTGCGCTCTGACCGTGGCAACTGGAACACTTGGCCTCGAAGATCTTCTTCCCCAGTTGGGCGTTGCCGGAAAGCTCTTCCGGCAGGCTGACCTCCGCAATCGGAGCGCCTTCGGCAACCTCACTGATGTCAGGCGGTGTCATCGAATGCCCCGTCGGCGCGGCCGCGGGCTGCAGGAACTGCCAGCCCGCAATTCCAAACCCCCCGGCCAGAACGACGGCCACCATCACGGTCAGCTTGTCCATGTACCTGTCTTTCTTTCTCTTTCCGAAACTCAGATGAGCTTGACCTGGATTCCTACGGGCGCCCTTTCATAGACCTCCTCGATCTGCCGGTTGTAGAGGCCGATACAACCGCTCGAGGAGCGGCGCCCGATCTTGCGCGTGTCCTGCGTGCCGTGGATCCGGTAGTACTGCCACGAGAGATAAAGCGCGCGCGTGCCGAGCGGATTGCGCGGGTCGCCGCCTTCGACGTAAGCGGGCAAGGTCGGATCGCGCTCCCGCATCGACGCCGTGGGGCCCCAGCCCGGGTTCTCGCGTTTTTCGACAACCTCGGTGTAGCCGCGGCGGGTGAGGTCCTCGGTCAGCGGGACGGAGGTCGGGTAGATGCGCATCTCGCCGTCTCCCGTCCAGTGCTGGAGCATCCTCGACGTGGTGTCGGCGATGATGATGCCGTTTCCGATCCGGTCGAAGTGATCGCGCCAGTCGTGCGTGCGGAACGACGAAATGTTGCGCCGCGCCTTATCGGCGGCGGCGTGAACGATACCCGGCGTGGCTATCAGGGCGAGAGCACCGCCGATCAGTCCGCGCCGGTTCAAGTTGATCGAACGATCTGCCTTCATCTGCCTGTGTCCTTCTTCCTTGCCTGTTCCAAGAAGATGAATACCCGAGAAGGTGCGTGCGACAACCTGACAAGCCTGCGAGAAATGTATCGGTTTGTATCCTTGACCTTCCACTCCGGGAGGGCGGCAAATGAAGCGACAATTTCTGAAGGATGAGGCGACCATGATACACGCAAATCGACCTGGCAACCCCCAAGGCAACAAGCTCATGCGATACGGCATGATGGCCTGCTGCGCGGTCATGCTGATCCCCGTCGGCGCATTCTTCGTTACGGGAGGTAGCGTTTCAGGTCTCTGGGCCAATGCCGGGATTTTCGCCCCGTTGATCCTGTGCGCCGGGGGCCATGTTGTCATGCACAGGATGATGGGCAAGTCCTGCCATGGGGACGGTGAAACAGCTCCCAAGCTCATCGCTGAGTCCATACCGGTTGCCGACGATCGGCCAGGGAACGAAAGTCGGACGGGGAGCCCGGGTGTCCACGCCACAAGTCTTGAAGGTTAGCGCATTGCTGCTTGCGCTCGGCGGATGCTCGGCCTCTCTTGCCGAGTGCTTTCGCGATACCGGCGCGCTGTCGACCCGGGAAGAGGGTGTCGCTCTTCCCCGGGGGTGTCGCGTGACGGACAGAACGGGCACGGACTTGCGAAGGCTCGAATGCGATGACGGCCGCCAGGGCTTCGTGTTTGGGTCATGATCCCCCCTGTCGAAGACGACAGCGATCACGCGACTACGGGTCCTGTTCTGCCGGTGGCGTTGCAACGAGCTTCACGGCATGTCCGCTTGTCCGGGAGATCGCCGATCCTTTCCCGCCACTTACGAAATCCCGAAAGATGCTCCATAACATGCTGACGACATTTCGTTTCGTCATGGTCATTGCGGCCGCGGCGCTCGGCACTGCCCCAGCCGTCCATGCCGCGTCCTCGCAGCCATATGAGTCCCCCGCCGTCACGGCGCGGTTGATCTCTGCCCAGGACGGAGTGCCCGACAGCGGCCGAACCTTATCAGGGGGGCTGGACCTGGACCTTGGCGACGGTTGGAAGACCTACTGGCGGTCACCAGGTGAAGTCGGCATCTCACCATCGGTGGATTGGGCGGGATCGGAGAACATCGCGGAGGTGGAATTCCTCTGGCCCGCCCCTGAGCGCTTCACGGCCTTCGGTATCGAGAACTTCGGCTACCACGGCGAAGTCGTCTTCCCGCTCCGGATCGAACTCGCACGACCGGGAGAGCCGGCAAAGCTTGAGGCGCAAGTCTCGCTGCTCGTCTGTTCAGACGTCTGCGTGCCGCGGGATTTCCACCTGAGCCTCGATCTGCCGGCCAGTAACGGAATCGATCAGCCGGTCGCCGACCGTATCGCCGGCTTTCTGGCGCGCGTTCCAGCTGAGGGGGACGGCATCGGCGTCGATCAGGCGCTTTTCCATCTCGACAACCAGACGACCGCGCTCACCATCTCGCTTCGCAGCGCCACACCGTTCAAGGACCCGGACGTCTTCCCGGAACTCGGCGCAGACAACGCTCTCGGCAAACCCGATGTCCGGCTTGGCGACGGCGGGCGCAGAATGTGGGCCACGCTGCCGGTCCTTTCGACCGACGACGCGACGCTTCACGATCCGGTCCTCACGGTGACAGACGGCCCGGACCGAGCCTTCACCGTCACGCCGGACCGTGCTGCCGAAGCCCCTGCCCCACCTTTCAGCATCGCGACCGCCGCCCCCGGCATCGAAACCCTGATCTGGATCGCACTGGTCGCTTTCCTCGGGGGACTGATCCTGAACGTCATGCCCTGCGTGCTGCCGGTCCTCTCGATAAAGCTCTCGACGGTCATGAAACACGGCGAGCAGGATAGGCGCACGGTGCGCGCGGGCTTCCTCGCCGCCGCCGGGGGCGCCCTGACATTCATGTGGGGGCTGGCGCTGATCCTCTTCCTGTTGCAGCGGGCCGGTGTCGTGGTCGGCTGGGGGCTGCAATTCCAGAACCCGCTGTTCCTTGCGGCGATGGTGCTGCTGCTGTCGGTTTTCTCTGCCAACATGCTGGGCGGTTTCGAGTTCAGCCTGCCCTCCGGCCTGCAGACGCGGCTGGCGAATTCCGGACGCGGACACGGGCATGCCGCGGATTTCCTGACCGGCATGTTCGGCGCTGTCATGGCGACGCCATGTTCGGCCCCGTTCCTCGGGACGGCCATCGCCTTCGCACTGGCCGGGCGAGGTATCGATATCTTCATCGTCTTCACCAGCCTCGGGATCGGGCTGGCCGTGCCGTACCTCCTGGTCGCAGCCGTGCCGGGCGCCATTTCGCTCCTGCCGAAGCCCGGGCGCTGGATGGTGGCGTTGAGGTTTCTCCTCGGGGGCCTGCTCATGGCCACGGTGGCCTGGCTTCTCTGGGTGATGGCAGGTGTGGCCGGGACAGCCGCGGCAGCTGCCGTAGGCGGGCTGGCGCTGGCGCTGGCGGTCACTCTCTCCGTCCCACGTCTGCCCTCGGCCGCCCGCTGGCCGATCGTCGCCGCATGCGCCGGGCTGCCCCTGATCGCAGTTCCCCAGTTGACCAAAACGGAAGCGACCGAAGTCGCGGTCTCTTCGCTCAGCTGGATGCCCTTCGACCGGGCGGAAATCGCGCGGCGCGTGTCGCGCGGAGAGGTCGTCTTCGTCGATGTCACGGCCGACTGGTGCCTCACCTGCAAGGCCAACAAGCTTCGAGGTTCGGGTCAGCCAGCATCTCGTCCGGCTCCACGGCATTCGCCAGCCCAGGCAACCCCAGCATGATGATCAGAAACAGGGCCCGGATCATGAGCCCAACTCCCGATCAAGGGCCCCGGCCTGGGTCAGTGCGGTGGTGAACTTCGCGACAGCCTCCTCCCCCACGATGGGGCCGACATAGCGGTAGAGCACCGTCCCATCGCGGCCGACGATGAAGGTTTCGGGGACGCCGGATATGCCCCATTCGATGCCCGCGCGTCCTGAACGATCCGAGCCGATCCGCGCGTAGGGGTTGCCCAGATCCGAGAGCCAGGTCGCGGCGTCCTTGGGTTCGTCCTTGTAATTGATCCCGAAGAGACGCAGGCCGTAACGCTCGACGAACCGCGTCAGCACGGCATGCTCGGCCTTGCACGGGACGCACCACGAGGCGAAGACGTTGATGACCACGGGGCCCGGGGTGTCCGTCAGGTCTGCGCGCCCCAGGCCCGGCACATCGACACCGGGAACGGAAGGCAGATCGAATTCCGGTGCGGGCTGCGAAATCAGGACCGACGGAATTTCGCTCGGGTCGCGTTCGGGATTCAGCCCCCAGAGGAAAAATCCTCCGAGCACTACGGCGACAGCCAACGGCACCACTGCAAACAGGCGTTTCATGGGGTCTCCTATTCTGCAGGCAGGCGCAGGTCGCCATGGGGGCGGGTTCGGCGCGGCACCCCCACGCGCAGCCTCCGATCCGATAGCGAGAGCGCGCCGCCTGCCACCAGCATCAAGGCACCGAGCCAGATGAAATTGACCAGCGGTTCGTAGAGAATACGCAGCGTCCAGGCTTCGCCGCTGGCCGCATCTTCCGAGGCGGGCTCACTGATCGAAGCATAAAGATCGCCCGCAAGTGTCGACCGGATCGCAGATTCCGTGGTCGTGCTTTGCGCCACGGGATAGCTCCGCCGCTCCGGGTAGAGCGTTGTCACCGGCTCGCCGTCTCGCCGGACCTCGAGCCTGCCGCGATCCGCGATGTAATTCGGGCCGCGCAGACGCTCGGCACCGGTAAAGGTCACGTCGAATCCGGCGATCGTTACGTCGGTCCCCGGCGTGACGAAGACGATCTCTTCGCTCTTCCAAGCGCTTGATCCGATCATGCCGATCATTGCCACGGCGAGGCCGACGTGCGCCAGCGTCATGCCCTGCGATGCACGCGGCAGATTGCGCGCCCGGCGCAGCGTCTCGCTCAGAGGAGCTTCCATGAATTTGATCCGCAACGCCCATTCCCGGAGAGTCGCCAGAAGCAGTCATACCGCGATCAGAATGGAAACATAGGCCAGGAAAGGACCGCCGCTGATCAGGTACCAGACGGCGAGAGTGACAAGAACCGCCAGCCCGGCGACGAACCGGACCCGTTGAAGAACGCCGGCAAGATCCGCGCGCTTCCATGACAGGAAGGGGCCGGCACCCATGAAAAGGCCGAGCACGAGCATCATGGGCACGAACGCCGCGTTGAAGAAGGGCGGTCCGACGGAGATCTTGTCGCCCGTGAGGGCCTCGAGGAGCAAGGGATACAAGGTTCCGAACAGGACGGTTCCGGTTGCGGCCGCCAGGATCAGATTATTGACCAAAAGCCCGGCCTCGCGGCTGATTGGACGGAACAATCCGCCGCCCTCCATGACCGGCGCGCGCCAGGCGTAGAGCGTCAGCGAGCCGCCGATGGAAAGAGCCAGGAGTCCGAGGATGTAGATCCCCCGCTCCGGATCCACGGCGAAGGCATGGACCGAGGTTAGCAGCCCCGAGCGCACGATGAAGGTGCCCAGAAGCGACAGCGAGAACGTCAGGATGGCCAGGAGAATGGTCCAGCTTTTGAATGCATCGCGTTTCTCGGTCACGATGGCCGAATGCAGGAGTGCCGTGCCGAGCAACCAGGGCATAAAGCTGACGTTCTCGACCGGATCCCAGAACCACCAGCCGCCCCAGCCCAGCTCGTAATAGGCCCACCACGACCCAAGGGCGATCCCCGCGGTCAGGCTCATCCATGCGGCCAGGGTCCAGGGCCGGACCCATCGCGCCCAGGCGGCATCGATGCGTCCCTCGATCAGGGCCGCGACGGCGAAGGAAAACACGATCGAGAACCCGACATAGCCGAAATAGAGCAAGGGCGGATGCATCGCGAGCCCCACGTCCTGCAGCAGGGGATTGAGGTCGCTGCCGTCCGCGGGAGGCGGGAATACGCGGTCGAACGGATTGGAGGTGAACAGCAGGAAAGACAGGAACCCGACGCTGATCCAGGCCTGCACGGACAGCGTGCGCGCCTTCGTGGCTGCCGGGATGTTCGATCCCAGCACGGCCACGCCGGCACCGAATACCGTCAGGATCAGCACCCAAAGAAGCAACGAGCCTTCGTGACTGCCCCAGGTCCCCGCGATCTTGAACAGCAGTGGCTTCAGGGAATGCGAGTTCTCCGCCACGTTCCTGACGGTGAAGTCGCTGACCACGAATGACCGCATCAGCGCCGCGAAGGCCACTCCAACGAAAAACACCTGCCCGATCGCGGAAGACCGGGCAGACTGCATCCACCGCACGTTGCCGCGTGAGGCCCCGAGGATTGGCAGGACGCTCTGGACCACAGCGAGAGACAAGGCCAACGCGAGGGCGAAATGCCCGATTTCAGGTATCATGATGTCTGTCCCTCTGTCTGTCTTTCACTGGTCCTGATGCGTCACGCCTCGCGCCTCACTCCTCGAGCGCGGCCTTCCGCCGCCGGAACTCCTCTTCGTCGATCTCGCCTTTCGCCAGACGCTGACGCAGGATTTCGAGCGCGTCCGAGGACTTGCCGCCGGTGCCGCTGTTGTCACGCAGCCAGTGAACAGCCAGCACGATCAGGGCGATGATCACGCCCCAGAAGACCAGCATCATCAGGCCGCCGAAGACGCCGTAGCCGCCGCCCCACATCATGTGCCCGTCCCATGAGCCGTCGGGATCGGCCAGGGCCGTCGAGGCGGCAAGGCTCGCAAGGGCGGTCATGCTCCAGAGTTTGAAGGTCATCGTTCTCTCCTTTCTTCAGGTGGTTTCGGGGCGAGCGGGATCGAGACCGCCGCGCGCAGCCCGCCGGTTTCCCGGTTTCCAAGGGTGATGTCACCGCCATGCGCCTGGACGATTGTCCGCGCGATCGACAGACCCAGGCCGTGTCCCCCGGTTTCGCGCGAACGCGACTCCTCGATCCGGTAGAAGGGGTCGAAGACCTTCTCGATCTTGTCCCGGGGAATGCCGGGGCCATCGTCCTCGACCGTCACCACGAGGGTATCGCCCTGGCGTTTCCAACCGACCGTGGCGCCGCCCCCGTAGCGGTCGGCGTTTTCGATCACGTTGCGCAGCGCCCGCCGCATGGCGTTCGGCCGCAGGCGCGCTTCGATCCGGGGGCCCGCGTCGATGACGAACCCGCCGCGCATGTCCGCGCACAGAGCCTCGAGGAAATCGTGCAGATCGACGGTCTCGGGCTGCTCGGACCCGGTCAGCCCGCGCGCGAAGGTCAGCGTCGCATCGACCATGCCCTGCATTTCCTCGACCGAGGCGACGAGGCTGTCGCGCGTTTCGGTGTCGTCGACCATCTCGGCCTGCACGCGCATCGCGGTCAGCGGCGAGCGCAGGTCATGCCCCAGCGCGGCCAGCATCCGCGTCCGGTCGCCCACGAAGCGGGTCAGGCGGTCCTGCATGCGGTTGAAGGCCCCGGTCAGGTCGCGCACTTCGGTCGGTCCCGCCACGGGAAGCTCGGCCACGTCCTCGCCGCGACCAAGGCTGTCGGCCGCGCGGGCCAGCCGCCGCAACGGGCCGGTCAGGCGCGTCATGACGAACCAGATCACCACGACGAGCAGAAGCCCCGCCGACATGGCGAAGGTCAGCATCGAGTAAAGCGGCCACTGGATCGGCGGACGCTCAAACCGGGTTCCGACGTTCAGCCACTGTCCGCCCCGGATCGCGATGGAGAGGTTCATCTCGACCGCCGTCAATTCGCCCCGCATCATCGCCATGTGCATGTCGGTCATTTCACGCGACAGGTTCGGCAACGGCATCAGTTGGCCTTCGACCTCGTGCAGTTCGACACGGATATCGCGGCTGTAGCTGTCGTCGAGCAGGGTCCGGATCCGGGTTTCGACAAGACCGCCGTCGGAATGATCCGAATGCTGAACCGATGCGATTCCGGACAGATCGAAGCGCACGAGCGGCGAATTCGCGGCCCTGACGATCGAAGGGTGAAGGTCGGACGGCGCCTCCTCGATCAGCCGCGCCACGTTCGCCGCCCGGCCTGCCGCCTCGAACCCCAGGGCGGCGCGGATCGCAAGGCTTCGCTCATCGGCAAAGAGAAACAGGCTGACCAGTTGGCCCGCGACAAGTGCCGCGACGACGAGCAGAATCAACTGGACCCGCAGTGAACTGATATGTCGCGAGATCACGCCTGCTCCTCCACGTCCGTGGCCAGGCAATAGCCGCCGTTGCGCACCGTCCTGATGATCCTCGGACGCAGGACATCCGGCTCGATCTTGCGGCGCAGGCGGCTGATCTGGTTGTCGATCGTCCGGTCGAGCGGTCCCGCCGTGCGGCCCGCCGTCAGGTCGAGCAGCTGGTCGCGGCTCAGCACCATCCGCGCGCGCTCGAGCATGACGACCAGCAGCCGGAACTCGGAGTCGGTGAGAGGGATCTCGCCCTGATCGTCGTCGATGAGGATCTGCCGGTCGGTGTCGAGCACGAGATGCTCGAACCGCACCTTCCGCCCGGCCAGCTTGCCGGCGAGGGGCTCACCCCGGCTGCTCCGCCGCAGGACAGACCTGATCCGAGCCAGCAGTTCGCGCGGGTTGAACGGCTTGGCGAGGTAGTCGTCGGCCCCAATCTCGAGCCCTGCGATACGGTCCGGCTCTTCTCCGAGAGCGGTCAGCATGATGACCGGCACCGCGCCCTCGGCGGCCAGCCTGCGGCAAGCCGAGAGCCCGTCTTCGCCGGGCATCATCACGTCCAAAACGACGAGATCGAAATGACCGGCCGCGAGCTTCGCATCCATGTCGGCGGCGTCCTTCGCCGCGGTCGCGCGCATCCCGTTCTTCGCGAGATAGCGCGTCACGCTCTCGCGGATCTGCGCGTGATCGTCCACGACAAGAATATGCGGAGGCTGGCCCATGCCCTTGATTTTACCGGAATGGAGGACCGGGTTTCATCAATGGATTTGTAGCGGATTGTATCAGGCACCCGCTCTGCGACAGACCGTTACAATTCCGCTGATGCACTCACATTCAATTTTGCGCAATCATTCCCACGTCATGGGCATCGACCCAGAGAACAGGAGGATTCCATGCCGACACTCGCAAGAACAGCAAGCATTGCCGCGATCACCGTGCTGATCGCCGGAGCGGCCCTGGCCGACAGCGGCCACCACGATCGCGATGGCTCGGGGCCTCGCATGGGCGCCGACGAGCCGCGCATGGGCCGCGGCGCCATGCCGATGGGCGGCGACGGGCAAGAGATGATGGAGCACATGATGCGCATGATGATGCAGATGCACGGCTCGGATGCGATGGGCCCGGGCATGGGCTTCATGGGCGGCCCCGGCATGGGCGGAATGTCCATGATGGACCGCGACATGATGCAGATGATGATGCTCCCGGACATGATGAACGACATGCCCGGGAGCATGCCCGGCCGGATGATGCAGTCGCGCCTCGAGGACTACGACGCGGATGGCGACGGCGCGCTGGACCTCGACGAGTTCGCCGAGTGGCACGCCGCGATGCTGCGCGAGACCATGGTCGACCGCTTCCAGCATCTTGACGCGGACGGTGACGGCACGATCACCTCGGGGGAAATGAAGGCCCTTGCCGGCCGCGTGGCCCGGATGCGCGGCGGCGACCCGGACAGGCGGCCGATGATGCAGGGCGATGACACGGGCGACCGCCCGATGATGCAGGGCATGCCGGACCAGAACTGAATCGGCTGCACTGCGTTGACCCATGGCCCGGTCCGCCCGACCGGGCCCGACCCTTCGGAAAGGAGCAGTTCCATGAGCTACACGCACGACCGCCTGCTGAAAGGCGTCTCCATCGACGATGCCGAGGCGCGCCTCCGCGCGTCACTCTCGGATGCCGGCTTCGGCGTGCTGACCCAGATCGACGTCCGGGAGACGATGAAGAAGAAGATCGGCGCCGAAATGGACGGCTACCGCATCCTCGGCGCCTGCAACCCGAAGATGGCCTACGAGGCGATCGGGATCGAGCCCCGCGTCGGCGCCATGCTGCCCTGCAACGTGATCCTGCGCGAGACCGATGGCGGGACCGAGATCAGCGCGATCGACCCCGTCGCCTCGATGACGGCCATCGACAACGACGACCTGCACACCGTCGCCGGCCAGGTCCGCGACATGCTGGTCGGTGCCGTCGATGCCGCCTGATCCCGTCCGGTCATGACACTTGCCGCGATTGCCATAGGAGTGGGCCTCGTCGCCCTCGTGGGCCTTGTCCACCACTACGCCCTCTACTCCCTGGGACGCGCGGCGCCGCGGCCGGATTCCAGCTCGACGCTGGCGATACAGTCGACCTTCATTGGTCTGCTGCTTCTCCACGTCGCCGAGATCCTGGGCCTCGCCGCGGCGAACCGGTGGCTGCTGGGCTGGGACGGCTTGGGCGGACCCGCCTCCGCCCCGCTGTCCTGGGCCGACCTCATCTACCTGACCGGGGTGAACTTCACCACGCTGGGCTACACGCAGATCGAGCTGGCCGGTGACATCAGGATCGTGACCATGCTTCAATCCTTGGGCGGCTTCATGATCCTGACATGGTCGGCCACCTACCTCTTCACCGTGTGCCAGAGGAACTGGCGACGCGCCGAGAACGAATGACAAAAGCCACGGGGAAGCGGACACTCAGGATCGTCGCGGCGGGCGCCGGGGTCCTTCTGCTGGCCGCGTTGGTCGTGGCCTGGCTGACCGGCTGGCCGCCCGATGGCCTCGACCGAGAGACCGTCGCCCGCTGGGTCGCGGGCGCCGGACCGTGGGGGCCACTTGCCGTGATCGGCCTGATGACGGCGGCGGTCGTGGCCAGCCCGCTGCCCAGTGCGCCGATCGCGCTCGCCGCCGGGGCGGCCTACGGACATTACGCGGGTGCGGCCTATGTCGCGCTCGGCTCCGAGCTCGGCGCGGTCTCGGCCTTTCTCATCGCGCGCGGGGCCGGCCGCGGCGTGGTCGAGCGCATGCTCGGGGACAAGCGCGACTACAGCCTGCTCGGCTCGCAGAACGCGCTGACGCTGACCGTCTTCGTCAGCCGCCTGCTGCCCTTCGTGTCCTTCGACGCGATGAGCTACGCCGCCGGGCTGAGCCGCCTGCACTTCTGGCGCTTCGCGCTGGCCACCCTGGCCGGGATCCTGCCGGCAAGCTTCGTGCTCGCGCACTTCGGCAGCGTGGCCGTGGAGGGCGATTTCGGCACGGCGGAATGGATCATCCTCGGCCTCGGGCTGCTGACCGCGGTGCCGCTCGTGCTGATGGCCCTGCGCGGCGGAACGGGAGCGAGCCAACGGCAGACCGAACAGACACAACACAAGGAACACATCGGATGAGCTCCGACTATCGGAAAGACAGCATCACGCTTCTCGACGCCATCGCAATGGGCACCGGCGTGATGATCGGCGCCGGCATCCTCGCGCTGACAGGGCAGATCGCCGACCTGGCCGGCCCGCTCTTTCCCTTCGCCTTCATCGCCGGCGCGGTCGTGACCGCCTTCAGCGCCTATACCTACATCAAGATGTCGAACGCCTACCCCTCGGCGGGCGGGATCGGGATGATCCTGCAGAAGGCTTATGGGCCCACCACCGTCGCCGCCGGCGCCGCGCTGCTGATGGCGCTTTCGATGGTGATCAATGAAAGCCTCGTGGCGCGGACCTTCGCCAACTACCTGCTGCGCGGTCTCGACATGCCCCGCGACACCTGGCTGGTGCCCGCGATCAGTGTCGGCGTGATCTTCTTCGCGTGGCTGGTCAACATCTCGGGGAACCGTTCGGTCGGGTGGCTGTCGGTCCTCATGGCCGCCCTCAAGGTCGGGGGCATCACGCTCTTCGGCGCGGCGGCGCTCTGGGCCGGCGGGTTCAGCTTCGAGGCCACGGGCCGCGGCGGCGAAACGACGGGTGCAGCCGGCTTCGTCGCCTCGATGGCGCTGGCCATCCTCGCCTTCAAGGGCTTCACCACCATCACCAACAGCGGCGCCGAGATCACCAAGCCGCACCGCAACGTCGGCCGCGCCATCGTCATCTCCATCGCGGTCTGCACGCTGGTCTACCTGCTGGTCGCCTTTGCCGTCGGCAGCAGTCTGCCGCTCGACCGGATCGTGGCTGCCAAGGACTATGCCTTGGCCGAGGCCGCCGAACCCGCGCTCGGGCGCACCGGCTTCTACCTCACAGTCGCGCTTGCACTGGTTGCCACGGCTTCGGGCCTGATTGCGAGCGTCTTTGCCGTGTCGCGGATGCTGGCGATGCTCACCGACATGAAGATGATCCCGCACAGCCATTTCGGGATGCCCGGCGTGATCCGCGACCACACGCTGGTCTACACGGTGGTGATCGCCTCCCTGCTGACCGTCTTCTTCGACCTCAGCCGCATCGCCTCGCTCGGGGCGTTCTTCTACCTGGTCATGGACATCCTCATCCACTGGGGCGTCTTCCGGAACCTGCGCGACGAAGTCGGCGCCCGCGGCTGGATCCTGCTGACGGCCATCGGGCTCGACGCCGTGGTGCTTGCTGCTTTCGCGGCGATGAAATGGCAGGCAGACCCGTCGATCGTGCTGATCGCCGTCACCGCGATGGCGGTGGTCTTCCTCTTCGAGCACGTTTTCCTGCGACTGCGCCCACCGCCGCGGCATCACCATCGACATGGCGCTTGACCTTCCAGTTACCGGATGCCCCATCAAGACGATGTGAAAGGGAGTCGGTCATGTCCGAACACGCGAAACACCAGCACCACCACGATCACGGCGCCCCTGCCCCCGACGGGGCCGAAACCGCGAAAGACCCGGTCTGCGGCATGACCGTCGAGGTCAAGGGCGATACCCGCAATCAGGATTTCGGCGGCGAGACCTATCATTTCTGCTCGGAGGGCTGCGAGGAGAAGTTCAGGGCGGACCCGTGGTTCTATGCCTCGGGAAACGCCGACAAGGCCGATCAGCAGGCACAGCCCGGCACGCAATGGACCTGCCCGATGCACCCCGAGATCGTGCGCGACGAACCCGGCGCATGCCCGATCTGCGGCATGGCACTGGAGCCCATGGTGCCCAGCGACGAGCCCTCCGAGGAACTCACCGATTTCACCCGCCGCATGTGGATCAGCGCGGCTGCCGCCGTGCCTCTCATCATCCTGACCATGGGCGAGCTGGTGGGCCTGCCGGTGCGCGACTGGATCGGCCACCGCGTCGCCACCTACGTCGAATTCCTCCTCGCAACGCCAATCGTGCTCTGGGCTGCACTGCCGTTCTTCAAACGCGGCCTCGATTCCTTCCGTAACATGTCGCCCAACATGTGGACGCTGATCTCGCTCGGTGTCGGCGCGGCCTATGTCTACTCGCTCTTCGCGACCTTCCTGCCGGGGGTCTTCCCGATGGAATACCGGATGGGCGAAGGCGTCGGGACCTATTTCGAGGCGGCGGTCGTGATCGTCGCGCTGATCTTCGTGGGCCAGGTGCTCGAGCTGCGCGCCCGCGAGCGCACCGGCGACGCGATCCGCGCGCTGCTGGACCTCGCCCCCAAGACCGCGCGGCGCATCCTGCCGGACGGGACCGAATACGATGCCCCGCTCGAGAACGTGGTCGCAGGCGACATGCTGCGCGTCCGCCCCGGCGACAGCATCCCCGTGGATGCCGAGGTGGTCGAGGGCCGCTCTTCGGTCGACGAAAGTATGATCACCGGCGAGCCGGTCCCGGTCGAGAAGACCGAAGGCGACCGCGTCACCGGCGGCACGATCAACAGGAACGGCACGCTGGCGATCCGCGCGACGCAGGTGGGCGCCGACACCGTGCTGGCCCAGATCGTCGACATGGTCGCGGGCGCCCGCCGGTCGCGCGCGCCGATCCAGGGCCTCGCCGACCGCGTGTCCGCGATCTTCGTGCCCACGGTGGTCGGCATCGCGGTGCTCGCCTTCTTCACCTGGTTGGCTTTCGGTCCGGAGCCGGCCCTCGCCTTCGCCATCGCCTCGGCGGTCTCGGTTCTCATCATCGCCTGTCCCTGCGCGCTCGGGCTCGCGACGCCGATTTCGATCACCACCGCCGCCGGGCGCGGCGCGCAGGCGGGCGTGCTCATCAAGGACGCCGAGGCGCTCGAGCGCATGGCGCGGGTCGACACCGTGATCGTCGACAAGACCGGCACGCTGACCATGGGCAAGCCCAGTCTGACCGACGTGGTCGCGCTCGGGCAGACCGACGAGGCCGAAGTGCTCGCCCTTGCCGCGGCCCTCGAGCGCGGCTCGGAACATCCCTTGGCCGAAGCGATCGTGCAGGGCGCGCGGGAGCGCAACGCGGAACGGCGCGACGTCACCGACTTCGACGCGGTCACCGGCAAGGGCGTCACGGGCCGCGTTTCCGGCCGGGACGTGGCCCTCGGCAACCGCGCGCTGATGGAGGCGCTGAAGATCGACGCCGCCTCCGCCGAGGACAGCGCCGACGCCCTGCGCGCGGACGGCAAGACGGCGATGTATGTGGCGGTGGACGGCACCCTCGTCGGCCTCGTGGCCGTGGCCGACCCGATCAAGGAGACGACCGAGGGCGCGATCCGCGACCTGCACGCGCTCGGGCTGCGGGTCATCATGGCGACCGGCGACAACCAGCGCACCGCCGAGGCCGTCGCGCGCCATCTCGGCATCGACGATGTGCGCGCCGGCGTCCTGCCCCAGGACAAGAAGGCGCTGGTCGAGGAGCTGCGCGCGCAGGGCGCCTATATCGCCATGGCGGGCGACGGCGTGAACGACGCCCCTGCCCTCGCCGCGGCGGACGTCGGCATCGCCATGGGCACCGGCGCGGACGTCGCGGTCGAGAGCGCCGGGATCACCCTGCTGGGCGGTGATCTCGTCGGCATCGTCCGCGCCCGCAAGCTGGCCACCGCGACGCTGCGCAACATCAAGGAGAACCTCTTCTTCGCCTTTGCCTACAACGCCGCCGGCGTGCCCGTCGCGGCCGGGATCCTCTATCCCTTCATCGGATTGCTTTTGTCGCCCATGATCGCGGCGGCGGCGATGAGCCTGTCCTCCGTCTCGGTCATCACCAACGCGCTGCGCCTGCGCCGGGTGAAGCTTTGACGCCCCCCTCATCACGCGCGCGTGACTGGCAGTGAAAGCTGCGTGAAGATACCTCTTGCCTGTTCCTTTGGACGCGGCATTCTTCGCCGCACGATGAAAAAGCTCCGCGCGCTCATGACAAGATACGTGCTCGTCCTGGCCCTTCTGGTGCTCGGGGGGGAAACCGTGATGGCGCGGGCCGCGGCGCTGGACTGCGTATCGAGGACCGCCCCCACCGTCACCGTCATGCAGGATGTGCATGAGACGCACCGGCTCCACGCCGATCACGCGGCGGCAGAGCAGACAGACACGTCTGACACGCAATCGGCGCCCGGCATATGTTGCATCGGCATGTGCGGTCTTGCCATGAACCTTTTGCCGCATGTGGACCGGACTGAGTCCACCCTCATCATCGCACGGCATCACGGGATGAGTGAGATCGGCGCGAACCTCGTCGATCCCAAAGGCCCGAGGAAATCGCCCAAGGGCTGAGTGTCCCATGCCGGCTCCGCCGGCACGCGCGACACTCATCCCAGGAAGCATTCCATGATATTCCGAATTGCGGCCACGGTGCCGCTTGTTCTGGCCGACTGCGCAACGTTGCCGGACCTTCCCGAGACCGCCGCTCTCATCGAGCCGGCGGTGTCGCTGCAAACCGCCCCGCCGCCGACCCACGCCATCGTCACGCAAAAGTCCCGACGGATCGAGGCACCCGCCGACTGGCGGAGCCTTGCCTCGGCGCGGACCCGGCGGCGCCGGTCGCGGTCCTCGCCGACCCCGTGAACCACGACGAACGCGATGCGGTTCGGCGGGCCGACATGCGCCTGCGCGTAAATGCGCAGGTGCGGCAGGTCGCGGTTGGCAGCCCGCAAGGCATTCTGGGACCAGCCCAAGCGATCAGGCGGGTATCCTGTATGCGAGCGCATGTCGCTCCTCTTGCTCCATGCAATGGAGCTTGGCCAAATCGGGCATCGACGAAACCGAGAACCTTTTCCCTCGGTCAGGTCCCGCGCGCGACATGATGTGTCGGCATTTCTCGATCAACGACAATCGCCGACGACGGCCAAATGTTGTTGCTATTTTTCTGCTACTTGACTCTGCGAGGCGTATTATTCAATTAAGATCAATGACCTACGAAGCGTTGCTCCAATCCATCATGGGTGCAACGGACAGGCGCGCGGCGCTGTGAAGATCAATTCTCTCTTGATTCATTGCTCTTCCGACTGGTGGCGCAGTGCTGTGTTGGTAGCTCAAGAGCCGCGATTGCCGTCGTTCCCGGCAAAAGGGCCTATCAATGCAGGCCCGCTCGAAGTCCTGTAGGCCCGAGCCGTCGGGGCATAGCACCTCGCAGGCTTCGACGCAAAGGTCTGAACCGCGCAGATGGCGGCAAGGCGCGACAGGACGCAGACCTTGCAAAGCTGGCGCGAGTCGCCTGGTTTCCGATAGCACGTCTTGCCGCGTACTTCTTCGCGTCATCCCATGGGCCATTCCGGGTGCAGCCGATCAATGACCAGAGCATGCGCATGGCTACGTTTGCCTCCGTGTTCTGCAAGATGCGGGTGATCGGGGGCAAGATCGTCGTGCCGATGGAGCATTGTCTCCGGATCTCCCAAAGGCCAAAATCGCGCCGCGGAGACAATGCCAAACGTGGCCAAGAGGCCGAGGCCGACGAGAGCCGCCGGCGCACCGGCCACCGTCATCAGCGCCCCGGCCAGCGGATAAGTGAGGAGCCAGCAGGCGTGGCTGAGCGCGAACTGCGCGGCAAATAAGGCCGGGCGATCCTCTGGATGGGAAGACCGGCGCAAGAGCCGGCCCGACGGCGTGAGAACGGCGGAGTAACCGATCCCCGCAACGAACCATGCCGTAAGCAGCAATCCCCAGCTGAGCCCAGCCATCGGAATGAGCGTCGCGAGAAGCAGCAGCGTTGCGGCAAGGACGATTGCGCCCGCCAGCATCACAGCACGGTCCGAGACCCGGTCGAGTACGCGCGGCAAGCCGAGCGCGGCAAGCATGGAGCCTGCGCCGAAAGCGAACATGGTCCAGGCCAGTGCGCTCCCGCCGAGTCCGAGCTCGCCACGCACCAGAACCACTGAATTCACCAGAACCATCGCTCCGCCCGCCGCGGCCGACAGGTTCAGCGCAAGAAGCCCGCGAAGGCGGGGCGTCGCGAGATAGATCCGCATTCCGCGCGTCGAGCGGTCGTATATGCCGCGCGGCTCCGATGGCTGCGGGCTCGGCAGCAGGACCGAGACGACCAGTGCCGCCGAGGCGACAAAGCCCACGACCGTGCCGAGAAACAGCGCGTTGTAGGACATGACCGCGAGCAGGAGACCGGCGAGCATTGGGCTGACGATGTTCTCGAGATCGTAGGCCAATCGCGAGAGAGACAGGGCGCGCGTGTAGCGAGCTTCCTCAGGCAGCACGTCGGGAATCGTCGCCTGGAAGGTCGGGGTGAACGCGGCCGAAGCCGATTGCAGCAGGAAGATGAGGACGTAGACCTGCCAGATCTCGGTGACGAAGGGCAGACAGAGCGCCGCGCCGGCCCGGACCAAGTCCAGTGCAACCAACGTCGCCCTACGCGGCACACATTCGGCGAAGGCTCCCGCGACCGGCGCGATGCCGACATAGGCCACCATCTTGATCGTGAAGACCGCTCCGAGGACGAGCCCGGCCCGTTCGCCGGCAAGATCGTAGGCGAGAAGCCCGAGCGCCACCGTGGCAAGGCCGGTGCCGAGCAGGGCCACGACCTGGGCGAGGAACAGGTGCCGGTAGGTGCGGTCGCCGAGGATAGACAGCATGATGTTCTCAAAGGTAGCGTGAGATCGTCTTGAGTTCGGCGCGATCGGCCTCCGAGCCCTCGGCGTCGAGACAATGGTCGATATGGTCGTGGATCAGCGCCCGCTTGGCGTTCGTCACCGCGTTCTCGACCGCCTGGAGCTGCTGTGCCACGTCGAGGCAGGGTTTTCCGGACTCGAGCATCCCGATGACCGAGCGAAGATGTCCGTCGGCGCGTTTCAGTCGTGCGATCAGGGCGGGATGGCTTCGGTGAATATGAGGGTCTGACATTGGGCGACGGTATCCCCCAGGGGGGGATGGAGCAAGACCACGGGAGACACGCTGTACGAGAGACGACGGAAGCAGGACCGGCGCTTCGCACATTCGTGGCGCCGCTGTGCCTCGCGGTCCCTGGTATCTTGCGCCCTACCGGCGACGTCCCCATGCGCCGTCCATCTGCGAGACATTCCAGACGCATACAGAGGTGATTGCCGAGCAAGGGCATTCTCGCGGGGTCGAGCAACATCTCGCGTGGACAATGCACCGGCCGAGTGACGACAGCACCGATCGCGGCCACAGCCAACCGCGTTAAGGAATGCAGTCGCGAGGCGAAGATATTTCCAAATTGCGAACGCGGCGAGTTGGGCTGAGCCTGTGCGCAAACGAGTCGGCGGCCTGCGCCGGGTGGCTCTCTTTCACGGACAGAAGGGAGCGGATCGGATGGTAAGAGCGCCAATTTCCTCGACCGACCTGCGCGCACGCGCAAAAGCCCGCCTTCCTCGCTTCGCCTTCGATTATATCGACGGCGGCGCCGGAGAGGAGGACGCACTTGCGCGCAGCAGACAGGCCTACCGCGAGACCTGCTTGCGCCCGCGCGTGCTGGTCGGCTCGGTATCACCTGCCGACCTGACCCAAGCATGGCTCGGGCAGTCCTGGGCGCAGCCCTTCGGGATCGCGCCGCTGGGCCTGCCCGCGCTGGCGTGGCCCGGTGCGGACCTCGCCCTCGCCCGTGCCGCCGAGGCCGCGGGAGTGCCATTCGTGACGGCGACGCCCGGCACCGCGACGCTCGAGGCTGTGCGGGACGCCGCGCCGACCCGGTCGGCCTTCCAGCTTTACGTTGGGGCCTCGGCCGAAATCACCGAGGATCTGATCGCCCGCGCCGAACGGGCGGGATACCGCACGTTGGTCGTCACGGCGGACGTGCCGCGCGCAGGCAAGCGTCTGCGCGATCTTCGGAACGGGTTCGGCCTGCCGCTGCGTTTCACGCCGCGCCTTGCCGCAGACCTCGCCTTGCATCCGCGCTGGAGCCTGGCGACCTTGCGCGCCGGTGCGCCGCGCCTTGCAAACTTCGCCACCTATGCCGAGGCCGGTGCCGGGGCGCAGACGCTCGCGCAGCTGATGGCGCGGCAGAGCTCCGGGCGGCTGGACTGGGATGTGCTCGGGCAGATCCGCGCGAGGTGGAGCGGGGCGCTGGTGCTGAAGGGAGTTCTCGACCCGGACGATACCGAGCGCGCTGTGAAGGCCGGCGTGGACGCGATCCATGTCTCGAGCCACGGCGGGCGGCAACTGGACGGCGCGCCGGCGACCCTCGATGCGCTCCGCACGATCCGCGCGACTGTGCCCTTGGATGTGCCGCTGGCCGTGGACGGGGGCGTGCGCTCGGGCGAGGACATCCTGAAGGCGCTGGAGGCGGGGGCCGATTTCGTCTTTCTGGGACGGCCGTTCCTCTACGCGATGGCAGCCGAAGGCAAAGGCGGACCGGCGGCCCTGATAGAGATGCTTGCCGCCGAACTCGAAGCGGCCATGGCCCAGACCGGACGCCGCAGCGTCGCGGAGATAAGGAGCGGGGCCTCCGGCTGACCGGTGCGCCCCGCAAGCGGTGCAGCTTTCCGGCCCGGAGGCCGGATTTGCCGATCCCGGTCGGTGGTGGATGCGCGCGCGAGGTCATGAAGGGGTGGCGTCAATTTGAATCAGGCTTGCCGTTGATTGCCCGCCCAAAATTTAGGCGAAGGCTCTTTAGTGGAAATTCAATTGTCCGGCGCATGTGCCGCCCGAACAGCGGAGTGGAGCCGGACCGGCACCGATGCGGAAGAGCGACGCCACGCGACGTCGCTGGCGCGCGAGGTGCGTTCCATATTAAATACAGTGCGATAGACCGGACCCGACAGCGCGCGTCCGAAACCGCGCGGCATGGCTGCGGCAACAGTCTCTTACCCATGCTAAGGTATTTCCTTCTTTCCTCTCTCCCCCGGGTTCCAGCAGGTTCAGCCTCGACAGCGGCAGTCGCGCCGGGGCGTTCAATTCCGTTCCGACCGACAATCCAATTGCCGCGACGAACGCGCTAATTCGGGAAGTGGACATGACAGTCGAAAAGATCGACACAGTGGTCGTCGGAGCGGGCCAGGCCGGAATCGCGATGAGCGAACACCTCACGGCCATGGATATTCCGCACGTCGTGCTTGAGCGGAACAGGGTTGCCGAGGCCTGGCGCACGCAGCGCTGGGATTCTCTGGTGGCCAACGGCCCGGCATGGCACGACCGTTTTCCGAACCTCGAATTCGACGACGTGGCGCCCGACACCTTCCCGCCGAAGGAGCGCATGGCGCGCTACTTCGAGGACTATGCCCGAATGATCGACGCACCGATCCGCACCGGCGTCGTGGTCAAGCGGGTGCGCAAGCTCGACGGCAAGCCGGGCTTCTCGGTCTCCACCTCCGAGGGCGAGTTCGAGGCGCAGCGCGTGGTCGCCGCCACCGGCCCTTTCCAGGTGCCGAGCGTGCCCGACATCGTGCCCGAGGAGGCCGGCGTCACGCAGATGCACTCGTCCGAGTACCGCAATCCCGAGGCGCTGCCCGAGGGCGCGGTGATGGTCGTGGGCGGCGGCGCGTCAGGCTGCCAGATCGCCGAGGAGCTGCGCCGTTCGGGCCGGGAGGTCTTCCTGTCGATCGGAGAGCATTACCGCCCGCCGCGCTCCTACCGGAACCGCGACTACGTCTGGTGGCTGGGCGTTCTCGGCAAGTGGGACGAGATCAAGACCACCCCCAAGAAGAAGCACGTCGCCTTCGCCGTCAGCGGTTATGACGGCGGCCGGACGGTGGACTTCCGGCGTCTCGGCAACATGGGCATCACGGTGCTGGGCATGACCGAGGGCTACGAGGATGGCGTGATCCGGATCGCCGACGACCTCGTCGACAACCTGCTGGAGGGCGACCGCGCCTATCTCGACGTGCTGCGCGAGGCCGACGAATACGTCGTGCGCAACGGAATCGACCTGCCGCCCGAGCCCGAGGCGTGGGAGATCGAGCCCGACCCGGCCTGCGTCACCGACCCGGTGCGCGCGGTGGACCTCAAGGCTGAGAACGTGTCCACGATCATCTGGGCGACGGGCTTTCGCTTCGACTTCTCGTGGCTCGACGTGAACGCCTTTCACGAGGACGGCACGCCCTTCCACAAGCGGGGCATCTCGGCCGAGAACGGCATCTACTTCCTCGGCCTGCCCGAGCTGACCAACCGCGCGTCCTCGTTCATCTACGGCTGCTGGTACGACGCCAAGTACATCGCCACGCATATCGGCGTGCAGCGCAATTACACGGCCTACGAAAAGACCTGAGACGCCCCCCGCGTCCCGCCCAGCCAGAAGGATCCGACCCATGCAGACCGTCATGTTCCTCAACGGCCCGAACGCCAACCTCTACGGGCTCGACCCGAGCGGCACCTATGGCAGCGACAGCTTTCCGGCGATCGAGGCCGCCTGCCACGCCCGCGCCGAAGAGCTGGGCTTCAAGCTCGATTTCCGGCAGTCGAACCACGAGGGCGTGCTGATCGACTGGGTGCAGGAGGCGCGGCAGAGCTGCGCGGGCCTGATGATCAACGCGGCCGGGCTGACCTATACCTCGATCGCGCTGCTCGATGCGCTGCTGGCGTTCGACGGGCCGATCCTCGAATGCCACATGAGCAATATCTGGAAGCGCGAGCCCTTCCGGCACCAGTCCTACATGTCGAAGGCTGCGACCGGCGTGATCGCGGGGCTGGGCCTGCAGGGCTACCTGCTGGGGCTGACCGCCATGCGCGATCTGATCGCGGACCCGGCGACATGACCGACACGCTGGTCTTCTGCAGCGGGCCGGACCCGTTCGACGCCTGGCGGGACGCGCTTGCGCCGCTTCTGGGCGACGACGTGCGGATCGAGGATGCGGACGCCGTGACCGATCCCGATGCCGTGCGCTTCGCGCTGGTCTGGATGCCGCCCGAGGGGTTCTTTGCCCGGTTCCCGAACCTCGAGCTGGTCATCAACCTTGGCGCGGGCGTCGACCGGCTGGTGGCGAGAAGCGACCTGCCGAACGTGCCGATCACGCGGCTGTCGGACCCCGAGATGGGTAAGATGATGGCCGGTTTCGCGCTCTTCGCGGTGCTGCGCCATGCCCGCGAGATCCCGCATTTCGAGGCGGCGCAGGCGCGGAAGGAATGGGCCTATCGCCACCCGCGCGCCGCCAACGAGATCACCGTCGCGGTGCTTGGACTGGGCGAACTGGGTGCGATGGCCGCGACCGAAGTTGCGCGGCAGGGATTCGACACCCACGGCTGGGCGACGCGCCCCCGGGAATTGCCCGGTGTCACGGTCCATTGCGGCGACGACGCTCTGCCGGACCTTCTGGGCCGCGCCGACATCGTCGTGTGCATGCTGCCGCTGACCCCGGCCACCGCCGAGCGGCTCGACACGGCGGCCTTCGCCGCGATGAAGCGGGGGGCAGCCTTCATCAACCTTTCGCGCGGGGAGGTGGTGGACGAGGCCGCACTGGTGGACGCGTTGCGGAACGAGCACCTTTCGGGCGCGACGCTCGACGTCTTCACGCACGAGCCGCTGGCCCCGGATCATCCGCTCTGGACGCTGCCGGGTGTGCTCATCACCCCGCATCTCGCCTCGGTGGCGCTGCCCAAAAGTGCCGCACCGCAGATCGCACGCAATATCCGCGCTGTGCAGAGAGGCGAGGATTTGGTCAACGAGGTCTCGCGCATGCGCGGATATTAGGCGTTCGCAAAAGACGCGGATTCAGCCGAATCTAGGCACCGCTTCGCTGCGCTGAATCAGGAAACAAAAACAGTCATCTAATGGCCTAAGTCGGCGCAGCCTAAGCAGCGATTTGGAATTTGCAATTATTCCGCCGGCTGGCCTTCGGGCAGCTTTCGCAGGACAGACGCGCAGGCCGACAGGAGAAGACGAACCACGACAGCGCGGGACGAGAAGACGACCCGCATCCGCCCCTCCGGCCACGGTCGCCGTCCTGCGCGCGAGACCGGGCCGACCCCATCCCGATTCCCCGCGGGCACCGAACGCCGGGCGGGGATGTCGTCGGATCATGCCGATCCGGCCTATCAAGGCGTGACCGCAGAACGACGCCTAACACAACCAACCATAGGGAACCGAAGATGAAACGCCTCCTCTTGTCCGCAACGGCGCTGAGCCTGCTCGCGCCCGCAGCCTTTGCCGAAACCCTTGTCGTCAGCAGCTGGGGCGGCAGCTTCCGCGACCTGATCGACCAAACCATCGCCGAGAAGTTCACCGAAGAAACCGGCGTCGAGGTCGAGTTCATCACCGGCGGCACCATCGACCGGCTGAACCAGGCCCGCCTGAGCCGCGACACGCCGGAAAGCGACGTGACCTTCACGACCTCGCATATCGGCTGGCTCTACGCCAATGACGGCCTGTTCGAGGAACTCGACATGTCGCAGATCCCGAACGCCGAGAACCTCGTGGAGCAGGCGGCGATCAGCCCCTACCACATCGGTGCCTGGGCCTACGTCTACACCATCGGCTACCTGCCCGACCTCGTACCCGAAGGCGTCACCTTCGACAGCTGGAACGACCTGTGGTCGCCCGAGCTCGAGGGCATGCTGGCCGCGCCGGACTTCGACCCTTCCCACATCATCGCCGCGGCGGCGGAGCTCGAGGGCGTCGACATCGAGAACTGGCAGGAGGCGTCGAACAAGCTTCTGGAGCTGAAACCGAACTTCCGCGCCTTCTACACCAACGACGCGAACTCGCAGCAACTGCTGTCGAGCGGCGAGACCCCGGTGCAGGTCATCCTGTCGATGAACGCCTACCACATGCAGTCGCAGGGCCTCGACGTGCAACTTGCCATTCCCGAAGAGGGCGCGGTGCTGGGCGTCGACACCATGGGCATCACCGCCGGCACCGATAAGGCGGAGCTGGCCTACCAGTTCATCAACGCCGCGCTCGACCCCGAGGTGCAGGCCGAGATCGCCGAGATCAAGAAGGGCAGCCCGGTCGTGTCGAACGTCGAGCTTCCCGCCGAGCTGGCGGACCTTCCCGGCATCTTCACCACGCCCGAGCAGTGGGACAGCCAGACACTCATCATCCCGCACGAGCTGCGCGCGGAGAAGACCGCCGAATGGCGTCAGTGGTTCTCGGAGAACATGATCGCCGGCAACTGAACCCAGACGGCCCCGGCGGCGGCGTCGCCGGGGCACCCCTTTCCAAGGACCAAAGCCCATCCCGATGAAGAAGCGCCCCTTCCTCGCGTGGTTCGTCTCGCCCTCGGCCCTGATCGCCTTCGGGATCGCGGCCTCGTTCCTCGCCATCGCCCAGTACAGCCTGCGCGCCCATGTGCCGGGTGCACTCGAACCGGGCGGCTTCACGCTCGACAACTTCACCACGCTGTGGAAGGCGGTCTATGGCCGGGCCTTCCTGAACACCGTTCTGCTATGTTTCTGGACCGCGCTGTTCACTCTGCTGATCGGCTATCCGCTGGCCTACGCGATGGTCCGTCACCCGTCGCCGCGCCTGCGCAGCGCGCTCTTGCTGGTGTCCCTGACGCCGCTTTTCCTGGGCGAAATCGTGCGGACCTATTCGTGGATCATCGTCCTCGGCAACCGCGGGTTCGTGAACGGCATGCTGATGGAAATCGGGCTGATCGACCGGCCCATCGACTTCATGTTCACGCTCGGCGGCGTGGTCATCGCGCTGGTGCACTTCACCCTTCCGATCGTGGTGGTGATGCTGGCGGCGGCGCTGGCGCATATCGACCGCAACCTCGAACGCGCGGCCACGTCGCTCGGCGCCGGGCGCATCCGGGTGTTCCTGACGGTGACGCTGCCGCTGTCGATTCCGGGCATCGTCGCGGCGACCTCGACCGCCTTCGCGTGGACCTTCTCGGCCTTCGCGACGCCGCAGATGATCGGCGGCGGGCAGGTGCAGACGATCTCCACGATGGTCTACCAGGTCGGTTTCGCCTCCTTCAACTTCCCGCTGGCCGCGTCGCTGTCGCTGGTCGGGCTGGCCTTCACCGTGGCCGTGCTGGCGCTGTTCAACCTCGGGATCCGCCGCCTCGAAAAGATCGGAGCGCACTGAGATGAAGAAGAGCCTTCTCGACCACGTGCTGGACTGGACCGGGCGCATCGTGCTCACGGCGATCGTGGGCTTCGTGCTCCTGCCCTTCGTCGTCGTCGCCATCGCGTCGCTCAATGAAAGCGCGATCCTGTCCTTTCCGCCCGACAGCCTGTCGCTGCGCTGGTACGCCAACGCCTTCGAATACCGCGACTTTGCCGAGGGGCTGGTGAACTCTCTCAAGATCGCGGCGTTCGGCGCGCTGATCGCCCTGGTCGCGGGCGCGGGGTTCGCCTACGTGCTCGACCGCTACGATTTCGCGCTCAAGGGACTGCTGAACGGCGTGCTGATGTCGCCGCTCATCATCCCCAACTTCACCATCGGCCTCGGCCTTCTGATCCTGTCGGCGGCCGCGTCGCTGCCGCGCACGATGTGGCTGGTGGTGGCGGTGCACGTCATCATCGTGCTGCCCTTCGTGGTGCGGTCGGTCTACGTCTCGCTCAAGAACTTCGAGCGCGGCTACGAGAACGCGGCCGAGAGCCTCGGCGCGACTCCGGGCCGCGTGCTGCTGACGATCACGCTGCCGCTGCTGATGCCGGGGCTGATCTCGGGCGGGCTCTTTGCCGCGATCCTGTCGTTCAACGAATTCACCGCCTCGCTCTTCGTGGTGAACCAGCGCACCCAGACGCTGCCGGTCGCCATGTACAACTACGTCCGCGAATACGCCGACCCGACGCTGGCGGCGGTGTCGGTGATCTACGTCGTCGTGGTCGCGGTGACGCTGCTGGCCGTCCACAAACTCTTCCGCCTCGAAAAGGTGCTCAATGTCGAGTGAGACCCCGTCGCCCGCATCACGGGACGATGCCTCCGAAACCGCCGTCCAGATCGACGGCGTCACCAAGTCCTTTGCCGGGACCGTCGCGCTGGAGCCTGTGTGGCTGAAGATCCGCCGCGGCGAGTTCCTCACGCTGCTGGGGCCCTCGGGCTGCGGCAAGACCACGCTCCTGAACCTCGTGGCCGGCTTTCTGGAGGCGGATAACGGCGAGCTCTTCATCGACCGCGACCTCGTCACGCAGGTGCCACCGCACCAGCGCGAGATCGGGGTCGTGTTCCAGAACTACGCGCTGTTTCCGCACATGAGCGTGGCGCAGAACGTGGCCTACGGGCTGCGGACGCGCCGCGTCGCCAAGGCCGAGGCCGAGCGGCGGGTGCGCGAGACGCTGGAGCTGGTGAAGCTGTCCGACTTCGCGGACCGCCGGCCCAGGCAGCTGTCGGGCGGGCAGCAGCAGCGCGTCGCGCTGGCGCGGGCGCTGGTCATCCGGCCGCGCGTTCTGCTGCTCGATGAGCCGTTCTCGGCGCTCGACCGGAACCTTCGCACCGCGATGCAGGTCGAGCTGAAGGAGATCCAGTCGCGCCTTGGCCTGACGACGGTGTTCGTCACCCACGACCAGAGCGAGGCGCTGAGCATGTCGGACCGCATCGCGGTGATGTCGCGGGGGCGCATCCGCCAGATCGGCACGCCGTCCGAAATCTACGATCACCCGCAGAACCAGTTCGTGTCGACCTTCGTGGGCGACGCCAACCTCTTCGCCGCGACCCTCGTGTCGCGCGAGGGCGGGGCGGCGCGCATAACCGTCGGGAAGACGCCGTTCGAGGTGCAGACCTTCCAGGACGCGCTGCCGGCCCCCGGCCCGGTCAGCCTGTTCGTCCGCCCCGAACAGTGCCGCCTGACGGAGGCGGGCCAGCCTGCGACCGTGACCGCGCGTGTCGCGCTGTCGGTTTACCAGGGCAGCCACGCGGAGGTGCACCTCGATTGCGCCGAGGCCGAGGAAGGCCGCGTCATGCTGCGCGTCCCCGCGAGTGCGGCGCCGAAACCCGGCACCGACGTCGGGATCGAGCTGCCCCGCACCGGTCCGGCGATCTACGCCCGCGAGGAAGAAGGAGAACCGGCATGAACGCCGTCATGCAAGCCGTCATCGCCACCGCCACCGGCGGTCCCGACGTGCTGGAGCTGGTCGAGCGCCCGCTGCCCGCGCCGGGTGCCGGCGAGGTCCTGATCCGCACCGCCGCGGCCGGGGTGAACCGCCCCGACGTGATGCAGCGCACCGGCGCGCTGCCCGCCCCGCCGGACGCGCCCGATATCTTCGGCCTCGAGGTCGCGGGCGAGGTCGTCGCAATGGGCGAGGGGGTCGATCCTGCGCTCGGCGGCGCGCAGGTCATGGCGCTGGTGAAGGGCGGCGGCTATGCCGGCTTCACGGTGGCCAAGGCCGCGCAATGCCTCTCCGTGCCGGCAGGCATTGACCTGCAGGACGCCGCGGCGCTGCCCGAGGGCCTCTTCACGATCTGGCACAATCTCTTTGACCGCGGTGCGCTTCGCCCCGGGTCGCGGGTGCTGATCGAAGGCGGCGCCGGCGGCATCGGAACGCTCGCGATCCAGCTGGCCTGCGCCTGGGGCGCCGACGTCTTCGCGACCGCGGGCGGCCCGGAGAAATGCGCGCGGATCGAGGCCCTGGGCGCGTCCGCCATCGACTACCGCACGGCGGACCTGACCGAAGAGGTCCTGCGTCTGACCGGCGGCGCGGGCGTCGACGTCGTGCTAGACATCCTCGGCGGCGAGGCGGTCAACCGGCATCTTGCCTGCATGGCCCCCGGCGGGCGGCATATCGGCCTGTCCTTCATGCAGGGCATGGTGGCGCCGGTGGACCTCGGGCTGGTCATGCGCAAGGGCCTGTGGCTCAGCTCCTCCACCCTGCGCCCCAAGAGCGACGAGGAGAAAGCCGACATCGCCGAGGACGTCCGCACGCACCTGCTGCCGCTGCTGGGCGCCGGCGGCGTGCGGCCGGTCATGTCGGCGGCGCTGCCGCTGAGCCAGGCGGCCGAGGCGCACCGGATTCTTGAAAGCGACGGCAACGTCGGCAAGATCGTCCTGACCTGCAACGAGGAGGCGGCATGACCTTGACGCTCTACTGGGGCTCCGCCTCTCCGTTCGTCCGCAAGGTCATGGCCGTCGTGCACGAACTGGGCGCCGAGGCCGATATCGAGTTCCGCGACAGCGCCGCCCATCCGGTCGAGCGCGATGCGCGGATCAAGGCGTTCAACCCGCTGGCCAAGGTGCCCGCGGCAGAGACCGACGACGGAACGCCGCTCTACGACAGCCGGGTGATCTGCGAGTACCTCGACGCCACCCATGGCGGCGGCCTCTTTCCCGCCCCCGGCCCGGTGCGCTGGACCGCGCTCCGGCGGCAGGCACTGGCGGACGGATGCCTCGATGCGGCGCTCCTGATCCGGTACGAGACGCTTATCCGCCCCGAGGCGCACCAGTGGCCGCTCTGGGTGGAGAAGCAGCGCGAGAAGGTCTTCGATGCGGTGGACGCCATGGCGGCCGATGTGCCCGGCCCGGACTGCCACGACATCGGGGCGATCTCGATGGCCTGCGCGCTCGGCTGGCTGGAGTTCCGGTTCCCGGACCTCGACTGGAAGACCGACCGCCCGGCGCTCGCCGACTGGCAGGCCGTCTTCGACACACGCCCGGCCATGGCGGCCACGCGCCCCTACGCCTGATCCCCGGATCCGGCCCCTGCGCGGGCCGGGATCGTCCCTCACTCACCTCGGCCGTTTCACACCCCAGCACAGAGGACAGCCAAGCAGATGGCGCATCTTCGTCACCGCAAGTTCAACACCTCCGACACCTACCCCGAGCAGAACCTCGACAACGACCTGTCGCAGGCGGTGGTTGCCAAGGGCGGCACCACGATCTTCCTGCGCGGCCAGTGCCCGCAGGACCTCGACACGGCGCAGAACATCGACAGCCACGACCCGGTGGAGCAGACCCACAAGGTGATGGGCAACATCAAGCAGCTGGTCGAGGAGTGCGGCGGCGAGATGCAGCACGTCACCAAGCTGGTGGTCTACCTGACCGACGTGCGCCACCGCGAGGCCGTCTACCGGACCATGGGCGAATACATCAAAGGCGTCTTCCCGGTCTGCACCGGGCTCGTCGTCGTCGCGCTCGCCCGGCCCGAATGGCTGGTGGAGATCGACGCCACGGCGGTCATTCCGGACTGACCCCGGGCGGCGGCCGCATTTCGACATCCACACAGGGAGGGGCCCCGAGGCTCCGGGAGTTCACATGACCTTTTCCATCATCGGCCACTGTACGGAGACCGGCATGTTCGGCGTGGCGATTTCCTCTTCATCGCCGGCGGTCGCGGCGCGCTGTTCCTACGCCCGCGCCGGCGTCGGTGCGGTGGCCTCGCAGAACGTCACCGACCCGCGCCTCGGGCCGCACGCCCTGGATCTCATGGAGCGCGGCGCGAGCCCGCACGAGGCGCTGTCGATCCTGGAGCGGCGCGGCGCGCACATGAGCTACCGGCAGGTGCTTGCCGTGGACGCCTCGGGACAGACGGCGATCTATTCGGGCTCGCAAGTGCTGGGCATGTGGTCCGAGGCGCAGGGCCGCGACGCGGCGGCGGCTGGCAACTTGCTGGCGGATGCGGGCGTCCCCGAGGTCATGGTCCAGCACTTCGCCAACTCGTCGGGGCATCTGGGCACGCGGCTCGTCGGCGCCCTGCGCGCGGGCCTCGATGCGGGCGGCGAGGCCGGGCCGGTCCATTCGGCGGGGCTCCTGCTGGTGGACAAGGAAAGCTGGCCCTATGCCGAGCTGCGGATCGACTGGACCGAGAACTGTCCGATCGCGGCGCTCGAGACCGCCTGGGAGGTCTACGCGCCGCAGGCCGAGGCGTATGTCTCGCGCGCGCTTGATCCCGCTGCGGCGCCTTCTTACGGCGTACCGGGCGACGAATGATGTAGGATGCAGGCGGCGCGGACCATCGCCGCCTGCACCACCAGCGGAAAGTACACGGATCATGCCCCTTCGGTTCACCCTGCGACAGTTAGAGTACTTCATCGCCGTGGGCGAGGCCGGCAGCATCGCGCTGGCCGCCGACAAGGTTAACGTCACGGCGCCATCGATGTCCTCGGCCATCGCGCAGCTCGAGGCGGGTTTTGGCGTGCAGCTCTTCACGCGGCGCCATTCCCAGGGATCGGTCCTCACGCCCACGGGCGAGCGGTTCATCGAACAGGCCCGCCTGGTGATCGAGGCCGCCGACAAGCTCAACGACATGGCCAACATCTACACCGGCAGCGTACGCGGCTCGCTGCGCGTCGGATGCATGCGGACCTTCGTGCAGGTAATGGTTCCGCAGTTGCGCCGCAGCTTCGAGGACCAGTATGAAAACGTAGATTTCGGGCAATTGGAGCTGGACCAGGCGCAAATCTTCGAGGCTCTGCGGTCGTCCCGGATCGACGTGGCGCTGACCTACGACCTGTCGTTGCCCAGCGACATCGATTTTCAGCCGCTGCGATCGCTGCCGCCCTATGTCATGGTCGACGTGGCTCACCCGCTGGCCTCGCGGCGAGAGGTGAGCGCGGCCGACCTCGTGGATCACGACATGGTACTGCTCGACCTGCCGCACAGTTCGGATTACTTTCTGTCTCTGTTCCGCGCGCTCGGCCGCCGACCGCGCATCGCGGAGCGCACGGCCGAGGTTTCGGTGCAGCGCAGCCTCGTCGCCAACGGTTTCGGCTTCGGCATTTCGAACATGCGGACGGTCGCCGACTCGGCAATGGACGGCAAGCCGCTCAAGTTCATCCCGCTCGACAGCGAGGTGCCGCCGCTTCAGCTCGGCATCGCCATGTCGCGTGCGGCGCATGTCTCACGCACTATCCAGGCCTTCATCGACCATTGTCACGAGGCCGCCGACGCCGGGAAGCTGCCCGGCATCTCGTCCTGACCGGAGGGTTATTCAAGATGCCCGAGATCGACGACATCCTCGCCCGCCTCGTCGCGTTTCCCACCGTCTCGCGCCAGTCGAACCTCGCGCTGCTGGACTACGTCGAGGGCCTGCTCGCCCCGGCGGGCGCTCGGCTCGAGCGGTTCGAGAGCGAGGATGGCACCCGCGCCAACCTCTGGGCCAGCCTCGGACCCGCAGGCTCGGGCGGCATAGTGTTGTCGGGGCACAGCGACGTGGTCCCCGTGACAGGCCAGGAGTGGCGCACCGACCCCTTCGCGCTGCACCGCGCCGACGGCCGACTTTACGGTCGCGGCACCGCGGACATGAAGGGCTTTCTGGCCGTGGCCATCCACGCCATGCTGGGCGCGGCCGAGCGCACGCTGGCGCTGCCCCTGCACCTCGCGATCTCGTACGACGAAGAGATTGGCTGTCTCGGCGTGCGCGGCATGCTCGACGCGCTCGGGGGGCGCCCCGAGCGTCCGGCGCTGTGCCTGATCGGAGAACCGACCGGTATGCGTATCGCCACCGGACACAAGGGAAAGCGCGCGCTGCGGGCCTGCTGTCGCGGGCAGAGCGGCCATTCCGCGCTGGCGCCCGAGGCGCTGAACGCACTGCATCTGGGCGCCGATTTCATCACCCGGCTTCGCGCGCGTCAGGAGCGGCTCGCATCCTCCGGCGCCCGCGATACGGCCTACGACGTGCCCTACTCGACGATCCATGTGGGCCTGATGCAGGGTGGCAAAGCGCTCAACATCGTACCCGAGAGCTGCGCGATCGAGTTGGAGATACGGCATCTCGCGGCCGACGACCCCGACGCGATGATCGCCGATATAGCCGGGGACGCCGAAGCGGTGGCCGCGCCGCACCGGAACCGCTTCCCCGAGGCCCGGATCGAGATCGAAGATGTCTCGGGATATCCTGGACTCGACACACCCAAGGAGGCGGGTTCCGTAGGGCTTCTGACGAAGCTGCTCGAGGGCGACGCCGCGCCGATCAAGGTTGCGTTCGGGACCGAGGGCGGCCTCTTCCGCGATGCGCTCGGATGTCCGACGCTGGTGTGCGGGCCGGGCCACATGGTTCAGGGCCACAAGCCCGACGAGTTCGTTACCGAGGCGCAGCTGGCGGAGTGCGACGCGTTTCTCGACCGCATCGTCGGTCTACTCGAAGAGGGCACGGAGCCGATGCTGGCACCGTGACAGCCAGCGGTGCTGCGGTGGGCCAGGTAACCCGACATGGAACTGAATAAGTGTCGGCCCCCTGCCCCACCGTGGCCCAGCTGCGTCGGGTGGTCGCTGTAGCGCTCGCCAACAAGGTTGCGCGGATCGCCTGACCCCTTCTGCGCCGCCGCGAGGTTCACGCCGCTCCGACCTGTCGAGAAGGCCGGCGCATGGAGCGTGCGAAGCCGAAGAAAGACGACATACCGGCCGATCGGTGGATCAGGGTACTCGACTGGGAAACCTCGAACATTCCGCGCGCAAAACTGATTGCTCGATCCGCGGACTTCACCCGGCGCACCGAACAGATTCGCAAGGAAAAGACCGTGGACAAGACGGCTCTTCGCATAGACGCGCCACGACATTCCTTGCGCAGCGAAGGTTGTCCAGACGCGGACCCAGCGACGCGGTGATCAGAGGTCCGGCACGCTTGCGCAATTCTTGGGCGCGACGGTTCTGGTGCAATTTCACACTCCGCAAACCCAACATTAAAATTCAACAGATTCAGAATGATAAGGCTCACCCAAGGGAAAATCTATGTCATGCAAAGGAATATTTGAGTTGTTGGTTTTTTTGGCAGTAGCGAGCATTGCAGCGTGATCGGTGCAAGGCTGCGCAGCAATATCCCAGGGCTCGCTTTCCCGAGAAACCGATCGAAAAAGTGTCCTACGAATTGGACCAGAGAAAATCGTGTCCCAACAGGAGACAAGAGATGAATAGATACTTGCCACTGGCCCTCGCGGCGGCCGTGACTGCCTTCGCCGCACCATCGGCCATTGCTCAGACCGATCTGAGAATGGCGGTCGAAACTCCGCCTGGCGATCCCCTGAACGTCATGCTCTCGACATTTCGAGACGAGATCGAAGCTGCCGGCGGTTTCACACCGGATTACTACGAGAGCGGTGCGCTCGGCGACGAGGCCGCGCTGACCGAGCTGCTCCGCGCCGGACAGGTGGACGTGGTGCCTATCGGGTCCGACGTGGTCGAACTCGACAGCAAGTTCGCCGTCTTCGACCTGCCGTTCCTGTTCGACGACAAGACCGTTGCCCGAGAGGCGCTCGACGGAGAGCTGGGCGAGATGCTTGCCACCTCCCTGCGCGAGACCAACGATTTGCAGGTGCTGGCCTTCGGCGAGCTCGGCTTCCGGGCGATCAGCAACTCCGTCCGCCCGATCAACACGCCCGAGGACCTCGAGGGGCTGAAGCTGCGCACCCCCGGATCACAGACCCGGATCATGGCCTTCGAGGCGCTCGGCGCGGCCCCGACGCCGATGGCGCTGGGAGAGGTCTACGTCGCCCTGCGACAGGGCGTGATCGACGGGCAGGAAAACCCGTTGTCGGTGGTCAAGGAATTCTCTTTCGACGAGGTGCAGGACTACGTCTCCCTGACCAATCACGTCTACACGCCGATTACGCTCGCCATGTCGGGCTCGACCTGGGATGAGCTGAGCGCCGAGGAACAGGAGACGGTGATGGCCGCCGCGCAAGCCGGCGCCGAGGCGACCCGAACGCTTTCGGACGAGAGCGATGCGTCCCTCGTCGCTGAATTCGAGGAAGCCGGGATGGAGGTGAACACCCCCGATATCGCCGCCTTCAAGGAGGCCGCGGCCCCGCTTCGCGCTGACTTTGCCGAGATCGTCGGCGAGGATTTCCTGAGCCAGGTCGAGAGCAGCCTCGAATGAATACCAACGACATCGCACAGAACGGGGGCCGCAAGGCTCCCGCTTTCGCCTATGACGGCTATGGCGAGCGGGCCCGTATCGGCCTGATCTTCATGGCCTCGTCGGTCGTCATGGAAAACGAGATGTGGGCGATGGCCCCGCGCGGGGTGTCGGTCCACACGACGCGCATCAAGCTGCCCAAGGTGAACGTCGAGGGCATCCAGGCGATGATGGATGCGCCGCAGCTCGAAGAGGCGGCGCGCCTTCTCGCCTCTGCCCCGATCGACGTGCTCTGCTTCGGCGGCACGTCGGGATCGTTCCTGCACGGCACCGCCTACGACGAAGCCCTGACCGCCAAACTGAAGAACTGGGCACCGGGCATCGCCGTGAACACGGCCTCGACCGGCTCTCTCGCAGCGCTGAAGGCATTGGACGTCGGGCCCGTGGTCCTGGCCACGCCCTACGTGGACGCGGTCCACGAACGGGCGATCCGGTGGTTGGGCGAGAATGGGCACGAGGTGCTCGCCTCCGACAATCTCCGCATCGACGAGGACCAGGCGCTGGCCGAGGTGCCGCTAGAGAAGATTTTCGACATGGTCTGCGCGATGGATCACCCGGACGCCGAGGCGGTCTTCATCAGCTGCACCAATTTCCGCTCTGCCGCCGTGATCGGCGCACTTGAAGAAGAGCTGGGAAAACCGGTGGTGAGCGCGGTTCAGGCGTCCTTCTGGCACGCCCTGAGACTCGCGGGGGTCGAGGACGACTGTCCTGACTACGGACGGCTCTTCCGCTGCGGTCTGCCGGGGGTCGGGGCATGATCGGGGCCAAGCGCTTTTTCTCCGGCACGACCGGCCGGGCGCCGCTACCGCCGGTCCTGAGCCACGCGCTCGAGGTGCTGGCGGCAGGGTTGATGGCAATCATCACGCTGCTTGTGCTGGCCAATGCGCTTGGCCGCTATCTCTTCAGCTCGCCACTGCCCTGGACCGAAGAGGCGGTGATCTCGGTGATGATCTGGATCGCGTCCGTCGGCCTGCTGCTGGGGGCGATGCGCGGCACGCTGATTACCTGCGACGTGCTGGTCCTGCGACTGCCGCCGGCCGGGCGGCGCTGTCTGGAGGGGGCCTGCGGCATTGTCGGGGCCGCGGCGCTCGGCTTCTTCGCCTGGCAGATCCGGGGCTACCTCGGCCTCTTCGGCGGAGATGTTTCACCGATCCTGCGGCTCCCCAAGGGCCTGGGCATCTCGGCGCTCATGGTCTCGATGGCGGGGATAGCGCTGGTCCTGATCTGGCGGGCCATACGCGCTGCCCTTCGGGCGGTCCGGCCATGATGGGACTGGCCCTCTGGACCATCGCGACGCTGTGCGTTCTGGCGCTCGCGGGCTTTCCGATCATCGTGGCGCTGGCCAGTTCGGTGATGTTCTTCCTCACCTTCTCCGGCGGCTGGATGCTGGCAATGCCGCAACAGACGCTGACCGGTCTGTCCGACGCCATTCTCGTCACGCTGCCGCTTTTCATCCTGGCAGGCGGTATCATGAACGCGGGCGGTATCGCCGACCGGCTGTTTGCCTTTGCGGGCGCGCTCCTCGGCTGGATGCGGGGTGGCCTTGCGCATGTGAACGTGGGGGTGAGCCTCATGTTCGGCGGGATGATCGGCACCTCGGTCGCCGATCTTGCTGGCAGCGGGTCGGTGGTGATCCCCAAGATGAAAGCCGCGGGCTACCCTGGACCCTTCGCCGCGGCTCTGACGGCGACGACCTCGGGGGTCGGCGTGCTGGTCCCCCCGTCATCGCCGATGATCCTCTATTCGGCGGTGACCGGCACCTCCCTCGGCGCATTGTTTCTTGCCGGTGCAGTGCCCGGCCTGCTGATGGCGCTTGTACTCATGGGCACCGTCGCGATCCTCGCGCGCAAGCACGGCTGGAAACCGGCGCAAGGCTTCACCTGGGGCGAGCTTCTGCGGACGGGCCGCGCGGCGGTCCTGCCGATGGGGATGCCGGCACTGATCCTCGGCGGGCTGGTTTTCGGTCTCTTCACACCCTCCGAAGCAGGCGCGTTCGCGGTCGCCTACGCCCTCTTCCTGTCGATGGCGGTGTACCGCAGCCTTGACCTCAAGGGCCTCTACCGGGTCGCCGTCGATGCCGCGATCCTGACCGGTGAGGTGCTGATGGTGGTCGGGCTTTCGACCGCCCTCGGGTGGGCGTTGTCCCAGGCCCGCGTGCCGGTGGCGCTGGCCGATCTAATGACTGTCCTGTTCCCGTTCGAGGCCGTCTTCCTTCAGGTTCTGGCCCTGCTGCTCCTGGCCCTGATCGCTGGGATGATCCTCGACCCGCTGATCCCGATGATCATGCCCGTTCTGCTTCCGTCGTTGATGGCGCTGGACGTGGACCTTGTACATTTCGGGGTTCTGATGGTGGTGACCGTGGCGATTGGCCAGGTGACGCCACCCGTTGCCCTGGCGCTGCTTGTCGCCGCGCGCATCGGGCAGGAGGAGGTGGTTGCCGTCACCAAGGCCAACATGCCCTTCCTCGCGACGCTGATTGGGTTCCTGCTGCTCCTGGTCCTCGTGCCTTCAATCTCGCTCTGGCTTCCGGGGCTGTTGCAACGGTGATGGCGGCACCGTGTTGCAGACCATTCGTCGAGTGTTTCGAGCCGGGAGCGAACCACGGCGCCGCCGGGTTGCCAAATGGAAGGAACGTTTTCTGCAGCCAGATCTGAACGCTGCCCCTGTGGCATCGGTGACCGGGCCGTGACGTATTTCCCGACGTCCAGCCGTTGCAGAAACGAATTCGCCGCGCGCGTTGGCGTTGTTGCGGACCTGCGTTCGCACGGCGCCAACCGGATCATGTCGGGGTGCGGCCAGATCAGCAGCGCACCCCGCTTGCACTGCTGATCCTGGCGGCTACCGGATGTGAAACCCGCCGCTTGAAGGAGAGCAGACCTCATGATGGAGGAAGGTGGGGTCAGATAGACAGCTCCTATCCAAACCATGCAATGCCGGCTTCGAGAACCGACGCGAGAGATCGACACCCCGCAGAGACCTGCGGGGTGTCGATCACGTAGCCGCCTAGAGCGTCCCTTGGTTCATCTCGCTCGCAATGTGCTCGGCTTGACGTATCGCAAGTGCAACGATCGTGAGCGTTGGGTTCTCGGCCGCGCCAGTGGTGAACTGAGATCCGTCCGAAACATAGAGGTTCGGCACGTCATGCGCCCGGCCGTTGCGGTTCACGACACCGTCTTCGGGCCGCTCCGACATGCGGTTTGTTCCGAGGTTGTGCGTAGAGGGATAGGGCGGTGTCGGCAGGGTCCGCGTCGCACCGACCGCATCGTAGATCGCCGCGCCCTGTCTGTAGGCATGATCCCGCATCGCCTTGTCGTTCGGGTGGTCGCTGTAATTCACGTTCGCGACCTTGAGACCGAACCGATCCTCGGCATCCGAGAGCGTAACGCGGTTGCTTTCCTGCGGCATGTCCTCGCCCACGATCCACATCCCAGCCATGTTCTCGTAGCTGTCGAGCGCCGTGGTGAACTCGCGGCCCCATGCGCCCGGATCAAGGAACGCGGCCATGAATGGCAGACCAAGCGACAGCGTCTCGAGTTCGTAGCCACCGACGAAACCGCGCGACGGATCGTGCCGCGCCTCGTCCTGCACGATGCCGGCCATGGTCGTGCCGCGATACATGTGCACGGGCTTCTCGAAGATTCCGTAGACCGACCCGGTCAGGTGCCGCATGTAGTTCCTGCCGACCATCCCGGAGCTGTTGGCGAGGCCGTCGGGGAACATGGAGGAATGCGAGTTGAGCAGCAGGCGCGGGCTTTCGAAAGAATTGCCGGCCACGCAGACGACGCGCGCGCGCTGCATCTGCAACTCCCCGGCTTCGTCGAAGTACTCGACACCGGTCACCTTGCCGCTGGCGTCGTGCAGGATCCGTGCGACGTGAGCCTTTTCACGGACTTCGAGGTAGCCCGTGGCCTCGCCGGCTGGAATGTCCGTGTACGCCGCCGACCACTTGGCGCCCCACTTGCAGCCCTGGAAACAGAACCCGGTCTGCTGGCAGGCCATCCGTCCGGCGCGCTCCTGGCTGTTGATCGCCATCCGGCCGGTGTGGACCTCCTTGTAGCCGATCTTCTTCGCGCCGGCTTCGAACACCTTGAAGTTGTTGTTGCCGGGTAGGCCGGGGATGCCGTTGGTGCGCGTCACGCCAAGCTTGTCCTCGGCACGCGTATAGAACGGCGCCATCTCGTCTGCGTCGATCGGCCAGTCCAGAAGGTTCGCGCCCTCCACCTCGCCATAGCTCGAGCGGGCTTTCCATTCGTGCGGTTGAAAGCGGAGCGACGCGCCCGCCCAGTGGGTGGTTGTGCCGCCAACCGCCTTCACGATCCACGCCGGGAGGTTCGAGAAATCCTTGGCCACGCGCCAGTCGCCGGAGGTGGTGCGGGTGTCGGTCCAGGCGAGCTGACCAAAACTGGCCCACTCGTCGTTGACGTAATCGTCGGGCAGGTAGCGTCCGCCCGCCTCGAGCGCGACGACGCTCACGCCCTTCTGCGCGAGCTCGTTGGCCAGGACGCCACCGCCCGCGCCCGTGCCGATGATGACGACCACGTTGTCGTCGGTGAGTTCGAACGGTGCAACCATGTCAGTCTCCTCCCGCCTCAGATCCACGTGATGTCGTCGAAGCCGCGGTGCATGTAGCCGCCCTTTGAATACGACTCGCCCTGATAGCCGAAGATCGGCCACACCTCTTTCTGGTTGTAGAGGCCGGTGACGAGCCCGCCGCGCACGCGCTGGAAGAACTCGGTCTCCTGAATGCCGCGCAGGATGGCGACGCGGTCGGCCTCCCAGCCGACGTTCAGATAGCTGTCGAACCCCGCGGCACGCGATGTCTCCTCAAGCACCTCGATGCCGTCTTGTGCAAAATCGACCTCTTCGGGGACGTCGTAGCCCTTCATCGCGGCCGCGTAGTACTGATCCCCGATCCTGTCGTGGGGATAGATGTCGCGCGCCATCCGGACGAGGGTGGCGAAGCTCTCGGGCTTCATCGCGTCCATTTCCGTCGCCCACGCCCCATCGTGGCCGGCGACGAAGCCGGAACCGACGACGAGCCCGGCACCGGCCGCGACACCGCGCGACAGAAGCTGGCGACGCGTCAGCGTTTTCAGAGACCGTGTCTCGATCATGTTGGGCTCTCCTCCCTTGGGTGATGTTCGGCCCCGCGGCTCCTCTTCCGCGTTCGGGCCGGGACGTCCTCACGTCATTTGAAGCGTCCGCTTCGCTCCAGCACTTCGATCTGGTAGCCGTCGGGGTCCGCGACGAAGAAGAAACGGCCGACCAGCGTGCCGCCCGGGGCGAATTCCACGAGTTTGCGCGGTGCCAGCCCCTCGCGCTCGAAGCGCGCATGCTCGGCGTCGAGATCCTCGACCGACACGGCCAGATGGCCGTAGCCGTCGCCGAGGTCGTAGGGCTCGGTCCGGTCCTTGTTGACCGTGAACTCGACCTCGAAGTCCGATTCCGCGTTCGACATGTAGACGAGCGTGAAATCGTCGAAGTCGAGCCGGTCCGCGACCTCCAGACCGAAAGCCTTCCGGTAGAATGCGACGGAGCGCTCCTCGTCGAGTACCCGGATCATGCTGTGTATGGCCTTCGCCATGCTTCCTCCTGTGGCGTGATAGGCTCACAGGATAGGCAAACCGGCCCCGGTCAGGGGTAGTAGACGGATACTACACGAGCGCGCCTTTGGTCGTATGTCACTCCGCCGCGACGGCGAGGCCGGAGGCCGACGACTGACCGAGATGAATCAGGCAGGTCGTGCGCAGAAGCGAGGTGAAGTTCTCGGGCTCTCCGCGCAGTTCCAGAACTTCGGCATGCAGCGTCGACAGAAAGCAGGGCGTGGAGACACCTTCACCGGCGGCGATCTCGTCGAGCGTATCCCAGAACGCGTTTTCGAGCCTGATGCTCGTGCTCTGCCCGTTGAGACGGAGCCGCCGTGTGGTCGAGGCGTAGCGTACGGGATCTTGTCCCGCGAAGACTTGACACATGGTAGACCCCCCATCGTCTGCATTGCCCAAGCAAGCAGATACCAATCTTCTTCCAAGAAGCTTCCACGACAGTAACGAATGGTCAATTGCTACCAGCCCCGCCGGTCTCGTGCGTCTGACTGTCGAAAGCCGGCCCGACGGTCTTGACGACGGCGGCGCCCACAGCATGGCGAGGCGCGAGATCGCAGCCGGTCTCGGCGTCAGCCACAATACGGCCCGACGAAACTGCGAAGCAATTCGTCAGAAGACGGCGCCACGCGCAGAGGCGAACTCGGCGCGCTAGCGCTGCGCCGAACGTCGCAGACCTGGCAGGCGAACACGGCGTTTCGCCGCATGGCGGGACCGGAGCGCATGCAGCGAAGTGCGGGACAGACCGGTTGGTGGGCAGGATCGCCGCATTTGCGGCGGCTTTCGTGCTGATGCACGAGGCAGGTTCCGCAGGGCGCGCCGTTCCACGAGTTCCCGACGGAACGCGCCGTCTCAGCGGGTCCTCTCCGATCCGCCGAGGTCCGGAGGACAGGCCCGGACAGGCTCGAGAACGCCAACCTCGCGCTGGACTTCCTTGCGGCGCAGGTGGCGGGCGGATCCCCCGCCCTGAGATCCGAGGTGCCGAAATCCTCGCCAACCTCCCGACCATCGCCGGCACGGACCCTTCGCGCGGCTCGGGGCTCCGGGCCGATATCGAGGCCATCTCCGTGTCTGGCGTGTTCGCATGTTCCGTTGTCACCGCGGGGGTGAGCCGCCGCCCCGCCCCGGCACGGCACGGCACCGGGATCTGGTGCGCGCGTAAGCGAGACTCCGACATCCGCCCCTCAGGCAAGCGTCGGACCGGCCCGGGCACCCGGGCCGGCGTGCGCCCCTTGGCTACGGCTTGTCGTCCAGCGCGATATAGAGATCGCCGCGCTCCCGGAACTTCTCGGCCATGCGCGCGAGACCGTCCTTCTGCGCCTCGGCACGGATGTCGTGGCTGATCCGCATCGAGCAGAACTTCGGACCGCACATGGAGCAGAAATGCGCAACCTTGTGGGCCTCTTTCGGCAGGGTCTCGTCGTGCATCGACCGCGCGGTTTCAGGGTCGAGCGAGAGGTTGAACTGATCCTCCCACCGGAACTCGAAGCGCGCCCGCGACAGCGCGTCGTCGCGGATCTGCGCCGCCGGATGTCCCTTGGCCAGGTCCGCCGCATGCGCCGCGATCTTGTAGGTGATCACGCCGGTCTTCACGTCGTCCCGGTCCGGCAGGCCCAGGTGCTCCTTGGGCGTCACGTAGCAGAGCATCGCCGTCCCGAACCAGCCGATCATCGCCGCCCCGATGCCGGAGGTGATATGATCGTAGCCCGGCGCGATGTCCGTGGTCAGCGGCCCCAGCGTGTAGAACGGGGCCTGGCCGCAATCGCGGAGCTGCTTGTCCATGTTCTCCTTGATCTTGTGCATCGGCACGTGGCCCGGCCCTTCGATCATCACCTGGCAATCCTTCGCCCAGGCGATCTGCGTCAGCTCTCCGAGGGTTTCCAACTCCGCAAACTGGGCCGCGTCGTTGGCATCCGCGATGGAGCCCGGCCGCAGCCCGTCCCCGAGCGAGAAGGAGACGTCATAGGCGCGCGCGATGTCGCATATCTCGTCGAAATGCTCGTAGAGGAAGCTCTCGCGGTGATGGTGCAGGCACCACTTGGCCATGATCGAGCCGCCCCGCGACACGATCCCCGTGACCCGGTCCACGGTCATCGGGATCATGTGCAGCCGCACCCCCGCGTGGATGGTGAAATAATCCACCCCCTGCTCGGCCTGTTCGATCAGCGTGTCGCGGAAGACCTCCCAGCTCAGATCCTCGGCGACGCCGCCGACCTTCTCGAGCGCCTGATAGAGCGGCACGGTCCCGATCGGCACCGGGCTGTTGCGGATGATCCAGTCGCGTATGTTGTGGATGTTGCGCCCCGTCGACAGGTCCATGACGGTGTCGGCGCCCCAACGGGTGGCCCAGACCATCTTTTGGACCTCTTCCGCCATCGAGGAGGTCACCGCCGAATTGCCGATATTGGCATTGATCTTGACGAGGAAGTTGCGCCCGATCGCCATGGGTTCGGCCTCGGGGTGGTTGATGTTGGAGGGGATGATCGCGCGCCCCCTCGCCACTTCATCACGCACGAAATCCGGCGTGATGAAATCAGGGATCTCGGCGCCGAAGCCCTCGCCGCCCCGCGAGAGCGCCTCCTTCGCGGCCGCCCGGCCGAGGTTCTCGCGGATGGCAACGAACTCCATCTCGGGCGTGACGATCCCCGCGCGGGCATAGGCCATCTGCGTGACCGCGCGGCCTTCCGTGGCGCGGCGCGGCCTGTTGCGCACCGGGAATCCGGGCGTCAGCCTCGTGCCTTCGGCAAAGCCGTTGTCCTCTGGCTTCGGGTCACGCCCGTCATAGGACTCGGTGTCGGCGCGCGCCGCGATCCAGTCCGCGCGCAGCCGCGGCAGGCCGCGGTCGATGGCGACCTCGGCCGCCGGATCCGTATAGGGGCCGGAACTGTCGTAGACGGTGACGGGCGGCTCGCCCGCCGTGGGATGGAGGTCGATCTCGCGCATCGGCACGCGGATCTCGGGGTGCAGCAGGCCCTTGTGCCAGACGCGGCGAGAGGCGGGCAGCGGGCCCGTGGTGACGGCCGGAGTGAGGTCTTTCATCGGTCGGAGCCTCCACAGCTCGAAGCGTTGGAGACCCAGTTCCGCGCTGAATGGAGAATACCGAACGCGACACGCCCGTGGCATATCGGGCCCCAGGCCCATGCAGTCGGTGCACCATCCCTACGCCAGTGTGAACTGGATCAGGTTCGTCGGGTCACTGCGCTGCATGCGCCAGCAGTATCTCAGCCCCTTGTCGGGACCCCCCGGGTGAGTGAAGCCAGACTGCGCGGCAACGTCGGGGCTTGTCAATATCCCCAAGGCGGTAAAGTCGGCCGCGGACGAATGCGGCGACCGCTCCTTGCACGGCAACACGATCAAGCCGCTTCCATTCGGCCCGGATGGGAGTTGGTGGAGGCGATGGAGGCCAGGAGCGCTCCGCCGCCGATCAGCGCGATACCCACGATGTCGACCGGACCGGGCCGGGCGCCGAAGATCGCGCCGCTCCAGAGCAACGCGAACACAAGATATCCGTTGTCGAAAAGCCCGATCACCGGCGCCGGCGCCGACTGGTACGCGCTGGCGACAAGCGCAGTGATGACGGCGAGCAAAACGCCCAGACCGATCAGCAACGCCCAGCCCGACGCCGCCAGTTTCGGCCAGACCGACAGCAGGAAACCTGCGTCGTCATGGCCGCCAAGCCACGACAGTGCGGCCAGGAGACCGAAACCCGCCAGCACGAGCACGAGGTTGAGGTTCAGCGCCATCGCAATCGCCGGCACATCGCGGCAGCGGCCCTGCGTGATGACGGCCGCAAGGGCATAGAGAAAGCCCGCCAACAATGGCAGACCGACAAGCGGCGACACGTCGTCCATTCCCGGCCGCAGGATCGTCAAGACGCCGGCAAGACCCAGCAGGATCGCAAGCCCCCCGCGCGCGCCAATGCGTGTCCCGAGCAGCGTCGACGACAGCAGCGCCATCCACATCGGCGCGGTGTAGTAGCAGGCCGCCGCGATGGAGAAGGGCAGCCCGGGCAATCCGGCGTAATAGCAGCCCCACATCAGGGCCAGGCAAAAGCTGCGCAGCCACACCCAGCCATTGACGCCCCTCCCCCTGCCCGCCCGAGAGCACAAGCGAAGGACGGCGCCGAGGCACAGGACGGCCACTGCGGACCGGACTGTGAGAACCTGCCCCAGCGACAGCGCCCCGTTGTTCAGCTTCACCAGCGCATCGGACAACGACAGCAGCAGGACCCCGGCGGTGATTGCGCCGATCCCCGAAATCTGCGCAGGAGGATGCCGCCAGAACGAACGAATTGATGTCATGAGCGCATGTGATCACTCGAAACTGCCTGCATAAAATGATAATCGTGGAGAAATACATGAGTTCAGCGCATGCAAAACGATGATGTCCAGCTCACCCGGCTACGCCCGTTCGAGGCCGCCGCCCGGCTGGAGAGCTTCACCCGCGCCGCCGATGAACTGGGACTGACGCAGACCGCCGTCAGCCGCCAGATCGGACAACTCGAGGCAGAGCTGGGCCTCCGCCTCTTCGAGCGCCGGAACCGCGCCGTGTTCCTGACCGACGAAGGTCGGCGGCTGGGGCGGGTCGTCGGTGACGCGCTCGCGGCCATCCGGTCCGAAGTCGCCAGCCTGCGGGGCAGCCGCGCGCCGGGCACCGTCGTGCTGCGCTGCCAGCTTTGCGAGGCGTTCTACTGGCTGATGCCGCGCCTGTCCCGCTTCCATGCCCGCCACCCTGACGTGCAGCTTCAGCTCGTCAGCGCGATAGCGCCGCTCACGCAAGCCACCGAACCCTTCGATGTCGCTCTGCAGACCACGGGCCGTGCCTCGGGTGCGGCGCGGCTGCTCTTCACGGCGGCGGATTCGATCTTTCCGGTCTGCGCCCCGTCACTGCTGGCCGATCACCCCGGTCCGCTTGCCCCTGCGTCGCTTCTCGAGCTGCCGCTCCTGTCGCACCGCGTCACGCCGCAGGACTGGTTCGACTGGCCGGACTGGCTCGCAACGGCCGGGCTCCCCCACACCTCCCGGCTGCGGAAGGTGTCGTTCGACAGCTATCCGCTCGTCCTGCAAGCCGCGGTCGCCGGACAAGGCGTCGCACTTGGCTGGAACAGAACGGTCGCCGGACTGATCGAGGACGGCAAGCTGCGAGCCGCGTGCAATCTGTCGGTCGACAGGCCGAGCGAAATCTCGGTCTTTCGAGGCTCCCGGCGCGGCAGCCATGCCGCCGTGGACAGCCTCATCGCATGGCTGAAGGCGGAACTGGCCTGACGTATCGCTTCCCGGCACAGGTCCCCGACAGCCGCCAGGGGGATTCAGGCCCCGGCCTGCCGGTGCTCGCGAAGGATCGTGAACACGCCGCTGGCGATGATGATCGCCGCGCCGACGACGGTCATCGCGTCGGGGCTGTCGCGCCAGATCAGCCATCCGAAGAGCGTGGCCCAAAGAAGGGCCGTGTAATCCAAAGGCGCCACCACCACCGCCGGAGCGATGCGGAAGGCCTGTGTCATCATCGTCATGCCGGCGGTGCCGAACAAGGCGATTCCGGCGAACAGCCAGAGGTCGCCGGCGCGGACCGGAACCCAGACGAAGGGCACGACCAGCGCACTCAGCAACGCCCCGGCCCCGGTAAGGTAGACAAGCAGGGTCCAAACGCTCTCGCGGCGATCCACCCAACGGGCGCTGAGCATCAGCAGGGCGTAGACAAGCGCCGTCGCGACCGGCAGCAGCGAGACTGGCTGAAACGCCGCTCCGCCCGGCCGGATGACCACGAGCACCCCGACAAACCCCGCCAGTACCGCCAGCCAGCGCCGCCAACCGACCTCCTCCCCCAGGAAGAGCCCGGAAATCAGGGTGATGAAGAACGGGGCGCCGAAGATCAGCGCGGTGGCCTCGGCCAACCCGAGATAGATGAAGCTGGTGAAGAACATCATCGCGGCCACGACCCAGAGCGCACCGCGCAGCAGATGGGCAAGCGGCCGGTGCGAGCGCAGGGCCGATGGACCGCCCATGACCAATGTGATGGCGATGGTGACGGGCAGCGCGATCAGGTTGCGAAGGAACAGGATCTGAAGCGGGGAATACCCGGCGGTCAGCGTCTTCGCGATCGCATCATTGGCGCTCAGACACGCCACCCCGAAGCACATCAGCAAGATGCCCTGCGTATGAGGCCCGACTGCGCCGGAGGCTGCGGTGTTCATTCTCGTCGTCCCCCTGCGGTCCTAGTCCGCCGCCACCTGGATGGGCGCGCCGGCCTCGCGTTGCCACCGCATGCGCCGGCAGCCGCAACAGATCGAAGCTACCTCCCTGCGTCTATGTTATGCAGAGATCACGGTCTTCTTCTTGCTTTCTTGCTGGAAAATCGCCTGAAATCAGCAAAAGACAGCGAGAAAATGCCGATCAAGGGGGGATCTCATGCACGACATCGACGACGTGGACCGCCGCATTCTGCGGGTCATGCAGTCGGACGGAACGCTCTCGGTCACGGAAATCGCCGAACGGATCGGTCTGTCACAGTCCCCCTGCTCGCGGCGCGTCTCCCGGCTTACGGAGACCCGGATCATTCTCGGAAAGACGGTGATCCTCGATCGCAAGAAACTCGGCTTCAACGCCATCGTCCTTGTGCGTATCAAGCTGACCTCCCACGGCCGAAAATCCTTCGACCAGTTCCAGCGGGCCGTGCTGCGCATTCCCGAGGTGCAGGTGGTGCAGCTCATGCTGGGCGACTACGATTTCAACGTGCGCGTCGTCGTGCGGGACATGGATCATTTTCACACGCTGCTGCGGGACCAGATCGTCTTGCTGCCCGGGGTTCAGGAGATCCAGAGTTCCGTCCTGCTCGACGAACTGAAATACACCACGCAGCTTCCTCTCTAGGACAAGCGGCGCCTGGCAGATGCCCGGGGTGGCGCGGACACGGCCATCTAGGCCGCCGCTGCCTCCTGCAGCGGCATCGCCGCGGCGGTCTCCTCGGCCAGCCGGGCCTTCAGCGCGGCCACACGCGGTCCCGCTGCCAGCACGGCGCGCGAAGAGGTCGGCACCACGCGCGGTCCGGCGGCGCCGAAGAGCTTCGCGAGATCGTCCATGGTCGCACCCTGCTGGCCGAGGCCCGGCACCAGGAAGAGCGCGTTGGGCAAGCGCTGTACGGTTCGGGCCGCTTCGGCGCCGAGCGTGGCGCCGATTACCGCGCCGACCGGACCGACCCCGCCCGGAGCAAGCTGCGCGTTCCGCTCGCGCATCGCGTCCGCCACACGGTCGGCCAGCGGCAGCCCGCCCATATCCGCCGATTGAAGCGCCGAACCCTCGGGATTGGAGGAGCGCACCACCACGAAGGTACCGCCGCCGACCTCCTGGGCGCGCTCGAACACCGGCCCGAGCGCGCCCAGACCCAGATAGGTGTTGAGCGTGACCGCATCCGCGTCGAACCCGCCCGGACCGAGCCAGGCCCGCGCATAGGCGGCGCTGGAGGTGCCGATATCGCCGCGCTTGGCGTCGGCGATGACAAGGAGACCGCGCGCCCGTGCGCCCGAGATCAGTCGTCCGAGTTCTGCCATGCCGGCCGGGCCGAATGCCTCGAAGAAGGCCACCTGCGGCTTGACCACCGCGACGCTGCCCTCCGCCGCCTCGAGCGCGATTGACACGAAGTCGGCCAGACCGGCCACGCTCACCGGCAGGCCCCAGTCCCGCAACACCTGCGGCGAGGGGTCCATTCCCATGCAGAAGCCCGAGCGCCGCGCCGCGAGATCGGCGAACCGCTCTGCAAACGTCGCGGGCGCGGCGGCCTCGCGCGCCGGCGGCTCCAGCCGCGCAAGATCGTACACCACCGCGTTGAGCGCGCGCAGCGCTTCGGCGGCATCCCCGCTCTGCCAGGCGGCATCGAGTCGCCGGCAGCCGGTTTCGAACAGCGCCAGAATCTCGGGCCCCGGCGCCGGGTGGACGGCACCGGCCTCCCGTGCCGCCGCGCCGAGGGCGAGGTAGGCAGCCGCCCGGTCCGGATCGCCCGCGGCGAGGCCCGGCGCCATCCGCACCAGACGGTCGAGCGCGGCCTGATCTCCCGCCGCGAGAGTGTCGATCATCCTGTCGAACATGCGCTGTCGTCCCCGTTCTCCACCGGCCCCGGCCCGTCCGGCGACACCTGCCCTAAGCCACGCCGGCCCGGCAGGCAACGCCGTGTCCGCGCGGCGGAGCGCGGCGCCCGACGCAAGTGGCAGGAGAAAACGGCGACGCGTGCCGGCATCACGTTCGGGTGAACGGATATGTCCCGCCCGGGGCAAGCGACTTCACGCGATGGGCCAGCGTCGGGCCGCAAGTCTCTGATCGGAATGAGCATCCCGGCAAGTCAGGGCGGACAACTCACCGGACCGGCGCCGCCTCCCTGCGCAATACGCGCATTGCCGTGTCATTTCCGGCGTTTAACGTGCCCGTGCGTCAACGACACACAGGGAGCACAGCCATGATCCGCAGCACCGCCTTCGTCGCGGCCCTCGCCATCGCCACCCCCGCCGTCGCGCAGGATTTCGACGGCCCCCTCAAGGGCCGTCAGGGCATGTTCCAGATCCTTGCGATCAACCTCGGCATTATCGGCGACATGGCCAAGGGCGAGACCGAGTACGACGCCGAGCAGGCGCAAATGGCCGCCGACAACCTCGTCGCGATAACCTCGATCAATCCGCTGCCGCTCTTCCCGGAAGGCTCGGACAACGAAGCCCTCGACGGCACACGCGCGCTGCCGGCGATCTGGGAGAACGTCGACGATCTCGGCGCGAAATGGGCAGATCTGGGCGAGGCCGCCGCCGGCATGCAGGAGGTCGCGGGCAACGGCCGCGAGGCGCTCGGGCCCGCGCTCGGCCCTGTGGGCAATGCCTGCAAGAACTGCCATGACGAGTATCGCGCGTCGCCCGAGTGATGCGCAAACTGCTGATACCGCTCGCCGCGCTGATCGTCCTGATCGGCGCGGCTGGCCTCTGGCTGACCCGCGCGCAGCCCGTGGACGCGGCCCGTTTCGAGGGGCTCGAAGGCGATGCCGCCGCCGGCGAGACGGTGTTCATCGCCGCCGGCTGCGCCTCCTGCCACCACGCGCCGGAGGCCGAGGGCGAGGCCGAGCTGGTGCTCGCCGGCGGCCAGCGATTCCCGTCGGAGTTCGGCACCTTCGTTGCGCCCAACATCTCGCCGTCGTCCGAGGGGATCGGCGACTGGACCCTGGCGGACTTCGCCGGTGCGCTGACGCGGGGCGTGTCGCCCGAGGGGACGCATTATTATCCGGCCTTTCCCTACACCGCCTATACGCGGATGGCGGATGCGGACATCGCCGACCTCTGGGCCTACATGCGAACCCTGCCGGCGGACCCGACGCCGAGCGCCGCGCACGAGGTGGGCTTTCCCTTCAACATCCGCCGGGGCCTCGGCCTCTGGAATACGCTCTACCTCTCGGAGGATTGGGTGATGCCGGCCGATACTGCGGAACTGGAGCGCGGTCGCTACCTCGTGGAGGTGCTGGCGCATTGCGGCGAGTGCCACACGCCGCGCGGGGCGCTGGGCGGGCTCGACACCGGCGACTGGCTCGGCGGCGCCGCGAACCCGGCCGGAGACGGACGCATCCCGTCGCTCAGGCCGGGGGCGCTCGACTGGTCGGCGAACGACATCGCCTATTACCTCGAATCGGGGTTCACTCCGGCCTATGACAGCGTCGGCGGACACATGGTCGCTGTGGTGGACAATTTCGCGCAGCTGCCGGCGGGGGATCGCGCGGCAGTCGCGGCCTATCTCAAGGCGCTGCCGGAGGGGTGAGGCGCGCGGGTGCGCCGGCTGCGCGACCGCAAGGTCGGGAGCGGGGGCCAGCCCCCGCACCCCCGGGATATTTTCGGGCAGATGAAGGCCCGTAGGCGCCCCTGATCGACGCTGGACGCCCGGCGGGCGGGGGTCAGGAGGCGCCGGCCTTTTCTTCGAGGGCGAGCCATTCCTCTTCGGCGGCGGCGAGTTTTGCCTCGCGTTCGGACAGCGCCTCGGTCGCCTTGCGGAACTTGACCGGTTCGCGGTCGTAAAGATCGGGATCGGTCAGGAGCGCGTTTAGCTTGGCGAGCTCCGCCTCGAGCCGTTCGATCACCGAGGGCAGTTCCTCAAGCCGGTGACGCTCGGTGAAACTGAGCCCGGAGGTGGCGCCCCCTTTCCGTTTGCCGGCGGACGCGGCGCCGGGTTTCTGAGTCTTGCGCGGCTCTGCCGGGGCGGCGGCGGGCTGGCGCTGACTTTGGTAATCGGACCAGCCGCCGGGAAAGACAGTGGCGCGGCCATCGCCTTCCATCGCCACAGTCGCGGTGGCGACGCGGTCGAGGAAATCGCGGTCGTGGCTGATGAGGAGCACCGTGCCGTCGTACTCGCCGAGCAGATCCTGCAACAGATCCAGCGTCTCCACGTCGAGATCGTTGGTCGGCTCGTCGAGGACCAGAAGGTTCGATTCGGCCGCCATGATCCGCGCCAGCAGCAGCCGCGCCTTCTCCCCGCCCGAGAGCGAGCGCACTGGCGCGCGAGCCTGGCGTTCGTCGAAGAGGAAATCCTTGAGATAGGCGACGACGTGCTTGGGCTCTCCGCGCACCAGCACCTGATCGGCCTTGCCGGAGACGCGCATCTCGGGATCGCCGGTGAGATTCTCCCAGAGCGTAGCATTCTCGTCGAGCCGGGCGCGGGCCTGGTCGAAGATCGCCGGCACGAGGTTGGTGCCGAGCGTGACCGTCCCGGAATCGGGCGCGACCTCGCCGGTGAGCATCTTGATCAGCGTGGTCTTGCCGACGCCGTTCGGGCCGACGAAGGCGATGCGGTCGCCGCGGAGCACGCGCAGGGAGAAGTCGCTGCAGATCGTCTTTTGGTCGTAGCGTTTCGAGAGGCCCTCGGCCTCGATCACCCGCTTGCCCGAGGTCGGGCCGGAGGCCAGATCCATCGCCGCGGTGCCCTGCCGGCGGGTCATGTTCGCGCGTTCGGCGCGCAGGTCCCGCAGTGCCCGCACGCGGCCCTGGTTGCGCTTGCGCCGGGCGCTGATGCCCTCGACGGCCCACCGCGCCTCGGCCTTGATCTTGCGGTCCATCTTGTGGCGCTGCTGGTCCTCCTCGTCCCAGACCTTGTCGCGCCAGGCCTCGAAATGGGCGAACCCCTGTTCCTGCCGGCGCACCGCGCCGCGGTCGATCCAGAGGGTCGCGCGCGTGAGCTCCGACAGGAAGCGCCGGTCGTGCGAAATCAGTACGAACGCCTTGCGGGTTGCCTTGAGCTCGCGCTCGAGCCAGCCGATCGCCTCGATGTCGAGGTGGTTGGTCGGCTCGTCGAGCAGCATCAGGTCGGGATCCTCGGCCATCAGCCGGGCAAGCGCGGCGCGCCGACGCTCGCCGCCCGAGGCGGCGGCGACGGGTTTGGCGGGATCGAACTTCAGACCCTCGGACGCGGCCTCGATCCGGTAGGCCTCCGACGGATCGAGCGTCGCGGCGGCGAAATCGCCGAGCGTCTCGAAGCCGGAGAGGTCCGGGTCCTGCTCCATGTAGCCGACGCCGGCGCCGGGCGGCACGACGCGGTCGCCGCGGTCCGGCTCCACGAGGCCGGCCATGACTTTCATCAGCGTCGACTTGCCCGATCCGTTGCGCCCCACGAGCGCCACGCGGTCGCCGGGCTGGACGACGAGGCTCAGCGCGTCGAAGACCGGCGCGCCGCCGAAGGTGAGGGAGATGTCGGAAAGCTGCAGGAGCGGGGGTTGGGCCATGTGCGGGCGCTACCCCGCGGCCGCGGCGGCGTCAACAATCGTGCGAAGCGCGCCCGGGTGAGGAAGCTCGCACGGGCTCGAGGGACTATCCGGCGACGGCCCGAAGCAAACGCTTGCGAGCCGGGGGGATACGGCCGATCTCGACCCCGGTGAAGACGTGCAGCGTGTTCATGTCCGGATCGACCACGGCATGATCGCTGACCCAGCCGCCCATCATCAGATAGCTGCGCAGAAGCGGCGGCATGCCCAGCATCGCCTTTTTCGCATCGGGCGCGCGCCGCAGCCCCTGCCCGAAGCGGAAAACGTCCGGCGCCTTGACCTGCGGCAGCCAGCGTGACGGCCCGAGATGGCACGCCTTCAGCATCGCGAAGGCGTCCACATGGGCGCCCCAGTCCGTTCCCGCGAAGGAGGCGCAGCCGAACAGCATCTCCACCCCCTCGCGGTCCACATAGGCGGTCATCGCGCCCCAGGCGACGCGCAGCACGTCGGCGTCGTGCACCTCCGGGTGGATGCAGAATCGGCCGAGCTCCAGCAGCGGGCCATCGAAATCCTGCAGGCCCGACAGCTCGTAGAACTGTGCGGCATAGGAGCGCTGGATCTCCGCGCCGCCGTTGATCGGCAGCAGCCGGAAGCAACCGACCAGCCGTCCGCCGGAGCGCTCCTCGACGAGAACATGGAGGCAGAGCGGGTCGAATCCGTCCCTGTCCAGACCGTCCGCCGTTCCGCGAAAGCAGAGGTGCCGCAGCCGCTGCGCCGCGGCCACGTCGCTTGCGGTCCCGGCCATCCGGACGCGGTAGCGCCCCTTGATGAGGTCCAGCATGGCTTGCCCCCGTCTGGCCGGTCCGGACACTCGTTCCACGTCCGCGCCTGTGCTACGCCATCGCGAGAGGCGCAGGGCGGCTGGCCGTGCGGCGTGCCGGGCTCAGTTCCGGTTCGCCAGATCCGACAGCTGCAGCCCGCCGATATTGCCGAACAGACGACGGATGAAACCGATATCGCTGTCGGCGTTGTCGGTCACGCGCCGGGTGATCGGCACCACGCGTCCGTCCTCCAGCCCGTAGCGCTCCACCCCCTGCACGACGCCGCCGGGATCGAACGAGATCGCCACGACCTGGCGCTGCACGACTTCCGGGCGCTGCCAGGCGAATGAGCGCATGCGGCTCGATACCCAGTAATAGCCGCGGTCGGCCAGCATGCTTTCGGAGGTCGGCACGCCGACGACATCTTCGACCGTCGCGCGCGTGTCGATTCCAGGCACGATGCGGGCCAGCTCCTCCTCGGGCGGGATGTAGCCGTGATTGCGGTACTGCGCGGTGCAGCCCGAAAACGCGGCAACCGCCAGCGCCATCACCGCGACTGTGCGCATGTTCGCTGTCACACCCCTGCCCCGCATCCTGTCCCCTTGTCATCGGCTGCGTCCGACTTTTATTGCGGATATACAAGGACGCAGGATCAATCAAGTAAAGGAAACCCGACCCGCCCATGGTCTCCGACACCCCCTCCAGCGGTCCGTTCCGCACGGCCGACCTGCCGCAAAGACGGCCAATCGCGTTCTCTGTCGTCCCCGACGCTTCCGCGCGCGACGCGCTCGCGACGGAACTCGGCCTTCTTGGGCTGCGCAAGCTCACGTTCGACGGCGAAATCCGGCCGGTCGGAAAGCGCGGCTTCCACCTCACCGGCCGACTCGGCGCCACGCTGGTGCAGGAATGCGTGGTCACGCTCGCCCCCGTCACCACGCGGATCGAGACCGAGGTCGCCCGCGCCTATGTGCCGCCTTCCGAACTTGAACCCGCCGAGGCCGGCGCCGAGGTCGAGATGCCCGAGGACGAAACGCTCGAGCCCCTGGGCGAGGAGATCGCACCCGAGGCGGTGATGCACGAGGCGCTTGCGCTGGCGGTGCCGGAATATCCGCGCGCCGCGGAGGCCGAGTTCGAGGGCCGCACCGCCGAACCCGACGGCGCCGCGCCGATCCGCGATGCCGATCTCAAGCCCTTTGCCGGGCTGGAAGCGCTGCGCGGCCGGCTCACCGGCGGCGACAGCGGCGGCGGAGACGCCTGACGGACCGGCCCTGGCACGATTTCGGCGGGAAATCGTCTTGTCATTTGCGATTTGCTGCGTATGTTCGCGCCCTCACGAGAGATTCAGGGTTGTCACCGCCCCTCTCTGGGCACTATGTGCGCGGTGATTTCCGACATTCACGGGGGGATCGTGCGCGGCCCGTTGCCGCAGGCGCCCCGCCCTCAGACAGCACCGAGGTTGAGACATGGCCGTCCAACAGAACAAAGTATCGAAATCGCGCCGCAACAACCGCCGTGCGCATGACGGGCTCCGGGGCGCGAACCCCAATGAGTGCGGCAATTGCGGCGAGCTGAAGCGCCCGCATCACGTCTGCCCCTCCTGCGGCCACTACGCCGAGCGTGAGGTCATCGCCGCCGGCGACGAGATCGACCTGGACGACGACGCCGCCTGATCAGAGTGCCCGGTAGGCCCGCGCCATGACCTCTCGGCCAAGACCCGACGCGGCGGCTGCGGGCTCCGGCCCCGTGGTGATTTCTGTCGATGCGATGGGGGGCGACCGCGGTCCGGCGGCCGTGATCGCCGGCATCGCCAATTCGGCGCAGAAAAATCCCGACATCCGCTTCATCCTGCATGGCGACGAGGCGGAGTTGCGGCGGCTGGCGGCGAAACGGCTCTACGCCCGTCATCTTGACGGTCGCTGCACCTTCGTGAACGCGACCGAGATCGTCACGATGGAGGACAAGCCGAGCCAGGTGATGCGTCGCGGCCAGGGCACCTCCATGTGGTCGGCGCTCGAATCGGTGCGCAACAAGGAGGCGACCGTCGCGGTGAGTTGCGGCAATACCGGCGCGCTCATGGCGCTGTCGATGGTCCGCCTGCGCAAACTGCCGGGGGTGAATCGCCCGGCCATCGCCGTGCTCTGGCCCTCGCGCAATCCGCAGAAATTCAACGTCATGCTCGATGTCGGCGCCGATATCCGCGCCGAGGCCGAAGACCTTCTGCAATACGCGCTGATGGGCGCCTCCTACGCGCGCAACGGTCTCGCGCTCTCGCGTCCGCGGGTCGGTCTTCTCAACGTCGGCACCGAAGAGCACAAGGGCCGGCCCGAGCTGCGCAGCGCCCACGATCTCATCGAAGCGGCCGCAGGCGACACGTTCGATTTCGTCGGTTTCGTCGAGGGCGGCGACATCCCAGGTGAGCGCTGCGACGTGATCGTCACGGACGGCTTCACCGGCAATGTCGCGCTCAAGACCGGCGAAGGCACGGCGAGCCTGATCGGCGACCTGCTGAAAGAGGCATTTGCATATACCCCGCTCTCGCGCATCGCCTCGCTCCTGGCGCTGACGTCGATGCGCCGCCTGAAGAAGCGGATCGACCCGCGGCGAGTGAACGGCGGGGTGTTCCTGGGGCTGAACGGCACCGTCGTGAAATCGCACGGATCCGCTGATTCGACCGGCGTGTCGGCGGCGGTGAAGCTGGCCTTCCGCCTGGCCCAGTCTGGCTTTTCCGACAGGATTGCGGCACGGGTTGCATCCGCCGCCGAGCAGACACAGGATGCCGTCGCGGCGTATGAATCTGCACACGCCGCGAAGGACGGAACCAACCCATGACGCTACGCGCGGTCGTCGCCGGATGCGGCCACTATCTTCCGGACCGGGTCGTCGAGAACACCGAGTTCGAAAAAACCCTGGATACCACGGACGAATGGATCCGCGCACGCTCCGGAATCGAACGGCGCCATTTCGCGGCCGAGGGACAGACCACGTCTGACATGGCCGCCCGCGCCGCGCGCGCCGCCCTCACCGATGCCGGACGGGACGTCTCCGAAATCGACGCGATCATCGTCGCCACCTCCACGCCGGACCTCACCTTCCCCTCGGCCGCGACCATGGTGCAGGCCGAGCTCGGCATGACCAACGGCTTCGCATTCGACGTGCAGGCGGTCTGCGCCGGCTTCGTCTACGCGCTGTCGAACGCCTCCGCCCTGATTGCCTCGGACCAGGCGCGGCGCGTACTGGTGATCGGGGCGGAAACCTTCAGCCGCATCATGGACTGGAGCGACCGGTCGACCTGCGTGCTGTTCGGCGACGGCGCCGGCGCGCTGGTGCTGGAAGCCGCCGAGGGGGACGGCACACCCGCCGACCGCGGCATTCTCGCCACCGACCTGCATTCCGACGGGCGGCACCGCGACATCCTCTATGTCGACGGTGGCGTGTCCACGCAATCGACCGGCCATTTGCGCATGCAGGGGCGCGAGGTCTTCCGCCACGCGGTGGAAAAGCTCGCCTCGACCGCCGAGGCAGCGATGGAAAAAGCGGGGGTGCGCGCGGACGAGATCGACTGGGTCGTGCCGCACCAGGCCAATATCCGCATCATTCAGGGCACCGCGAAGAAGCTGGGACTGAGCATGGAGCGGGTTGTGGTCACCGTGCAGGACCACGGCAACACCTCGGCCGCGTCGATCCCGCTGGCGCTGTCGGTGGGCGCCGCCCGCGGCCAGGTCCAGCGCGGCGATCTCATCGTCACCGAAGCGATAGGCGGCGGGCTCGCCTGGGGCGCGGTGGTGCTGCGCTGGTAACGGAGCGCCTTTGGCAGCTTGCGGGAACGAGGGGCCAGCCCCTCGCGCTCCCCGGGATATTTCCGGGCAGATGAATTCAGGTCGCTGCGTGCGCTGGGTCGGACGCCCTTTGTCCGGCCAGGATCGCAGGTAGATCGTGCCCGATTTGCGCGCATGCCGACGTGCACTCCAAGGTCGTTTCGCAACCCGTTGATATTGACTCGGAAATGCGCCGCGTTCACTCTTCGGCAAAACCGGGAGGGACGGATGGGCGAAAAGACACTCACGCGCATGGATCTGAGCGAGGCGGTGTTTCGCGAGGTCGGACTGTCACGCAACGAAAGCGCCGAACTCGTGGAGTCGGTGCTGACGCACATGTCGGATGCGCTGGTCGAGGGCGAGCAGGTGAAGATCTCCTCCTTCGGCACCTTCTCGGTACGCGACAAGGCTGCCCGGGTGGGCCGCAACCCGAAAACCGGCGAGGAAGTCCCCATACAGCCCCGCCGGGTCCTGACCTTCCGGCCCTCGCATCTGATGAAAGAGCGCGTGGCGGCCGGCAACAAGGCCTGAGGCCGACGGCATGGCGAAGTCCCCCGACGCGTTCCGCACCATCAGCGAAGTCGCGGAATGGCTCGATACTCCGGCGCATGTCCTGCGTTTCTGGGAAAGCAAGTTCACCCAGGTGAAGCCGGTCAAACGTGCCGGAGGGCGGCGCTATTATCGGCCCGCCGACATGGAACTGCTCGGCGGCATCAAGAAGCTGCTGCACGACGACGGCATGACCATCAAGGGTGTGCAGAAAATGCTGTCGGACAAGGGCGTGAAGGCTGTCGCGGCGCTTTCTCCTGCCGTGGACGGGCCCGACATCGAGGCGGTGACGGCCAGACCTGATCCGGAAGAGGCGCGTGCCCGTGAGGTCGACACGCCCACGGAGCGTGGCGAGGCGGAACGTTCGGCCACGGAGGAAACCACGCCGGCCGCGGCCGGCGAGGGCACCGCGGTCGAGGAGGCCGGGGCGCTTGCCGACAAATCGGTCCGGACCGCGCCGGAACCGATGCGCGAGGCCGGGGAGGCCGCGGGCGATGGCGCATCGGACGCGTCCGGAGCGGCCGAGCCGGCACTTGATCCGGGCGCCCTGCCCGAGCCACCGGCCGATCCGCGCCCCGAGCTGGATGTCGCGGCGACGGCGCGCGATCACGCCGATGCGCCGGCGCCGGATATCGACACCGATGAGACCAGCGGAGAGGAAACCGGCGCGGACAGGCCCCCGCTCCCGGTGACCGGTCTCGATGTCGGGACCGGCACCGATACATCCCCCGAGGCCGCCGATTCCGGCGACGATGGCGCGCGCGCCTCCGACGGCCTGCCATCCGCTGAGAGCGACGAAGCGGCCACGGGCTTTGCCGTTGCGCCCGAAGCGCCGGCCGTGGGCGAGCCCGGTGCAGAGGCGCTCGACACGTCACAGGGCGACCTCTTTCCCGTCGCCGCGGGCCACGTGCCGTCCTTCCTGAGCACGCCCCTGTCCGAGCGCCCCGGAGCCGGTGACGAGGCGGGGAGCGCGGACGACACACCCCCGCCGGCGCCGCCCGCGGAGCACACCGAGGTCGACACAGGGATCGCCGCGGCCGACCTGACCGGTCCGGCGGAACCTTTCGAGACCGAGGCCGGGCACGCCGCCGAATCCGGCACCGGCAGGCCCGCCGCGATCCCGGGAGACACCGCGGAGACCCCGCACGACCCCGTGGACGCCCGGGAAGAAGCGGCCTCCCCGGCGATCGCGGCCGCGCCCGACAGGCCCCAGCCCGAGGATCTGCCGCCGCCGCCCGGGCCTCTCTTCCACGTGGCGCGGATCAACCGCCTGACGGCCGCGCAGGCGGCCCGGATCGCACCGCTTGTAGAGCGGCTCAGCGCGTTCCGCGACCGCTAGGACGATGAACCGGGAGCAGCGTGAACGGCGTGCCGATTTTCCGCCGCGAAGGGGTTGCGACGGCGCGCAAACCTTGTATGACACCCGACACCAAGTCGGGCTATGGCGCAGCCTGGTAGCGCGTCCGTCTGGGGGACGGAAGGTCGCAGGTTCGAGTCCTGCTAGCCCGACCAAATTTCCCCGCACCGAACCGAACGGCAGAGTGAGGAGCGACCGCGATGACCGGCGTCCTGGCGCTCCAGCAGATTGAATCGCTCTTCGAGACCGGCGCCCTGTCGGCCGAGACTCCGCTCGCGCCCGGTCAGATCCAGCCGGCGAGTCTCGACCTGCGGCTCGGGCGCGTCGCGCACCGGGTGCGCGCCTCGTTCCTGTCGGGCGAAGGGCGCAGCGTCGCCGAGCGGATCGCGGAATTCGAGATGCACCGGGTCGACCTGACAGAGGGCGCGGTGCTGGAGAAGGGCTGTGTCTACGTCGTCCCGCTGATGGAGCGCGCGCGCCTTCCGGCCGACGTGGCGGCGGTGGCCAACGCCAAGTCCTCCACCGGACGGCTCGACCTTCTGACCCGCACGATCACCGATGGCGGGACGGAGTTCGACCGCATCGTCGCCGGCTACGACGGGGCGCTTTACGCCGAGATCTGCCCGCGCTCCTTTTCCGTGCTGGTGCGACCGGGCATGCGTCTCAACCAGATCCGCTTCCGGCGCGGTCGCTCGGTACTGGACGATACCGAACTGGCCGATCTCCACGCGGCCGAAACGCTTGTGAGCGGACCGGCGGTGATCGGCGAGGGCCTGGGCTTTTCGGTCGATCTCAGTGCAGATGCCGGCGGGCTCGTTGGCTACCGTGCCAAGCCGCATACCGGGGTGATCGACCTCGACCGGATCGGGCATTACGACCCGGCCGAGTTCTGGGAAGAGATCCGCACGAGCGAGCGGCGGATCATCCTCGATCCCGACGCGTTCTACATCCTGGTCAGCCGCGAGGCGGTGCATATACCGCCGGGCTACGCCGCCGAAATGGCGCCCTACCTCGCCATGGTCGGCGAATTCCGGGTGCATTACGCAGGGTTCTTCGATCCCGGCTTCGGGCATGGCGGCGCCGGCGGGAGCGGATCGCGCGGTGTGCTGGAAGTGCGCTGCCACGAGGCGCCCTTCGTGCTGGAGCACGGGCAGGTCGTCGGACGGCTGGTCTACGAGCGTATGGACACGGTGCCGCGCACGCTTTACGGCGACGGCATCGCCTCGAATTACCAGGGCCAGGGGCTCAAGCTCTCCAAGCATTTCCGCGCCTGAGCGAGGGAACCGGCGGCGCGGCGCCCATGGCACGTGCCGGCCGGGCGGAAGACGGCCCAATTCCTGAAACACGGGTCCGGCGGCGCGGAACGGCGCGGCGCCACGTAGCCTTGTTGTGCCAGGCAGCCCGCTGGGCGGCTGGGCCCGCACGGGCTCCGACCCAAATCTCGAAAAGGGATACGTACCCATGACCACCAAGAGCTACATCCTGGCCGCAGCCACGCTCGGCGTCCTGGCCACCCCGCTCGCCGCGCAGACCGCCGCGACGGCGACCACCGATCTCAACTTCCGCGCAGGACCCGGCCCGCAATACGCCACGCAAGGCATCATCCCGAGCGGCGAGAGCGTCGACGTGGCCGGCTGTCTCGAGGACGGCGCATGGTGCGAAGTCATCCATGACGGTATGAGCGGTTGGGCCTATTCCACCTACCTGACAACGCCCGTGGAAGAGCAGCCGATGGCGATCACCGAAGCTCCGACCGTGGAGACGGTGATCTACGAGGCGGACGCGGTTCCCGCCGAGGAGACCGTGGGCACGATCACCGCCGGCGATCCGGCCGCCGTGAGCGTCGGCACCGTCGATGAGACCACGGTGACCTACGTCCGCGAAAACCCGGTGGATCCGGTTTGGCTCGACGGTGAAGTCGCGGTCGGCGCGACCCTCCCCGAAAGCGTCGAGATCTATCGCGTGCCCGACGCGGACGTCTCCTACGTCGTGGTGAATCAGCAGCCTGTCATCGTCGATCCGGCAACCGGCCGCATCGTGCAGGTGTTGCGCTGATCGGATGGTCCCGGCCCTCGCGGCCGGGACCTTTCCGCGCGCTCGGGACTGATGCGGCGCGCGGCCGCCGGTCAATCCTCGAAAAGCTCGCTCTGCCCGCTTTCGCTCTGGTCCTCGGCGTCGACATCGCCCTCGCCTGCCTGCGGCGCATCGCCAACCGGCGGGCGGCTCTCGAGCAGGCCTGCGGCGCGCAGCTCCTTCAGGCCCGGAAGGTCGCGTGCGTTCTCCAGCCCGAAATGGTCGAGGAACGCCTCGGTCACCACGAACGTGACCGGGCGGCCCGGCGTCATCTTGCGGCGGCCGAAGCGGATCCACTCCATGTCGAGAAGCTGATCGACCGTCCCGCGCGAGACCGATACGCCGCGGATCTCCTCGATCTCGGCGCGGGTTACGGGCTGGTGATAGGCGATGATGGCCAGCGTCTCGATCGCCGCGCGCGACAGCTTGCGGGTCTCCACCGTCTCCTCGCGCATGAGGAAACCGAGATCGGGTGCGGTGCGGATCGCCCAGGCGTCGCCCACGCGCACTACGCGCACACCCCGGCCATCGTAGCGCCGCCTGAGGAGCACAAGCGCCTCGGCCGCATCGCAGCCATGCGGCATCCGGTCGTTGAGGGCGCGCACGGTGAGCGGTTCGGCCGAGGCGAAGAGCATGGCCTCGACCATGCGCTCCTGCTCGGCCATCACCGGCGCGTCGAAAAGCGTCTCGCGCGGGACGTCCTCCGAGCCGTCCGGAGAATCCTCGGCCGGACCGGTCACGACGGCCGCTCCGTCCGGCGCACCTCGATCGGCGCGAAGGTGTCGGACTGGCGGATTGACAGCTTGCCCTCCTTCACCAGTTCCAGCGAGGCGGCGAAGGTCGCGGCGGTCGCCGAGCGGCGCTTGACCGGATCGTCGTGCCAGCCTTCGGGCAGGTAGGAGGCGATGTCGGTCCAGGTGCCGGCGAAGCCGATCAGCCCGCGCATCCGCTCCAGCGCCTGCTCCATCGTGTAGACGCGGTCGCGGTCCATCACGAAGGGGCGAAACTCGTCCCGCGTGCGGATCCGCGCATAGGCCTGCATGAGATCGAGAAGCGTCGCGGTGTAGTCGATGCGGCGCGCCCGCTCCACCCGTTCGGGCTGGCCGCGGGCGAAGACGTCGCGCCCCAGGCGGTCGCGCGCCATGAGCTCGGCGGCCCGCTCGCGCATCGCCTGCAACCGTTCGAGCTGGAAGGCCAGGTGCGCGGCCATGTCCTCGCCCGTCGGGCCTTCTTCGGCCGGATCGGGGGGCAGCAGAAGGCGCGATTTCAGGAAGGCGAGCCAGGCGGCCATGACGAGGTAGTCGGCCGCGAGCTCGATCCGCAGCTCCTTGGCCTTCTCTACGAAGGAGAGGTATTGCCGGGCGAGTTCCAGCACGGAGATGCGCCGCAGGTCCACCTTCTGCGTCCGCGACAGGGTGAGCAGCAGGTCGAGCGGCCCCTCGAAGCCGTCGACATCCACGATCAGCGCCTCGGCGTCGAGCCGTTCGGCGACGCTCATATGCGCGATCTGGCTGTCCTGGTCGTCGGTCATGGTCAGGCCGGGCGTTCGGTGGGAAGCGCCTCAAGCTGGTCCGCGAGGTCCGCGATGTCAACGTCCGGCGCCGCGCGGCGGGCGGCGAGCGCGGCCTCGGCCCGCGCCTCCGCCGCGTCGCCCATGGTGCCGACATAGCGCATCAGCGCCAGCATCTCGGTCATGTCGCCGTTGCAGTGCAGCACCGCGTCGCAGCCCGCTTCGATCGATGCGCGCCCCCTCTCCGGCACGCTGCCCGAAAGCGCCTCCATGGAGATGTCGTCGGTCATCAGGAAGCCGTCGAAGCCCAGCCGTTCGCGGATCAGCGCGATCATCCGGGGCGACACGGTCGCCGGCTCGGGGTCCAGCGCCTCGAACACCAGGTGCGCGGTCATGCCGAGCGGCAGGTCAGCGAAGGGCCTGAAAGCGGCGAAATCGGTGGCGTCGAGCTCCGCATCGCTTTGGGTGATCCTCGGCAGGGCATGGTGACTGTCGCGCTGCGCGAGGCCGTGGCCCGGCATGTGTTTCATCACCGGAAGGACGCCGCCGTCGAGATGCCCTTGCGCCACCGCGCGGCCGATCTCGATCACCAGATCGCGCGTCTCGCCGTAGCAGCGGTTGCGCAGGAACGGGTGCGTATCCGGCCGCGCGACGTCGAGCATCGGCGCGCAATTGCCGTCGATGCCGAGCGCGCGCAGCTCGGCCGCGATGATGCGGTAGCGCAGGTACATCGCCCGTCCCGCGTGCAGGCGGTGCTGGCGCACATGGTCGAAGGGCGGCGGCCAGTCGCGAGCCAGCGGCGGGCGCAGGCGCTGCACGCGGCCGCCCTCCTGGTCGATGAAGATCGGCGCCGCGCGGCCCACCGCCTCGCGCAGCTCCGCCGTCAGGGCGCGGATCTGGCCTGCGTCCTCGAGGTTGCGCGCGAACAGGATGTAGCCGAACGGGTCGGCGTCGCGGAAGAACCGCTTCTCCGCCCCCGAGAGCCGCGTCCCGGCACAGCCGAGGATCGCGGCGCCGTAACTCATCGCGCGACCACCGGGATGCAGTCGGCGTTGCCGGCAACGAAGGCGGCGCAGAAGCGGCGCGCATCCGACAGCGATTCGAAGCCGTGCGCGCGAAGGCGGTAGAAAGTCTTGCCGCCCGAGGAGGCACGCTGAATCACGCGGGCGTGCCCGTCCATGTATTCCTCGAAGCGCGCCTCGAGCCGATCCCATTCGCTGCGCGCGGTCTCGGCGCTGTCATAGGCGCCGAGTTGCACCAGCCGTGTGCCGTCGGCGATTTCCGCGGCGGCGATCTCGGGCGTCTCGGGCTTTTCCTGAACGGCCGGAGTGGCGACCGGGCGGCTGGTCGACAGGCTCGCCGGGCGCACCGTCGGGCGCAGGGACACGGCAACGCCCGGCACGCTCGCCGGAATGATCGACGCGGCCTTGACGGTCATGTCCGGTGTCTCTCCCATCGCCTCGGCCACGGCGGCATCCACCGCCCTGGCGGTCCTGTCCGCTTCGGGCTCGAGATCGCTGAGCGGCGCGGCGCCGGCGGCCAGCTGGTCAGCCAACGCCTGCAACGCGGCCTCTGGACTCTCCGCGCTTTCGGTCAGTTCCGCGAGCGAGGGAAGCGGCGCCTGCGCGGCGGGCGTCGCCGCCGCCTCGGCGCTTCGGGGCGCGATCTCGGCAAAGGCCACGTCCTCGTCGGTCAGGGGATCGGCGCCGGGTGCAAGGCGCAGCGTGTCGGCGGGTTTCGCGGCGGTGCCGGTGCCTGCCACGGCGTTGACCGAAAGCCCCTGGTGATCGGCCGGCTCGCCGCCAGGCCGGTCGGGGGCGATCCGCATCGGCCCCTCGGCCGCCTTCACCACGGGAATGTCGCTGACGTCGCGCAGGATGATCTGCGTGCCCCAGATGCCGATCCCGACGACCAGGCCCAACGACATTGCCGCGCCTGCGTAACTGGTGGCCCGCGCGATCAACCCCCGTTCACCCGGAGCTGCGGCCTCTTCCAGGCCGGTGGTGTAGATATCCGCCATCACTGCCTCTCGGCCGGCCTCTGGCGGTTTGGCGCCGCCGCCGGTGTCCTGCTCTGCCTCGCCACCGGCCGCGCGCTTTGTTGGTTCAGCGCATCTCTTCCACCGGTGTGACGCCGAGGATACCCAAACCCGCCGAAATGACAACCGACACCGCCCGCGCCAGCGCGATTTTCGCGCGGCTGGTGTCCGGGTCGTCCTCCTGCAGGAAACGCAGCTCGGGCACATCGTTGCCGCGGTTCCACAATGCGTGCAGATCCGAGGCGAGATCGTAGAGGTAGAAGGCCACCCGGTGCGGCTCCGACGTCTTCGCGGCGATCTCCACCTGGCGCGGCCATTCGGCCAGCTTTTTCGCCACCGCGAGCTCCGCCTCGTGGGTCATGGCCGAGAGGTCCGCCCCGGCCAGTACCGGGTCGTCCACGTCGATCCCGGCCTCGCGCGCCTTGCGCAGGACCGAACAGATCCGCGCATGGGCGTATTGCACGTAGAAGACCGGGTTGTCCTTGGATTGCTCCAGCACCTTGTCGAAATCGAAGTCGAGCGGCGCATCGTTCTTGCGCGTCAGCATCACGAAGCGGGTGACGTCCGGGCCGACCTGCTCGACCACGTCGCGCAGAGTGATGAAGGTCCCTGCCCGCTTGGACATCTTGAACGGCTCGCCGTTCTTCCACAGCTTGACGAGCTGGCACAGCTTGATGTCGAGCGGCACGGTCCCGTCCGACAGAGCCGAGACGGCCGCTTTCATCCGCTTGACGTAACCGCCGTGATCGGCGCCGAACACATCGATCAGCAGATCGTAGTCCCGGCCCACCTTGTCCCAGTGATAGGCGATGTCGGGGGCGAAATAGGTCCACGCCCCGTCCGACTTCATGATCGGCCGGTCGACGTCGTCGCCATGCGCGGTGGAGCGGAACAGCGTCTGCTCGCGCGGCTCCCAATCCTCGGGGGTCTTGCCCTTCGGCGGCTCCAGCGTACCGCGATAGATCAGGTCCTTGGCGCGCAATGCACCGATGGCCTCTTCGATCCGGCCGGTGCCGTAGAGCGACTTCTCCGAGAAGAACCGATCCATCTCCACGCCGAGAAGCTTCAGGTCCGCCCGGATCAGGTCCATCATCGCCTCGGTGGCGAATTCGCGGACCTCATCGAGCCATTTTTCCTCGGGCGCATCCACGTAGGCGTCGCCGACCTTGGCCTTCAGCGCCGCGCCGACGTCGATCAGGTATTCGCCGGGATAGGTGCCGTCCGCGAACTCCACCTCGCGCCCGTGCGCCTCAAGGTAGCGCAGGTAGACCGACCGCGCGAGCGTATCGACCTGCGCGCCACCGTCGTTGATGTAGTATTCCCGCGTGACGTCATAGCCCGCGTAATCGAGCAACGAGGCCAGCGCATCGCCGAACACCGCGCCGCGGGTGTGGCCCACGTGAAGCGGCCCCGTCGGGTTGGCCGAGACGTATTCGACGTTCACCGACTTGCCCTCGCCCATCAGCGACCGGCCGTAATCGGCGCCCTCGGTCAGCACGTCGCGCGCGATTTCCTGCCAGACCTTGCCGGCGAGCCGCAGGTTGATGAAGCCGGGCCCCGCGACCTCGGCGGTGGCGACGCGGGGGTCGGCCGAGAGCTTCGGCACCAGCGCCTCTGCGATGTCGCGCGGCTTCTGCCCCGCCGGCTTGGCCAGCACCATCGCGGCGTTCGTCGCCATATCGCCATGAGCCGGATCGCGCGGCGGCTCCACGGTCACGGGGGCGAGGTTCAGGCCCTCGGGCAGCGTGCCCTCGGCGACGAGCGCGCCGATCGCGTCCGTCACCAGCACGCCGATATCGGTGAAGAGGTTCATGGTGTTGTGTCCCGGATCATTGACCGCTCGTCTATCCACGGGCGGTCAGGGCGTCAACGCAAGGCGATCCAGTCACGCGCCGCGCCGCTCCTCGCGCTGCGGCGACAGCGACATCAGGCGCGTGTCCGATTCCTGCGGGGCGTCCTCCGGCCCGAGAAACCGCAGCTCCCCGGCCTCGTCCAGGGTCGCGACCGGGATCGCGTCGGGATTCTTGCCGCGCCAGGCGGCGAGGTCGAATTCCTCGGTCAGCGTGGTCACCCGGAACTCCCACCCCTCGCGCAGCCGGGCCTGCGCGTCCTCCAAGGTCTCGTCCGCGCCGATCGCCCGCCCGCCCAATGTTGCCGGCAGCGCGTGCCGGCGCGAGGCGTCCTGCGACCGGCGCAGCTGGAACACCTTCTCGCGGCCGAATTCGGGCGCGAGGTCGGTGGTGACCAACGTGTTGTAGGCGTCGTTGTCGGTGGCCGCGACGATCTGCTCGTAGCGCACGAGGTCGAGCCGGTGTTCGGCGCCCTCGGACAGCACGTCGCCGAAGAACGTGTCGATCCCGGCCTCCCGGGCGGCGCGCAGGCGCGCATGGTTGGGATCGGCGATCATCACCGGCAGGTCGAGCTTGGCCAGCGCTTCGGCCAGCGCCACCGACCAGGGCCCGCCGCCGACGATCAGCACGCCCGGCCGGTCTGCCGCGGTCAGCCCCAGCAACCGCGCCAGCGGCGCCAGCGTGAAGCCGTGCAGGACGACGGTCGCCCCCACCAGCGCGAAGGCAAGCGGCGCCATCGCGGCGCCGTCCGCCACGCCGATCTCCGCCAGCCGCGCACCGAAGAGCCCGGCGACGGCGACCAGCACCACGCCGCGGGGGCCGGTGAAGGCGACCAGCAGCCGCTCCGGCCAGGGCACGTCCGACCCGGCGAGCGACAGCAGGACCGCCACCGGTCGCGCCACAAGCACCACGACCAGCACGAAGAGAAGGGCCTGCAGGTCGAGCGCGGCGAGCGTCGCGCGGTCCATGTCGGCAGCCAGCAGGATGAACACGCCCGACACCAGCAGCACGGTCGCGTGTTCCTTGAAGCGGCGCAGTTCCACGTAGGACGGCAGCTCTACGTTCGCGATCCACAGGCCCATGAGCGTCACCGCCAGAAGCCCCGACTCGTGCAGCACGAAGTCCGATAGCGCGAAGACCCCGAGCACAGAGGCGAAGAGCACCGGCACCTTCATGTATTCGGGAACGCGTCCCCGCGCGAAGCCGCGCGCCAGCGCCCAACCGGCCGCGAGGCCAAGCGCCGAGGCGACCGCGATGCCGAGCGCCAGGTCGACCACCGCCTCGCCAACGCCGGTCGCGGTGCGCAGCACCAGCACCACCTCGAAGGCGAGCACCGCGGCCAGCGCGCCCACCGGATCGTTGACGATCGCCTCCCATTGCAGCAGCGCCGCCGGCCGCCGCCGCAGCCGGGCCTGCCGCAGAAGCGGCGCGATCACCGTCGGCCCGGTGACGATCATGATGCCGCCGAAGACCGCCGAGGTCTCCCAGCTCAGCCCGGCGCCCCAGTGCAGCGCCGCCGCCGAGGCAAGCCAGCCCAGCGGCGCCCCCAGCACCACCAGCCGCCGCACCCCCGCCGCCGCATCGGACAGGCTGTGCACGTTGAGGCTGAGCCCGCCCTCGAACAGGATGATCGCCACCGCGATCGCCACCATCGGCTGCAACAGGTCGCCGAAATCCCGCCCCGGATCGAGCAGCCCCAGCCCCGGCCCGACCGCGAGCCCCGCCGCCAGCATCAGCACGATCGCCGGCATCCGGAGCCGCCAGGCCAGCCACTGCGCCCCGACGCCGAGCCCGCCGACAAGCGCAAAGCCCAGGAGCGGCGCCAGTCCGCCCTCGGTTCCGGTCGCCATGTTGAATCTCCCTCAGATGTCCCGGACCTGCGGTCTAGCCCGCCGGGGCAGGATTGCGAGACTTATATGCCTCGCCCTCATACCCCCCGGGCCGCGCCGCCTGCCTCTCCGCCCGCGCGTCCCACGCCGGGCAGACGCACCCCTGGCTTCATCTGCCCATAAATATCCCGGGGAGCGCGAGGGGCTGGCCCCTCGCTCCCGCAATCTGCCACACGCACCGGCGGGCGGCTCAGGTCGCGTCGGTCATCACGTCGACCCCGGTCAGCCGCGCATGACTCTGCAGCGCGTATCGGTCGGTCATGCCCGCGATATAGTCCGCCACCAGCCGCGCAAGCGCCGCAGGGCCCGAGGCCGCGGCGATCTGCGGCTGCCAGCGGCCCGGCATAAGCTCCGGCCGCTCCAGGTAGATCGGAAAGAGGTCGTTGACCGCCGCGGTGACGCGCATGCGCTGCTCCATCACCGACGACGCGCGATACATCCGCTCGAAGAGGAACGCCCGTATCTCCTGGATCGCCGCGTGCATCTCCGCCGAGAAGGCGATCACCGGCGCCCCGAGCCGGCGCACCGCCTCCGGACACTCTGGCGCCGCCTCCGCCAGCCGCGCCGAGGCCGTCCCGATCACGTCGGCGACCATGGCGCCGAACACCCGTCGCAGCGCCTCGTGGCGCCGGCGCGCGGCCTCGAGCCCGGGATAGAGCCGGTCGACTTCCGCATAGGCCGCGCCGACGACCGGCAGCGCCGCGATGTCCGCCTCGGTGAAGAGCCGCGCGCGCAGCCCGTCATGCAGGTCGTGGTTGTTGTAGGCGATGTCGTCGGCCAGTGCCGCAACCTGCGCCTCTGCACCGGCATGAGTGGGCAACTCCAGCGGGTGAACCGCGTCGTATTCGGCCAGCGCGTAGGGCAGATCACCGGTCACCGGCCCGTTGTGCTTGGCGATGCCCTCCAGCGTCTCCCAGGTCAGGTTCAGCCCGTCGAATTCCGCGTAGTGCCGCTCCAGCGCGGTAACGATGCGGATCGTCTGCGCGTTGTGGTCGAACCCCCCGTAGGGCGCCATCAGCGCGTCGAGCGCGTCCTCCCCGGTATGGCCGAACGGCGTGTGGCCGAGGTCGTGCGCCAGCGCCACCGCCTCGGTCAGGTCGGTGTCGAGATCGAGCGCGTTCGATATCGTGCGCGCCACCTGCGCCACCTCGATGGAATGGGTCAGCCGGGTGCGGTAGAAATCGCCCTCGTGCTCCACGAAGACCTGCGTCTTGTGCTTGAGCCGTCGAAAGGCCGAGGCGTGGATGATCCGGTCGCGGTCGCGCTGGAAACAGGAGCGGAAGGCGCTCTCTTCTTCCGGGTGCAGGCGGCCGCGGGACCGGGCGGGATCGCAGGCGAAGGGCGCACGCATGTCGGGGATCGTTGCTCCTGTCAGGCGTCCTTGAGACCGGCTCGCGAAGCCCATATATTTCAAGCGTCGCGGGAAGGAAACCGCGCCGCCCGAGAAGAGGAGCCGCCAGATGCACCTGCCGCCGAAAGTCACCGATCGCGCCTTTGCCCGCCTCGCCGAGATCGGCGCCTCGAAGGAGGGGCACGCGCTGCGCGTGGCCGTCGAGGGTGGCGGCTGCTCGGGCTTCCAGTACGACATCAAGCTCGACGCGCCCGAGGATGGCGATCTGGTGCTCGAGGGCCAGGGCCAGAAGGTCGTGGTCGACGAGATCTCCCTGCCCTTCCTCGAGAACGCCGTGATCGACTTCACCGAGGAACTGATCGGCGCGCGCTTCGTGATCGAGAACCCCAACGTCGCCAGCTCGTGCGGCTGCGGCACCAGTTTCGCGATGTAGCACCGGCCGCACGCGGCCCGGGTGCAATCGGCAGCGCGACCGGCTAAAGCGGCCGGAGGCGGCCGATTCTGTGGCTGCGACGATCAGGGAAGGCCGTGGGCGATGTTCTCAAAGCTGGGTGCCAAATTTCGTCCGGAAGTCGAAAATGACGTTCTCATAGGACGTAACGGGACGCTCTTCATCCACCAGGGCGGCCACAAGCTCTACGACCAGGCGCAGGGCAAGCGTCCTCTGAAGCCTCTGGAACGCGATGCCTTCGCCCGCAACCTGGAAGAGCGGCGCGCCTATTGCGACGAGCGCCGGGTCCGTTACGCGCATCTTCTGTCGCCCGACAAACAGGTGGTGATGGCCGAAGACCACCCGGTGCGGAACCTCTATTCCATCGGTGCCGCGGTACGCGAAGAACTCGACACGCCCTTCATCTGGCCGGCGCCCTATCTTGGGCGCGAGGACTACTTCGTCACCGACAGCCACTGGAACACGATCGGACAGCTCAAGGTCGCCGAAGCGTTCCTGTGCGAGATCGGCCTTGCCGAGCATGCCCCGACGGTTGGCGGATGGCGCGAGGAACTGGTCGAACGCTCCTACAATGGCGATCTGGGCCTGAAGCTCAAACCGGCCCGGTCCGAAATGGCGTCCTTCATGCCGCCGAACCACGCCACGACGCAGTATCACAACGGTCTTGAACCGGCCGGCAACGAAGGCACCGTACGGGCGGTGGTCAATTCCGATCCGCTGGTCCGGCAGACGCTGCTGGTCTTCGGCACCAGCTCCACCCAGATCATGCTGCCGATCCTTGGCCGGATTTTCGAGGTGACCGTGCATTGCCGCGCGCGCTTCATGCACCGCGAAATCGTCGACATGGTACGCCCCGACGTGGTGCTGACCCAGAACCAGGAACGCTATTTCTGGGAAACGCGGAGCGACAAGAACGCCCTGCCCTTCTTCATGATCCCGCATGTGGTCGGCCGGGTGCCCAAGTATTCCGACAAGGCGCTGGAAGTGCTCGGCGCGATCTTCACCCATGGCTCCTTGCGGCATGACGCCATGATGCGCATGATCCGCAACGGGAAGGTCCCGGGCGCCAATCTGAAACGGATCCAGCCATGAAAGTCGCGACCTTCAACATCAACGGCATCAAGGCCCGCCTCGCTGCTCTCATCGACTGGCTGGACCGCGCCGCGCCCGACGTTGTCGTCCTGCAGGAGATCAAGTCGCTCGACGAGAATTTCCCGGCCGCGGAGATCGAGGCACGCGGCTACGCCGTCGAGACGCACGGCCAGAAGAGCTTCAACGGCGTCGCCATCCTGTCGAAGCTACCGATGGGCGATGTCGCGCGCGGCCTGCCGGGTGACGAGGACGACGACCACGCCCGCTGGATCGAGGCGACCGTCACCGGAAAGCACCGGTCGGTGCGGGTCTGCGGCCTCTATCTGCCGAACGGCAACCCGGTGAGCTTCGATGCGGCGGGCCGGCCCGAGGCGACCGGCAAGTACGGCTACAAGCTGTCTTGGATGGCGCGGCTGGAGGCGCGCGCCCGTGACCTGCGCGCCGCGGAAATGCCGGCGCTCATGGCCGGAGACTACAACGTCATCCCGCAGGAAGAGGACGCCGCCAACCCGAAGGAATGGGTGCGCGACGCGCTGTTTCTGCTCGACAGCCGCGCGGCCTTCCGCCGGGTGCTCAACCTCGGTTTCACCGAGGCGATCGGCACGCGCCAGCCCGGCCCGGGGCATTACACCTTCTGGGACTATCAGGCGCGGTCGTGGGAGCGGAACAACGGCATCCGCATCGACCATGTCCTGCTGACGCCCGAGGCGGCCGACCTGTTGACCGATGCCGGCATCGACCGCGACGAACGCGACCGCGAGAAGCCGTCCGACCACGTGCCGGTCTGGGTCGACCTCGCCGCCTGACCGCCGCCGCCCGCCCGTCCCTTGTGCGCGGATTTGGGCTGGCCTACATTCCGATGTCAGAGCAGCATCCAGCCGGGAGACGACATGGCCATCGAGGCAAACGAGATCGAGGCGCTGATCCGGGAGGCGTTTCCGGACGCAAAGGTCACGATCACCGACCTTGCCGGGGACGGCAATCACTACGCCGCCGAGGTGATCGACGAAAGCTTCCGCGGCCAGAACCGGGTGCAGCAGCAACGGGCGGTCTATGCTGCCCTCAAGGGCAAGATGGACGGTGCCAACGGCGAGTTGCATGCGCTGGCGCTGACCACCAAGGTGCCGGAATGATCGCGCGCCGGCCAGTGCCGGCGCCCCATAGACCGAAAGGTTGGACGAAATGACCACCACCACCGACGCACAGACCCGCATCGCGGAGACCGTCAAGGCGAACGACGTCGTTCTCTACATGAAGGGTACCAAGACGATGCCGCAATGCGGCTTCTCCAGCCGCGTGGCGGGCGTCCTGAACTACATGGGCGTGGAATTCACCGACGTGAACGTGCTCGCCGACGAGGAAATTCGTCAGGGCATCAAGGACTATTCCGACTGGCCGACGATCCCGCAGCTCTACGTGAAGGGCGAATTCGTCGGCGGCTGCGACATCATCACCGAGATGACGCTGTCGGGCGAGCTCGACCAGGTCTTCGACCAGAACGGCGTGGCTTACGACAAGGACGCCGCAGAGAAGATCCGCGAAGCCAACGGCTGACGGTAACAAAGCGTTCAGTTTTTGCCCCTAGGCTCTCGCCAATCGTCATGGCGGGGGTCTGGAGGGCGCAGCCGTGTTTACACCATCAATCGTCGGCGGCGGGCTTGTCGGCTACAGTTTTCTGGAACGCACCCGCGAGACGCAGCTCGACACCTTCGCGCGCTCGCCCCGTCTCGCGCGCGATATGCAGGCGTTCGAGTCCCGTATCGGCAGCGTCGAAACGTCGGACGATCTTCTCGCCGACAGGGAACTTCTCCGCGTCGCCCTCGGCGCCTTCGGTCTGGGCGAGGACATCGACAACCGCGTGTTCCTGCAGAAGGTGCTGGACTCCGATATCGGCGATCCGACGTCGCTCGCCAACCGTCTGGCGGACAAGCGCTACCTCGCACTGGCCAAAGCGTTCAACTTCGGCGGCCAGGGCGGCGCGCGGCTGCCCGGAAGCAGTGCCGCCGAAGACGTCCGGGCCGCGCTGAAATCGGTGCCGAGCGCGGCGGCCCTCCTGGCCGACGACGCGCTCCTGGCCCGGACGTTGAAGGCCTTCGACCTCGAAGGCGACGCTTCGCGCAAGGTCTTCCTGCAAAAGGTACTGACGTCCGACCCGGACGACGCGAATTCCCTGGTGAACCGTCTGGGCGATCTGCGCTACGTCTCGCTGGCCCGCGCGTTCCAGGGCAAGCACAGCGCGATATCCGCAGACCTTGTCGCCCGCGTGAGCGACGAGGTGGCCAGCAAGCTGCAGGGCCTCGGCTCCGCCGACGATCTTCTATCCGACCGGGGGCTTCTGCGCAGCACCCTGCGGGTCTTCGGGCTGGAGGACCAGATCGACAATCGCTTCGTGCTGCGCGACGTACTGAACAGCGATCTGGACGACCCGGCCTCCCTTGCCAACCGGATGGGCGATCCGGCCTGGCGCGATCTCGCCGCCGCCTTCGATTTCGAGGCCCGCGCCGCCGCCAGCGCCTCCGTCTACGGCTTCGCGGAGGCAGTCTCGGGCAAACTCGACACGCTGACAACCGCAGAGGCGCTGCTCTCGGACGAGGCGCTCCTGCAGTCCGTGTTCGACGTCTTCGGGCTACAGGACGTCGATCTGGACCTATTCGAGCAGGTCCTCGACAGCGATCTGACGGACCCCGCTTCGGTGGCGAACCAGCAGGAGGATCCGCGCTACCGCGCCATCGCCGAGGCGTTCGGCTTCGCCGAGATCGCCGCCGGCACCCCGCGCGCGGAAGCGCAGGAGCGAATCGGGAACCTCATCACCGCGACGCAAAAGGCCACGCGGCAGGCGGCCGATGTCGACGGGCTCTTCAAGGACGCGCGACTGATGCTGGCGACCACCAACTTCTTCGGGCTGCCGCAGGGGGCCTCGGAGGCGCGGTTCGCGCAGATCGTGCTGCGTTCCTACGAAGGCGGGCAGAATGCGGGGATCGAATTCACCGACGATCCGCGCTACCGCGCGCTCTACGACGCGATGAATTTCCAGCCCGAACCTGCGGGCCGCACCTATCCTCCCGGCTTCGGCGAAGCGATCACGGAGGCCTATCTGGAACGCCAGTTCGAGATTTCGGTGGGCGAGATCGATCCCGAGCTGCGCATTGCGATGTCACTCGAACGCGAACTGGCGGATGTCGTCTCGCGCGTGTCCACCAACGACGCGCGCTGGTACGCGGTGATGGCGTCCAAGCCGCTGCGTGCGGCATTCGAGACCACTTTCGGCCTGCCGCAGAGCTTCGCCGCGCTCGACCTCGACCGGCAATTGGGGGATCTCAAGGAGCGCTCTGCACGCCAGTTCGGCACGTCCCGACTGGCGGACCTGGTCTCGTCCGACACGATCGACACGCTGCGCCAGCGCTACCTGACAGCCGTGTCAACAGCCGCCACCGACAACGCTGCCGCCGCCAATCCGGTGATGATGCTGCTGTCCGGCTCGGCCGGCCGGATCATCTGAGCGCGATCACAGCTCGGCCGTGGCGCGCCATCGGCGCTCAGCCCTCGCGCTCCACCGCCTTGTCCTCCACATCCGCGGCCAGCGCCTCGGCTCGCGCCGCAAGCTCGGCCAGCGTGTCGGTCACGCCCGCGGGCAGCACCGGCACCTCGATCCTTTCTGGCGGCGGCGGCGCGGGGGCCGGCGCGTCCTTCAGCGCCACGAGTTCGGCGTTCAGCGCGGCGACCTTCGCCTCCGCCGCCTCCGCACGTTCCTCCATGCCGGCGGTCTTGTCGGCAAGCATCAGCCCCGCCATCAGCAGCATCCGCGCTTCCGGCACGCGGCCCAGCTGGTCCACCAGCACCTGCGCCTCGGTGTGCAGCATCGCCGCCGCGGTGTGGAGGTACTCCTCCTCGCCCTCCTGGCAGGCGACGGTGAAGCTGCGCCCGCCGATGGAAATCTCGACCTCGGGCATCACGCCTCCTCCTCCTTTTCGGCCGCATCCGCCAGAAGCGGTTGCAGCGTGGCGACAAGCGCGGCGCTCTCGGCCTTGTCGGTGGCCCGGGCGGCACGGAGCGCCTCCAGCTCCGCCCGCATCGCCTGATTCACCAGGTGAGGATCGCCTCCGCCTTCCGCCATCGCCGTCGTCGTCAATTCCTCGATGGTGGCCGACAGCACCTCGTTGGCCTGCCGCAGACGCCCCAGTTCCCCGTCGAGCTGCGCCAGCGCCTCGCGGCTCGCCGCGACCTGCTCGCGCAACTCGGAGACCTGCCGCTCCTGCTTGTCGCGGATGCCGTGCACGCGTTCCTCCAGTTGGGCATTGGCGAGCCGTTCCTCCTCCAGCGCCTGCTGCAGCGCGGCGACCTCCTCGGGACCCGCGCCGGTGGCCTCCGCAGGGAGGCCGAGCCGGTCGACTCCCATCCGGATCCGGTCGAGCGCGGCCGTGATCCGGCTCTGGAGCTCGTCTATCTCGTTCATCGCTCTGCTGCCTCTCTGGTCTGGTTGCCCGCCGCACGAATCGTACCGCACCGGCGCGCTGCCGCCAATTGCCGACCAATGCAAGGGCCACGGTGCCGGGCTGTCAAGGCCTTGCGGGCCGTGCTTGATCTTCGCCCATGGCTTGATATGAGCGGAGCCGACGCCGTTTTCTCGTGAAAAGGACTGCCCGAGGTGGATATCGAGACGCTCCGCAGCCGCGACCCCGACCACTGGATGACCGCCGCGGCCATCCGAACGCTGACGCTCGACGCCGTCGCCGCGGCGAAGTCGGGGCATTCGGGCATGCCGATGGGCATGGCCGACGTTGCCACCGTGCTGTGGTCGAAGCACCTGCGCTTCGACGCCGCGCACCCCAACTGGCCCGACCGCGATCGCTTCATCCTGTCGGCGGGCCACGGCTCCATGCTGCTCTACTCGTTGCTGTACCTCTCGGGCGATCCGGAGATCACGCTGGACGAGATCCGCAATTTCCGCCAGCTCGGCTCGCGCACCGCCGGTCACCCCGAGAATTTCCTCGCCCAGGGGATCGAGACGACGACAGGCCCGCTCGGGCAGGGCCTCGCCATGTCCGTCGGCTTCGCCATCGCCGAGGAGAGCCTGCGCGCGCGCTTCGGCAAGAAGCTGATGGATCATCATACCTACGTCATCGCCGGCGACGGCTGCCTGATGGAGGGTGTGAGCCAGGAGGCGATCACCCTTGCGGGGCGTCAGCAGCTTGGCCGCCTGATCGCTTTCTGGGACAACAACAGCATCACCATCGACGGCGCCCTCGATATCGCCGACCGCACCGACCAGCCCAAGCGCTTCGAGGCCGCCGGCTGGCACGTGCAGGAAATCGACGGCCACGACCCGGCCGCCATCGACGCCGCCATCGAGGCGGCGAAGAAGGATCCGCGCCCGTCGATGATCGCCTGCGAGACGCACATCGCGCTTGGCCATGCGGCGCAGGACACGTCCAAGGGCCACGGCGCCCTGACCGACGGCCAGCAGCTCCTCGACGCCAAGGAGCTCTACGGCTGGAGCTACGGCCCCTTCGAGATCCCGCAAGAGATCAAAGAGACATGGGAAGCCTTCGGCCGCCGCGGCGCGGGGGAGCGCGAGGCCTGGGAAGAGCGGCTTGCCGCCGCTTCGGCTTCACGTCAGGCGGAGTTCCGCCGCAGCTTCGCCGGCGAAGCGCCGAAGAAGCTCTCGGCAACCATCAAGGCGCTGAAGAAGCAGACCTCCGAGACCGCGCCCAAGGTCGCCACGCGCAAAGCCTCCGAGAACGTACTCGAAGTGGTGAACCCGGTCATGCCCGAGACGCTGGGCGGCTCGGCCGACCTGACGGGGTCGAACAACACCAAGACCGCCGATCTGGGCGTTTTCGACATCGAGGAGCGCAAGGGCCGCTACGTCTATTACGGCATCCGCGAACACGGTATGGCCGCGGCGATGAACGGCATGGCGCTGCACGGCGGCATCCGCCCGTATGGCGGCACGTTCATGTGCTTCACCGACTACGCCCGGCCCGCGATGCGCCTGGCCGCGCTCCAGCAGGTGCCGACCGTCTTCGTGATGACCCATGACAGCATCGGCCTCGGGGAGGACGGCCCGACGCACCAGCCGATCGAGCATCTGGCGATCAGCCGCGCGACGCCCAACACGCTGGTCTTCCGCCCGGCCGACACCGTGGAGACGGCCGAGGCCTGGGAAATCGCGCTGACCCAGACGAGCACGCCGTCGGTTCTGTCCTTGACGCGCCAGGGCCTGCCGACCGTGCGGACCGATCACAAGACCAAAAACCTCTCCGCACAGGGCGCCTATGTTCTTGCGGACGCAACCGGAAAGCGACAGGCGATCATCCTGGCCACCGGCTCCGAAGTCTCCGTCGCACTCGACGCGCGCGAGGCGCTCGAGGCCGAGGGGATCGGCACGCGCGTCGTCTCCATGCCCTGCTGGGAACTTTTCGCACAGCAGGACGAGGCTTATCGCAAGCGCGTTCTTCCCGCCGGGCCGGTGCGCGTTGGCGTGGAAGCCGCCTGCGGCATGGGCTGGGACCGCTGGCTCTGCGGCGAACGCGGCAAGGCGCAGAGAGCGGCTTTCGTCGGCATGGAGGGCTTCGGCGCCTCCGCGCCGGCCGAAGAGCTCTTCGGCCATTTCGGCATCACCGCCGAAGCGGTGGCCGAGCGCGTCAAATCGCTGCTCTGACCGGCGGATCTCGAATGAGCTCCTTTCCGTCCCTTCCCGCGCGCCTGATTGCAGGCGCGCGGACGCTGCGACGCCGACTCGGCGGCGACCGCGGGCCGCGGTCTCATGTCCTGCACGACCCGCATGCCACCGGGACCGATGCCGAATTCGTCTTCAAGCGCGTCTCCCTGGTGGTGAACCCGAAACTCCTGGAAGAGACGCTCGGCTCGGAGACGCTGATCTGCTGCGGCGCCGCGCGCGGCATGACCTCCGTCGCGGCCTACACGCTGTTCGAACAGGGGTACTTCCTCGGGGAGCGGCTCCAGCACCTGAACTTCGAAGACGTGGACATGCGCGAAGCGATGCCGCCGCGTCAGTACATGTGGGGTCCGCTGTCGGGCCGTCCGGACTTCGCCAGACTGGTGGCGGAGCGGAACGCGACATACGAAAGATGGGGCTTCAAGATCCCGCATGCCGTCGATCATGTCGAAGAGCTGGTCCAGCTTCTGCGCAATCCGGTCGTGATGCTCTGTGTCCGCAATCCCGTTGGCACCGGCAAGTCCATGGTCCGGCGCTCGGAAACCGATACTGGCGGGATCGAACAGATCACCCATGCCGCCCTGCGCTGGGTGCCGGCGCTGCAATTCCTGATCCGCCAGAAGAATGTGCCGTCGATCATCTGCGACATGGACATCGTGCGTCGCCGCCCGATGGCCTTCGTGCGCGACCTGAGCGAGACGCTCGGTCTGGAGGGCGATCACGAAGCGATCGCGAAGACCTTGTCGAACGCTGGCTACAAGAAGACCGAACCCAAGCGGGGCATGACCTTCGTAGACAACTCGTGAGAGCGGCCAGGCGCGGAGTCTCTGACCGTGTTGTGATCGCCATCGACGCCACTGCGCCCTATCTCGTCTCGCGACCATTGGAAGGGAGACGACACGATGCGCCATCTCACCGCCCTAAGCGCCCCCCTCGCCCTCTGCCTCGCGGCCGGCCCCGTCGCCGCGCAGGAGTTCGAGCGCGGGCCGCGCAACACCGACCTTGAGCCCGCCTCCGAAGATCAGTTCCGCGCACCGCTCGAGACCACCGACATCACGCTCGACACCACGGTGATCGCGGGCGGGCTCGTCCACCCCTGGGGCATCGAGGTACTGCCCGGCGAACAGGGTTATCTCGTGACGGAACGCCCGGGCCGCCTCCGCACGGTGTCGCGGGACGGCATCGTGTCGGACCCGATTTCCGGCGTGCCCGAGGTGCTGAACCAGCGCCAGGGGGGGCTCCTTGACGTCGCGCTTGCCCCCGATTTCGAAGACAGCCGCCGGATCTACCTGAGCTATGCCAAACCCGTCGGCGACGGCCTCTCGGCCACTGCCGCCGCCTATGCCACGCTCAGCGAGGACATGACCGCGCTCGAGGACGTGACCGAGATCTTCGTGCAGGAGCCGGGCTCCACGGTGCCGATGCATTTCGGCAGCCGGGTGGATTTCGACGGTAACGGCCATGTCTACATCACGACGGGCGAGCATTCCTCGCCCGAGACCCGCGTCTTCGCGCAGGATCTCGACAAGACCTACGGCAAGACCATCCGCCTGACGCTCGACGGCGAGGTGCCGCAGGACAACCCCTTCGTCGGCGAGGAGGGCGCGGTACCGTCGATCTGGTCCTATGGCCACCGCAACCCGCAGGGCGCGATGGTGCAGGACGGCGATCTTTGGGTGATCGAGCATGGCCCCGCAGGAGGTGACGAACTCAACGCGGTGGAGCCGGGCCTCAACTATGGCTGGCCGGTGATCTCCTACGGGCAGAACTACAACGGCAGCGAGGTCGGCGAGGGTATCGCGCAGCAGGAGGGCATGGAGCAGCCGGTCTATTTCTGGGATCCGGTGATCGCGCCCGGCGGCATGACGATGTACGACGGTTCGGCCTTCAGCGACTGGCAGGGCGATCTTTTCATCGGCTCGCTCAGCCCCGGCGGCATCGTCCGGCTGGAACTCGACGGCGGCACCGTCGTGGCGGAGGAGCGCCTGCAGATGGACCTCGGCCGGGTGCGCGACGTAACGGTGGACGATGACGGCGGCCTCCTCGCGATCACCGATTTCGAGGATGGCGAGATCGTAAAAATCCTGCCTGCGAGCGGAAGCTGACCGGCACGTCGAAGGTTTGAGAATGGGGCGGGCCTGTGGCCTGCCCGGTTCTATTGCCGGCCCTTGATCGACCGACCCTCCAAAGAGCCACCGAAGGTGCCGGGCGCGCGGCGGACCGGGGGCTGGCGCCACGACATCTGAGGTCCGCTCTTTATCCCGGCCACATTCCTCCGCAATACGAACGCTGCACAAGGGTGACATCGCGCCAGACCGGAGGGCCGGTCCGGCGCGCGCCCGGCACCTTCGGTGCTATTCGGGCGGGTTGGATCTCGCTGATCTGACGTAAGATGGCAGGCAGAGCGCGCCCCTCACGCCTCCGCCTTCTTCTCCCACCGTCCCGACTCCTCGGACCAGTATTGCGCCGCGCAGCCCGCGCCGGTCAGCGCCTTCCACTGGCCTCGCGCTTCCTGCACCGCCGCCGCGTCCGCTCCGTCGAAGAGGATGCACACACGCTCCAGCACCCGCACCTCGTCCGCCGCCACCTCGGCGCCGTCGATGGCCATGACGCAGCGCGCGCCGTTCGGCGCCTCGGCCCGGTCGGTCAGAAGCACCGGTTGCGCCGCGTCGTGCGGCCCGCCGGCAAGCCCGTGCGGCAGGAACCCGTCCTCGGGCCCGAGCCACAGCTTCTCGTCGAGCCATTCCAGCCGGTCGCGGCGCGTGCCGCGCACCGCCACCCGCCAGCCGGCGCCGAGCGCCTTGTCCAGAAGCACCGGCAGCGTGACTTCGAGCGGCCGGCGCGTCAGGTGATAGAAATAGGCCGCGCCCATCTCACTCCGTCTCGTAGGCGTCCCGCACCAGCCGGTCGAGCGCCATCACCCCCCAGCCGGTCGCGCCCTTGGGGGCCAGTGCGGTCTCCTTGGCGACAGTGGCGACGCCGGCGATGTCGATGTGAATCCACGGCACCTCGTCCTTGACGAAGACCTTCAGGAACTCCGCCGCTGTGATCGACCCCGCCGGCCGGCCGCCGGCGTTCTTGATGTCCGCGACGTCCGACTTGATCTGCTCGAAGTAGCCCTTGCCGAACGGCATCTGCCAGGCGCCCTCGCCCTCGGCTTCCGCCGCCTTGGCGAAGCGCTTCCCGAAATCTTCGTGGGTGGAATAATAGGCCGCGTTCTCGTGGCCGAGCGCGATCACGCAGGCCCCGGTCAGCGTGGCGAGGTCGATCACCCCGGCCGGCTTGTATGTCTCCTGCGCGTACCACAGCACGTCCGCCAGCACGAGCCGCCCCTCGGCGTCGGTGGAGATCACCTCCACCGTGTCGCCCTTCATGGAGGTCAGCACGTCGCCCGGCCGGTAGGCGCGCCCGTCCGGCATGTTCTCCACAAGGCCGACGAGACCGACGACATTCGCCTTGGCGCCGCGCTTGGCCAGCGCCATCATCGTGCCCGCGACGGTGCCCGCGCCGCCCATGTCCATGGTCATCGATTCCATGCCCTGGCTCGGCTTGATGGAGATGCCGCCGGTGTCGAACACAACGCCCTTGCCGACCAGTGCCAGCGGCGGCTCGTCGCTGCCCTTCATCCACTTCATCACCACCAGCTTGGCCGGCGTCTCCGACCCGTGCGAGACGGCGAGGAACGCGCCCATGCCGAGCCGCTCCATCTCGTCTTCCTCCAGCACCTCGATCTCGAGCCCGAGATCGCCGAGCGCCACCAGCCGGTCGGCGAATTCCGTCGTCGACAGCACGTTGGCCGGCTCGCTCACCAGGTCGCGGGTGAAGGCGACGCCCTCGGCCACGGCCCGGGATGCGGCGAAGGCGGCTTCCACCTCATCGGGCTTGGAGGCGTGGACCGTCACCGCGCCGGGCGTTTCCGCCGGTTCGGACTTGCGCGCGGTGAACTTGTAGGAGCGCAGGATCAGCCCCAGCACAACCTCGTGCGCGTGCTTTACGCTCTCGGTCAGGAGCGTCACCGGCGCGCTACCGGCGGCCTTGGCGATGCTCGCCCCGGCCTTGCGCGCCTCGGCCAGCGAGGGGCGGCGCGAAAGGCAGACAAGGTCCACGCCCTCGGCCGAAAGCCCCGCCGGAAAGCCGAGCGACATGCGGTCGCCCGCGCCGAGCTTCTGCCAGCCCTCCGACTCCACGGCGCGCGCGACGGCGCCCTTGGTCAGGCGGTTGAGCCGCCGCGCCCCGGGGCTCATCGTGCCGTCCGCCGGGATCAGCACCGCGATGCGGCCCGGGGCCTCGGCCAGCGCGTCGAGGTCGGTCGCCTGGAAGGTGCAGTCGCGAAGATCGGTCATCCGGGGGCTCCTTGATCGGTCCATCTGGCGCACAGGCCTAGCGGCTTCGGGGGGCGATGGCCAGAGCGGGGAGGCCGGTCAGCCCGCCGGCAGGACCACCGTGAACTCCGTCCCCTCGCCCAGTGTGCTTTCGACGAATAGCCGGCCACGATGGCGGTTGACGATGTGCTTGACGATGGCAAGGCCCAGCCCGGTGCCCCCGCGTTCGCGCGAGCGGTGGGTGTCGATGCGATAGAACCGTTCGGTCAGGCGCGGGATATGCACCGGGTCGATCCCCGGCCCGGTATCCGTCACCCGGATCCGCACGCCGTACCCCCGCACCCGCGGCTCGTAGGCCGGACCGGTCAACGACACCCGCACCACCGCCCCGGCCCCGGCATATTTCACCGCGTTCTCCACAAGGTTCACGAGCACCTGCCGAAGCTGATCCGTGTCGCCGAGGATATCGGTCGTCCCGGCGGGCAGTTCGGTGGTCACCTCCACGCCGGTCTCCTGCGCCAGCGGCTGCAGCGACCGCGCCGTCTCCCGGATGAGGGCGACAAGGTCGATCCGCTCGGTCGGACGCACGCGCTCCTCGGCCTCCACGCGGCTGAGCGACAGAAGATCCCGGACCAGCCGGTTCATCCGGTTGGCCTCCGATTCCATGATACCGAGGAAGCGGTCGCGCGCCGCCGCGTCGGCCCGTGCCGGCCCGCGCAACGTGTCGATGAAGCCGATCAGCGCGGTCAACGGCGTCTTCAGCTCGTGGCTGACATTGGCGACGAAGTCGCGGCGCATCTGCTCGGCATGGGCGCGGTGCGTCTCGTCCTCGAAACAGACGATCACGCCGGATAGCCCGCCCTCCGACACCGGCCGCGCTGTGACGCGGAAACTGGTGTCCTGCCGCCCGTCGTTCGAGAGATAAACGGCCTCGCCCGGGGTGCCGCTGCGGAACGCGTTTTCCACCGCGTCCAGCGTCTGGGGCTGGCGCATCGCGGTGATGAAGTGGCGCCCCTCGATGGCACTCCCAAGAAGTGTCAGCGCCTCCTGGTTGGCCGCGACGATGCGCTCATCCGCGCCGATCATCAGTGCCGGCATCGGGATCGCCGCGACGACGCTCCCCGGCGGTGCGGCCATCAGGCCCTGGCCGCCGCGTCGAGACCCCGGTCGATCGCGTCCAGCAGCGCCGCGCGCTCCTCAAGCCCGACGGACACGCGGAACGTGCCTTCCGAGATGCCGATGGCCGCCCGTGCCTCCGCACCGAGCGCCCGGTGGGAGGAGGAGGCCGGATGCGACAGCGTGGTCGCCACGTCCCCCAGCGTCGGTGCGAAGGCGAGCCCCTCGGCCCCGGCGGTGAAGGCGTTCGCCGCCTCGCGCCCGCCGTCCAGTTCGAAGGTGACCATGTGCCCGCCCTGCCCGCGCAGCACCGCCTGCGCGCGTGCCGCGTCTGGATGGTCGCTGCGCGTCGGGTAGAGCACCCGGCGCAACCCGTCCTTCCCGGCGAGATGCCGGGCCAGCGCTTCCGCGTTGTCCTGCGCCGCCGCGTAGCGCAGCGCGAAGGTCAGTAGTCCGCGCTCCGCCAGCCAGCAATCGAACGGACTTGGCGTCAGGCCGCTGGTCACGGCGAAATCGCGGATCGCCTTGCGACGGTCCTCGTCGCGCGCCCAGAGCCAGCCGAGCGTGACGTCCGAATGGCCGGCCAGCAGCTTCGTCACGGAGTGGATCACGATATCCGCGCCAAATTCGGCGGGCTTCACCGCGGCGGGCGTGGTGAACGTGTTGTCGACCGCAAGCAGGATACCGCGTGCGCGGCACAGCTCCGCGATGCCTTCGATATCGGCGATGCGCAGCGTCGGGTTCGAGACGACCTCGATCAGCACCATCCGTGTCTCGGGGCGCAGCGCGGCCTCGACCGCCGCGACGTCGGTGGGGTCGGCCAGCGTTGTGTCTATCCCGAAGCGCGGCAGGTCATCGCGCATCATCCGCAGCGACCGGCCGTAGAGCTGGTCGCCCCCGACAACGTGATCGCCGCTGCCGCACAATCCAAGAAGCGCCGCCGTCACCGCCGCCATGCCCGAGCCGGTCACCAGACCGCCGCTCACCCCCTCCAACGCGTCGATGCGCCGGGCCAGCACGTCGGCGTTGGGATGTCCCTCGCGCGCATAGGTGTGGCCCTCTGCCCGCCCCTCGTATTGCGCATCGAGCGCGTCGGGCGTCTCGCTGGCATAGACCACCGACGGCATGATCGGCGTCACTACCGGCTGCGAGGCGCCCTTGTGCGGCCCGGCGGGCCGCAGGAGCGAGGATTTCACCAGGGGCGCCTTCTCATCGGCCATCGCCACATCTCCATCCGTTACATGCTACCGAACACAACGCCGCAGGCGCATCACAGCGGCCGAAATCCGCCGCGATAGCGCTCGGCGTTCTCCTGGTAGTGTAGCGCGGTGGCGCGCTGGCGCTGGATCGCCGCTTCGTCAAGCTGCCGCACCACCTTGCCGGGCATGCCCATGACGAGCGATCCGTCCGGGATCTCCTTGCCCTCGGTCACCAGCGCGCCGGCACCGATCAGGCAGTTTCTGCCGACCTTGGCGCCATTGAGCACCATCGCGCCCATGCCGATGAGCGTATTCTCCCCGAGCGTGCAGCCGTGCAGCATCGCCTTGTGGCCGATCGTGCAGTTCGGCCCGATGGTCAGCGGAAAGCCCATGTCGGTGTGGCAGACGACGTTTTCCTGAAGGTTGCTGCCCTCGCCCACGAGGATCGTCTCGTTGTCGCCGCGCAGGGTGACTCCGAACCAGACCGAGGTTCGTGCCTCCAGCACGATCTTTCCGATCACGTTCGCATCGGGCGCCACCCAGGCATCCGCCGCCACAACCGGCCTGTCGTCCCCCAGCGCATAAAGCGTCATGCCTGTCCCTCCTCGAATTCCGATTGCAGCCGGCGCACATGTGCGGTCAGGCCCGGCTGCTGGCTGCGTCGCAGCCGCGCCGCGGTTACGATGGATTTGAGCTTTTCCTCGGTCTCGTCGAGGTCCTGGTTCACCAGCACGAAATCGTAGCCGTCCCAGTGGCTGATCTCGTCCCAGCTTTTCTGCATCCGGCGCGAAATCACCTCCTCGGCGTCCTGGCCCCGCGCCTCCAGCCGGCGCTTCAGCTCCGCGATGGACGGCGGCAGCAGGAAAATCGACAGCGTGTGCAATCCGAGTTCCGAGTTGCGGATCTGCTGCGCGCCCTGCCAGTCGATGTCGAAGAGTACATCGCAGCCGTCGTCGATCGCCTCTCGCACCGGCGCCTTGGGCGAGCCGTAGAAGTTGCCGAAGACATGGGCGTGTTCGAGCATCCCGCCATTCGCGACGCTCTTCTTGAACTCCGATTCCGGCAGGAAGTGGTAATCCGCGCCGTCGACTTCCCCGGTCCGCGCCTCCCGCGTGGTGGCCGAAACCGAGAAGACGATTTTCGGATCCCAGGCGCGAAGCCGCCGCGCCAGCGTCGATTTGCCCGCGCCCGAGGGCGAAGACAGGATGATGAGCAATCCGCGCCGCGTTTCCATCTGCCTCACTCCACGTTCTGGACCTGCTCGCGCATCCGGTCGATGACCGTCTTCAGCCCGAGTCCGGCCTCGGTCAGCGGCGCCGAACCGGCCTTTGAACACAGCGTGTTGGCCTCCCGGTTGAACTCCTGCATCAGGAAATCGAGCTTGCGGCCCACCGGCCCGTCCTCCGCCAGAAGGCGCCGGGCGGCGTCCACATGGGCGGTCAGCCGGTCGATCTCCTCGGTGATGTCGGATTTCACGACGATCAGCGCCAGTTCCTGCGCAACGCGGTCAGGGTCGGCGCCGTCGGCGTTCTGCGTCACCCGCTCAAGCTGCTGGCGCAGACGCTCGCGCTGTTCTCCCTCGCGAGCGATGGCGGCGGCGCGCGCGGTCTCCACCAGCGCCGCGATTTCCGCCAGCTGCGCATCGAGCAGCGCCGCGATGGCGGCGCCCTCCTCGGCGCGCATCGCCACGAACGCCTCCACCAGCGGCGGCAGGTCCGCCATCACCGCCTCGCGCAGCGTGGCGGTGTCCGGCGCTTCCTGCCCCGAGGTCAGCATCCCGCGGAGGCCGACGATCTCGGCGGCCGTCGAGGGTGCGAGAGAGATCCCGCGCGCCATCGCCTCCGCCTCGATACGCGCCATCGCATCCAGCACCGCGTCCAGCGCCTCGGGATCGAGGGTCGCAGCGCCGCTGCCCTCCTTGGTCGTGACCTTGAGCGACACGGTGACCGACCCGCGCGCGATCCGCCCCTGAAACGCGGCGCGCACGTCAGGCTCGAGTCCCTCGATCCAGTCGGGCAGCCGCAACCGGACATCGACGCCCTTGCCGTTGACGCTGCGGATCTCCCAGGCCCAGGCGGCATGCGCATCGGCGCCTTGCGCGCTGGCAAAGCCCGTCATCGATTGCACCATGCCCGCCCCCGTCTTTGTGTTCCGTGCGCGGGGTACGCGAGGCCGCGCGGCATGGCAAGCGCGCCGCCCGGCGTTAACCTTTGGGACAGAATTGGGGCGCGACTCGGACGCGATACGGTATGTTAAGAGAATATTAGGAAACACCGGCAACGCTGCGATCGGGGCGACAGCTTCCGCGGCCGGCCGAGGCCAAGGAGGCTGGAAGATGTTCGACCGCAGCAAGTTCCCGTCGCGGGTGGTATCCATGACCGATCACGAACGCGCCCGGCGGCTGCGCCCGCTGCGCCTGATCGAAACCTACTGGCAGGAGCTTGCCGACGAGACCGGCGACGTGCCGCACCGCGACAGCGTCGATCCACGCGGCATCCAGGACGCGCTGGAATTCGCTTTCCTGGCCGAGCGCATCGCACCGCGCATCGCCCGCTTGCGGGTCGCCGGCGCGCATCTGTCGGACCTTATGGGAATGGAGGTTGCGGGCCTGCCGCTCAGCGCCTTCATAATGCCCGACAGCCGCGGGGCCATCGGAACCGGGATCGAACGCATGTTCTCGGGCGAGGGCGCGCTGCACGCGGAATTTCGGGCGACCCAGGGGCTCGGTCGGCCGGACCTGCGGGCGCATCTTCTGATCCTGCCGCTGCGCTCGGAGGCAGGGGCCGTCGACCGCGCGCTCGGCGCCCTGGTCACGATCGGCCAGATCGGCCGCGTGCCGCGCCGGTTCGATCTGAGCGATCTGCACCTCGCGCCGCTCGCCATTTCCGCTGCGCCGGCCAACGCGCCTGCGCCGGACGAAGCGGGGATGCCGGGCTTTGCCGAACCACGGATCCCGTTCGAGGCCGCTCAGCACGTGCGCCGGGCCGAGGACGCGGACAAGACGCGCAAGCCCTATCTGCGCCTCGTCGTTTCCAACGATTGACCAATAGGCGACGCGCCGCTCCCGGCCCGCCCTCGTTTCGCCAAAACCCGAGGCGACGCGGAAACCGCGCCGCCCCCGGTTCGCGTCGTGACCGGGCCGCTTACTGGGCCGCCATTGCGTCCGTGGGCAGGTCCAGCGTGGCGAGCGTCGCGCGGAACTCCGGATGCTGCCCGGCATAGGCAATGGTCGCCTGCAGCATCCCGGACTTCGACCCGCAATCGTAGCGCGTGCCGGTGAAGCGGAAGCCGCACATGCCCACCGTGCCCGCGCCCTTGGCGATCGCGTCGGTGAGCTGGATCTCTCCGCCAGCGCCCGGCGGCAGGCCGCGCAGATCGTCGAAGATCGATCCGTCGAGCACGTAGCGCCCGACCACCGCCTGGCGCGAGGGGGCCTCGGCCGGTTCCGGTTTCTCGACCATGCCGTCGGCCAGGATCAGGGGGCCGTCGCGGCCCGTCACTGACAGGATTCCGTAGCTCTTCACCTCGTCCTCGGCCACCTGCATCGTCGCGACCATATGGCCGGCCTTTTCCGGATCGTAAGCCCCGATCATTTCTGCGATACAGCCCGGCTCCCCGAGGATCAGATCGTCTGGCAGGATTACCGCGACCGGCCCCGGCAGCGCCTCGCCGGCCGCGCACAGGACCGCGTGCCCGAGACCCAGCGGCTCGTCCTGCATCACGAAGGATACCTCGACGCCGCCTTCCGTCAGCGCATTGTCGCGCAGCATGTCGGCGATGTCGTCCTTGCCCTTCGCACGCAGCGTGTTCTCAAGGTCCGCATCCTCCGCCACGTAGCGCTCGATCGCGTCCTTCGACGGGTGGCTGACAAAGACCATCTTCTCGATCCCAGCGGCACGGGCCTCGTCGATGGCGAACTGGATCAGCGGCCGATCGAGGACCGGAAGCAGCTCTTTCGGCGTCGATTTGGTCGCCGGCAGGAACCGCGTGCCCAGCCCGGCCACCGGGAAGATCGCGGTGCGCACTCGGCTGTGATAGGCTTTGGGTCGTGTGGTCATAAGTCTCGGGACTCCTTGAACGTTGGACCGAATGCCGCAGCGCGGCGTTGGACGAAGAGACTACGCCTTCGGCTGAACAAGTCAAAAATGCTGCAACTGCATCCGGGGTTCCCGCGGTTGCGATTCAACAATTTCAGAAGCTTACAAATACCTGCCGAACGCGGTTAACCATGGTCTTGCATCGGCATATGGCGCCCGTGGGGCGCAAATTCGGTATGTTTTGGTTAACTTTTGCGGTCAACTTGGGCAGGATCCTTCTGATTTCGCCCAATAACCGGGCAGCCAGGACGCGAAGCCCGACCGGTCGCAACGCTGTGGACTTGGCGCCTGTCGCAGCTAGGCTATGACACAACGGCGAACCCCGCCGGGAACGCGCCGCGGCCCGCCGCTCGCAAGACATCAACGGATGGACTGACCCTGAGACTCCCCGACCAGACACCGCAGCCCGCCCGCCCGGGAATCGTGTATTCCCGCCCATATTCCCGCCTCGCCGTGCTCGGCATGGGCTCGTGGGGTACCGCCCTGGCCTCCGTTGCCGCCGCCTCGGGCCGCGAGGTGCGGCTCTGGGGCCGACGCGAAGCGCTGGCCGAGACCATGCGCAGGACCGGGCAGAACCCCGACTACCTGCCCGACACGCCGCTGCCGGACGGAATCGAGCCGACCTCCGAGCTGGCCTACGCGCTCGACGGCGCGGAGGCGGTGCTGATCGTCACGCCGTCGTCGTCGCTGCGCGAGATGTGTGGACACATGCGCCCCCACCTTGCCGCCGGCACGCCCCTGGCGCTCTGCTGCAAGGGGATCGAGCGGCACACCGGCTACCTGCTGTCGCATCTCGTGGAGGAGGAGTTGCCCGGCCACCCAGTCGGCGCCCTTTCCGGCCCGACCTTCGCGCGCGAGACCGCGCTCGGCCACCCGACCGCGGCCACGATCGCCTTCGAGTTCCGCTATACGGACCGGCTGGAACCCGACCGCAGCCCGGCGGCACGGCTGTCGGTGTCGATGTCCTCGGCTTCCTTCCGGCCCTACATGTCCGACGACCTCGTCGGGGTGGAGGTCGGCGGCGCGGTCAAGAACGTCATCGCCATCGCCTGCGGGATGATGACCGGCGCCGGCTTTGCCGAGAACACCCGCGCCGCGCTCATCACCCGCGGCATCGACGAGATGAAGGTCCTCGCCGAAGCCCTTGGCGGAAAACGTGAAACCGTCACTGGCCTCTCGGGGGCCGGAGACCTCACGCTGACCTGCTCCTCGACCACCTCGCGCAACATGTCTCTCGGCGTGCAGCTCGGTGAGGGCAAGACCCGCGCGGAATGCTTCGACGGCAAGGACGTCGTGGTGGAGGGCGAGATCTCCGCCGCCTCGGTGGTAGAGCTTGCCCGCCGCATCGGCGTGTCGATGCCGATCTGCGAGGCTGTCCACGCCATTCTCTACGACGGCGCGAACCTCGACCAGACCTTCGTCGATCTCTGGGCGCGCCCGATCGAATCCGAACCCCGCGCGCTCGAGCTGGAGCTCGTCCATCCCGCCGCCATGCCAGAGGCCTGACGTGACCGACCTTTCCGAAAAGACCTTCGTCCTTGCCACCGATCTCGACGGCACCTTCCTCGGCGGCTCCGACGCCGACCGCCGCCGGCTGTACGACTGGATCGAGGACAATCGGAGGACGATCGGCCTCGTCTTCGTCACCGGCCGCGATCCCGGCTTCATCGCGGAACTCTGCACCAGCGGCGTGCCCTGGCCGGAATACGTGATCGGCGATGTCGGCACCACCATCGCCCGGATAGAGAACGGCGCGGTCGTTCCCATCCCCGCGCTCGAAGAGGAAATCGCGGACGCCTGGGGCGACGCCGGCCCGCGCGTCCGACAGGCGCTGCAGGACCATCCCGGCCTCACGCTCCAGCCGACGGAGTTTCGCTACCGCGTCAGCTTCGACCTCGACCCGGACGCGTTCGACGACAGCGCCATCGTCCGCGTGCGCGACATGGGCTTCGATCCGCTGATTTCCGCCAACCGCTATTTCGACGTCCTGCCGCGCGGCGTCTCCAAGGGGCCGTCGCTGCGCCGGTTCGTGGCCCATTACGGTATCGAGGAGCCGCGCGTGCTGGCCGCAGGCGACACGCTCAACGACGCCTCTATGCTGGAATGCGGGCTGCCGGCGGTGGCGGTCGGCGGGTCCGAACCTGCATTGCTCGACCGCGTCGCGGCGCTACCATCGGTTTACGTGGCGGACGGCATCGGAGCGGCCGGGATCCTGGAGGCCGTGGCGGCCAACAATCAGCATCCGCTCCCCTAAGGAGGGTAACCAGTCATGAGCAGCGAGCTCGTCATCGTCTATCACCGCCAGCCCTACGAAGAGGTCATCGAGGACGGCAAGACCGTCTTCAAGGAGAACAAGAGCCCCAACGGCATCGTGCCGACGCTCAAGTCCTTTTTCGGACGCGTGAAGAACGCCGCCTGGGTCGCCTGGAAAGAGGCTGAGGATACCTCGAACCCCGGCTTCGAGCGCGTGATCGAGATCGAGGACAGCTTCGGCAGGTACACCGTCTCGCGCCTGCCGCTGACCAAGGATCAGGTCTCGTCCTTCTACCACGTCACCTCCAAGGAGGCGTTCTGGCCGATCCTTCACGGCTTCAAGGAAAAGTACAACTACGACCCGGTGGACTGGCCGACCTTCAAGCAGGTGAACTGGTCCTTCGCCGAGGCCGCCGCCGCCGAGGCGGCGCAGGGCGCGTCGGTCTGGGTTCACGACTACAACCTCTGGCTCGTGCCCGGCTATCTGCGGCAGATGCGGGCGGACGTGCGGATCTCCTTCTTCCACCACACGCCGTTCCCGGCCGCCGACATGTTCAACGTGCTGCCCTGGCGCGGCGAGATCGTCGATTCGCTTCTGGCCTGCGACGTGGTCGGCTTTCACATCCCGCGCTACGCGTCGAACTTCGTTTCGGTGGTGCGCAGTCTGCGCGATGTCGGGCATGTGCCGCGCAAACCGGTGGAGCCCGACTTCATTTCCGACGGCTCGGCGCTGTCGGACCGCACGGTGCCCACCGCGATCCACACCGACGAACGGGTGGTCAAACTCGGCACCACGCCCGTGGGCGTCGACACCAGCTATATCACGCAGGTCGCGGAGCGCCCCGAAACCGCCACCCGCACGGAAGAGGTGCTCAACGCCATGGCGGGGCGCCGGCTGATCCTGTCGGTCGGGCGCACCGACTACACCAAGGGCGGGGCCGAACAGCTCCTGACCTTCGAGCGGTTGCTGGAGAAGCGGCCGGACATGGCGCAGCAGCTCAAGCTTCTGCACATCTCGGTGTCGGCCAACCGCAACATGACCGCCTATGCCGAGATCCAGTCTGAGATCGAGCAGATCGCCGGGCGCATCAACGGCCGTTTCGCGACCTTCGACCGCACACCGGTGTCGCTCATCTCCAACGCCATCCCGTTCGAGGAACTGGTGTCCTATTACCGCGCCGCCGACGTTGCCTGGATCACGCCGCTCGCGGACGGGATGAACCTTGTCTGCAAGGAATTCGTCGCCGCCCGCAGCGACGGCGACGGCGTGCTGATCCTGTCGGAATTCGCCGGCGCGGCGATGGAGATGAGCTCCGCCATCCTCACCAATCCCTATTCCAACAAGTCGATGGACCATGCCGTCGAGATGGCACTGGACATGGCCGAGGAAGACCGGCGCGCCCGCATGTCCGAGCTTCGGCGCATGGTCCGGACCTACAACACCGAAGCCTGGGCGAGGGACCAGCTGGCGCTGCTGAACCCCGAGGATTTCGGCACCGAAGCGGCCTGACCCACAGCCGGCGCGTGCGGCAGAGGCTGGACGCCTCCGGCGGGAGTATTTGGGGCCCAAAGAAGCGCAAGTACGCGCTTCCGCTGAACATGGAGTGCGCGGGCGGAGGCCGGTGCTTGCGGTTTGCCGGCGCTCGGCCGGCGGTGTCGCCGGGCACGTGTCCCGCCCGGACCGGGGCGGACCGTTCCGGCGGCCCGGTTTCGCGGGCGACAAACGAAAAGCGGCGCCCGAAGGCGCCGCCCAACCGCCGCTCAAGGACCGAGACGATCAGCCTGCGGCCACGGCGCGCCCGTCGCGGTGCGCCGTGAGCTCCTCGGCCACGAGGAACGCCAGTTCCAGCGATTGCGAGGCGTTGAGCCGCGGATCGCAGGCGGTATGGTAGCGGTCCGACAGGTTCTCGTCGCTGACCGCGTAGACGCCGCCGGTGCATTCGGTCACGTCCTGGCCGGTCATCTCGAAATGCACACCGCCGGGCACCGTGCCCTCGGCCTTGTGCACCGCGAAGAAGTCGCGCACCTCGCGCAGCACAGCCTCGAACGGCCGGGTCTTGTAGCCGGAGGCCGACTTGACCGTGTTGCCGTGCATCGGGTCGCACACCCAGGTCACGTTGGCGCCCTCTTCTCGCACCGCCTCGATCAGGCGCGGCAGATGCTCGGCGGCCTTGCCGGCGCCGAAGCGGGCGATCAGCGTCAGCCGGCCTTCCTCGTTCTCGGGATTGAGCCGGGCCATGAGCGTCTTGAGATCGTCCGCCGTCAGCGACGGCCCGCACTTGAGCCCCACCGGGTTCAGCACGCCGCGCGCGAATTCCACATGCGCGCCGTCCGGCTGCCGCGTGCGGTCGCCGATCCAGATCATGTGGCCCGAACCCGCCAGCCACTTGCCCGAGGTGGAATCGAGCCGGCACAGCGCCTCCTCGTATTCCAGCAGCAGCGATTCGTGGCTGGTGTAGAACTCCACCGTCCGAAGGTTGTGGTTCGTGTCGCTCTCCAGACCCGCCGCCTTCATGAAGTCGAGCGTGTCCGAGATCCGCCCCGCAAGTTCGCGGTACTGCGCGGCCTTCTCGCTTTCGGTGAAGCCGAGCGTCCAGGCATGGACCTGGTGCACGTCGGCATACCCGCCGGTCGAGAACGCGCGAAGGAGGTTCAGCGTCGCCGCCGCCTGGGTGTAGGCCTGCAGCATCTTCTCGGGATCCGGCAGCCGCGCCTCGGAGGTGAACGGCAGCTCGTTGATGATGTCGCCGCGGTAGGACGGCAGCTCCACCCCGTCCTTGACCTCGACCGGCGCGGAGCGCGGCTTGGCGAACTGTCCGGCCATGCGGCCGATCTTCACCACCGGAACCTTGGCGCCGTAGGTCAGCACCATCGCCATCTGCAGCATGACCTTGAACGTATCGCGGATCGCATCCGCGGAGAACTGGTCGAACGCCTCGGCGCAGTCGCCGCCCTGCAGCACGAACGCCTCCCCGCGCGAGGCGGCGGCAAGCTCGCGCTTCAGCCGCCGCGCCTCCCCGGCGAAGACGAGCGGCGGATACTTGGCAAGACGGCCTTCCACGGACCGCAGCGCGGCCGCGTCGGTATAGTCCGGCATCTGCACCCGAGGCTTGTCGCGCCAGGCCGATTTCTGCCACTCCGTCATCGTCTTTCTCCGTTAACTTGCAGGGCCTGAACCCTGCCATTCGACAGCACGCGAGGTCTATATCGAAGCGGAGGCACGCTGGCCAGCGAAGAAATCCCGCGAGTCGCTTGACGCCGCCCGCGACTTCTGGACTCTGGCCCTCTATCCGGACCGGGTCCGGTCTGTGTGTGTGAGATGCGCGTATGAAGCAGAGGGCCCCCGCGGAGGATCTTTACGCCACCGGCAAGCAACGCCGTTTCGTCTTTGTCCTCCTGCCCAATTTCACCCTGCTGAGCTTTGCCTCGGCGGTCGAGACGCTACGCATCGCCAACCGCATGGCCGGCCGCGCACTCTACACCTGGACCACGACCGGAGAGGACGGCGGCACGGTGGCCTGCTCGGCCGGCCCGGTCTTCCAGCTCGACACCGTGCTGCCGACGCTGGGCCGCGACGACACGCTGATGGTCTGCGCCGGGCTGAAGGTGCGCGAGGCGATGACCAAGCGGCTGCTCAACTGGCTGCGGCGCGAAGCGCGGCACGGGCCGGTCCTCGGCGCGCTCTGCACCGGCACGCAGGTCCTCGCCGAGGCCGGTCTTCTCGACGGCAAGCGCGCCACCATTCACTGGGAGAACCACGACAGCTTTGCCGAGGATTTCGACGAGGTGCACCTGTCGAAATCGGTCTTCGTGGTTGACGGCAACGTGGTCAGCGCCGCCGGCGGCACCGCGACGATCGATCTGATGCTCAACCTCATCGCCGCGCATCACGGGCCGGACCTCGCCAACGCGGTTGCGGACCAGTTGATCTATTCGTCGATCCGCACCGACCAGGACACCCAGCGGCTGTCCGTGCCCACCCGCATCGGCGTGCGCCATCCCAAGCTGGCCGAGGTCATCCACAAGATGGAAGCGCATATCGAGGAGCCGATCACCCCGGCACAGCTCGCGAGCCAGGTCGGCATGTCGACGCGCCAGCTCGAACGGCTGTTCCGACGCTACCTCAACCGCTCGCCCAAGCGCTACTACATGGAATTGCGGCTGCAGAAGGCGCGCAACCTGTTGATGCAGACGGACATGAGCGTGATCAACGTGGCGCTCGCCTGCGGCTTCGCGAGCCCGTCGCACTTCTCCAAGTGCTACCGCGCCCATTACGAAACGACGCCCTACCGCGAACGCGGCAGCCACGGGACACGCGAACAGGCGTAAGGCGTGGCCAGACGGCGCCGGGCCAGAGCCGGCCCGCGGGTTCACGGCCATGCCCCCTGAGGTCCGCGCTTTGTCCCGGTCACATACCTCAGCCCCCCGCACGCGGCGGACAAGGCGCCGCTCCCGGCGCGGGACTGCGGCAGGCATGCGATGCGCGCAGGAGGCGGGTCCGGCGTCTACGGGCCGGTCCGGGCCGATCGGCGCGCTGCTCCGCCGGCATGACGGGCGAGCCTGCCCCCGCAAGCATTCAAAACAATCCCTTACACTCTAGCTTTCACCCCGCTCGTGCACACAAGCCGCCGCCGGGCTCTTTACTTTCGATGCAGCCCGCCGCACCCTCCGGCGCAGGACAAGCATCCGAGAACAGGGAGACAGACCAGATGAAAAAGCTCTTGATGGCCACCGCCGCGACGGCGCTGGCGTCGGGCGGCGCAATGGCGCAAAGCGACGACGTGAAGATCGGAATCGTCTTCGGTTTCACCGGCCCGATCGAATCCCTCACACCCGCGATGGGCGCCTCCGCCGAACTGGCGCTGGAAGAAATCAACGAGAGCGGTGCTTTCCTGGGCGGCACCACGCTCACCCCGGTCACCGCCGATTCCACCTGCGTCGACAGCGCCGCGGCCACCGCAGCCGCCGAACGCCTGGTGACGACCGACGGAGTCGTGGCGATCGTGGGCGCCGACTGCTCGGGCGTGACCGGCGCGGTCCTGTCCAACGTCGCGGTGCCGAACGGCGTGCCGATGATTTCGCCCTCGGCGACCTCTCCGGGTCTGTCGGAGGCCGAGGATGACGGGCTGTTCTTCCGCACCGCGCCGTCGGACGCGCGCCAGGGCGAAGTGCTCGCCGGCATTCTCGAAACCGAGGGCGTCGACTCCGTCGCCGTGACCTACACCAACAACGATTACGGCAAGGGCCTGTCGGACAGCTTCGTCGCCGCCTTCGAGGAGGCCGGCGGAGAGGTCACGCTCACCGCCCCGCACGAGGACAACAAGGCCGACTACTCGGCCGAGATCGGTGCCCTGGCCTCGGCCGGCGGCGACGTCCTCGTGGTGCTCGGCTACGCCGATTCGGGCGGCCGCGGGATGATCCAGGCAGCCGCCGACACCGGCGCCTTCTCGACCTTCATGATGGGCGACGGGATGTATTCCGATGTCCTGCTCGACGACTTCGGCGATGTGCTCGAAGGCTCCTACGGCGCGGTGCCGTGGTCGCAGGGCGAAGGCGCGGAGGCGTTCTCCGCCCTCGTCAACGAACGCGGCGAATTCGATCCCGAAAGCACGTATACCCGCGAAAGCTACGACGCGGCGGCACTTCTGGTGCTGGCGATGCAGGCCGGCGGCGAAGCGACCTCCGAGGCCGCGGCGGCGAACGTCATGGACGTGGCCAACGCCCCGGGCGAAGAGATCATGCCGGGCGAGCTCGGCAAGGCGCTGGAGATCCTCGCCGAGGGCGGCGAGATCGACTACGTCGGCGCGACCGACGTGGAGCTGATCGGCCCGGGCGAAGCCGCCGGCACGTACCGTTACTACACGATCACGGACGGCGCCTTCGAGACGGTCGAATTCCGCTGAGGAAAGCTTGAATTTTTCGGAATGGCCGTACAGAGATGCGGCCGTTCCGTACATCCGGCGCCCGGAACTGCGCCGCAAGTGTACGAAACGTACGATAACAAGACGGCCGAGGCGACACGGACGCGCCCGGCCCGCACAGGGATGACGCCGTGATCCGGGTCGAGAACCTTCACCGCCATTTCGGCGGCTTCCGCGCCGTGGACGGCGCCACGCTGGAGATCGCCCCCGGCTCCATCACCGGGCTCGTGGGGCCGAACGGCGCCGGAAAATCCACTCTTTTCAATTGCGTGGCAGGCGCTCTTCCACCGACATCCGGGACCGTTCTCATGGACGGCGAGGACATCACCGGCCTTCCGCCGCACGCGCTCTTTCACAAGGGGCTCCTGCGCACCTTCCAGATCGCGCACGAGTTTTCCTCCATGAGCTGCCGCGAGAACCTGATGATGGTCCCCGGCGAGCAGTCCGGGGAAACGCTCTGGAACGCCTGGTTCGGACGCGGCCGGATTCGCGATGAAGAGGCGGAACTTCTGAAGAAAGCCGACGAAGTTCTTGATTTCCTGACTATTTCACATCTGAAGGACGAACGCGCCGGAAACCTCTCGGGCGGCCAGAAAAAGCTCCTGGAGCTGGGCCGCACGATGATGGTCGACGCCAAGATCGTCTTTCTCGACGAGGTCGGCGCGGGCGTGAACCGCACGCTCCTGAACACCATCGGCGACGCGATCCGCCGCCTCAACGAGGAGCGCGGCTACACGTTCTGCATGATCGAGCACGACATGGATTTCATCGGCCGGCTGTGCGACCCGGTCATTGTAATGGCCGAGGGCAAGGTGCTGGCCGAGGGCAATATCGACCAGATCAAGGCCGACGAGCGGGTGATCGAGGCGTATCTCGGCACCGGGCTCAAGAACAAGGAGACGGCGTGATGGCCGCACCGTCGCGTCGGTGGGGGCTCTGCCCCCTACACCCCCCGGAGTATTTCGGACGAGAAGAAGCCGGGGGTCGGGGATGAGCGATCCGTTGCACGACGACCGAGGCAACCGCGATAGGTCGATCACCAATCCCGCCGGCCAAGGCAGCCCGCTGCCGAACTATCGCGGCGAGGCGGTTCCGGCGCCGGGTGGGCCGTTCCTGATCGGGGATGCGATGACCGGCGGCTATGGCCGCGGCGCGGACATCCTGCACGGCTGCACCATCGCGGTGGAGCGCGGCGAGATCGCGGTGATCGTGGGCCCCAACGGTGCGGGCAAGTCCACCGCCATGAAGGCCGTCTTCGGCATGCTGGAGCTTCGCGAGGGTGCGGTCCGGCTCGACGGCGAGGACATCACCCGGCTCAGCCCGCAGGACCGGGTGAAAAAAGGCATGGGCTTCGTTCCGCAGAATTCCAACATCTTCACCTCGATGAGCGTGGAGGAGAACCTCGAGATGGGCGCCTTCATCCGCGAGGACGACATTTCCGAAACGATGGCGCAGGTTTACGAGCTGTTCCCGATCCTGAAGGACAAGCGCCGCCAGCCGGCAGGCGAGCTGTCGGGCGGGCAGCGCCAGCAGGTCGCCGTGGGTCGGGCGCTGATGACCCAGCCGAAGGTGCTGATGCTTGACGAGCCGACGGCGGGGGTGTCGCCGATCGTCATGGACGAGTTGTTCGACCGCATCATCGAGGTGGCGCGGACCGGCATCCCGATCCTGATGGTGGAGCAGAACGCCCGCCAGGCGCTCGAGATCGCGGACAAGGGGTACGTGCTCGTTCAGGGGCGCAACGCCCATACCGGGACCGGCAAGGAACTCCTGGCCGACGCGGACGTGCGCCGGAGCTTCCTGGGGGGATGAGCATGACCGTCGAGACCCTGCCCGCCCTGGCGGGCGTATTCGCGGGCCTGCCCCGGCGCAGGTCGGAGGCACGCGCATGGACCTTCTGAACGCCTTCGTGGCGCTGTCGAACTTCGTGCTGATCCCGGCGATCGCCTATGGCTGCCAGCTGGCGCTAGGGGCGCTGGGAGTCACGCTTGTCTACGGCATCCTGCGCTTTTCCAACTTCGCGCACGGCGACACGATGGCCTTCGGGACGATGGTGGCGATCCTCGTGACATGGGGGCTGCAGGGGCTGGGGGTGAGCCTCGGGCCGCTGCCGACGGCGCTCCTGGCGATCCCGTTCGGGATCGCGGGATGCGCGCTGCTGCTTCTGGCGACCGACCGGGTCGTGTTCCGGTTCTACCGGGCGCAGAAGGTCGTGCCGGTGATCCTCGTCATCGTCTCCATGGGCGTGATGTTCGTCTATAACGGGCTGACACGGCTTGTCATCGGGCCGGACAGCCGGACCTTCGGGGACGGCGCGCGGTACCTGATGAACGCGCGCCAGTTCCGCGAACTGACCGGCCTGTCGGAGCCGCTGGTGATCCGCTCGACACAGGCAATCACCGTGGTCACGGCGGTCGTTGTGGTGGCCGCGCTCTTCTGGTTCCTGAACCGCACGCGCACGGGCAAGTCGATGCGCGCCTATTCCGACAACGAGGATCTTGCGCTTCTCTCGGGGATCGACCCCGAGCGCGTGGTGCGCGTGACCTGGCTCCTTGTGGCGTGCCTCGCGACCATCGCCGGGGTGCTCTACGGGCTCGACAAGACCTTCATGCCGTTCACCTATTTCCAGCTTCTGCTGCCGATCTTCGCCGCCGCCATCGTCGGCGGGCTGGGCTCGCCGCTCGGCGCCATCGCCGGGGGTTTCGTGATCGCCTTCTCCGAGGTCGGCATCACCTATGCGTGGAAGAAGGTGCTGACCTATCTTCTGCCCGAGCCGCTCGAGCCGGACGGGCTCGTCCAGCTTCTGGCCACCGACTACAAGTTCGCGGTCAGCTTCATGATCCTCGTGGTGGTGCTGCTGTTCCGGCCCACGGGCCTCTTCCGGGGGAAATCGGTATGAACGGACATGCACGCACATTCGCCATGTTCGCGCTGGTCGCGGTGCTGATCGTCGGCACCGGCATGGTGCAGAGCTGGAACTCCGCCCTGCTGATCCTGAACATGGGACTCGTCTCGGCGGTCATGTCGCTGGGCGTGAACCTGCAATGGGGGTTCGCAGGGCTCTTCAACGTCGGCGTGATGGGCTTCGTGGCGCTTGGCGGGCTCTCCGTGGTGCTGGTGTCGATGCCGCCCGTGGGCGAGGCCTGGGCGGCGGGCGGCACGCGCATCCTCGCCGGGCTCGCGCTTGGAGCCGCAAGCATCGCGGCCGCCGCGATGACTTGGAAGCGCGCGCCGCGGCGCTGGCGCGGCTGGGCGGTCGCGGCGATCCTGATCGTCGGTTTCATCCTCTACCGGATGGTGCTGTCGCCAGCGGTGGACGCGGTGGAGAGCGTGAACTCCGCCTCCACCGGCTATCTCGGCGGGCTGGGGCTGCCGGTTCTGCTGGCCTGGCCGGTCGGCGGGCTGCTGGCGGCAGGCGCGGCCTGGATCATCGGCAAGACGGCGCTGGGGCTGCGGTCGGACTACCTTGCCATCGCGACGCTGGGCATCGCGGAGATCGTCATCGCCGTCCTCAAGAACGAGGACTGGCTGGCGCGCGGAGTCAAGAACGTGATCGGCCTGCCCCGCCCCGTCCCCTACGAGGTGGACCTGCAGCGCGACGCGGACTTCGTGGCGCGGGCCGGCGAATGGGGGCTCGACGCGACCACGGCCTCGACGCTCTACGTCAAGGCTGGGTACGGGATCCTCTTTGCCGCGGTGCTCGCCGTGGTGCTGGTCCTGGCGCAGCTGGCGCTCAATTCGCCCTGGGGGCGGATGATGCGGGCGATCCGCGACAACGAGACCGCCGCCCGCGCCATGGGCAAGGACGTGACAGGCCGGCACCTGCAGGTGTTCATCCTGGGCTCGGCGATCTGCGGCATGGCCGGCGCGATGATGACGACGCTCGACGGGCAGCTCACACCGTCCTCCTACCAGCCGCTGCGCTATACGTTCCTGATCTGGGTGATGGTGATCGTCGGCGGGTCGGGCAACAATTACGGCGCGGTGATCGGCGGCTTCCTGATCTGGTTCCTCTGGGTGCAGGTGGAACCGATGGGGCAGGCGCTGATGGGCTTCGTGACCTCGGGCCTGTCGGACGGCGCGCTCAAGGCGCATCTTCTCGGCAGCGTGCAGCACATGCGACTTCTGACCATGGGGGTGGTGCTGCTTCTGGTGCTGCGGTTCTCGCCTCGGGGTCTGTTGCCGGAGCGATAAACCGGGGCGTCTTGCCAAGCGCCCCGGCCGGTGCCATTGGCCGCGATCATCCGAATCCGCACGGGGATCGCCATGGCCAATGCTCTTTCCGCCCTCCTGTCCACCCGCGACTGGCTTATGGCCGATGGCGCAACGGGCACGAACCTGTTCAACATGGGCCTATCCTCGGGCGATGCGCCGGAGTTCTGGAACGTCGACGAGCCCGGCAAGATCCGCGCGCTCTACCGCGGTGCGGTGGAGGCCGGCAGCGATATCTTCCTGACCAACTCCTTCGGCGCCAACGCCTCGCGCCTGGCGCTGCACGACGCCAGCGGGCGGGCGCACGAGCTGTCGCGCATCGCGGCGGAGCTGGGCCGCGAGGTCGCCGATACCGCCGGACGGCCGGTGATCGTCGCCGGTTCCGTCGGTCCGACCGGAGAGATCATGGAGCCGGTGGGCCCGCTGTCGCATGCCCGCGCGGTGGAGATGTTCCACGAGACCGCCGAAGGTCTGAAGGAGGGCGGCGCCGATGTCCTCTGGCTGGAGACGATCTCCGCCCCCGAGGAGTTCCGGGCGGCTGCCGAGGCCTTCGCCCTTGCCGGCATGCCCTGGTGCGGCACGATGAGCTTCGACACCGCGGGACGCACGATGATGGGGCTTACCTCCGACGGACTGGCCAGGCTGGTGGACGATCTGCCGAACCCGCCCCTCGCCTTCGGCGCCAATTGCGGCGTCGGCGCCTCGGACCTTCTGCGCACCGTCCTCGGCTTTGCCGCCACGGGGCCGGATCGTCCGGTGATCGCCAAGGGCAATGCCGGCGTCCCGAAATTTGTCGAGGGGCACATACACTACGACGGCACGCCGGAGCTGATGGCCGAGTACGCCGTGCTCGCCCGTGACGCCGGCGCACGCATCATAGGCGGCTGCTGCGGGACGACACCGGAGCACCTGCGGACGATGCGCAAGGCGCTGGAAGACACGCCCCCCGGCCCGCGCCCCAGGCTCGAGGAGATCGTGGCACGGATCGGGCCGTTCTCTTCGGATCGGGACGGCAGCGGAGAGGAGGCCGGCCCGGCCCGAAAGACCCGGCGCCGCCGCGGCTGAGCGCCCCCTGGAGGACATGAAGAGGCCCGCGCCGCAAGTATGCGGCGCGGGCCTTTTTCGGTATCCCGTTCCGGGCCTGGCCCGGAAAAGCGGCGGGACGCACCACGCGGGGCGCCCCGCCAGTCGGGGGATCAGATGAAGGTGAAGTCGTCGGCACCGATATCGGCGCTGTCGACCCCCAGCAGAACGATGTCGTGGCCGTCGATGGTGACGGTCGCGGACATCGTCTCCTCTGTGGAGGTGTCGGTCACGGTGGCGTTGTCGAAGCCGCCGCCACCGGTCACGCGGATCATGTCCATGCCATCCTGGAAGTCCATGATCGTGTCGGTCTCGCCATCGGTGAGATTGTTGAACACGAAGGTGTCGTCGCCTTCGTTGCCCCACAGCATGTCGTCACCGGCACCGCCGTTGAGGGTATCCATGCCTTCGTTGCCGTGCAGCTCGTCCATCCCGGCGCCGCCCGCGACGAAATCGTCGCCGATGCCCGCGAAGGCGGTGTCGTTGCCTTCGCCGCCACCGATCAGGTCGTCACCTGCGCCGGTCATGATGGAGTCGTCACCGGCACCGCCACCGGCAGAGTCGTCACCGAGACCGCCGAGCACGGTGTCGTCGCCATCGCCGCCCCCGATCGAGTCGTCACCGGCATTGCCGTAGACGATATCGTCGCCGCTGCCGCCGTTGGCGAGGTCGTCGCCGCCGCCGGCCTTGACGATGTCGTTGTCCATGCCGGCCCCGATGACGTCGTCACCGGCCCCGCCTTCGATGGAGTCGTTGCCGGCCCCACCGCCGATGTTGTCCTGGCCGTCACCGCCCAGCACAGTGTCCGACCCGTTGCCGCCGGCGAGCATGTCGTTTCCGGCATTGCCTGCGACGAGGTCGTCGCCGTCGTTGCCGAGCACCGTGTCGTCACCGGCCGCACCGGCGAGATCGTCGTTGCCGTCGCCACCGGTCAGGCGGTCGTCGCCGCCGGCGCCGCGGATGATGTCGTCACCGCCTTCGCCGTTGGCCATGTCGCCCATCACGCCGGTCTGGGTATTGGCCGTCTCGTCGTCGACATCGTCGCCGTCGATCCAGGTACCCGTGTGGATCTCGTCGTTGCCGTCACCACCGTTGATGGTGTCCGACCCGTCCGCCGTCGCATCGAACTCGATGCCCGCTGCAGCCGAGACCCGGCTGTCGTCGTCGCCGGTGATGATGTCGTCGCCGGCCCCGCCGGTGATCACGTCATCGCCCGCGCCGCCGGCATAGCCGTTGTCGTAGGACGACAGCGGAAGCGCACCGGAGGCACCGCCATCCGCCGCGTTCAGCGTGTTGTCGGTATCGCCGGCATCGGTGATGGTGTCGTTCCCGGCTTCGCCGGCGAGCACGTCGTCGCCCATGTCACCGACGAGGATGTCGTCCCCGTTGCCGCCTGCGGCGGTGTCGGAGCCTTCGCCCATGTGGGTGTTGGCGGTCGCGTCGTCATCATCGCGGTCGTCGCCGTCGATCCAGGTACCGGTGTGGATCTCGTCGTTGCCGTCGCCGCCCATGAGCATGTCGTTGCCATCGGCTTCGGCATCGAACTCGGTGCCCGACGCCGCCGAGATACGGGTGTCGTCGTCGCCGGTGATGACGTCGTCGCCGGCCGAGCCGGTGATCGTGTCATCGCCCGCGCCGCCGGCGTAGCCGTTGTCGTAGTCCGACAGCATCAGCGAACCCGACGCGCCGTCATCCGCGGCATTCTCGGTGTTGTCGCCGTCCACGTCGAGGATGCGGTCGTCGCCCTCGTCCCCGTCGAGGATGTCGTCGCCCATGTCGCCGACGAGGATATCGTCGCCGGTGCCGCCATTGGCAATGTCCGCCGCCATGCCGGTATGAGTGTTGTCGAAGCCGTCGTCGCCGTCGGCCCAGGACCCGGTGTGGATCTCGTCGTTGCCGGCACCGCCGTCGATCGTGTCGGAGCCGTCGGCCCCGGCGTCGAATTCGCCATCGGAGAGCGCGGAGACACGGCTGTCGTCGTCGCCGGTGATGATGTCGTCGCCGGCCCCGCCGGTGATCATGTCATCGCCTGCACCGCCGGCATAGCCGTTGTCGTACTCGGCCAGCGGCAGGCTGCCCGATGCGCCGAAGTCGGCATTGTTGACGGTATTGTCGCTGTCGACGTCGAGGATCGTGTCGTCGCCTTCATCGGCGTCGAGTATGTCGTCGCCCATGTCGCCGACAAGGATGTCGTCGCCTTCGCCGCCCGAAGCGGTGTCGTCACCGGTACCGAGGTGGGTGTTGGCGGTCTCGTCGCCCTCTTCGACGTCGTCGCCGTCGATCCAGGTGCCGACGTGGATCTCGTCGTTGCCGGCCCCGCCCATCAGCATGTCGTCGCCATCGGCGGAGGCGTCGAACTCGGATCCTGCGGCCGCCGCGACACGGGTGTCGTCGTCGCCGGTGATCACGTCGTCGCCGACACCGCCTTCGACCGTGTCGTCACCGGCACCGCCGGCATAGCCGTTGTCGTAATCGGAGAGACCCAAGGCACCGGACGCGCCGTCATCGGCCGCGTTCTCGGCGTTGGTGTCCATGCCGGCGTCGAGGTAATCCTCGCCGTCCGCACCGTCGAGCGTGTCGCTGCCCGGCCCGCCGGTCAGGTCGTCATTGCCGGCGCCGCCGACAATCGCGCCGCCCGCATCCGGAGTCGCCGCGACAATGCCGTTCACGTCCTTCTGGGCGCCGAGAATCTGCTGCGCGGTCTCGAGGTCGATCTGCTCGATCTCGCCGGCCGCGGCGGGCAGGATCGGGATGAAACCGCCGGTGCCGTTGACCTCGCCGTCCGGCTCGCCGTCGCCGTCATTGTCGTCGCTGTCGGCGCCCGCGCCTTCCGGCACTTCCACGCCGTGCAGCACGATCTCGCGCAACGGCAGCGGCATGATGTCATCGCCCTCGTAGTCGGTCATCGTGACCGGGCTGCCGAAATCGTCGTCGTTGTTCACGTCGAAGGCGTAGTTGTAGGTGAAGCTGCCGTCGCCGTTGGTCGTCGGCGCATTGCCTTCCTCGTCGACGAGGGTAAGGATCACGTCGCCGTAACTGGGCACACCCTCGAGAACCTCGACATAGCCGTCGCCGTCTGCGTCGGCACCAATGTCAGGGGTCGTCGAGTCGACCGGCGCACCGTCGCCGTCGAACAGGCCGTGGATGTGCTGCGGCACCGGCTGGTTCGGCTCCATGCCCTCCACCGCGATGGAGACGTTGACGTTCTGGACGCCATCTTCCGTTTCAGGGCTCAGCGAAACCAGCGCCGTCCCGGTCACGCCGGAATTGTTGAGCGATGCGAAGTCGACCGCGTAGATTGCCTCGGCCGTGCCGAGACCGGCCTCGAATTCGCTTAGGGATTGTGACGTCGCAGCCATGGAACCTCCACTGGGTTTGAATGGTCAATGCGGCACCCACGCACCTGGGCGGCGACGAGTTTCAGAAAAATCTTCACCAAAGTTACCGATCGTCGTTCACGCGCCGCTCGTTTGTTGCGCAAGATCCTTCCGGCGATCCCATGAAATGAACATCTTGCTGTGAATCCCCCGCAAAACCCGCGGGAAAGGCGCGATCGACGCCGAATTGCGTCACCCCGCCGTTGCACCATTGGCGGACACTCAGAACAGGGTGAGCTGATCGCCCGCGTTTGGCGGCGGCGCAAAGCGGTCACAACGCAGCGGCGCGGTGGGCCGGTCGAGCCCCAGGCGTCGGGCGGCCAGCGCGAAACGGTGCGCGACGATCTCGGCATAGGGCCCCTCGCCGCGCATCCGGCGGTGCCAGCGGCTGTCGTACTCCTTGCCGCCATGCATCTCGCGCAGCCGGTTCATCACCCGGTCTGCACGGTCCGGATAATGCTCCTCCAGCCAGTCCCGCCAGAGCGGCGAGACCTCGCGCGGCAGGCGCAGCATGATCCAGCTTGCCGCGTCCGCACCGGCGGCTGCACCCGCTTCCAGGATGCGCTCGATCTCGGGATCGGTGAGCGCCGGCACCACTGGCGACACCATGAGACGCACCGGTATCCCGGCCTGCGTCAGCCGCGTGATCCCGGCAAGGCGGCGCGCCGGGGACGGCGCCCGCGGCTCCAGCCGCCGCGCGAGCATCGGATCGAGCGTGGTCACCGACAATCCGACGCGTACCAGCCCTTCGGCCGCCATCGGAGCGAGGATGTCGATGTCTCGCTCGATCAGAGTGCCCTTGGTGACGATCCCGACCGGGTGGCGGAAATCGCGCAGGACCTCCAGGATCCTCCGCATGATACCGCGGTCCCGCTCGATCGGCTGGTAGGGGTCGGTGTTGGTACCGATGGCGATCGGCGCGACGCGATAGCGCGACGCGCACAGTTCCTTTGCCAGGACGTCGGACGCGCCGGGTCGCGCGATCAGCCTCGTCTCGAAATCGAGGCCCGGCGAGAGGTTCAGATAGGCATGGGTCGGCCGCGCGAAACAGTAGATGCAGCCATGCTCGCACCCGCGATAGGGGTTGATCGTCCGGTCGAAGGGAATGCCGGGCGAGGCGACGTAATTGATGATGCTGCGCGGCCGCTCATCGGTGACCTGTGTGCGCAGGGTCCGCGCCTCTTCGGGAATGTCCCAGCCGTCATGGTCGACCGCCCGGGAATGCCGCTCAAATCGCCCGGCGTCGCAGGACCCCGCGCCGCGCGCCTTGCGGATGTCGCCATCGACCGGATTGAGATGCCGCCCCATAACCGCTGACATAGAACATTTAGCGAACATCGGCAATGTCGGTCTCGCCACACTAACGAATTATTCAGAGGTCTCGTCGCATATTCCGGCATTGGTGTCGGAAACGGGCGATTGCGCTGTCACGGCAGGCGCCATGTGTGAACGAAGTCGGGGGACGCAGCGACCTCTACGAGTGGCGGCAAGGAGTGTATGCCATGTCTGACGCGGAAGACGACCTGATCCTGGCGGAGCTCAGCGACGAAGAGCTTGTCCCCCAGATGCATGACGACCTCTACGACGGTCTCAAGGAAGAGATCGAGGAGGGCGTGAACCTCCTGCTCGAGCGGGGGTGGCAACCCTACGACATCCTCACCGAGGCGCTCGTCGCCGGCATGACGGTGGTCGGTCGCGACTTCCGCGACGGCATCCTCTTCGTGCCCGAGGTGCTGCTGGCGGCGAACGCGATGAAGGCCGGCATGGCGATCCTCAAACCGCTCCTGGCGGAGACCGGCGCGCCCACGGTGGGCCGCATGGTGATCGGTACGGTCAAGGGCGACATCCACGATATCGGCAAGAACCTGGTGTCGATGATGATGGAAGGCGCCGGCTTCGAGGTCATCGACATCGGCATCAACAACCCGGTGGAGAAGTACCTGGAGGCACTGGAGACCGAGAAGCCCGACATCCTCGGCATGTCGGCGCTGCTGACCACGACGATGCCCTACATGAAGACCGTCATCGACACGATGGTCCAGCAGGGCATCCGCGACGATTACATCGTGCTCGTCGGCGGTGCGCCCCTGAACGAGGAATTCGGCCAGGCCATCGGCGCCGACGCCTATTGCCGCGATGCCGCCGTAGCGGTGGAGACGGCCAAGACGATGATGTCGCGCAAGCACAATTCGCTCGTGGCCGGGTGAGCGAAGGGCCGCTGCCGCAGCGTCAAAGCGCCCCGCCGGGCCCGGCGGGGCTTTTCTTGCGGGCACTTCCGTCCCATATTCTCTGTCAAGAGAGGAGACGTTCATGCCCGTGACATTCTTCGCCCTGCTCGTGCTCTTTGTCCTGTCAGCGGCAGGCCTCACGATCTGGGCGCTCAGCGCTTTCGGCGCGATGACGATACTGCCGATCCTGCTGATCGTGGCGCTGGCGCTGCGCTGGGGGCTTGGGCACGTCCCTTTCGACGACCGTCACATCTGAGCGCGCCTTGGACGCGCCGCTCCCGGACGACGACGCGCTGACGCTAGAAGGACGCGCCGCCGATCGGACGGGTCGCGTCCTGCTCATTGCCTGCGGCGCCCTCGCCAGGGAAATCCTCGACCTGCGCGACGCCAACGGCTGGGACCACCTCGATCTCGTCTGCCTGCCGGCGATCCTGCACAACACGCCTGAGTCGATCCCCGATGCGGTCGAGGCCGCCGTCGAGCGGCATCGCGACCGTTATGACAGCCTCCACGTCGTCTACGCCGATTGCGGCACCGGCGGACGGCTCGCGGCGCGCTGCGCCGCCTTGGGGGTGGAGATGGTCGCCGGCCCCCATTGCTACAGCTTCTTCGAGGGCAACGCCGCCTTCGCCGCGCGGGACGAGATGACGGCCTTCTACCTGACCGACTTCCTCGCGCGGCAGTTCGACGCTTTCGTCTGGCGACCGCTCGGCCTCGACCGCCATCCCGAGCTGCGCGAGGCGTATTTCGGCCATTACGAAACCCTCGTCTACCTCGCACAGACCGACGATCCGGACCTGACCGAGACGGCGCGCGCCTGCGCGGACCGCCTCGGTCTCGCCTTCGAACGACGCTTCACCGGCTACGGCGATCTTGCCCCGACGCTGGCCCGCTGGGCCGCGAATCAATAGTCGCCGCGCAGGATCTGGGACACCGGAACCAGCGCCACCTGCGACGCGCGATCCTGAAGGGACCACAGCAAGAGCGCAGAGAGCGTGTCGGCGCGCAGCCGCCCCAGCATGATCACCGGCCCGTCCTGGCGCGCACGGAAGGCGGCCTGATCTAGGAAGCGCCGCTGCACTGTCGGGTCCTGCCCGTCGCCGTCGAAATCGCGGAACACCGTGCCCGACGGCACACCGGCGCGCGCCGCAAGCTGTTGCGCGGTGTTCAGCCCGTTCGGCAGCATCACCAGCCCATGCCCGGTATCGTTCAGGACTTCGGTCAACTGATCGGACACAGCCCGCCACCCCTGGAGCATCGAGCCCGGCGCCTCGAGCACGCCAACCGACTGCGGCAGCGCACTGAACGCCGCCTCGAGCGCAACTTCCACGTCCGAGGCCGCCGCGCCCTCCGGCACGCCGGCAAGCGCGAGCACCTCGAAGCCCTTCTCGCGGTATGCCGCCATGCGCTCGCTTGCGTCCGGCAGGGCCGGGTCGACCGCGAAGCTCACCGGGAAGGGAAAGGCGCCCACCGCCTGCGGTCCCAGCGGCCCGCCCGCATCGTCGATGAGGATCACCGACATCCGCGGCCGGTCGCCGGCCTCCACGGCCGGAGCGGCGTAGCGTTCGATGGGAGGGCCGCTCTCTTCGGCCTCGGCCTCGGGCGCATTCTCCGGCACATCCGGATCGTCGCCCGGCCGGTGGACCGGCACCGCGTCGTCCCGGTCGGTCAGGCGGGTCGCCGGCGCGCCGACGCCGGGGCGCTCCGACGCGCCGGACTCCTCGGTCCCGGCCTCGTCGCCCTCGGTTTCCTCGCTCCCGGTCTCGTTGGCCTCGACCTCGGGACGCGGCGGCCGGGCGAGCTCCGGCTCGGGGGCGGCGTCCGGTTCGGGCGCCTCGGGGCCGGTCTCCGCGGCGGCGAGTCTCGGCGCCGCGTCCTCAGAGGGAGCCACAGGAGCCGGATCGCTCTCCGGCGCGGGCGGCGGTGTCGCGCCGATTTCGCTCTGCGCCTCGGGGGCCGCGTCGGAGGGCGCCGCGTCGTCATTGGTCTCGTCTTCCTCCCCGGCATCGGCGACAAGGCCGCTGTCCTCCCCCGGAACGGACGGGCTCGGCGGTTGCGCGGGTTCGGTGGCGATACTCGGGGCGGCTTCGGCGCCCGGCGCCTGCGGCTCCTCCACGGCGGGCGGCGCCATGACCGGGGCGTCGGTACTGACGGCAACCCGACCGGGGCTCTGCGGTGCATCGGGTGCGGGAAATGGGCCGCTCTCCTGCACCGCTTCCGGCCGACCGGCCGGCGCCGTGTCGCCACCCGGAACGTCACCCTCGCGCGGCGTTTCGGGCGTATCGAGGGGCACGGTCTCGCCCACCGCGACGCGGCTTTCCGCCTCCGGCCGGCGCGCCGGTTCGGGCGGCGGCGGCAACTCGGTCCTGGAGGTTTCCCGCTCTGCATCTTCGGCAGGCATCGGCTGCGTATCGTCCTCGGGCCCCGCCTCCGCGGTGTCGGAGGCAGGCTCGGCGGCGCTCTCCTCGGACCCGTCACTCTCGGCGCCGGCGGATGGCCCTCCATCGTCCGTCTCCGCCACGGTCGGTTCCGGCGCTTCGACCCGGGTTCGGTCAGGATCCTCGGGCACGCCCACTGCAACCGACAGGACGGCCGCCGCCGCGACCGTGGCCGCGAGCCCCAGCGCCGCACCCGACAGAAACCCGCTTGCCATGGCCCGATCCTTTCCTGCTCCGCCACGCGCGACGCGCCGGCCCGAACCTCGTTTCCCCGGGTCCGGATCCGCCCCGGCGCCCCCTTGACGCGCCTTCGCCGCTCACCGCATGTATAGCGTGACCTGACCGGCCGCGACCACCCCTCGCGCCCCCCGAAACGACTGGCCGCGCATGACCTTTCTCCCCGTGCCCGCATGACCGACGCACTGAAACCACTGATCGGCGCCGCAGCCGACCGCCCGCTGACGCGCGACGAGGCCGAGCGCGCCTTCACCCTTCTGTTCGAGGGCGAGGCGACGCCGAGCCAGATCGGCGGGCTGCTGATGGCGCTGCGCACCCGCGGCGAGACGGTCGAGGAATATGCGGCTGCCGCCGCCGTCATGCGCTCCAAGTGCCACAAGGTGACGGCGCCCGCCGGCGCGATGGACATCGTCGGCACCGGCGGCGACGGCAAGGGCACGCTCAACATCTCCACCGCGACAGCCTTCGTGGTCGCCGGGGCAGGCGTGCCGGTGGCCAAGCACGGCAACCGCAACCTGTCGTCGAAATCGGGGGCCGCCGATGCGCTGACGCAGATGGGCGTGAACGTGATGGTGGAGGCACGGCGCGTTTCCGCCATCCTGCAAGAGGCCGGCATCGCCTTCATGATGGCGCCGATGCACCACCCGGCGATGGCCCATGTCGGCCCCTCGCGGATGGAGCTTGGCACCCGGACGATCTTCAACATCCTGGGGCCGCTGACCAACCCGGCGGGCGTGTCCTATCAGCTGACCGGCGCCTTCGCGAAGATGCTGATCCGGCCCATGGCCGAGACGCTGCGCACGTTGGGATCGACCCGGGCGTGGCTCGTGCATGGTGGCGACGGCACCGACGAGCTGTCCATCGCGGGGGTCAGCTGGGTCGCCGCGCTCGACGACGGCGAGGTGACGGAGTTCGAGCTGCACCCAGAGGAGGCCGGCCTGCCCGAACACCCGTTCGAGGCGATCCTCGGCGGAACCCCCGAAGAGAATGCCGCCGCCTTCCGCGCGCTGCTGGAGGGCACGCCCTCGGCCTACCGGGACGCGGTGCTGCTGAACTCGGCCGCCGCGCTGAAGGTGGCGGGTGTCGCACCCGACCTGCGCACCGGCGTCGAAATGGCGGCGACCAGCATCGATTCCGGCGCCGCGAAAACGCGGGTCGAGACGCTCGCGCGCCTGACCTCTTCGTGACCCTCACTCCGCCTCCGGCCTGGGCGCATCTGCCGTTCTTCGCCGACGAGCTGCCGCGGATCGAGGCGGCGCTCGCGGCCGAGACGCGGCCCGTGCTGCCGCCGACGGGGCAGGTCTTCGCCGCTCTGGACGCGCTGCCACCGGCCGGCGTGCGGGCCGTCATCCTCGGCCAGGATCCCTATCCGACGCCCGGCCATGCCCACGGTTTCGCCTTCTCGGTGGAGCCGGAGGTGCGCCCCCTGCCCCGCTCTCTTACGAACATTTTCAAGGAGATGCAGAGCGACCTTGGCGCATCTCCCGAAAACGGCGACCTGCGCGGCTGGGCAAGCGACGGGGTGCTGCTGCTCAACACGGCGCTCACGGTTCCTGCCGGCGACGCGGGTGGGCACGCGCGGCTGGGCTGGTCGCGCCTCGCACAGGAGGTGCTGCAGGATCTTTCGCAGGCGCCGCGGGCCTTTGTACTCTGGGGCGGACATGCGCAGCGCTTCGCCCCCTTCATATCCGTGCCCGGCCATCTTATCCTCCAGTCGCCACACCCATCGCCGCTGTCGGCGCGGCGGGGCTTTTTCGGGTCCCGCCCCTTTTCGCGTGTCAACGACTGGCTTAGGGCCAGAGGCGAGAGCGAAATCAACTGGACGAGGACATGACAGAGACCATTCTGGATAGAATCAAGGCCACCAAACTCAACGAGATCGCATCGGACAAGGCGACGATGCCGCTCGAACTGATCGAAGGTGCGGCGAAGAACGCCGACCCCGTGCGACCGTTTGCCGACAGCCTCGCGCGGGCGCAGGGCAACGGCTACGGGCTCATCGCCGAGATCAAGAAGGCCTCTCCGTCCAAGGGTCTCATCCGGGAGGATTTCGATCCCGCCGAGCTGGCCCGCGCCTATGAACGCGGCGGTGCGACCTGCCTGTCGGTGCTGACCGACATGGCCTATTTCAAGGGCGCCAAGCCTTACCTGACGCAGGCGCGCGGCGCGACGATGCTGCCGGCGTTGCGCAAGGATTTCATCTACGACCCCTACCAGGTGGTCGAGGCGCGCTCGCTGCACGCCGACTGCATCCTCTTGATCATGGCCTCACTCGACGATGGCCAGGCGGCAGAGCTTGAGGCCTGCGCGATGGACTGGGGCATGGACGTGCTGATCGAGGTGCATGACCGGGCCGAGCTTGACCGCGCGCTCAAGCTCAAGTCCCGGCTGATCGGCGTGAACAACCGCGATCTCAATACCTTCGAGACCTCTCTTGATGTGACGCGCGATCTTTCCGCGCATGTCCCGGGCGACCGGCTTCTGGTCTCGGAGTCGGGTCTGCACACGCCTGCCGACCTGCGCGCGATGGCCGAGACGGGCGCACGCAGTTTTCTCATCGGCGAGTCGTTGATGCGGGAGGCGGACGTGGAAGCCGCGACCGCCCGCATCCTCGCCGACCCGGTGCCGGCCTGAGCCATGGCGGACCTCACGCATTTCGACGACGAGGGCCGCGCCCACATGGTCGACGTCTCGGACAAGGCCACGACGGCCCGCGTGGCCGTGGCTGTCGGCTGGGTGAAGATGTCCCCGGAAACACTTGAAATAATTGTAGAAGGCCGAGCCAAGAAAGGCGACGTGATCGGCGTGGCCAGGCTCGCCGGGATCATGGGGGCGAAACGAACCTCTGACCTGATCCCGCTGTGCCATCCGCTGCCGGTCACCAAGGTGGCCGTCGACATCGTGCCCGACGCGGATCTGCCGGGCCTCAGGATCGAGGCGACGGTCAAGACCACCGACCAGACCGGCGTCGAAATGGAGGCGCTGACCGCGGTGTCGACCGCCGCGTTGACGGTCTACGACATGGCCAAGGCGGTCGACCGGGGCATGGAAATCGGCGGGATGCACCTGCGCCTCAAGGACGGCGGCAAGTCCGGCCGATACGAAGCGCCATGATCACCGTGACCGAGGCGCTCGACGCGCTCTTCACGCTGGCCGCGCCGCTAGAGACGGAGGAGGTTCCGCTTCTGTCGGCGGCCGGCCGCGTGCTGCGGGCGGACGTGGTCGCCGGGCGCGATCAACCGCCCTTCGCCGCCTCCGCCATGGACGGCTACGCGATCGCGGAGGCCGCCCCCGGCGAGAGCGTCAAGGTCATCGGTGAAAGCGCTGCCGGGCATGGATTTTCCGGTATCGTGCGCGCCGGTGAGGCGGTGCGGATCTTCACCGGCGCGCCGATGCCCGCCGGCGCCACGCGCGTCGTGATACAAGAGGACGTGGTGCGCGATGGCGATCGCGCGACGCTGCGCACGATCGACGCGGCCACCCATGTGCGTGCGGCGGGTACGGACTTTACCACTGGGGCCAGGATGTCTGCGCCGCGCCGGATCGGACCGAACGACCTTGCCCTGCTCGCGGCGATGAATGCGGGCCATGTGCGCGTGACGCGGCGCCCCCGCGTGGCGCTGATCGCGACCGGGGACGAGCTGGTGATGCCCGGCGAGTTGCCCGGCTCCGACCAAATCGTCGCCTCCAACACGTTCGGGCTTCATGCGCTGCTGTGCGAACTCGGGGCGGAACCGAGGATGCTGCCGGTCGCCCGGGACGACGCGGCGGCGCTCGGATCGGTGCTCGGACTCGTGGACGACGCCGATCTCGTCATCACAGTGGGCGGCGCGTCGGTGGGCGATCACGACCTCGTCGCCACGGTGGCGGAGGAGCGCGGGCTGGATCGCGCGTTCTACAAGGTGGCGATGCGGCCCGGCAAACCGCTGATGGCTGGCCGGCTCGGCGCGGCGATGATGATCGGCCTGCCGGGCAATCCGGTCTCGGCCATGGTCTGCGGGCATGTGTTCGTGGCCCCCGTGATCCGGGCGTTGCTCGGGCTGGGCGCGCAGCCCGCACCGCGCCGGCGCGCGCCACTGGCGCAGGACCTGCCCGCGAACGGTCCGCGCGAGCATTACATGCGGGCGCGGCTGGGCGGCTCGGGCCTCGACGTGTTCGAACGGCAAGACAGCGCACTTCTGACCGTACTGAACGAGGCCGACGCCCTCGCGATCCGCCCGCCGCACGACCCGGCGCGGCGTGCAGGTGCGGAACTGGACTACCTGCCGCTGCGAACAGGCGCCTGATCGTCTGCCATGGCCCCGTCCTCGTCGCGCAGCCTGTCGTGGACGGCCTGAGCCAACTGGTTCAGCGAGAACGGTTTCTGCAGAAAAGTCGCATTGCCGACATCTCCGGCGGAGTCGCCGAGCGAGTCGGCGGCATAGCCCGACACGAAGATCACCCCGGTCTCGGGCCGGTCCTCCCGTGCCTGGCGCACCCAGGTGGGCCCGTCGAGCCCCGGCATGATCATGTCGGAGACGATCAGGTCCACCGAGAGTCCGGGATCGCTGAGGATGTCGAGCGCGGCTTCACCGCTATCGGCCTCGATTACCGTCAGGCCCTTCAGCCTGAGGCCCCGCGCCGCGAAAGCACGGACAGGCGCCTCGTCCTCGACGATGAGCACGACGCCTTCGGCGGCGTCGGCCGCGTCCCTGATCTTGCGGGCCGGGATCGCGGCGGGAGCGGCGTCGCGCCGGGCCGTCGCACTCTGGGCGGGGAAGATCAGCTTGAAGGTCGTCCCCTTGCCAACCTCGCTGTCGAGGAAGATGAACCCGCCGGTCTGCTTGATGATGCCATAGACGGTCGACAGGCCCAGCCCGGTGCCCTCGCCACTCCGCTTGGTGGTGTAGAACGGTTCGAACACCTTGCGGACCTGGTCGGGCGGAATGCCGGTGCCGGTATCGGTCACCTTGACCACGACGTAATCGCCGGGCTCCACCATCGCGCGGTCGCGGCGCAGTGGGGCGCTGAGCGTCAGGCGCTCCGTCTCCACGAGGATGCGGCCGCCTTCAGGCATCGCATCGCGGGCGTTGACCACGAGGTTCATCATCACCTGTTCGAGCTGCCGCCGGTCGCCGCGGATCGCCGGCAGCGCCGGTTCGTGGCGCAGTTCAAGAGTGATCTGCGCTCCCACAAGGCGGTTGAGAAGGTGCGTGAGGTCCGACAGCGTCTCTCGCAGGTCGAGCAGTTCCGCCTTCATCGGCTGCTTGCGCGAGAAGGCCAGAAGCTGGCCGACAAGCGCCGCCGCACGGTTGGCGTTCTGATTGATCTGGACGAGGTCGTCGTAATCCTGGTCGCCGCGCGTGTGACGCAAGAGCAGAAGGTCGCAATGCCCTGAAATCGCAGTCAGAAGATTGTTGAAGTCATGCGCGATCCCGCCCGCGAGTTGGCCGATCGCCTGCATCTTCTGGCTTTGCACGAATTGCGCCTCGAGCGTCTTGAGCTCCGTCGCATCGGTCATCACCGCGATCAGGTCCAGCCCGCCGCCGCGCGTCAGCGCGACCTGGAGGAACGTCTCCTCTCGCGCGCGGCTGAGGCGGAGGAATTCGGGACGGTTGAGGCCGCGCCCCTCTGCCGCGTCGGAGAGCCAGTCGGCGATGGGCCGGCCCAGACCTTCGAACAGCATGCCGAGGCGCACACCGTCTATGCCGTCGAGCTCCAGCAGCGCGCGCGCCTCCCGGTTGGCCGCGAGGATCGCACCATCGGCGGCGACCTTCAGCAGCGCGATCGGCAATGTCTCGAGCAGGATGTCGGACACCGCGCCGGTATCGGGCGCCGGCAGGAGGGCGATCTCGCTGCGCCCCGGGCCCGCGGAGATCGAGCGGAATTCGTAACGCGCGGTTCCCGTGGCAACGGGAATGTCGTGGATCGCGCCGTCTTTCACCGCGTCCCCCGGAATCAGTTCGGACAGCGCCCGGACACGGCGGCCCAGCAGCGCGCGCGCAGCCGTGTTCATCGCCAGCACGGCGCCCTTGCGTCCGACCGCGAGCGTGGGCACGCCTGCCTCACCGGTGGGCGGGGCGGAAAAATCCTCGACCCGCCATAAGGTCAACCCATCGCCGGCATCCCTGCCGGTCACCCGCAGTGCACCGTCGCCCACGATCACGTCTTCGGAGGCCCGTCCGCTACGCGCCACCTCTTCGCCGAGCCTTTGCAGAAGCGCGGCGGGATGCGCGAGCCGTCCCCTGAGCAACCCCGGGAGCGACGCATCGGCAGCAAAATTGCGCCGTGCGGCGTCGTTTGCGAAATGCAGCGCAAAGTCCGAAGTGCAGAGGAGGCAGGGCGCCGGATCGTCCGCCAGCAATGCCTCCAGCGTGACATTGGCGGAAGCCGCGCGCCGCCGCGCCGGAAGGCGCCACAGCCCCAACAACGCGCCCGAAAACGTAAACACCGCGCCCGCCGATATCAGCGCGACGGACAACGTCCGGTCCGGCACAAGGACGGAGACGACGAAGCAGGTCACCCCGGCAAGGAGCGCGGCCGCCCAATGCGCGATGCGCGATCGAGCTGTCACGGGACGCTTTCCGGTAAGAACGCTTGCTTCACTCATGACCACCTGCCGAAAAACGACGACCCGCAAAACGATGGCCGGCAGTCATCTAAAAAACCGTTAAGCCAACTTGCTCCAGCCTATGCGCCGCTTATTCGCGCATCAAGTGCGCGGTGAAGAACCCGTCTCCCGCCTGATCGGGCAGGAAGTTCCGCCGAAGCGTGCAGCGCCAGCCATCGTGCCGCGCGAGGAAGGTATCGATCCGCGCATCGTTCTCGTCGGACAGGACGGAGCAGGTGGCGTAGACAAGCGTGCCGCCCGGCCGCAGGAGGGTCGTGGCGCGGTCCAGGATACCGTCCTGCAAGCGATGCAGTTCCGCGAGCCGCGTCTCTGTCAGGCGCCATTTGGCCTCGGGCGCACGGCGCCAGGCGCCCGAACCGGAACAGGGTACATCCGTCAGCACGACGTCGAAGAGGCCCTCGGGGCTCGCCGGCAGGCCGACCTCGGCCCCGGCGCGCTCCGCCCGTCCCGGAAGGTCGCGCATCCGGCCGCGATCGGCATCCCAGGCCGTGACCGGCCCGCCACCGAGCCGGGCGGCCAGCGCCAGGGTCTTGCCGCCACCGCCAGCGCAGAGGTCGAGCACGCGCGCCCCGGCAGGCAGCGGCACGAGGTCCGACACCGCCTGGCTCGCCGCGTCCTGCAATTCGACATGGCCCGCGCGGTAGGCGGCGGAGCCGGCGACGCGGCGCGCGTTCGCGGTGACCGTCAGCGCCGTGGGCGACAGCGGATTGGTCGCGGTTTCGATCCCGTCGGCTTCCAACATGCGCCGGGCGGCGGCGAGATCGGCGCGGAGGGTGTTGACGCGCAGGGTCACCGGCGCCCGGTGGCGCAGCGCCTCGGCGATCGTGCCCGCCTCCGGCCCCCAGGACGCGGCAAGCCGGTCGCAGAGCCAGTCGGGCAGGTCCCAAGCCGCGCGACCCTCCGGCGCATTCCCTTCCGCCCGTTCGGCCGCCGACAGCGGCGCAGGCGCGTGCCCCTCGCCGGTAAAGACCGTGTCCGGGTCGATCCCATTGAGCCGCAGGAGGCCGAGGATCACGGCCCGCCCGCCCTCGCCGCCGCCGCTTACTGCGGCAGAGCGCCAGCGGCGCAGCGCGTCGAAGACATGATCGCGCACCGCCGCGCGGTCCTTGGACCCCGCAAATCGCGCACCGCGCGCCCAGCCGGTCAGCGCGCGTTCGGCCGGCTCTCCGGCGGCGATGCGGTCGAGGATCTCGGCCGCACTGCGGTAGCGCGCCGCGGGGGTCATCGCCGGCGACTCAACCGATCCGGTAGTTCGGCGACTCGCGGGTGATCGCCACATCGTGCACGTGGCTCTCGCGAAGGCCGGCATTGGTGATGCGCACGAAATTGCAATTGTGCCGCATCTCCTCCACCGTCGCGCAGCCGGTATAGCCCATCGCCGCGCGCAGACCGCCGACAAGCTGGTGGATCACCGCGCCCGCCGACCCTTTGTAGGGCACCTGCCCCTCGATCCCCTCGGGCACCAGCTTGTCCGAGGCCGCATCCTTCTGGAAATACCGGTCGGCCGAGCCGCGCGCCATCGCGCCGAGCGAGCCCATGCCGCGATAGGCCTTGTACGACCGACCCTGGTAGAGGATCACCTCGCCCGGGCTTTCGTCCGTGCCGGCGATCATCGAACCGACCATGGCGCAGGAGGCGCCGGCGGCGATCGCCTTGGCGAAATCGCCCGAGAACTTGATGCCGCCGTCGGCGATCACCGGCACGTCGCCGGCCGCCGCGGTGCATTCCATCACCGCCGTGAGCTGCGGCATGCCGACGCCCGCCACCATCCGCGTGGTGCAGATCGAGCCCGGCCCGATGCCGACCTTGATGCCGTCCGCGCCCGCACCGATGAGGGCACGGGTCGCCTCCGCCGTCGCGACATTTCCGGCGATCACCTGAACGTCGTTCGACAGGCGCTTGGCGCGCTCCACCGCCTTCGCGACCCCCTCCGAATGACCGTGCGCGGTGTCGATGACGATGAGGTCCACCCCCGCGTCGACCAGCGCCTCGGACCGCTCGAAGCCCGCATCGCCAACAGTCGAGGCGGCGGCGACGCGCAGCCGGCCAAGCTCGTCCTTGCAGGCGGTGGGGTTGAGCACGGCCTGTTCGGTATCCTTGAGCGTCAGCAGCCCGGTGAGCTTGCCGGCGGCGTCGGTGACGAGCAGTTTCTCGATCCGCCGCGCCTTCATCATGTTCTTGGCTTCGTCGCGGTCCGCCGGTTCGGCGAGAATGGCAAGGTTGTCCTTGGTCATCATCGCGTGAACGGGCGTTTCGTCCGAGGTGGCGAAACGCATGTCGCGGTTGGTCACGATGCCGACGACGCGCCGCCCCTCGTCGATCACCGGAAAGCCGGTGAAGCCGTAGCGTTCGGTCAGCGCACGCGCATCGCCGAGCGTCTGGTCGGGGCGCAGGGTGATCGGGTTGTAGACGATGCCGCTCTCGAACCGCTTTACCCGCCGCACCTCTCGCGCCTGTTGCGCGACGTCGAGATTGCGGTGAATGACCCCGATGCCCCCGGCCTGCGCCATGGTGATCGCCATGCGCGCCTCGGTCACGGTATCCATGGCCGACGACATCAGCGGGATGTTGAGAGCGATCGAGGACGTGACCCTCGTGCGCGTGTCCGCGGTCGAGGGCAGCACGCTCGATTCGGCTGGAACCAGAAGGACGTCGTCGAAGGTCAGCGCCTCGCGAATCTCCATGGGCGGGACTCCTTTGGAGGGGTTCGGTTGGCGCGTCCCCATCGCACGGATGACGCGAAGGGGAAAGCCCCAAAGCGCCGGCCGCGGTCAGGCCGCGGCAAAGCCTCCGACCAGCGCGTCGAAGACCGCGCGCACGCGCGGCGCGTCGCGCAGGTCTTCGTGCGTGACGATCCAGACCCCGAGCCGCGCGACTGTCAGATCCGGCAGCACGCGCACGAGATCCGGGTCGCTCTCGCCCACCGGCACCTGCGTCGCGGCGATGCCGAGACCGGCGCGCGCGGCGGCAAGCTGCGCCGGATGGCTGTCGGTTCGCAACGCGAAGCGCGCCGGTGTGAATTCCGGCGCGAACGCCGCGGCCATGCGCAGATCGGTGACGTTGCGATCGGGGCCGATCAGGTCGTGATCGGCCAGGGCCGCGCGCGTCGCCGGGCGGCCGCGCCGCGCGATGTAGCCGCGCGCCGCGAACAAGCCGAGCGGGATCTCGGCGACCTTGCGCGCCACCAGAGCCGCCTGCGTCGGCGCCACCGTCCGCACTGCAAGGTCGACCTCGTGCGCCAAGAGGTCGGCGCGCTCGTTCGAGAGCGACAGTTCCACCGACAGGCGGGGATGCGTCCGTCGCAGCGGCGATAGCATAGGCGGGACCACCTCGACCCCCATGAATTCGGGCACGCTGAGCCGCACGCGGCCAGCCGCCGCGCCCGGTGGCGCGGAGGCGAGGCGCCGGAATTCATCGGAGGCCAGCGCCATGCGCCGCGCCGCATCGCGCAATGCAAGCGCGGTATCGGTCGGTACGAGGCCGGATGCCGAACGTGTGAACAACACCGTGCCGAGCGCCGCCTCCAGTGCCTCGAGCCGCGTGCGCACCGTTGGATGCGACAGGCCCAGCCGCCGCGCCGCGCCCGACAGACTACCGCTGTCCAGAACCGCGAGAAAGAGGCGCTGATCGTCCCAAGAGACCCGTTCGCTCATAAAATTCTTTCTAACGGATAATCACTGTATTGCAATTATCTTTCAACCCGATCGCGCTTAACACGGTGTCACCCACCACGCTTCGGGAAAGGAAAGTCCGATGAATGACAGAACGGCGCTCGTCCTAGGTGCCACCGGCGGCATCGGCCGCGCCATTGCCGGGGCGCTGCTGCGTCATGGCTGGCAGGTACGCGGTATGGCCCGCGTCTTGCCCGAAACCGGGCCCGCAGGGCTCAGTTGGGTTCGCGGCGATGCGATGCGGCGCGGCGACGTGCTGCGCGCAGCGTCCGGGACCTCGGCGATCGTGCACGCCGTCAACCCGCCGGGCTATCGAGATTGGGACCGGCTCGTCCTGCCAATGATGGAAAACAGCCTGCACGCCGCACGGGTGACCGGCGCGCGCATCCTTCTGCCGGGCACGATCTACAATTATGATCCCGAGCGCTGTCGGGTCATCGACGAGACGACGCCGCAGCGTCCCGCCTCGCGCAAGGGCGCCATCCGCGCGCAGATGGAAGCGATGCTCGCAGCGGGGGCGCCGGGCGTGCCATCGATCATATTGCGCGCAGGCGACTTCTTCGGCAGCGATGCCCGCAGTTCCTGGTTCTCTCAGGCAATGGTCCGGCCCGGCCGGCCGTTGCGCAGGGTGGTCAACCCTGCCCGCGGACCCGGTCACAGCTGGGCCTACCTGCCCGACCTGGCGGAGGCGGCGGCCCGCCTTCTCGACGCGCCCGGCCTGCGCCCTTTCGAGCGGCTTCAATTCGAGGGCCTGTATGACGCCACCGGCCGGCGACTGATCGACGGGCTGGAGACCGTGACCGGACGCCCGCTCACCGTGGATCGCTTTCCCTGGTGGCTGATGCACGCGCTGGCGCCGGTCGCGCGCTTCCCGCGGGAGGCGGCGGACATCGCGCCTTTCTGGCGCCATCCCGTTCGGCTGGACAACAGCCGGCTTGAGATGCTGATCGGTCCCGAGCCGAGGACGGAGCTCGAAGCGGCGCTCCGCGCGACCCTGGCGTCGCTCGGCTGTCTGCCGGGACCTCGGGCGCCGGCCCTGCCGCGTCCGGCTTGAGGGCTTTCCCCGCTGCCCGTCCTGCCGCGGGGCATTGCCGGCGCAGGATCGGGCGGGAAGTGACGCGGCCGCAAGGCGGCAGCTTGACGCCGCGTTGCAGAATTGCGGCTTGCAAGGTCGCCTGGATGCGCGTTGATCTGGAGGGGACCGACACTCGATCCCTGGAGCGTCCCAATGTCCCTGCCGCTGGCCGGTCTCGTCGTGCTCGACCTCACCCATGTCCTCGCCGGACCCTTCGCGTCGATGACGTTGGCCGACCTGGGCGCACGGGTGATCAAGGTCGAACGGCCCGGAACAGGGGACGACACGCGCGGCTTCCCGCCGTTCAAGCACGGCCGCAGCGCCTATTTCGCGGCGATCAATCATGGGAAGGCGTCGATCGCGCTGGACCTGAAGGCCGACGCCGATCGGGCGACCTTCGAACGGCTGTTGGACCGGTCCGACGTGATCCTGGAGAGCTACCGCCCCGGCGTAATGGAACGGCTCGGCTACGGCTGGGAGGTGCTGCACGCGCGCGATCCGAAGCTGATCTACGGCGCGGTGTCGGGGTTCGGCCATACCGGCCCGGACGCCCGGCGCCCCTCCTACGACATGGTCGCGCAGGCGCGCGGCGGCGTCATGTCGATCACCGGCGAGCCGGGAGGCGAGCCGATGCGCGTCGGCGCCTCCATCGGCGACATCGCGGCGGGCATGTACCTCACCCAAGGGGTGCTGGCCGCGCTGGTGGACCGGGCCAGGACCGGGATCGGGCGCAAGATCGACATCTCCATGCTCGACAGCCAGTTCGCTCTCCTCGAACACGCCGTCGCGGTTGCCAGCGCGATCGGCAAACCCCCGAGCGGCACCGGGGGGCGGCACCCGTCCATCGCGCCGCACGAGACCTTTAACGCCTCCGACGGGCTGTTCGTGATCGCCGCCGGAAACGACACGTTGTTCGAGAAGCTGTGCGTGGCACTGAGCCTGCCGATCGCCGACGACGAACGTTTCGCCACCAATGCCGCGCGGTGCGGGAACGCGCGGCTGCTCAAGCGGCTGATCGAGGCGGTGACGCTCGATGCCACGCGCGCGCACTGGATCGCGAAGCTCACCGCTGCGGGAATCCCGGCCGGACCGATCCAGTCGGTCGACGAGGTGATGAAAGACCCCCAGATCGTCGCGCGCAACATGGTCGTCGACGTGCTCGACCGCAACGGGCGGCAGGCGTTCAAGGCGGCGGGCAACCCGATCAAGATGTCCGATGCCGAGGACCGCACCGCGCGCGCACCGGCCCCCGACCTCGACGGCAATCGCGGCGAGATCCTGCGCTGGCTCGACGGGTCCTGAGGACGGGTCGGACGTTTCCGATCCGGCGGCGCGCGCTTCCGCGCGCCCACCAAGTTTGGGGGTGAACCCCCACCCCCCCGGATTGGGGGCGCCGCCCCCACGCCCCCGGGAGTATTTCCGGCCCAAAGAAGCGCGATGTCTGTTTTGACGGGCGAAACGTCGCGGCGGAAAGGATGCGGAAACGGGCAGCGTGCCATCAGACCGTCAGGTCTCAACGGGTGCCAGTCATGAACCAGGATCCCCTTGTCGTTTTCACCCCGTCCGGACGACGCGGCCGCGTGCCTGCGGGGACGAGCGTTCTGGATGCCGCACGGAGGCTCGGGGTGGACCTCGATTCGGTCTGCGGCGGGCGCGGGATCTGCTCCAAGTGCCAGGTGGCACCGGCCTTCGGCAGCTTTGCCAAGCACGGGATCACCGCCGTTCCGGACGCGCTGTCGGATTGGAACGCGGTGGAGGCGCGTTACGACCGGAAGCGCGGCCTCGCGGCCGGGCGACGGCTCGGCTGTCAGGCCAAGGTGCTCGGCGATGCGGTGATCGACGTGCCGCCCGAAAGCCAGGTGCATCGGCAGGTCGTGCGCAAGGATGTCGACCGGCGCGAGATCGCCATGAACCCCGCGACGCGGTTGATGTATGTCGAGGTGCCCGAGCCCGACATGCACGAGCCCGCCGGGGATTTCGAGCGGCTGGCGCGGGCTCTGGCCGACGAATGGGGCGTCGAGGGACTGTCGGCGGACCTGACCATGCTGGCGCGCTTGCAGCCGGTCCTGAGGCAGGGCGCCTGGAACGTCACCTGCGCGCTGCACAAGTCGCACAGGGATACGGGGTGGCGGCTGACCGGCCTGTGGCCGGGCCTGCACGAGGGCGGCCTTTTCGGCCTCGCGGTTGATGTGGGATCGACCACCATCGCGGCGCATCTGACGGACCTTTCGACCGGGGCGGTGCTCGCCTCGGCCGGGATCATGAACCCGCAGATCCGTTTCGGCGAGGACCTGATGAGCCGGGTGTCCTATGCCATGATGAACCCCGACGGGGCCGCGGAGATGACCGCAGCGGTGCGCCAGGCGCTGACGACGCTGACACGGCAGATCGCTTCGGATGCAGACGTTGCGACGGAGGCGATCCTCGAGGCGGTCTTCGTGTGCAACCCGGTGATGCATCACCTGCTCCTGGGTCTCGATCCGGTGGAACTCGGGCAGGCACCCTTTGCGCTGGCGACCTCGGGAAGCCTGTCGATGGACGCCGGCGCGCTGGGGCTGAGCTCCCTGCCCGCCTCCGCCCGGATCTACGTGCTGCCCTGCATCGCCGGCCATGTCGGCGCGGACGCCGCTGCCGTGGCGCTGTCGGAGCGTCCCGACCGCGCCGAGGAGCGGACGCTGATCGTCGACGTCGGAACCAATGCCGAGCTGCTGCTGGGCGACGGCACGCGCGTTCTGGCCTGCTCGTCGCCCACCGGGCCGGCCTTCGAGGGAGCGCAGATCTCCTCGGGGCAGCGTGCGGCGCCCGGGGCGATCGAGGCGGTGCGGATAGATCCCGCGACCAAGGCGCCACGGATCCGGGTGATCGGCTGCGAGCTCTGGTCGGACGACCCGGGCTTCGAGGAGGCGACCCGCGCGGCCGGCATCACCGGCATCTGCGGGTCGGGCATCATCGAGGCGGTGGCGGAGCTGCGCCTCGCCGGGCTGATGGACCGGAGCGGGCTGATCGGATCGCCGCAGGCGACCGGCTCGGACCGGGTGATCGCGGACGGGCGGACCTGGAGCTACGTGCTGCATGACGGGCGCGCGGCCGGCGGCCCGCTGGTCACTGTCACGCAGGGCGACGTGCGGGCGATCCAGCTGGCGAAATCGGCGCTTTATGCCGGGGCGCGACTTCTGATGGACGAGATGGAGATCGACCGGGTCGACCGGGTTGTGCTGGCCGGCGCGTTCGGCGCGCATATCTCGCCTCTGCACGCAATGGTGCTGGGGATGATCCCCGATGTGCCGCCGGACAAGGTGACGAGCGCGGGCAACGCGGCCGGCACCGGCGCGCGGATCGCCCTGTGCAACATCGACGCGCGGAGGGAGATCGAAGAACTGGTCGGCGCCATCACCAAGGTCGAGACGGCAATCGAGCCGCGCTTCCAGGAGCATTTCGTGGCCGCGAACGCCATCCCGCATGACAGCGCGCCGTTTCCGGAGTTGCGCAGGGTGGTCGTTCTGCCGGAGGTGCAGTTCGGCGCGAGCGGCGGGCGAGAGCGGCGGCGGCGGCGCGGCTGATCCAGGGGGCTCGCCGGTTCAGCGGACGGGAGCGAGGGGCCAGCCCCTCGCGCTCCCCGGGATATTTGAGGGCAGATGAAAACCACGGACGCCGGTCCGTATGTCGGACACGCAGCTGACGGTCAGAGGATGTCGGTCATCAGCGCCTTGAGGTCACCGAAATAGCCGCCAGAGCGTGCGGGACGCGTGGGGTCCGAGGTGATGGCGATCACAGTGTCGCGCTCCGGCGCGACGGCGAGGATCTGACCGCCATAGCCGCGGCCGTAGCGCACCGGCGTGCCCGAAAGGCTGGTCAGGAACCAGCCGTAGCCGTAACGGTCGTTGGAGAAAGGCGAGCGGGCATTGGGCTCCCAGGAGCGGGCGATCCAGTCTTCGGGGATGACCTGCGCGCCATCGTGGCGGCCGCCGTTCAGCACGGCCTGGCCGATCCGTGCGAGGCCGCGCGGGCTCAGCCCCATGTCGTTGCCACCGAGATAGTTTCCCTGCGGGTCCGCGACCCAGGGTGCGAAATCGACGCCCAGCGGATCGCCGAGCCAGTCGCGGGCGAGCGCCAGCAGCGGGCGGTCGGCCGCGCGCGCCAGCGCAACGCCGAGGAGATGCCAGCCGCCGGTCGAGTAGATGAAGCGGCCGCCCGGCTCGGCCGCGAGCCCCTGGTCGAGCGCGTAGCCGACCCAATCGCCCGAGGAGACCCAGGCGCCGTAATTGCCGCCCGAGACGCTTTCGAGGCCGGCGCGCATCGACAGAAGGTCGCCCACGGTGATCGAGTCGCGCGCGTCGTCGAAGGGGCCCCGGCCGAGAAGCGGCATCACCCGCTCGTTGGTGCCGTCCAGAACGCCGCGCTCGATGGCGATGCCGGTCAGCAGCGCCAGCAGCGTTTTCGAAACCGACTTGACGTTGGCGACGGCATCGAGGCCGGGGCCGCCGAACGCTTCGGCGAAGACTTCCTCGCCCTCGCGGCGCACGACAAGGCTGTGAAGCTGGTCGAGTTCGCGCGCGGTTTCGGAGAACCGGACAGGGACCTGCGCGAGGAGAGGCGGCGCGGCGAGTGCCGCGGCGCCAAGTCCGATCAGGCGGCGGCGGGAGGGTCGGAACGGACAGCTCATGCGGCGGGACGTGGGGGTGCTGCCTCCACCGCCAAGCGCGGCGGCGCTCACCTTTGCGTGTGTGCAGGCCGAACACCCAGCGCAATTACCGAAAATGTCGACAGCGACAGGCTCAGCGAAACAAACGGAAAGAAAATGCCGGGCAGCAGTCACTTTTCTCGGGACTCCGCGGTTGACGCGCCGGAGCCCGCGCCGTAAGCAACCGTGGCGCAGGGAAAAGGACTCAGGACGCGATGTCGGCGACGATCGTACTTATCGTAAGGTTATGGCGCATGGGCCGGTAACGGACCCCATATGGATCCCATGCGCCCCCGATAGACCCTCGGGGGCTTTTTTTTGCGCGACAGACGCCTCGAACGTGGAGCTGGAAAGATGACCAAGGCGATGACCGGAGCGAAGATGGTGGTGCAGGCCCTGAAGGATCAGGGCGTGGAGGTGGTCTTTGGCTACCCCGGCGGCGCCGTGCTTCCGATCTACGACGAGATCTTCCAGCAAAGCGACATCCGCCACGTCCTCGTGCGGCACGAACAGGGCGCGGTGCACGCGGCCGAGGGCTACGCGCGGTCGACCGGCAAACCCGGCGTCGTCCTGGTGACCTCGGGTCCGGGGGCCACCAACGCCGTCACCGGGATCACCGACGCTCTGATGGATTCCATACCGATGGTCGTTCTCACCGGCCAGGTGCCGACCTTCATGATCGGTTCCGACGGCTTCCAGGAGGCCGACACGGTCGGAATCACCCGTCCGTGCACGAAGCACAACTGGCTGGTGAAGGACACCGGCAGCCTGTCGGCGACGATCCACGAGGCCTTCCACGTGGCGACCGCGGGCCGGCCCGGGCCGGTGCTCGTCGACATCCCGAAGGACGTGCAGTTCGCCTCCGCGAAGTATCAGCCGCAGGCCGAGGCCAAGACCGCGCGCTACCAGCCGAAGGTCCAGGGCGACACGGAGATGATCACGCGGCTCGTGGAGGCGATCGAGACCGCGGAGCGGCCGGTGTTCTACACCGGCGGCGGCGTGATCAATTCGGGCCCGGTGGCGAGCCAGCTGCTGCGCGAGCTCGTCGATGCGACCGGCATTCCGATCACCTCCACGCTGATGGGGCTTGGTGCCTATCCGGCCTCGGGGCGCAACTGGCTGGGCATGCTCGGGATGCACGGGCTCTACGAGGCCAACCTCGCCATGCACGGGTGCGACCTGATGATCAATGTCGGCGCGCGCTTCGACGACCGGATCACCGGGCGGATCGACGCATTCTCGCCGCGCTCGGCGAAGGCGCATATCGACATCGACCCGTCCTCGATCAACAAGGTCGTCCATACCGACATGCCGATCATCGGCGATGTGGGCAACGTTCTCGGCGAGATGCTGGAACTGTGGAAGGCGCGCGGGCGCAAGGTCAACCGCGAGGGCCTGCAGCGCTGGTGGGCCGAGATCGAGGACTGGAAGAAGACGGAGTGCCTGTCCTTCAAGCCGTCGGAAAAGGTGATCCGGCCGCAGCACGCCATGGCCCGGCTCGAGGCGCTGACCAAGGGGCGCGACCGCTACATCTGCACCGAGGTCGGGCAGCACCAGATGTGGGCGGCGCAATATCTCGGCTTCGAGGATCCCAACCGCTGGATGACGTCCGGGGGGCTCGGCACCATGGGCTACGGCTTCCCGGCCTCCATCGGCGTGCAGGTCGCCCATCCCGACGCCCTGGTGATCAACGTCGCGGGCGAGGCGTCGTGGCTGATGAACATGCAGGAGATGGGCACCGCGATCCAGTACCGGCTGCCGGTCAAGCAGTTCATCCTCAACAACGAACGGCTCGGCATGGTGCGCCAGTGGCAGGAGCTTCTGCACGGCGAGCGCTATTCGCATTCCTGGTCCGAGGCGCTGCCCGATTTCGTCAAGCTGGCCGAGGCGTTCGGCGCCAAGGGGATCAAGGTGGACGATCCGGCCGACCTCGACGACGCGATCGCGGAGATGATCGCGCATGACGGGCCGGTGATCTTGGACTGCCTGGTGGAGAAGCACGAGAACTGCTTCCCGATGATCCCGTCGGGCGAGCCGCACAACAAGATGCTGCTGGGCGAAGCATCGACCCAGGACGCGATCAAGGAAGGCGGCGCGGTGCTGGTCTAACGCGCCCTGCCATATGAGACGCCGGGGGGCTGTCTGCCCCCCGGACCCTCCGAGGATATTTGGATCAAGACGAAGCAGGGGCGCGCGGGTCTGCGCGCCGCCGGTGAAACGAAGGACAGGACATGCCCGCGCTGAACATCAAGAAAGGGTCGACCAAGCATTCGGCCTACAATCTGCGGCCCAGTTTCTCCGAGCACCTGGAGACGCACACTCTCGCTGTGCTGGTCGACAACGAGGCCGGGGTCCTGGCACGGGTCATCGGGCTGTTTTCCGGGCGCGGCTACAATATCGAGAGCCTGACTGTCGCCGAGATCGACCATGAAGGGCACACGAGCCGCATCACCATCGTCACGACCGGAACGCCGCAGGTGATCGAACAGATAAAGGCGCAGCTCGGCCGGATGGTACCGGTGCACGAAGTTCACGACCTGACCGTCGAAGGCCGGTCGGTCGAACGCGAACTGGCACTGCTGAGGGTCGAGGGGACCGGCGACAAGCGTGTCGAAGCGCTGCGGCTCGCGGATATCTTCCGGGCGCAGGCGGTCGACTCCACCCTGGACAGTTTCGTCTTCCAGATCACCGGCACACCCGAGAAGGTCGATGCCTTCGCCGACCTGATGCGCCCGCTGGGCCTGGTCGAGATCGCGCGAACCGGAGTGGCGGCGCTTTCCCGCGGAAGCTGAGCAAAGTCGACGCGGTTCCACACAACGTGGAGGGCCTCGTGATCCGAACTTGATTCGGCGCCGCGACAGCGGCGCCCGTTGCGCAGTTTGGCGGTGTCCCCGCTCGGTGGTACGGCGCAGGTCTCGTTACAACGCACACTGGTTTTTCCGACGCGAAACCTGTACAAAACATTGTTATTCGGGGAAATGACCCCCCGCATTCTTGCCAATCCGGCAACAGACGGCGTTATTCTGTAGCTTATCGGCCGGGGCCGCTCGACGATCCGCGAGAACCCGCGGCGCCGTCGGCGGGAGCAAGGACCATATGACGATGTGCGAGCGGGAACCCAGCCCGGCGGAGCTTCGACAGAGGCTGGGCGAGAATCTCACGACACTGTCCCGTTCGGCACCGTCGATTTCTGCCCTGTGCCGCGAACTCGGCATCAACCGCACGCAATTCAACCGCTATCGCTCCGGGGAGAGTTTCCCGAGGCCGGATGTGCTTTGGCGCATCTGCCGGCACTTCAAGGTGGACGCCCGGATCCTTCTGGAGCCTGTCGACGCGATCCTTGCCTCGGCCAGGGGCCCGTTCTGCCATTCGGAGCTGGCGGGATTCCTGAGCGCGCCGGAGCGGCAGGTGAGCGAGGCGTCGCTGCCGACCGGCATCTACCGCACAGTTCGCACCAAGGCGGGCGCGGACCACGCGGTCTCGGGGCTCGTGCGGATCTACCGCAAGGACGGTCACGCCTTCCTGCGCGGATTCGAGCCGCGCGGCACCGGCGAACTTCCGGGCACCATGCGCGAGTTCCGTGGCGTGCTGGTGGCGCACTGGGCCGGTTTCGTCGCCATAACCTCCCGCCGAAACAGCACCGCGCTGAGTTACACCGACATGCGACCGGTGCCGGGCGAAACCGGCCTCTGGTCCGGACACGTCCACGCCGCGGAACACGGGGACGGCGACGATGCCCACGGGGCTCGTGCGGTGTTGCAGTATCTCGGCACCGTCAGCCCGGAGGTCTATGCCGCAGCGCGCGGCGCCGGCCCCGTGCCGGCGAGCGCACTGCCCAACGCGGTGCGCGCCAGGCTCTGAGCGGCGAGCGTCAATCCTCGCGCGCGTCGGCGCGGGCCTTGCCGGATACCTTCAACGCGAGGGTTGCGGCCATGAAGGGATCCAGTTCGCCGTCCAGCACGCCGGAGGTGTCGGACGTCTCGACGTTCGTGCGCAGATCCTTCACCATCTGGTAAGGTTGCAGCACGTAGGATCGGATCTGGTTGCCCCAGCCGGCATCGCCCTTCTGCTCGTGCTGGGCGTTGATCTCCGCATGGCGCCGCTCCAGCTCCATCTGGTAGAGCCTTGATTTCAGGGCCTTCATGGCGATGTCGCGGTTCTGGTGCTGCGATTTCTCGGAACTGGTCACGACGATCCCGGTCGGATGGTGGGTGATGCGGACCGCGGAATCGGTCGTGTTCACGTGCTGGCCGCCGGCCCCCGAGGAGCGGAACGTGTCGATACGGATGTCGGCGGGGTTCACCTCAACCTCGATGTTGTCGTCCACGACCGGATACACCCACACCGACGCGAAGGAGGTCTCGCGCGTTCCCTTGCCGAAGGGCGAAATCCGCACGAGGCGGTGCACCCCCGATTCCGTTTTCAACCAGCCATAGGCGTTGGGGCCGGAAATCTTGTAGGCGCAGGACTTGATGCCGGCTTCCGATCCCGGCTCCTCCGATTGCAGCTCGACCTCGTAGCCCTTGGACTCCGCCCAACGGACATACATGCGCTGCAGCATCTGCGCCCAGTCGCAGGCCTCGGTGCCGCCGGCGCCGGCGTTGATCTCCAGGAACGTGTCGTTGCCGTCGGCCTCGCCGTCGAGCAGGGCTTCGAGCTCCTTCTTGGCCGCCGTCTCCGCCAGCGCCTTAAGCGCGGCCTCGGCCTCGGATATGATCTCCTCGTCGCCCTCAGCCTCGCCCATCTCGATCAGGTCCTTCTGGTCCGAGAGGTCCTGGGCGATGCTGCGGTAGGTCTCCATCTGATCGACGAGCATCTGTCGCTCCCGCATCAGCTTCTGCGCCGCCGCGGGATCGTTCCAGAGGTCGGGGTCCTCGACTCGGGCGTTGAATTCCTCAAGCCGGTGCTCGGCGGTGTCCCAGTTCAGCCGCTGGCCGAGCAACTCGAGCGATTTCTCGATACGCAGAGCGGTGTTTTCGGCCTCGGCTCGCATGATGGGTCCTGCACGCTGATGGGATTGGCGGGCGTGATAGCGCGTCCCGCCCGCGGCCTCAAGACACCGACCCGCGTCTTCTGTTACCGTCTCAAATACTCCGCGGAGCGCGAGGGGCGCCGCCATCGTCGCTCGAATGCGGCTGCGGAGTGAGGCCGAGACAGGCCGCGTCCGTGTTACCCCCCTTTAATACACGGCTTCACGTACGATGCCGGCATGATCCGGACGTCGTGGCCCATGGCGATCGGCTCGCGCGCCCGTTAATGGGCCCCTGCGCAGGCCTCGAGGCAACGAGGCGGAGCGGACAGCATTTCAAAAACGCCGGAACCTGGCCGCGCCGCAGCTTCCGGCGCAATGCAACTGTGCCGTCTTACCGGGCCCCGTGGATCTGGAAGACGCTCTTGGCAAGATCGACGCCGATGGCGGCAATCCGGTCCATGGATGGCTCCCTCAATGCGTCTATGACGACACCCTATGTGGCACATTGCGATGCCGGGAGCGGCAGCCATCCACCCCATCAATGGCGCGACTGGCTCCCACCGGCAATCAGTAGAGCCCGCCCGAAGACATGGTCCCGAAATCCGCCTTCGGTCCGACAACCGCCTTGCGCCCCGTGGAAGTAGTCACTTCACGCGCGCGGCCGTCCGGCTGGATCACCTCGAAGCCCGAGCCCATGGCCCAGCCGCCATCCATCTGGACGCCGAAGATCGGCTCTTCCCCGGCGCGAAAGCACTCCGACACGACGTTGGAGCCCGAGGCATCTGCCCCGAGCCGCGAGCCCGAGAAGCGGTCGATCTTGATGAACTGACAGGCCTCGGGGACCTTGAATTCGCCGCCGCCGTATTTTGCCACCGCCTTTTGCATGAAGGACTGGAAGACCGGGCCGCACATCGACGAGCCGTATGCGCCGCGCCCCAGCGTGCGCGGCTGGTCGTAGCCGATATAGCAGCCGGCCACGATGTTGGAGGTGAAGCCGATGAACCACACGTCCTTGGCGTCGTTGGTGGTGCCGGTCTTGCCCGCGGTCGGCACGCCAAGATCGACCGCGCCCGCGGCAGTGCCGCGCTCCACCACGCCGCGCATCATGGAGGTCAGCTGATAGGCGGTGACCGGGTCCATGATGCGTTCGAGGTTCGACACGATGCGCGGAGACGATCCCGGCGCCACGTTGGGATTGGCGCAGTTCACGCACTCGCGCTTGTCGTGGCGGTAGACGGTGTTGCCATAGCGGTCCTGGATTCGGTCGACGAGCGTCGGCTCCACCCTCTCGCCGCCATTGGCGAACATCGCGTAGGCCGCGACCATGTCGAACACGGTCGATTCCTCGGACCCGAGCGCATTGGCCAGATGCAGGCCCATATCGTCATAGACGCCGAACCTCTCGGCGTAGCGGGCGACGGTGGACATGCCGATCTCCTGCGCGAGCCGGATCGTCATCAGGTTGCGCGACTGCTCGATCCCGGTGCGCAGGGGCGTCGGGCCGTAATACTTGTTCGACGAGTTCTTCGGCCGCCACACGCCCTGAGGGGTGTCGATCTCGATCGGGGCATCGACGACGATGGTCGCCGGCGAGTAGCCCGAATCGAGCGCCGCCGCGTAGACGAACGGCTTGAACGAGGAGCCGGGCTGCCGCTTTGCCTGTGTCGTGCGGTTGAACACCGAATGCTGGTAGGAAAAGCCGCCCTGCATGGCCAGCACGCGGCCGGTGTTCACATCCATCGCCATGAACGCGCCCTCGACCACCGGCACCTGCCGCAGCGTCCAGCGGATGAAGCTGCCGTCGCTGTCCGATGTCATCTTGCGAACGAGCACGACGTCGCCGACCTCCAGCAGGTCGCCGGCGACGCTGGCGCGGCTCTCCAGCCGCTCGGTTTCCCGGTTCCACTTGCGGGCCCAGTCGACGTCCGCGGCGGGGATCCAGTGACCGTCCTCGTCTTCTTCGACACCCTCGATGCCGATGCGCGCGTCGCTTGCGCCGACTTCGAGCACCACCGCCGGGTGCCAGGGATCCTCAAGGTCGATGTCGCGCGGCACATCCGTCGCCGAGAGCGCCGCGCGCCAGTCCGCTTCCGTGCCCAGCTGTGCGGCCCCGATGCTCTTGCCGGTGCCGCGCCAGACCCCTCGGGATCGGTCGTAATCCTCGAGCGCCTCGCGCAGGGCGCTTTCTGCCTCGACCTGCATTTCCGGATCGAGCGTGGCTCGCACGGAGAAGCCGCCCGAGAAGAACTCCGCCTCGCCGAAATCTTCCGAAAGCTGACGGCGGATCTCGTCGGTGAAGTAGCCGCGCGGCGGCAGGCTGGCCTGGAACGGCTCGATATCGCCGCTCTGCACGGTGCGCAGCGGCTCGTTCAGAGCATCCCGGTAGGCGTCTTCGGAGATGTAGCCGTTCTGGAACATCTCTCCGAGCACGTAGTTGCGCCGCGCGGTCACGCGGTCCTTGTTGCGAACCGGATGATAGTTCGATGGCGCCTTGGGCAGCGCGGCGAGGAACGCCGCCTCGTGCACCTTCAGCTCGCTCAGGGACTTGTTGAAATAGGTCTGCGCCGCCGCCGTCACGCCGTAGGAGTTCTGCCCCAGGAAGATCTCGTTGAGGTACAGCTCAAGGATCTTGTCCTTGGACAGCGTCTCTTCCAGCCGGGTGGCAAGGATGATCTCCTTGATCTTGCGCTCCGCCCGCCGGTCGCCGCCGAGCAGGAAGTTCTTCATCACCTGCTGGGTGATGGTGGAGGCGCCGCGGATGTCCTGCCCCCGGCTCTTCACCGCGTCGACCGCTGCCGAGACGATGCCGCGCGCATCGTACCCCTGGTGCTGATAGAAATTCTTGTCCTCGGCCGAAATGAAAGCCTGCTTGACCAGGTCCGGGATTTCGCGCGCGGGCGTGAAGAGACGCCGTTCCTGCGCGAACTCGTCGATGATCCGGCCCTCGACCGAATAGATCCGGCTGATCGTCGGCGGCGTGTACTGCGCCAGGCTCTCGTGGCTCGGCAGATCCTCGCCGTAGATCCAGAAGACCGCCCCGATCGACAGCGCAGCCATGCCGACCCCGAGCGTGACCATCGAGAAGATGGCCCCGAAGAAGGACATGACGAAACGCAACATGGCTTTTTCTCCCACGAGACAGGTGAATGCGCGATAAACGGTTCACCACAATCAGTCAAAACACGTCTTCGTCCGCGACCTAACGCCGCCGCAGCCCCGCCTCGGCGGTGTCCTCGCGCTCCCACGCCTCAAGCCCGTCGCGGATGCCGCGGGCCATGCGGGCGCGCCACTCCGGATCCTGCATGTTGCGCAGTTCCTCGTCGGTGGACAGGAACCCCAGTTCGATCAGGACCGAGGGGATGTCCGCCGCCTTCAGCACCGAAAAGCCGGCCTCGCGCAAGGGGCGCTTGTGCACCGCGCCCTCCTGCTCCTGGATACCGCCGACAAGCGCCTCGGCCAAGGCGCGGCTGCGCGGGGCGGAATCCTGGCGGGCCAGATCCATCAGGACGCCCGCGACGCGGTCATCGGCGCCCGACAGATCGAGCCCGGCGAGGATCTCTCCGCGCTCGTGCCGTTCCACCAGCGCGCGACTGGCCGCGTCCTGCGCGTCGCGGGCCAGCGTGTAGACGCTGGCGCCGCGTGCGATGCCCTCCTCGATCGCGTCGGCGTGGAGAGAGATGAAGACCTCCGCTCCGGCGCGGTGCGCGGCGGCGACGCGCGCCTCCAGCGACATGAAGATGTCGCCCTGGCGGGTCAGCGCCACCTGGAAGCCGCCCGCGCGCATCAGAACCTCCTCGAGTTCGCGCGCGAAAGTCAGCATCAGGTCCGCCTCGGTCGCACCGCCGTGCTGAGCGCCGGGGTCGATGCCGCCATGCCCGGGGTCCAGAACGACGTGCAAGAGCCCGTCTTTCGGAGGCAGCACCGGCGTCGCCGCCGGTTCGGGCAGGTCGAAGCGTGGATCCCGCGGCGCACCCGCACCGGCGGCGAAGGTCGCGGCGTCGGTCGGCGCAAGCGACACTCGCAGCATGGCGCCGCCGCCATCCTCCGACACGTCCAGCCCGGCGGTCGCGACCTCGAGCGGCCCCGCAAGGTCAGCAACCAGCCGCGACCAGCCGGCGCGGAAGGCCCCGATGCGCAGCGTCTGCACCTGCTCGCCCGCCAGCAGCGACGAGGGGTCCACCGGGCCCCAGTCCACTTCCCGGAAGTCGATCACCAATCGTGGCGGATCGTCGAGCGTGAAGATGCGCCACGGCACGCCCTGACTGAGGGCGAGGCGCATCTCCGCGCCCTGCCCCAGCCGGCCGTCGCGCACGAAGCTGCGCTCGGCGTCGAGCCGCGCGAGCGCGCCCATCTCCTGCGCCGCAGCAGGAGCCGCGACCGCAAATGCCGCCGCCAGCGCCATGCCTTTCAGTAAACCGCCCATCGCCCTGCCCGAGCCTCTTGTGATTGTCCCGAGCCTACCGCGAATGCGGGGCGGATTCACCCCTCGGATGTGATCCCGCCGGTCACACCCACGTGGGGCACGATCCGCGCGGGTGTGGCCGCCCACATCGCCGTGGCCAGCGCCACGACCAGCAAAACGGTCGTCAGCATGCTTCCCATGATCTCAAGCTCCTGCCTTTTTCGTATCTGCCTCTGCCGGGCCGCTTGTTTCGCGTGCCTCTGAGTCATCAATCATCCGTCAAAGCGGCGGGCCCGTCACGACCGATCTTGCGGCATCGGCAAGGCTCCGCCCGCGTGCGGCGCCTCATCACAAAGCGGCGACGGCCCGCCCCCCGGGTTGAGCTTGCGGCCCGCCCTTCCCTATGCTCTGGCGGATGACGCGGCGCGCGGGCGCCGGAAGCCGTGAGAGGAGCCACGTCCATGACCCCCATTCGCAGCGCCGCCGCCGTCCTGGCGCTTTGCGCGACGCCGGCCGTCGCCTTCGACATCACCGACATGACCGATGCCGAACGCGAGGCGTTCAGGGCCGAGGTGCGATCCTATTTGATGGAGAACCCCGAGGTGATCCTCGAAGCCGTCGAGACGCTCGAATCCCGCCAGGCGGCGCAGCAGGCGCAGGCGGATTCGGAACTGGTGGCGGAGCATTCGGAGGCGATCTTCGACGACGGCTATTCCTGGGTCGGCGGCAACCCCGACGGCGACGTGACCGTGGTGGAATTCATGGACTACCGCTGCGGCTATTGCCGCCGCGCCAAGGAAGAGGTGGAGCAGCTGGTCGAGAGCGACGGCAACATCCGCTTCATCCTGAAGGAGTTCCCGATCCTCGGCGAAGCCTCCGTCATCGCGTCGCGCTTCGCCGTGGCAACCCGGAACGTGGCCGGTGACGAGGCCTACAAGCAGGTGCACGACGCGCTGATGAGCATGTCGGGCGAGCCGTCCGAGGTGGCGCTGGAACGGCTGGCGGGCACGCTCGGGCTCGATGCGGACGCGATCATGGCCGAGATGGAAAGCGACGCGGTCCGCGAAGAGCTGCAGTCTGTGCGGTCGCTGGCGCAGGATCTGGCGATCAACGGCACCCCGACCTTCGTGATGGGGGACGAACTGGTGCGCGGCTACGTGACGATCGACCAGATGCGCGAGATCGTCGCCGAGGCGCGCGAGGCCGGGTGATCCGCGCGGCAGCTCTCTGCATTGCGCTGCTGCCCGCCGGGGCGGCGGCCGAAGGTCTGGGCGACACGGCGTCGGAGCACGCTGCGCTCGGCGAGGAATTGCGCGAGCTGTTCCGCGCAGAGCCCGAACTCGTGGCCCCGGCGGTCGGCCCCTCGCCCGCGCTCGTGAACACCATCGCACGGACCATGTATTCCGAGGAGATCGCCTCCGACCTCGCTCGGATCGAAGGCGAGACCGCCTCGTTGTTCGGGGAGGAGCGCCCCATGATCGGCGCGGACGGCAAGCCCCCCGCCATCGCGCTATTCGTCGGTCCCGCCTGCGAGGAGTGCGCGGCAGCGCAGGAGGAGCTGCACCGGCTCGCCAGCCGGCTCGGCGTTGCGGCGACGGTGATCGACATCGGCGATGCGGAGGATGCCGCGATGATGGCGCGGCTGACGCTCGATCAGGTGCCGTCGTACGCCATGCGCGACAAGCTCATCCGCGGGCACATTCCACCCGTGGTCCTGGAGCGCTATCTCTCCGAGTGAATGAACAGGGTGGGTCCGGCCCGCCCTGCAATTCCTGCCCGAAGAGGCCAAGAGGCGGCCGGGAGCGCGCGGGCTGGTCGCTATTCGGCGGCTTCCTTGGCGGTCGCGTCGGCGGCGTCGAGTTCCTCGGCCTTCTTCTCCACCTGTTCGACGATATGGTCGATCATCTCGTCGTTGGACATCGAATGCGACTTCTTGCCCGCAAGGTAAACCATGCCGCGGCCCGCGCCGCCGCCGGTGAAGCCGACATCGGTCATCAGCGCCTCGCCGGGGCCGTTCACCACGCAGCCGATGATCGACAGCGACATGGGCGTGTTGATATGCGCCAGCCGTTCTTCCAGCGCCTCGACCGTCTTGATGACGTCAAAGCCCTGGCGCGCGCAGGACGGACAGGAAATGATATTCACGCCGCGATGGCGCAGGCCGAGTGATTTCAGGATCTCGTATCCGACCTTCACCTCCTCCACCGGATCGGCCGAGAGCGACACGCGAACTGTATCGCCAATCCCCATCCACAGCAGGTTGCCGAGGCCAATCGCGCTCTTGATCGTGCCGGAGGTCAGCCCGCCCGCCTCGGTGATGCCGAGGTGGATGGGCGCGTCCGTCGCCTCCGCGATGCCCTGGTAGGCCGCCGCGGCGAGGAACACGTCAGAGGCCTTCACCGAGATCTTGAACTCGTGGAAATCATTGTCTTGCAGGATGCGGATATGTTCCAGCCCCGACTCGACCATCGCCTCCGGGCACGGCTCGCGGTATTTTTCCAGAAGGTGCCGCTCCAGGCTGCCGGCGTTCACGCCGATCCGCATGGAGCAGCCGTTGTCGCGCGCCGCCTGGATCACTTCGCGCACCCGGTCTTCGGAGCCGATATTGCCCGGATTGATCCGCAGGCAGGCGGCGCCGGCCTCCGCCGCCTCGATTCCGCGGCGGTAGTGGAAGTGGATATCCGCCACGATCGGCACCGGGCTTTCGCTGCAGATCTCCTTCATCGCGCGGGCGCTGTCCTCGTCCGGGACGGACACGCGCACGATATCGGCGCCCGCCTCGGCGGCGCGGGTCACCTGTTCGATCGTGCCCTTAACGTCGGTCGTCGCGGTGTTCGTCATGGTCTGGACCGAGATGGGGGCGTCGCCGCCCACCGGCACGGAGCCGACCATGATCTGTCGCGAGGTGCGGCGATAGATGTTGCGCCAGGGGCGAACGTGGTTGAGGCTCATGGATCCTCCGTCGAGCGACGCCGCGGGCCGCATCAGGGCCCGTTCCTGCATCGCTAGCTAAACGACGGCGCGCGCCGCTTCAACCGGCGCGGCAATCACTCCTCGGCGACGGGGGCCGCCGCGCCGGAAAGCTCCGCCACCGCCTGGCCCAGGACCGCGTTCTGCGCCGGGTCGGCCGGGCGCATCGTCTGCGTCACCTCGGCCACGGTCAGTGCAAGATTGTCCGCGATGGCGCCGGTGCTGCCGTAAGGTCCGTAGGTCTCGCCGTTCACCGCGAAGTAGACAGCCCCGGCATTGCCGCTGCGGATCGTCGGCGGCTCCGAGGTCTGCGGCACGTCGTAGGTGTCGCCGGCCTGCATGACGCTCTCGAACAGGTCGGCGCCGGTGGCGTCGCGCACGCGCACCCATGTTTCGGCGGTGGCCACGATCGTGACGCGGGGATTTCCCTCTTCGAGGACCTGCGGCGTCGGGGCCGGCACCGTCTGCTCCGATGGCTCGGCGCTCGCCACGCGCGGGGCGCGGTCGAGATTGAGCTCGGCCACCACGCGCTGGAGATCTGCATCCGAGGACGGCGCGGCCTCCGCGAAGCGTTGCGTCACCGCCTCGGGTTCGAGCGCGACACCGGACGTCACGGACCCGCGGGCGCCAACCGGGCCGTAGGTCTCGCCGGCCACCGCGAAGTAGACCGCGCCGGATTCGCCGACTTGCAGGACCGGGCCCTCGACATCGGGCCCCGGGGCGTAGGTGTCGCCGGCGTTGAGGATGCCCTCGAACACCTTGGCGCCGGATGCGTCGCTCACCCGCACCCATGCGGGGCGCACGGCGATCGTGGTCACGCCGTCGCGTGGGCCGGTGACGGGCGTGCGGCTGCCGTCGCCGCCCAGCACCTCGGCCAGCGTCTGTTCGATCGCGCTGGTGGCGGAATTGGCGGTCTGCACGTTCGGCAGCTCGTTCCGGCCGGCCCCGGCGAAGGCGCCGACGCGGCTCGGATCGAGGGTGGAGATCGGCGCGTCCCGCGCCACAAGCACCGGCACGTCGAGCGCCTGCGGCCGGTAGAGCCGGTCCAGCGCCTCGTTCGACGGCGGTGAAAAGACCCCGGCGGATTCCACCGCCTCGGCCTCGTCCTCAGGCGCGGCAGGCCGGGCCGCGGCCACGGGATCGAGGTCGGACAGCACCACCGGCGTCTGATCGACCGGCGTAACCTGCACCCGCTGCACCTCCTGCAGCACGGTGTAGCCGCCGTAGCCGATCCCGCCGATCAGCGCGGTCAGAACCAGCATGGACCCCACGGCGCCCGGCTCGATCCGCGACAAGAGGCTGTCATTGGCCGGGGCGAAGGGCAGCGCCGGTTGCTTGAACGGGTCGCGCGCGGGTTGGGCGGCTTTCGCTTCGGGGGCCTCGCGGGGACGCTTGAGCACGGAGGCCTCGGCAGACATGCCGTGCGCGACGGAAAAGCCGCTTTCCTGACAGAAGGCGTGGAAGGTCTCGTCGGGATCCATCCCGAGATAGCGCGCATAGGACCGTACGTAGCCGGCGATGAAGCCGGGCGTGTCGAAGGCGGAGGGATCGCAATTCTCTATCGCGGCGATGTAGCTCGCCTTGATGCGCAACTCGCGCTGCACGTCGAGAAGCGATTTGGCGAGCGTCGCCCGCTCCCCGCGCATGACGTCGCCGAGGCGCAGCGCAAAGTCGTCGAAACCGCGCGGTGACCCGCCCTCGGTCTCGAACCCGTCCTGCGGAGATGTCATCCGCCAAGTCATTGCGGCTGCCCCGATGTCACCGTCACATGTCCCGTGCCTGTATCAGGCGCGTATCCCGACTCTCTGCCTGACGAGTCGAGTCGCCCCTCTTATTGGAGCGAGCGTACCACAGGACAAGGCTTTCGACACAACTTTGAGTGTCAGGCGGAAAGATCAGCGCGATTCAGCGCACAATGCGACCACAGTTCATCCATCGCGTGAACGAGATGATCGAGTTCTTTCGGGCCGTGTACGGGCGACGGGGTGAAGCGCAGACGCTCCGTCCCGCGGGGGACAGTGGGATAGTTGATCGGCTGAACGTAGATCCCGTAGCGATCGAGGAGCATGTCCGACAGGACCTTGGTGTGCACCGGATCGCCGACGATGACCGGCACGATATGACTGCCGTGGTCGATGATCGGCAGGCCCATGCCCTTCAGCCGGGTCTTGAGGATCTTCGCCTGGGTCTGGTGCCGCTCGCGCAGCGCCTGGTCGCGCTTGAGATGAGCGACAGAGGCCGCAGCCCCGGCGGCGACGGCGGGCGGCAGCGACGTGGTGAAAATGAAGCCCGGCGCGTAAGACCTTATTGCATCGCACATTCTTCCGGACGCGGCGATGTATCCGCCCATCACGCCGTAGGCCTTGGCCAGGGTGCCGTTGATGATGTCGAGCCGGTGTAGCAGCCGGTCCCGCTCGGCCACGCCGCCGCCGCGCGGGCCGTACATGCCGACGGCATGCACCTCGTCGATATAGGTCAGCGCGCCGAATTCGTCGGCCAGATCGCAGATCGCCTCTATCGGGCCGAAATCGCCGTCCATGGAATAGACGGATTCAAAGGCGATCAGCTTCGGCGCGGCCGGATCGTCCGCCGCCATCAGTTCGCGCAGGTGCGCAACGTCGTTGTGCCGGAAGATCCGCTTGGCGCCGCCGTTGCGGCGCACGCCCTCGATCATCGAGGCGTGGTTCAGAGCGTCGGAATAGATGATGAGGCCCGGAAACAGCTTCGGCAGGGTCGACAACGTGGCATCGTTGGCGATGTACGCCGAAGTGAAGAGCAACGCCGACTCCTTGCCGTGCAGGTCGGCCAGTTCGGCTTCCAGACGCTTGTGGAAGACCGTGGTGCCGGAGATGTTGCGCGTGCCGCCGGAACCGGCGCCGGCGGCATCCACCGCCTCGTGCATCGCGGACAGGACCGCCGGGTGCTGCCCCATCCCCAGGTAGTCGTTGCCGCACCAGACGGTGATCGGCGTTTCCGACCCGTCGGGCTTGCGCCAAGTGGCATGGGGGAAATGTCCGCGCTGCCGCTCGATATCGATGAACGTCCGGTACCGGCCCTCTTCGTGCAGTTGGTCGATGGCCTGTTCCAGTTGCGCGTTATAGTCCACGCCGCGTCTCCCACTTCCTGTCGCGAAGCCGAGTCGGCCCGCGCCGCCCACGTCCCGGGCGGTATTCCGCGTATGCTGTGCATATAGAGCACAGCTCGCCCGAACAACCGGTTACCCCAAGACCGAAAGTCGCAGCTTTGACATAAGTCATATCGGTTGCGCGCCTTTCGGAAACTTTCCCGAGTCATGGGTATCCGGCTGTTATGGGACCATCCCGGGCCTTCGCCGCGCCACCCCTCCGATGGTCTTGGCCGTCCAGGCGGGCTGGACACCGCCCGGCGCGCTGGTACCGTCGCCGCCAGACCACAGGATCAGGAGTGCCGCGATGTCCCTCGACGCCGTCCTTGCCCGGATCGACGCCGACCTGCCCGCCGCCACGGAGCGGCTGTTCGAGTTGTTGCGCATCCCGTCGATCTCGACCGACCCCGCCTACAAGGACGAATGCCGCCGCGCCGCCGAATGGCTGGTTGCCGACCTTGCCACGATCGGCGTGGAGGCGGGGCTGCGCGACACGCCCGGTCACCCCATGGTCGTCGGCCACGTACCCGGCGACGGCCCGCACGTGCTGTTCTACGGCCATTACGACGTGCAGCCGGTGGACCCGCTGGAGCTTTGGGACCGCGATCCGTTCGACCCGGCGCTGGAAGACACGGAAAGCGGCCGCGTGATCCGTGCCCGTGGCTCCTCGGACGACAAGGGCCAGCTGATGACCTTCGTGGAGGCCTGCCGCGCCTGGCACGCGGAGACCGGCCGCATGCCCTGCCGCATCACATTCTTCTTCGAGGGCGAGGAAGAGTCGGGCTCGCCGTCGCTGGTGCCTTTCCTAAAGGAGAATGCCGAAGAGTTGCGCGCCGACGTCGCGCTGATCTGCGACACCACGCTCTACGGCACCGAGACACCCGCGATCGTGACCATGCTGCGCGGCCTTCTGGGCGAGGAGGTGGAGATCACCGGCCCCGACCGCGACCTGCATTCGGGGTTTTTCGGCGGGCCGGCGATGAACCCGATCCGGGTGCTGACACGCATCCTCGGCAACCTGCACGACGACGCCGGCCGGGTGACCGTGCCGGGTTTCTACGACGGTGTGCCGGACCTCGACCCGGGCCTGCGGTCGCGCTGGGACGCGCTCGGGTTCGATCCGACCGGCTTTCTGGGCAGCGTCGGGCTCGGCCTCGCCGCCGGGGAGGCCGAGCACAGCGCGCTTGAACAGATCTGGTCGCGTCCGACCGCCGAGATCAACGGCATTCTCGGCGGCTATACCGGCGCCGGCTTCAAGACCGTGCTGCCCTCGCGCGCCTCGGCAAAGGTGAGCTTCCGGCTTGTGGGCGACCAGGACCCGCTGGCGATCCGCGACAGCTTCCGCGCCTGGGTGCGCGATCAGGTGCCGGAGGATTGCAAGGTGACCTTCCGAGACCACGGCGCGTCCGGGGCCTCGGTGATGGCGACCGATCACCCGGCCTTCGAACAGGCGCGGCAGGCGCTGTCGGCCGAGTGGCCTCAGGAGGCCGCGTATATCGGAGCCGGCGGCTCCATCCCCGTGGCCGGGCATTTCAAGTCCGTCCTGGACACCGACGCGATGCTGATCGGCTTTGCCAAGGACGACGACCAGATCCATTCGCCGAACGAGAAATATGATCTCGACAGCTTTCACCGCGGAATCCGGAGCTGGGCGCGCATCCTCGACGCGCTGGCCTGATCCTGCGGCCGCGCTCGCACCGCAGCGTCGGCGCGGGCGTTTACCAAGAAACGGTTAAGAAATTGCCCCTCGTGGCCCGGAGCTTTCCGCTTTTACGCCGCAATCCCTGCGCATCCTGCGCGCCATGACACACGCGATCCGCAAACAGACCAAGGCCGACTTCGCCGCTCGTGTGCAGCGGGTCGCTCCCGGCTACGGGCGAAGCCGGACGGCACCACCGCCGCAATCGGGTTCGCCTTTCGCCTTGGGCCTTCTGGGTTTCGCCTGGATCTATCTCGCCGTTTCCGTGGCGCAGAACCGAGGCCACCTGCATGCCAGCATCGAGGCAAGCGCCCTGCCACCCCATGCGCAGGTCTGGGTAATGGCCGGCCTCGCCGCAATGCTCGCGGTCAGCGCGGTCATGGTGATCGTCCATCTTGCCCGCCTGCTGCGGCGCGGGCACCGCGGAACGAGCGGATCGATCCTTGCCGGCGGCCTCTTCGCCATGGCGTTTTGCCACATCCCGACCGGCATATTCGAGGCCGGAATCGCCATGCTCGACTTCAACACGTCAAGGCTCCTGCGCAGCGCCGGGGCGACGATGCAGGATGGCGTGGGGTTCGACCTCGTCTCGATCAGCTTCACCGCCGCGCGCTGAGCGACCGACCATAGGTGTCGTCAGCCACCCCGGCGCGGCGCGGCCAGGCGCCGGACTAGTCCTGTGGCGCTCACCTCGCCGAGGACGCGGCCGTCGCGCACCACGCGAAGCCGCTCCGGCCCCTCCGCCAGCCGCGCCATGACGTCGGTCACCGGCACGTCGGGCGCGAGTTCCCCGTCCGTGTCGGCGCCGGTCGCCGGCTCCATCACGTCACGCGCACAAAGCACCCCGAGCGGGTTCATGTGCGCCACGAACTCCGCCACGTAATCGTCTGCCGGATCTGAATAAATCTCTTCCGGTCGTCCGCATTGCACGATCCGGCCGCCCTCCATTATGGCGATGCGGTTGCCCAGCTTGAACGCCTCGTCGAGGTCGTGGCTGACGAAGACGATGGTCTTCTGCATCTCGCGCTGCAGTTCCAGCAGCTCGTCCTGCAACTTCGTGCGGATCAGCGGATCGAGGGCCGAGAACGGCTCGTCCATCAGGAGGATCGGCGCGTCCGTCGCGAAAGCGCGCGCAAGGCCGACGCGCTGCTGCATCCCGCCGGAGAGCTCGCCCACCTTGCGGTCGCCCCAGCCGTCGAGGCCGACGAGCCCGAGCTGTCGGTCCACCCGTTCGGTCCGTTCGGCCTTGCCCACCCCCGCAAGCTCGAGGCCCAGACCGACATTCTCGCGCACGCTGCGCCAGGGAAGAAGCCCGAATTGCTGGAACACCATCGCCACGCATTCGCGCCGCACCTGCCGCAGGTCCCCGTCCGAGGCATGGGTCACGTTGCACGTCCACTGCCCGTCGCTGACCGTCACCGACCCGCGCACCACCGGGTTGAGCCCGTTGATCGCCCGCAGGAGCGTCGACTTGCCCGACCCCGACAGCCCCATGAGCACCAGCATCTCGCCCGGCGCGACGTCGACGGAGCAATCGTGCACGCCCAGCACCTGCCCGGTGCGCTTCTGGATCTCCGCCCGGCCCTGGCCCTGGTCCATCAGCGGCAAGGCCGCTTGAGGTTCTTCCCCGAAGACGATGGAAACATTGTCGATCTTGACAGCAGGCGTCATTTGCGGCCTCCGACGTTCAGCATCCGGTCGAGCATGATGGCGACGACGACGATGACGAAACCGCTCTCGAAGCCGAGCGAGGTGTTCACCTGATTGAGCGCCCGCACCACCGGCACGCCAAGCCCGTCCGCCCCGACGAGCGCGGCGATCACCACCATCGACAGCGACAGCATGATGGTCTGGTTGAGCCCCGCCATGATCTGCGGAAAGGCGCTCGGCAGTTCCACCTTCCACAGCACTTGCCGGTCGGTGGCGCCGAAGGCCCGCGCCGCCTCAAGCAACGGCTCGGGCGTGGAGGAGACGCCGAGATAGGTCAGCCGGATCGGGGCCGGCACCACGAAGATCACCGTCGCCATAAGGCCCGGCACCATGCCGATGCCGAAGAACACGATGGCCGGAATCAGATAGACGAAGGTCGGCAGCGTCTGCATCAGGTCCAGCACCGGCCGGATCACGGTATAGAGGCGCGGGCGGTGCGCCGCTGCGATGCCAATGGGCACGCCCACCCCCATGCACACCACGCAGGCCGACAGGACAAGCGTCAGGCTTTCAAGCGTCTCTTCCCAGTAATCCTGGTTGAGCACGAACAGAAAGCCCAGACCCACGAACAAGGCCACCTTCCAGCTGCGCTGCAGCGCGTAGGCCAGCGCCATGAATAGGGCGATAATCACGAAGGGGTGCGGGCTTTCCAGCGCCCAGAGCACGCCGTCGATCAGCCCCTCCATCCCGCGCGCGAGCGCGTCGAGCAGCCAGCCTGCATGGGTGCGGATGCCGTCGAAGACGATTTCCGCCACGTCGCCCACGGGAATCTTGTAGTCTGTCAGCCAGTCCAGCACGGGTCGTCCCCCAGTCACGGCGCCGCGTCGGGCGCTCTTTCATCGCATGTCCGGTCGCGGCGGCTCATGGCCTCGCGACGCCCGGCGGCGCGTTGTTGATTGACGGGTCAATTAATGCCGCGATATGGTCCGCGCCGCAACCGCCAATTTGGCAAGGGATCCCGCACGCATGGGAAAAGAGGTCCAGCGCCGGCGCGACCTGATCGCGGCGACCATCCGCGAGATAGGCCAGCACGGCACGCTGAACGTGACCGTGGGGCAGATCGCGCGCAGGGCCGGCGTCTCGCCCGGCCTCGCCTTCCACTATTTCGGCGACAAGGAGGCGCTGTTTCTCGCCACCATGCGGTCGATCCTGCGCGACTACGCGCGCGACGTGCGCGACGCGCTCGACACGGCACAGGGTTCGCGCGCGCGCCTCGACGCGATCATCGAGGCCAGCTTCGCCGACAGCCATTTCCGCGACGGCGCGGTCGCCGCCTGGCTCAATTTCTACGTTCTGGCCCAGACCTCACAGGAGGCCGCGCGATTGCTGGCGCTCTATCACCGGCGGCTCGGCTCAAACCTCCTGCACGATCTGCGCCCGCTTGCCGGGGACGAGGCGCCCGCCATCGCAATGCGGCTCGCGGCGTTGATCGACGGGCTGTATCTGCGCTTCGCCCTCGCTCGCGGCGCCGTCGACGCGCAGCCGGCCGCCGACCAGGTGCGCGCGGCCCTGGCCCGCGAACTGGCCGCCTGCGCTCACCGCGGCGACAGCGCAGTCAGGTTGTAGCCGTACCAGTCCAGGATCTCCTCGGCCGCCGCCAGCCGCTCGCCCGGCCGGCCCGTCCGGTCGAGCACGAAGACCCAGGCGCCACCCGGATCGCCCATCGCCGCGGTGCGCCCGTCCGCGTCCAGCCAATGCACCCAGAGCGGCCGGCCCGCGACGGTGAACCGCCCCGGCGCGACTTCCTCGACCGCATGGTCCGTTCCGGCGATACGCATGCGGCCCGGCGCGAACCGCACGGCGGCGCCGGGCGGCACGCCCGCCCCGCGGACCACCTGCCACTCGCCCTCGAGCCGCGCCGCCGTCACATCGATCTGCGCCCCCACCGGTGCGCCGCTCTGCCTCAGCGGTGCCGGCGGCGCGGGCAGGTCCGGCGTCGTCCGGCCGCAGGCGACAACAACGGACACGAGGACGAGGCAGGCCAGTCGGGCCGCAAGCGCCCCGCAGCCGCCGCGCCCTCCCGCGCGCGCATCGCGCGACGACGCGAACGCCTCGCTCACGTGTCCTCCTCCGGATCCTTGCGGCCCCTGAAGCCCGTAGCCACCACAAACTTCTCGGAGGAATCCGCGCGCGAGGCCGGCGGCTTGACGTTGGCGACATTGTCGAAGCGCTGCTTCAGCAGCGTCTGCAGACCGCTTTCCGCACCGCCCGCCAGCACCTTGGCGACGAAGGTGCCGCCGTCCTCCAGCACGTCGAAGGCCAGCTCCGCCGCCGCCTCGCACAGCGCCACGATGCGCAGGTGGTCGGTCTGCTTGTGCCCCGAGGACGAGGCGGCCATGTCCGACATCACCACGTCCGCCGGCCCGCCGAGCCAGTCCTTCACCCGGTCGTCGGCGCCATCCTCCATGAAATCGTGCTGGTGGATCTCGGCCCCCGGGACCGGGTCCACCTCCTGCAGGTCGACGCCCAGCACGCGCCCGCGCTGGCCCGACCGCTCGCCGAGCGCGTTGACCCGCGCCGCCGCCACCTGGCACCAGCCGCCCGGCGCGCAGCCGAGGTCCACGACCCGCGCCCCCGGCACCAGGAACCGGAAGCGATCGTCGAGCTCGAGGATCTTGAACGCCGCGCGGCCGCGATAGCCCTCGGCCTGCGCCCGCTTCACGTACGGATCGTTGAGCTGACGCTGCAGCCAGCGGGTCGAGGACGCCCTGCGTCCCCGTGCCGTCTTCACCTTGACCTTCAGGTCGCGCTGCCCGCGCCCCGAAGAACTCTTGCCTCGTCCCGGTTCCTTCGCCATCGCCCCTGCTTCATCTGCCCTGAAATATCCCGGGGGTGTGGGGGCAGCGCCCCCACGCGGTCGCCCCGCATCGCCCGGCCCGTCACTCTCAGAACGGTCCGTCCTCGAGCACCCCGTCCGCCGACATCTGCGCGTAGAGGAGGCCCTCGCGCAACCCCCGGTCGGCCACCGACAGCCGATCCGTCGGCCAGCACCGCAGCAGGGCCTGCAGGATCGCCGCGCCCGACATGATCAGCGCCTGCCTGTCCTGGCCGATGCGCGGATCGCGCCGGCGGCCGACCGGCCCGAGCTCCAGATACTTGCGGATCACCGCCTCGATCTGATCGGAGGTCATGCGCAGCCCGTCCACCTTCGTGCGGTCATAGCGCTTCAGTCCCAGATGCGAGGCCGCCACCGTGGTTACCGTGCCGCTGGTGCCGACGATCTGGAAACCGGCGCGTTCCTGTTCGTCCTTGTAGGGCGCGAATTCGGCGAGGTTCTCCTCGAAGAACCACGACATCAGCGCGTAGCGCGCCGCGTCGTCCTCCACGTCAGAGAACTGGTCGCGCAGCGTCGCCACGCCCAGCGGCACGCTGATCCAGTCCACCACCTTGGCAGCAGGAAACGGGCTGCCTGCCGTGTGGAACCCGGCATGCAGCCGCATGATCGCCTTCGGCCGCTCGCGGTGCGGCACGCTCGACAGGTCGATCCACACCAGCTCGGTCGAACCGCCGCCGATATCCACGACCAGAAGCTGTTCGGTCTTGGTGGAGACCAGCGGCGCGCAGGAAATCACGGCCAGCCGAGCCTCCTCCTCGGGCTGGATGATCTCCATCCTGAGGCCGGTCTCGCGCTCCACGTGGCGGATGAAGGTGCGGGCGTTCTGCGCGCGGCGGCAGGCTTCCGTGGCCACCAGCCGCATCCGCGTCACGCCGTGGCGCCGGATCTTCTGCTGGCACACGCGCAGCGCTGCCACCGTGCGCCCCATGGACGCGCGCGACAACCGTCCCGTGCGCTCGAGCCCATGGCCCAGCTGCACGGATTTGGAGAAGCTGTCGATCACGTGAAACTGGTTGCCCCTGGGTTGGGCAATCAGCATCCGACAGCTGTTTGTTCCCAGATCCACCGCCGCATAGAGGCCGGCTGGATCGGGCTTCGCGGGTGCGTCGCTCTCGACCGGTTTCGGGAAAGCGCCCGCACCTGTGGGACGCTCTGGCGCCATGTTCATGCGCCTTTCCGATGTCAACTTGGCCTCACGTTACGCCCCGCGCCGGACCCGCGCAAGCCTCCGTGCCGCCGCCCGTCGCCGCGTCGCCTCCGGGCCCGCCGGACCCGCGCGCGAAGCCGATGGCAGGACATCCCGTAGGACGAAGCGCCACGCTCCGGCACCGTGCCAGGAGGGCCCTCTTTGCGCATCTGCGGCCTCCGGGACACACTAGGGAGTGTCCGTTCGAATGCGACGCGATCTGTCGCTCACGCTGTCCGGGATGTCGAAATCCGACCGCAGGGGATGCCCCGCGGCCGCTATCAGGGACCTCAGCGGAGCAGAGGAGACCCGGCCATGGCAGCGCTGACCATCGTCTACTGGCGCGATATTCCCGCCCAGGTCATCGTCGGCGGCGGCCGGCGCGGCGCCAAGATGCCGCTGCCCGAACGGTTCGAGCAGGCCATCGACCGGGCTGCCATGGCTTCCGGCGCGGCCGGGACCGACGCCTATCTCGCAGGCTGGCACAAGGTCCCCGCAGGAGAGGCGTCCGGCGACGCCGCGGCCGAGGCCGCACGCATCGACGCCGAGTACGATCATCAGCGGTTAATCTCGCTCGCCCATAATGGCGGCCACGCCCACGCCCACGCCACGCTCTGACGACGGAGATCCGGACATGACCATCCTGCCCTTCGGCAAGCGCGCCCATGCCGCGCGCCCCGACGCCTCCGTCGCCGCGCTGGCCGCGACCGCCTCGATCGAGGTGATGCCGCGCACGCTGGCCAAGGTGGACGACCTGCCCGCGATCCTGCCCACCGGCACGCGGGTCTACATCGCCCATATCGACGGCACCCCTATCGAGGAGATGGTCGCGGCCGCCGCCCGGCTCGCCCAGGGCGGCTACACCGTGATGCCGCATTTCCCCGCGCGCGTCATCGAAGACAAGGCGATGCTCGCCGACTGGATCGCCCGCTACCAGGGCGAGGCCGGGGTCACCGAGGCGCTGCTGCTCGCCGGCGGCGTGTCCGAGCCGCGCGGCGCCTTCCATTCCTCCATGCAGATGATGGAGACCGGGCTTTTCGACGCGCACGGCTTCACCCGCCTCCACGTCGCCGGCCACCCCGAGGGCAACCGCGACATCGACCCCGACGGCAGCGACCGCGCCGTGATGGAAGCGATGCACTGGAAACAGGCCTTCGCGGAGCGTACCGATGCGGATATGGGCATCGCCACGCAGTTCGCCTTCGAATCCGCGCCGCTCTTCGCCTGGGCCGACCGGCTCTCGGCCGAGGGAATCGCGCTGCCGATCCATCTTGGCCTCGCCGGACCGGCCAGGCTGCAGACGCTGGTGCGCTTCGCCGTGGCCTGCGGCGTCGGCCCGTCGCTGCGCGTGCTGCAACGCCGCGCCGCCGACGTCACCAAGCTGGTCAAACCCTTCACGCCCACCGACATCGCGACCGAGATCGCCGCCCACGTGACGGAGCGGCCGACGGGCAACATCGCCGGCATCCACCTCTTTCCGCTGGGCGGGATCGCCGCCTCCGCCGACTGGCTGGCAGAGATGCGCGCGCCCGCGATGGCGCAGGCGCGACGCCGCTAGCCCCGATGGCGGCCGCGCTTCTCTTTGATCTCGACGGCACGTTGCTCCATTCGGATGCGTTGCACATGCAGGTCTTCATCGAGCTCTACGCCGAACGCGGCCGCCGGATCGACGAAAGCTATTACCTGAGCAGCATCCACGGCCGCCACAACTCCGAAACCTTCGCCCGCGATTTCCCGGACGAGGACCCGATGGCCCTGTCGGACGAGAAGGAGGCGCGCTTTCGCGACCGCCTGCCGGCGCAGGTCGATCCGATGCCGGGCCTGCCCGCCCTTCTCGACCGTGCGGCGGCCGAAGGCTGGCGCGTCGCCGTCGTAACCAATGCGCCGCGCCTCAACGCCGAAGCGATGCTGAGCGCGATCGGCCAGCGCGCCCGGTTCGACACGCTGGTGATCGGCGACGAATGCGCGCGGCCGAAACCCGACCCGCTGCCCTACACGGAGGCGATGGCGCTCCTCGGCGCCCGCCCGCAGGACGCCATCGCCTTCGAGGACAGCCCCTCCGGCACGCGCGCCGCGCAGCTTTCCGGCGCGTTCACCATCGGCGTGCGCTCCTCCCTGCCGCACGACCGGCTTCGCGAGGCCGGCGCCCATGCCTCGATCGCCGACTTTGCCGATCCCGCCCTCGCGCCGATTCTCGACCAACGCCTTCAGACCGGAGCCGCCCCATGACCCGCACCGTCCTGCAATCCGCGACCAAGACCGCGATCCTCGGCTTCGACCAGCCGTTCTGCGTGATCGGCGAGCGCATCAATCCCACCGGCCGCAAGAAGCTCGCCGCGGAGCTCGAGGCCGGCGATTTCTCCACCGTGGAGAAGGACGCAATCGCCCAGGTCGCCTGCGGCGCCACGGTGCTCGATGTGAACGCCGGCGTGGTCTACAACTCCAACCCCAACCCGAACGAGACCGAGCCGCCGCTCATGCGGAGCATGATCGAGCTCGTGCAGGGCCTGGTCGACGTGCCGCTCTGCATCGACAGTTCCGTGCCCGCGGCGCTCGAGGCCGGGCTCGACGCCTGCCACGGCCGCCCGCTGGTGAACTCCGTCACCGGAGAGGAAGAGCGGCTCGAATTTGTGCTGCCGCTGGTGGCAAAGTACAACGTGCCGGTGGTGGCGATCTCCAACGACGACACCGGCATCTCCGAAGACCCGGACGTCCGCTTCGCCGTCGCGAAAAAGATCGTGGAGCGCGCGGCAGATTTCGGCATCCCCGCGCACGACATCGTGGTCGATCCCCTGGTCATGCCGATCGGCGCGATGGCGACCGCGGGCCTGCAGGTCTTCGCCCTCGTGCGGCGCCTGCGCGACGAGCTGGGCGTGAACACCACCTGCGGCGCCTCCAACATCTCCTTCGGGCTGCCGAACCGGCATGGGATCAACAACGCCTTCCTGCCGATGGCGATGGCCTCGGGCATGACCTCGGCGATCATGAATCCCTGCGCGCTGCCCCTGACCCCCGCGAAAGTGGCGGAGAAACGGGCCGAGGTGGAAGCGGCGGGCGTGATGCTGCCCCCGGACATGGACGACGAAACCTTCTGCCGGCTGTTCAACATCGGCTCCACCGAGGCACGGCCGGGCGGCGAGATGACGGCGATCCGCGCCGCCAACTTCCTGACCGACAACGACGCTTCGGGCGCCGCCTGGATCCAGCACAACCGCGTCCCCGGCGAGGCCGCAACCGGCGGCCGCGCCGGAGGTCGCCGCCGGCGCCGCGCCTGACCTCAGCAGGGCCGACTGCAAAGGTTCTCGCAGGGGATGCCGTGATCGTCCCCGTCGCGCACCCGCTGGCCGCGTTGCAGAAGCTTGAAGCAGGCTTCCTCGCAGGACCGCAGGCGTTTGCAGCTGACATCGCTGCAGTCGAACGCCTGCGCCACGAGGTACGGCTTCAGAAGATCGGGAATTTCGGTCGAAACCTCGGCCGCATCGGCTGTCGCCGCGAAGGTCCCGAGCAAGGCCATGAAAACCAAAGCGAAAAAGCGCATCGAACCATGTGCGCACACATGAGATTATCTGAACTTAATCTTTTTCCGGCGCCGGGCGAGTCTTTCCGCCCCACCGAACTAGAACCGCGCCCCTGCTTCTTTGGGCCGAAAAATACTCCGGGGGTGCGGGGGCAGCGCCCCCGCCGGGCGGGGCTTGGGGGCTCCGCCCCCAAACATCGTGTGCGCGCACCGCGCGCCCCGCCGGATCAGGCCTCCGCCTTCGCCTTCTTTTTCTCGGCCTTCACCTTCTCGGCAAGGTCGCGGGCGATCGCGAAGGCGCCCTGGATCTTGTCCTTGTCGCGGGTCCAGTCGCGGCGCACGACGATCTTGTTGTCGCGCACCTTGGCGAGCCCGTCCTGCGCCTTGATGAACTCCACCAACCCCTGGGGGGAGGCGAACTTGTCGTTGTGGAACTGGATCGTCGCGCCCTTCGGCCCACCGTCGAGCTTGGAGATCCCGGCGCGCTTGCACATCGCCTTGATCCGCACCACCAGCAGCAGCGTGTTCACCTCTTTCGGCAGCGTGCCGAACCGGTCGATCAGCTCCGCCGCGAAGCCCTCGAGCTCCACCTTCGTCGTCAGCTCCGACAGACGCCTGTAAAGCCCCAGCCGCACGTCGAGGTCGGGCACGTATTCCTCGGGGATCAGCACCGGAACGCCAAGGTTGATCTGCGGCGCCCACTGGTCGTCGCCGACCTCCTGGATGCCCTCGGCCTCGCCCGAGCGGATCTTGGCGATCGCCTCTTCCAGCATCGACTGGTACAATTCGTAGCCGACCTCGTTCATCTGGCCGGACTGTTCCTCGCCCAGAAGATTGCCGGCCCCGCGGATGTCGAGGTCCTGCGACGCGAGCGCGAACCCCGCCCCCAGCGTGTCGAGCGAGCCCAGCACGCGCAGCCGCTTCTCCGCCGTCGGCGTCAGCCTGGCGCGCGGCTTGGTCGTGAGATACGCATAGGCGCGCGTCTTGGAGCGGCCCACCCGACCGCGGATCTGGTACAGTTGCGAGAGCCCGAACATGTCCGCGCGATGCACAACCATCGTGTTCGCCGTCGGGATATCGAGGCCGGATTCCACGATGGTCGTCGCCAGCAGCACGTCGAACTTGCCGTCGTAGAAGGCGTTCATCTTGTCGTCGAGCTCACCGGCCGCCATCTGGCCGTGCGCCACGACGTAGCTCAGCTCCGGCAGCTGCTCCTTCAGGAATTCCTCGATCTCCGGTAGGTCCGCGATGCGCGGACAGACATAGAAGCTCTGCCCGCCGCGGTAATGCTCGCGCAACAGCGCCTCGCGGATCGTCACCGGGTCGAATTCCGACACGTAGGTCCGGATGGAGAGGCGGTCGACCGGCGGCGTGCCGATGATCGACAGATCGCGCACCCCGGTCAGCGACATCTGCAGCGTGCGCGGAATGGGCGTCGCCGTCAGCGTCAGCACGTGCACATCCGAGCGCAGCGCCTTCAGCCGCTCCTTGTGGGTCACGCCGAAATGCTGCTCCTCGTCGACGATCAGAAGGCCCAGGTTCTGGAACCGCGTGCCCTTGGACAAAAGCGCATGGGTGCCGACGACGATGTCGACGGTGCCCTTGGACAGCCCCTCGCGGGTCGCATGCGATTCCTTCTGGCCGATGAAGCGCGACAGGCCGTGGACCTCAAGCGGAAAGCCGCGGAACCGCTCCTTGAAGGACGCCAGATGCTGCCGGGCGAGCAGCGTGGTGGGCGCGATCACCGCGACCTGCACGCCGGACATCGCCGCAACGAAGGCCGCCCGCATGGCGACCTCGGTCTTGCCGAAACCCACGTCGCCGACGATCAGCCGGTCCATCGGATTGCCGGCGGTCAGGTCAGCCATCACGTCCTCGATGGCGCTGAGCTGATCGTCCGTCTCTTCATAGGGGAAACGGGCCGCAAAGGCGTCCCACGCGCCGGGCGGCGGATCGAGGATCGGCGCCTTGCGCAGCGCACGCTCCGCCGCGATGCGGATCAGCCGGTCGGCCATCTCGCGGATGCGTTCCTTCAGGCGGGCCTTCTTGGCTTGCCAGGCGCCACCGCCGAGCTTGTCGAGAAGCCCTTCCTCGTGCCCGTACTTGGACAGAAGCTCGATGTTCTCCACCGGCAGGAAAAGCCGTGCACCCTCGGCGTATTCCAGTACGAGGCATTCATGCGCGGCCCCTGCGGCCTGTACCACCTCCATGCCCGTGAAGCGTCCGATGCCGTGATCGACATGGACCACAAGATCGCCGGGCGTGAGCGCCTGAATTTCGGTCAGGAAGTTCTCGGCCCGCTTGCGTTTTCTCGGCTGGCGGATGAGCCTGTCGCCCAGCACGTCCTGTTCGGAGATGACGGTGATCCGCCGGTCGCCCCACGGCCCTTCGAAGCCGTGCTCCAGCGCCCAGACGGCGAGGTGCACGCCGCGCTTGCCGATCCGCGTGCCGTCCGAGATCGGGATCGTCCCGGACAGGCCCTCGTCCTCGATCAGCCCTTCCAGGCGCTCGCGCGCGCCCTCCGAATAGGATGCGATGACCACCGGTCCGGCTTCGAGCTTTGCATTAACGTGGTTTGCCAAAGCTTCGAAAAGGTTTACGTTTTCCTGTTGACGCTCCAGCGAGAAATTCTTGCCGATGCGCCCGCCGGCATCCGCGACGCCGGGGCCGCTGGCCTGCTCCAGCGGATGGAAGCGCACCACGCGCCGATCCGCGGCGACGGCGTCCCAGGCGGCCTCGTCCAGATAGAGCTGCTGGGGCGGGCACGGCTTGTAGACCGTGTCGGACCGCTTGTCGGCCATGGCGTGCCGGCGTGTCTCGTACTGGTCGACGATCGCCTCCCACCGCGCGATGTGCTGCGGGCGCGTCTGTTCGTCTGCGGTGACGGTCGCGCCGGGCAGGTAGTCGAACAGCGTCTCCAGCCGTTCGTGGAAAAACGGCAGCCAGTGCTCCATGCCCTGGTGCTTGCGGCCCGCGCTCACCGCCTCGTAGAGCGGATCGTCCGAGCCGGCGGCGCCGAACTCGATCCGGTAGTTCTGGCGGAAGCGGCGGATCGCCTCCTCGTCGAGGATCACCTCGGAGACCGGCGCGAGTTCGACGCGCTCCAGCTTGTCGGTCGTACGCTGGGAGGCGGGATCGAAGCGCCTCGCGCCGTCCAGGACATCGCCGAAGAGGTCGAGCCGCACCGGCCCGCCCTCGCCCGGCGGATAGACGTCGATGATGCCGCCGCGGATCGCGTAATCGCCCGGCTCCATCACCGTGGGCGCCTGGCTGAACCCCATGCGCACGAGAAAGCCGCGCAGCGCGTCCTCGTCGATGCGGCGCCCGACCTCGGCAACGAAGGCGGCCTCGCGCAGGACCTCGCGCGCGGGCACCCGCTGCGTCGCGGCGTTGAGCGTGGTCAGCAGCACGAAGCGCTCGGGCATCCCGTGAACGAGCGCCGCGAGCGTCGCCATGCGCGCGGCCGAGATGTCCGCGTTGGGCGAGACCCGGTCGTAGGGCAGGCAGTCCCAGCCGGGGAAGGTGAAAACCGGCATGTCGGGCGCGAAGAACGCCAGCGCGTCCTGCATCTGCGCAAGACGCTTGTCGTCGCGCGCCAAATGGATCACCGGTCCGGCGGAGGCCTCCCCCAGGACGAGCGTTGCATCGAATCCCTCGGGCGCGCCGCCGTTGGTGACGTGGGTTTTCTGGGGGGTCGAGACTGCCATGTCCCGGGTCAAATGGGCCATGGCCTTCGCGCCGTCAACTGCCGAAGGGCCCGACGGCAAGGTTCATGTACATCCCCCACATGGTCGTGACCAGAACGGACAGGACGCCGATCGCCTGCACTGCCACGCGGTGCCGCCCGAGGCGCCGCCGCAGCTCCGCGCCGCTAAGGCCCCGGCGCCGGATCTGTGCCGCGGTCCGCACCGACAAAAGGCCGACGAACGTCATCGGCAGGCCAAGCAGGAACAGCGCCTGCGCGAACTCCAGCCCGAAGCCGAAGCCGAGCACCGCCAGCGCGGTGAGCCCGAAAGAGCCTATGGAGACAAGGATCAGCCCGGCCTCTTCCGCGATCAGCAGAAGGCGGTTCACGTTGATGCGCACCATGTCCTCGAAGTCCGTCTCGGCCTGCCCGCCAAGGCGGGCGGCGCGGCTGACCATGTCGAAGGGCACGCCGAGGACCCAGTGGCTCGCCGTCGACCACATGACCGCCAGCGCGATCCAGAACCACAGGTTCGAGAACGACCGCATGTCGATCACTTCGAAAACGGTCTGATGCCAGTCCACGCGCGCCCTCGTCCAGATGGTCGGTATCATCCCCGCGGAGGCAGCGGGAACAAACCGTGTCTGCGGAGACTTGGCGGAAGCGGCGGGCAAAGACAAGGAACGAGCGCGGCGCTCCGGCGAATTGAGCCGCACCGTAGGTATCCAAGGCACGCTCACCGCCACCGGGCTGGACTTCGCCGGGCGCCCCGGTGCATGGCAGACGGGCGCGACGTCCAGGAGGTTCACACCGATGCAGCCCGTTCAGGCCCCCTTCCCCGCCACCCGATTCCGCCGCACCCGCGCGACGCCCGCGCTGCGCGCGCTGACACAGGAAAATGCGCTGTCTCCGGCGGATTTCATCTGGCCGGTGTTCGTGCGGGACGGCACGGACGTGATGGAGGAGATCCCCTCGATGCCGGGTGTCCACCGCCGGTCGGTCGACCGCGTCGTCGAGGCCGCGCGCGAGGCAAGCGATCTGGGCATCCCGGCGATCTGCCTGTTTCCCTACACCGATCCCTCGCTCAAGACGAAGGATTGCGCGGAGGCCTGGAACCCCGAGAACCTGTCGAACCGCGCGACCCGCGCGATCAAGGACGCGGTGCCGGAGATCGCCGTGATGACCGACGTCGCGCTCGACCCCTACAACATCGACGGTCAGGACGGCTTCGTGCGCGACAGCGACGGCTACGTCGTCAACGACGAGACGGTGGAGGCGCTGGTAAAACAGGCGCTGAGCCAGGCGGCTGCGGGCGCCGACATCATCGGACCCTCGGACATGATGGACGGCCGCATCGGCGCGCTGCGCGCCGCGCTGGAGGCCGAAGGTCACCACAATGTCGCGCTGCTGAGCTACGCGGCCAAATACGCCTCGGCCTTCTACGGGCCGTTTCGGGATGCGGTCGGGGCGTCCGGCGCGCTCAAGGGCGACAAGACGACCTACCAGATGAACCCGGCGAACGGCGACGAGGCGATGCGGCTCGTCGCGCGCGATCTGTCGGAAGGCGCGGACATGGTGATGGTCAAGCCTGGGATGCCCTATCTCGACATCTGCCGCCGCGCCAAGGACGCCTTCGGCGCCCCGACCTATGCCTACCAGGTGTCGGGCGAATACGCGATGCTGGCCGGCGCGGCGCGCAATGGCTGGCTCGATGGCGAGCGGGTGATGATGGAAAGCCTGATGGCCTTCAAACGCGCCGGCTGCGATGGCGTGCTGACATATTTCGCGCCAGAAGCCGCACGCCTGCTAAACGCATAGCGGCGATCTGCTCATTGCGGCGGCTTGACGGTGACAATTCGCCGAGGAGCGGGTAGTTTGCTACTCAACCGGCAAGGAATGGCCGGACCCGAGACATTTCAGGCAGAAAAGAGCGGTATCATGATGGATTTCACACGACGCGGGCTCCTGCTCGGGCTGGGCGCGGTCGGCCTTGCGGCCTGCAACAACGCGGTGGGCAGCCGCGGTCCGGAGCGTATCGACGCGCGGGTCGATGCGACACTTCGGGCGCTCTATCAGCAATATCCCGGCACCACGCAGCTGCGCGAGAAGGCCAGCGGCATCCTGGTGATGCCGCTGGTGACCGAGGCCGGGCTCGGCCTCGGCGGCGCCTACGGGCGCGGCGCACTGCGGGTGAACGACGCGACGGTGGACTACTACTCGACCACCCGGGCCTCGGCCGGGCTGCAGATCGGCGCGCAACAATACGCCCATGTGCTGTTCTTCATGACCGAGGATGCGCTGCAGAACTTCCGCCGCTCGCCCGGCTGGACCGCAGGCGCGAACGTGGAATACGCGATCCCCGAGGGCGGCGAGACGCTGACGGCGGAGACTCTGACCTCCACTTCTCCGGTGATCGCGGTGATCTTCGGGCAATCCGGCCTGCGCGCGGGTGCGACCGTCGAAGGCACGAAATACTCGCGGATCATTCCGTAACGCGCGTCTTAGGCGATGACTGCTCCACCCTCGGCGACGGTCGGGGGCTGATGGTTTAGGCCGCCTGCGGCACCGTGTCCGGCGCCGACTTGCGTTCGGCGTGCAGCTCCGCCGCGTGGATGCCGAGGACGATGAGCCCCGGCCAGAGCATGTAGGCCTCGATCTCCAGATTCTCGCCGAAGCTCAGAAGCACAATGGTCATCACGATGGACAGCGGCAGCGCCCCGCGCGGCCCTCGTGCCGCGTCCGTCAGCGCCAGAAGCGTCTGCCACAGGAGCGGCACCAGCAGCGCCAGGAGGCCGACGAGGCCCTTCACGAAGAGCAGCCCCCACCAGGTGTGATGGCTGCCGATGGGCATGTATTCGACGACATGCGCACCGGGATGCACGGTGCCGTGGCCGAACCAGAACGCCTCGTTCTGCCAGCGCTCGCCGGCGATGCGCTGCAGCGTCTCGCGCACGCGGGTCGAATCCGCCCGCGCGCCCTTGAACGCGGCGATGCCGTCCTTGATCGCTTGCACCAGCGCGGTGCCGACCACGGCGAGCGACGCCGCCGCGGCGGCGAGCATCTGCCACGCCCAGCCCCGCAGGATCAGCGGCATCAGCCGCGGCCCCGTGGTGCAGGCCACGAGGCCGACCAGCCCCATGCGCGATTTCGACAGAAGGATCATCGCGACGCCGGCGGCAATGCCGATGCTCTTCCAGCGGATGTTCTTTTCCTCCAGCGCGAAACAGACCTGGATCACGCCGAGAAGCGCGGCAAAGGGCGACCACGGCGCATAGAACTGCCAGCGCGGCGTCCAGCTGCCCGGATCCCAGGTGAAGAAGTAGACCGAGAAATACTCCGGCCCCGGCCCGCCGATGGCCTTGAGCGGCGAGGTGAAGATCCGCTCCGGCAGGCCGACATAAGGCGCCGCGAAGAGGATCGGCAGAAGCGCGAGCGTCCAGAGCCCCACGACGCATTGCCCGCGCACCAGCACCTCGCGCCGGATCGGCAGCACCGCACCCGCGAGGGGAAACAGCGCCAGAAGCGCCCAGCCCTTGGCCCAGCCGATCGACGACTTGATTGTCTGCTTCAGCCCGAGGCCCCAGTCCACGTGCCCGACCCAGAGCGCCACCAGCATCACGAACATGCCGAGAAACCAGCACCACACGACCGGCGGCACCGGCCCGCGCGCCCGAAGATCCGCACGGATCGCCGGCCCGAGATAGAGCGACAGCGCCGCCAGCCCGCCCAGGAGCCACGCCAGCACCGGCCCGACGACGTAGAGCGCGCCGATGAAGTAGAACGGCCAGGTCAGGCGCAGCGCCTTGTTCACCATCGCCTCGGCCGGGTTCTGCGGAAGCGCGGTCATTCGGCCGGCACCATGGCGGGGGTTGCGCGGGGCTCGCCGGTGGTCAGCAGACGGTCGATCAGCGGACGGCGCAGCCAGCCCAGCATCAGGCCCATGAAGAAGAACATCGTCGCGGCGATGCCGGCCGCGAGCGCCAGCTTGCGCTTGGGCGAGGACGGCTCGGTCGGCAGCGCCGGATCTTCCAGCACCTGCACCAGCGGATAGGAAGCATACAGGTCCGTCTTGGTGGTCTGGCTGCGCGCCATGGCAGAGGCGAAGACGGCCTCGGCCACCTCGAAATCGCGGCTGAGATCCTCGAGCCGCGCCGCAGGCTCCAGAAGCGCGATGCGCTGCGCCTCGGCGGCGTCAAGACGGGTGGTCATGGCGGCGTGTTCTGCGGCGAGGCCGGCGCGCTCGGCCTCGAGCGTGACGAGCTTGGACAGAAGGTCGGCACGGCTGCCCACATGGCTGAGGTCGAGCCCGTCCAGCGCGTCGCCCGACAGGCCGGTCAGGCGGGCGGCGCGGACGGTGGCCTCGGATGCGGCGGCGGCATGGGCGGTGCGCGCGGCGCGCACCTTCGGATGGTTTTCCCCGAACCGGCCGCGCGCCTCGCTGAGAAGCGCCGCCTGCTCCGACATCGCCGCGGCCAGCGCGCCGAACTCGGTGTCGGCGTGAAGCCGCAGGGCCGCGGCCGCGAGCGGCGGCGTGGTGCCGAGCGCCTGCTGGAGCGCCGTCACCGCCTCGGTCTTCTCGTCGAGCGTCGCGGTCAGGTCCGAGACACGCTCGCGCAGCGCGTCGGTCTCGGCCACCAGCGTGTCGAACTGCTCGGCGGAGATGAGGCCCGTTTCGCGCTGGAGGCGCGCGATCTCCTCCCGGGTGGCGAGCACCGACTGGCGGTATTCCTCGATCGCCTCGCCGGCGCCGGTCTCGCGGATCGACGCCTCGTCGGCGCGCAGCGCCTCGATCTCCGAGAAGAAGGCGGAGAGGAGCGCATCGCCTCGCGCCTTGGCATCCTCGGGCGAGTTGCCGACCATGCTGACATGGATGAGCCCGGTCTGATCGACCAGTTCCACCCGCGGCTGGCCGAAATCGCGCGGGTGCATGTCCAGCGTTTCCGCCGCGGCGCCGAGGATCCGCTCTGCCCCGATCAGGCGCTTGTAGGTCTCCGTCGGGCTGACGGAGGAATTGGCATAGGGCGAATTGGAAAACGACGAGGCCTGCCCGATCCGGTCGAGGTTGACCGAGGCCGAGGCACCCGCACCCGGCAGGATCAGCGACAGCCCGGAGGTGTAGCGCAGCGGCGCGGTCTCCAGGTAACTCATGATCGGCGTCCAGATGCAGACCGCACCGATCGCGAAGAGCCCGGCATAACGGGGCATGCGGCCGAGATCGGCCACGCGGCCCCCCCGCAGTAGGCGCAGGGCGGACAGCTGGCGGAACGGCAGGCGGACAAGGCGCGGGATTGGGATCATGGCGGGTCTCCTTCGCGGTCCGTCATAGCCGCGAAGAGTGCGGCCCGCGCGGAGGCCGGCGGATACCCGTGGGGAGGGTTCGGAGAGTGGGGCTATCCGGGCGGATAGGATGCGGAGGGCCCGGCGCGTCGTCCGAGCAGTTCCGCGGGTGGAGACGGCAGGAGCGAGGGGCCGGCCCCTCGCGCTCCCCGGAGTATTTGCGGCCCAAAGAAGCAGGGGCGGGCGCGCTGTGGAGAGAGATCGCGCGGCCCGGACCGGGACCGTCAGCCGCGCCGAGAGGTTGCAGGGATCAGAAGAGGCCGGCTTCCTTGGCGATGATCGCCGCCTGGGTGCGGTTGGACGCGCCGATCTTGCGATAGAGCGTCTTGACGTGCAGCTTCACCGTCGGCTCGCGGATGTCGAGATCGCGGGCGATCTCCTTGTTCGACTTGCCGAGCGTGAGGCCTTCGAGCACTTCGAGCTCGCGCCGCGAGAGCGTCTTGGCCAGGGCGTTCTCGGGCGCGTCCGGTTCGCGCGCGCGCATGAAGTCCAGCGGCGCGTATTGCTCGCCCATCGCCATGAAACGCACCGCGTTCACAAGACTCCGCGCCGGCAGGGTCTTGGGCAGGAACCCGGCCGCGCCGACCGCGAGCGCCTCCTCCGCGACCTCGCGGTTCGCGGTCCCCGAGATCAGCGCGACGCGGTGGCGGCCCGGCAGGGCCATCACCTTGCGCAGCCCCTCGAGCCCGTCCATGCCGGGCATCGAGAAGTCGAGAAGGACGAGATCGAAAGGCGTGCCCGCCTCGATCAGTCGCAGGGCGCCGCCGAGGTCGGCCGCGGTCTCCGTCGTGATGCCGCCCTCGTTCTCGAGATACAGAACGACCGTATCGCGAACGAGGTCGTGGTCATCGGCAATCAGGATACGCAAGCTCTGTCCTCCGGCCGCCGCAAGTCGCCGCGCCGGCCCCTCGGGGGCCGTCTGCCGCGATCCTTCTGCGCGCAAGGGCGCTGTTTCCAAACGGTTGGTCTGCATCTCGGTCCATCGCCTCGCCTTGTCGTTGTGTCAAGTCAACACCGTGAACGTGGCGAGAGAAGGGCATCCGCGCGTGATGTCCATCCGTCGCACGGACAGGTCGCGGTGCCCGTTCGGACAGGGGCGCGCGCCGTTCGGGCCATGGCGCGCCCCGTTCTCCCCGGACCGGTGTCCCCATCGGGGCGGACACCTCTCCCGCGGCGGCGGGCCGCCCCGCCGGACGGGCAGCCGCTCACCCGGCGGGGCGCGCGCGCTCGCCGGGCGGGACGTGGCGCGGCACAGGCCAGGCGGGGCAAATCCGGTGCAACGACAGCCCTTTGCGCCAGGAGACGCCCCGATGAGCTACGCCTACCCGATCACCGCCGGCCAGCCGGTCCACCCTGCCCCGACCGCCGCCGCCGCACCGGCGCCGCGGGCGCTACGGACCCTGCCTCTTTTCGGCCTCGACGTCGTGTCGGCGCCGGCCGCGGCCGTGCTCGACCGCCTGATGCAACCGGGTGCCCGGGCGCGGGTCGCCTTTCTCAATGCCCATTGCGCCAATGTCGCGGCGCGGGACGCGGCCTATCACGACGCGCTCGCCACCGCCGACATGGTGCTGCCGGACGGTGTCGGCGTGGAGATCGCCGCTCGCCTCACAGGCGACAACATCACGGAGAATCTGAACGGGACCGATTTCACGCCGAAGCTGATGGCACGGGCCGCCGCACGCGGGCTGAGCGTCTACCTGCTGGGTGGCCGGCCTGGCGTGGCCGACGCGGCGGCGCGGCGGCTCTGCCTCGACCACCCAGGGCTGCGCGTCGTCGGCACGCGGGACGGGTACGAGGGCCTGGCCGACTCCGCCGCCGCCATCGCCGCGATCAACGCGGCGCGGCCCGACATCCTGCTCGTCGCGCTCGGCGTGCCGATGCAGGACCGCTGGCTGGCCGACAACGCCCGCCGGCTGGGCGCCCGGATCACCATGGGGGTCGGCGCCCTGTTCGATTTCCTGGCGGGCCGCGTGGCGCGGGCGCCGCAGATCGTGCGGCGCGCGCGCGCCGAATGGGCCTGGCGCCTGGCGATGGAGCCGCGGCGCATGGCTGGCCGCTACCTGGTCGGCAACGCGACCTTCCTGGCGCGGGCCGCCCGGGCCGCTATCGCCGAACTCGACCGTGTCGCGGCGACGCGCCGGGCGCTCGACCTGACGCTCGCCGGCGGCGCGCTTCTGCTGCTGTTGCCGGTCGCCCTGCTTCTCGCCGCGGCGATCCGGATCGACAGCCGCGGCCCGGTCCTGTTCTGCCAGACGCGGATCGGCAAGGACGGCGTGCCCTTCCGGCTCTACAAATTCCGGTCCATGCACGTGGACGCAGAGGCACGGCGCGCCGCGCTGCTGGCCCAATCCGACCGCGCCGGCGTGTGCTTCAAGTCGCGCAACGATCCGCGGGTGACGCGGATCGGCCGGCTGCTGCGCCGGTTCTCGATCGACGAACTGCCGCAGATCCTCAACATCGTGCGCGGCGAGATGTCGATCGTCGGTCCGCGCCCGGCCCTGCCGCAGGAGGTAGAGGCCTATCCCGCGCGGGCGCTCGGCCGCCTGGCCGTCAAGCCGGGGCTCACCGGCATCTGGCAGGTCTCCGGCCGGGCCGAGATCGGCTTCGACAAGATGATCGACATGGATCTCGCCTATGCCCGCTCGCGTTCCGTCCTTCTCGACCTGGTGTTGATCGCACTGACATTCCGGGCCGTCATCGGCGGGCGCGGCGCGTATTGACCCCCTCCTGGACGGGCCGCCTACCCGAACGGATAGGTCCGACCCTCCGGATACCCATCTGCGAAACACGTCCCGATTGTGCCATGAAACCCCTGCCAACGCCTGATGAGAAGCCCGAGCCCATGACCCCGATTCGCCTTGCCCTGACCCTCCTCTTCGCCGCGCCCGCCGCCCTGGCACAGGATCTGCCGGCGCCCGACGCCGACCCGCTGCTGACCGTGAGCGGAGAGATCGGCTGCACCAACGACGGCGACTCGGCGGTCTTCGACCGGGCCATGCTCGAGTCGATGAATCCCGTGACGATCGAGACCGAGACGATCTGGACCGACGGCGTGCAGAGCTTCACCGGCGTACCTCTGGGCGAGATCCTGTCGGCCGCCTGCGCCGAGGGCAGCGCGATCCAGGCCACCGCGATCAACGACTACGCCGTCGAGATCCCGCGCGCCGACTGGGAGCGCGAGGGCCCCGTCGTCGCCTACCTGAACAACGGCGAGCCGATGTCGGTGCGCGACAAGGGGCCGCTCTGGATCGTGTACCCATACGATTCCGAGCCCGAGTTCCAGTCCGAGGTGACCTATTCGCGCAGCATCTGGCAACTGGACCGCATCGTCGTGACCGAGTAACCGGGTCGCGCAATGCGCGACGACACGACCGCCGATTCCCCCCAGGGGACAGAGCGCTACCCGCACTGGCGGCGCACGCGCATGGCCCCCGCCATCGCCGCACTACTGGTCTGCGCCGGCCTCGTCATCGGCATCGGGGTACTGCTGGACCGCCAGATCGAGGCCTTCTCGACGGCCAATTCCGACAACCTGCAATGGACCCTCGCGCAGACCGAGGTGGAATACCTGCGCTTCCGGCTGTCCCTCGCCGAGGCCCAGCGCGACCCCGAGCCCGGCGCCCTCGCCCGGGTGCGGCGCAGCTTCGACATTTTCTACAGCCGCTTGAACACGCTGTCGGAAGCCGAGGCCTTCCGGGCCCTGCGCGACGTGCCCGACTACGAAGGCCCTCGCACCCGGGTCTTTGAATTCCTCGACGGCGCGGTGCCGCTGATCGACGGTTCAGATGAGAGGCTGCGCGCCGGGCTCGACGAGCTGAAGCAGGACGCGCTGGCCGCGCAGGAACCGTTGCGCGCACTGACGCTGGAGGGACTCTCCGCCTTCGCGGAGGTGGCGGACGACCGGCGCACGGAACTGGTTCGGGTGCTCGGCCTTCTCGGGCTCGTGCTCGCGGCGCTCTTTGCCGGGCTCGTCTTCCTCGCGGTCTTTCTCTACCGGCTCGTGAACCTTGCCGAGGACCGGGAGCGCGATGTCACGCGGGGCGCAGTGCGCACCCGCGCGATCGTCGAAACCTCGCTCGACGGTATTTTCGTGCTCGACGGCGAAGGGATGATCGAGGAAGTGAACATGGCCGGCCGCGCGATCTTCGGGCTCGGTCCGGAAGAGGGTATCGGGCTTCAGATCACCAGCCTGTTCCCGCCAGAGGCGCAAGAGGCTCTGCGCGACGGACCGTTCGGGTTCCTGACCGGCGATGCCGCCCGGTCGGTGCCGCCGCAATCGCGCCGTTTCGAATCGCCGGCCCGCGACATGGTGGGCCGCACCTTCCCCGCCGAGATCTCGGTCGGCCGCGCGGACACCGAGGGCGCGCCGGTCCACATCGCCTATATTCGCGACATCTCGCGCCGCAAGGCGGCCGAACAGGGCCTGACCGAGGCGCGCGACCGGGCCCTCGCCGGAGAGCGCGCCAAAGCCGAGTTTCTCGCGGTGATGAGTCACGAGATGCGCACGCCGCTGAACGGGCTGCTCGGTTCCATGCAGTTGATGCGCGATCATGCGACGACGGAGCGGCAAAGCGAGCTTCTGGACCGGATGCAAAGCTCCGGCCGGATGCTGCTGGGTCTCGTCAACGACGTGCTGGACCTGTCCAAGTACGAGGCCGGCAAGATGGAGGCGGAGCGCCGCCCGCTCTCCGTGGAACGGTTGCTGGACGGCGTGGTCGAGACCATCGCGCCCCTCGCCGCGGCGAACGGCGACACCCTGGCATGGGAATGGATCGGTCCCCCGCACGATGGCTGCACCGGCGACGCCAGGCGACTTCGGCAGGTACTTCTCAACCTCGCGGGCAATGCGGTGAAGTTCACGCGCGGCGGCGAGGTCACGATCGAGGTCGAGGCGCTGGGCGATGGCGACATGGTGGAGTTCCGCGTTATCGACACCGGCATCGGTATCGCGGAAGAGGACGTCGAACGGATCTTCCTCGATTTCGAGACGCTCGATTCGTCCTATGCCCGCGCCGCCGGCGGCACCGGGCTCGGACTCGGGATCGCGCGGCGGCTCGCCCGGCTGATGGGCGGAGACATCGGCGCCGAAAGCGAACCGGGCGAAGGAAGCCTGTTCTGGCTGCGCGTACCGCTCCTTTGCGGCGACGCCGATGCCGCAGGTGAGCATGCGGATGCCGCCGGCCCGGCGCGGCCGGCCTCCCCGCTCGACCTGTTGCTGGTGGAGGACAACCCGATCAACCGCGCCGTCGCGCGCGAGATGCTCGAGGCGGACGGACATAAGGTGACGGAGGCCGAGGACGGCCGCGCCGGTGTCCACCGGGCCGCCACGCGGCGCTTCGACGCCATCCTGATGGACGTCTCGATGCCCGTCATGGACGGGCTGGAGGCAGCGCGCGTCATCCGCGACGGGGCCGGCCCTTGCCGCGACGTACCGATCCTCGCTGTCACCGCACATGCCCTGCCCGAGGAGATCGCCGGCTTCCACGCCGCCGGCATGACCGACGTGGTGAACAAGCCCATCGACCGCGACGTGCTCGCGCGGACACTGGCCGCCGCCATTGGGACGGGTCCGGATGTCGGCCCTGCGGTGCCCCGCACGGACCGCACCGACCCTCTGGTCGACGAGGCGCATCTGCAATCGGTCTGGACCGATCTGCCCGAGGGCGCGCGCGAAGGCCTGCTGGCCCGCGCGATGGAAGAGATCGACGCGACCGTCGCCGCCGTGGCCGCGTCCGACGGTCCGGACCAGGCCGCGCTGCGCGAGGATGTGCACCGCGCCGCCGGCTCCTGCGCGACGCTGGGCTTGCGCGCCCTGCACCGTGCGCTGGCGGACATCGAGACGGCGCTGAAGCGCGGCGAGCCGCTGGATCCGCTTCAGCGGGCGGAGCTGTCGACGCTCTGGGCCGGGACCTCGACAGCCTTGGCGCGCTGGCGCGACGGGGCCTGAGCGGCAGCGCTCAGCGCACCACCAGGCCCGCTGCACCGACGATGCCCACGACCCGCGCGACCTCGGTCAGGTTGGTCACGCCGCTGTCGTAGCAGGCGATGGCATCGCCAGGCAGAAGATAGGGATCGTAATCGTCGCGGTCGGCACGGGCGCGCATCTCCTCCACCGACCGTTCGATCACCACCGACACGCCGGTCACCGGGTTGCGGGTGAAGAGTGCGGCCGACCGAGCCGCCGAGGACGCGCGCGCCCCGCCGACACAGTTGGCGTCGACCACCGCCTGCATGTAGCGGGTGCCGTAAGGCACCTCGCGCACCTCCTGCCCGATCGCCGAGGGCGCGTTGCCGGTCGCCGGCACGGTCAGGTTCGACAGGTAGAGCGCGATGCCCGGCGGGCTGATCGGCGAGGGCCGCATCAGGTCGTCCTGGAAGCACTGGCGCGACGGCACGTGCACCTCGTCGCCGGACGCCAGGATCACGTCCGGCACCGCCCGACCCTCCATCACCCCGCGCAGGTCGAGCGTGTAGACGCTGCCTCCGCGGGTGAGCTGCACCGCCGAGAGGTCCGCGTCGGGCCGGATGCCCCCGGCGCTGCGGATCGCGACCGACAGGTTGCGCCCCTCGGTCGAGGCACCGAGCGCCGCCTGTCGCCGCGCGTCGCGATCCTGCCCGGAGACGTTGCCGATCTCCACCGGCTGGGGTTCGAACACCGCCCCTGACACCGCGACGCGGACGGAGGCGAGGTCGGTCACCAGAAGCGACAGCTCGGGCGTCTCGTCGTAGAACTCGCCCGCCACCAGCGCCGAGCGCAGATCGGCGGCGACGGCCTCGGGCGTGCGACCCTCGGCGCGGATCGGCCGCAGGAACGGCACCTTCAGCGTGCCGTCGCGTGAGACGACATAATCGCCGGTAAAGGTCTCCTCGTCCGGCAGGCGCAGATCCAGAAGATCGCCGCGCGACAGCGTCTCCCCCGAAAGCTGAGCGGGAACGCGCGTGCCGAGCTTTGCGCCGCCGCGTCCGTCGCCGGGGCCGCCCGCGAAGGGCCGGCATCCGGCCGCGTTCATCTCTGCCGCGCGCAGGACGGGCGGGTCCGCCGGCGGTCGCACGAGATCGCGCCACTGCGCCTGGTAACCGGCGCCGCGCGACACCGGCTCGAGGTTCTGCGCCGTCCGCGGGGCGGCACAGCCACTGGCCAGCGCCAGGACCGACAGGCCGAAAACGGCAGCTCTGCAGAAGACGAGACGGGTCACGGGGCGCGGATCTCCGGCGGGAAGTGATGTGCCTCAGATGTCGCACGCCGCGTGCCGTCCGTCCACCGACCCGGCCGGCGCCGGCAACCTATCCGTGCGGATAGGCCACAGCCCGTCTGCCCCCCTCCGCTCTCCCCCGGCGCGGAAGATTTCGCGAGGCCATGGGCTTACACCTCCCTCACGCCCTGCAACCCAAACCCCGACGGATGCCATGACCCTGACCCGCCGCCTCGGCCCCTTCGCCCGTCCGTTGATGGCCTACTGCTTGTCCGAAGGCGCCGCCAAGGTGTCGCGGCTGGCGGTCGTGGTCGCCGTCGCACGCAGCATGGAGCCCGCCGCGATCGGCATTGCCGCCGCCGCGCTCGCCGCTGCCGATATCCTCAAGGCGCTGACCGAGAACGGCGCGGGCCAGCGCATCATCGCCGCCTCCGACGCCGATCTCGCCGCCACCTGCCGCACCGCGTCGCGGATCTTCTGGGCGTGGTGCCTGGGGCTCTTCGCGCTACAGATCGCGGTGGGCGCGGCGCTCTGGGCGATGGGCGGCTCGCTGCTGCTGTTCGCGCTGATCGCGATCCTGGCGGCAGAGTACCTGTTCATGCCCGCCGGCCTCGTGAGCTGCGCGCTGGCGATGCGCGCCGGCAAGATGCAGGCCACCGCCGCCATCGCCGGCGGCCAGGTGGTCGGCGCGAACCTGATGTCGGCAATCCTTGCCTTCGCTATGCCGGGGCCGCTCGCCCTGGTCCTGCCGCGCCTTCTTGCCGCGCCGATCTGGCTCGTCGCAATGCGCCGCCTGCACCCCTGGACGCCGGACCGCGCCGCGCGCCCCGCCCCGCTGCGCCCCTTCGTGCGTTACGGCGCGTCGGTGCTGGGCGTCGAGGTGGTGAAGGCATCGCGGATGCAGGGCGACAAGCTGATCGTCGGCGCCATGCTGGGACCGGAACTGCTGGGCCTCTACTTCATGGCGTTCAATGCCGGTCTCGGCCTTGCCTCCTCCTTTGCACAAGCCTTCGCGACCGCCCTCTTCCCGCACCTCTGCACCGCGACCGACCGCGCCGCGGCGCTGCGCCAGGCGCTGGGTCTGTCGCTTGGCGTGATCGCCCCGGCGGTCATCCTGCAGGCGCTGGCCGCGCCCTATTACGTGCCGATCCTCTTCGGGAGCGGCTGGGACGGGATCTCGGACGTGGTCTCCATCCTCTGCCTCGCCGCGATCCCGGGGGTCGTCTGGTCGGCCGCCGCCGGATGGCTGCGCGCCCATGACCGCCCGCAGGTGGAGTTCACCGTGACCCTCGCCATGGCCGCCGCGCTGATGCTCAACGTCGCGCTTCTGGCCCCCTTCGGGCTGACCGCCATCGCCTGGGGCACGCTCGTCGTCACCGCCCTCACCCAGCTCGGCGCCGCGGCGCCTGTGCTCCGCCCCGCCCTTCGCCCCGCCCCTCAGGAGGCCTGATCCCATGCCGCGTTTCAGCATCGTCATCCCGGCCTTCAACGCCGACAACACCCTCGCCGACACCCTCGACAGCCTCGAACACCAGACCCTGACCGACTGGGAGGCGCTGATCGTCGACGACGGATCGACCGACGCCACCCGCGTCATCGCCGAGGCCGCCGCCGGCCGGGACCGGCGCATCCGGGTGATCGACAACCCTGCCAAGGGCCCCAGCGCCGCGCGCAACCTCGCGCTGACCGAGACGACCGGCGAAATCATCGCCTTTCTCGACGCGGACGACGTCTGGGCGCCGCGCAAGCTCGAGATCATGGCGCAGATCTTCCGCAACGCGGGTATCGACGCTGCCTTCTCGCGCATCGCCTTCTTCGACGAGGCGGGCACGCGGACCGTGTCCTCGCTGCCGGGCGGGCATGTGACCGTGCCGATGCTGCTGGGCGAGAACCCGGTCTGCACGATGTCGAACCTCGCGGTGCGCCGCGCCGCCTTCGCCGCGACCGGCGGCTTCGACACGCGGCTCGTTCACAACGAGGATCTGGAATGGCTGATCCGGCTCGTCGCCACCGGCAACCGGCTGGTCCCGGTGGCAGAGACGCTGGTCTACTACCGCACCAGCCCGACGGGCCTGTCCGCCGATCTCGCGGCCATGTCCCGCGGCCGCGAAGCAGCGGTAGCCACCGCCCTGCGCCATGGCTTCCGAACGAGTGCGCGCGCCGAAGCGATCCACCTGCGCTACCTCGCCCGCCGCGCGCTGCGCACTGACGCGCCCCCGCGCGAGACGCTGCGCCTCGCCCTTGCCGGGGCCTGGACGTCGCCCGCCGGCTTCTTTTCCGACCTGCGCCGCGGTGTCATGACGCTCGCCGGCGCGCTCGCTGCACAGATCCTGCCGCGCCGCACGCGCCGCGCGCTCTTCTCTCACTGATCACCTTGGAAAGGACCGGTCCAATGCCCCGCGCCTCCATCGTCGTGCCCGCCTACAACGCCGAAGCCACGCTCGACGAAACGCTGCGCTCGCTCGTCGCGCAGAGCTTCCGCGATCTTGAGATCGTGGTGGTCGACGACGGCTCCTCCGACCGCACGCCGGCCATCGCCCGGTCGATCGGCGATCCGCGCATCCGGCTCGTCCAGCAGCCCAACCGCGGCCTCGCCGGCGCCCGCAATTCCGGCATCCATGCCGCAAAAGGCGAATTCGTGGGGTTCTGCGACGCCGACGATCTGTGGCGTCCCACGAAGCTGGCCCGGCACGTCGCGCATCTGGACGCATCCCCCCAGGTCGGCCTCAGCTATTCGGGGTCCGAGCTGATCGACGCCGACGGGCGGAGCACGGGACTCGCGCAGCGCCCGCGCCTGTCCGGTGTGACCGCCGCGCATGTCTTCAAGCGCAACCCGGTCGGCAACGGGTCGGCGCCGGTCTTCCGGCGCGCCGCGCTTGACGCGATCGCCTGGCGCCCGGCGCAGGAGACGGCGCGCGACTGGTGGTTCGACGAGACCTTCCGGCAATCGGAGGACATCGAGTGCTGGCTGCGCCTGGCGCTCACCACCGACTGGGACATCGCCGGCGTGCCGGGCCTTCTGACCCGCTACCGCGTGGCCCCCGGCGGCCTGTCGGCGGCGCTCGACCGGCAATACGACAGCTGGGAGCGGATGGTCGCCAAGCTCACGCCGCTCGCGCCGGACTTCATGGCGCGGCACGCGCCTGCCGCGCGCGCCTACCAGCTGCGCTATCTCGCCCGCCGCGCCGTGAGCGCGGGTGACGCCGACGCCGCACTGGCCCGACTGCGCGCCGCCTTCGCCGCCTCGCTGCGCCCGGCGTTCGAGGAGCCGGTGAAGACCGGCGTCACGGCCGCCGCAACCCTCGCCCTCGCCGCCCTCGGCACCGGCCCGGTGGATACGCTCCGCCGTGCCGCCGCGCGTCGCACCGCCTGATCCACGCATTCAAAGGAAAGCTGCCATGATCCGCATCGCCCATCTCGTCGACGACACCAATCCCGGCGGCGTGACCCGCTACCTCGATTTCCTGTCGACCGACCCGCGCTTCGGCTTCGCCGCGCACGAGGTCATCGCGGTCGAGAAGAACCGCGCCGGCGCCGTGCAGACGGACGCCCACATCATCGTGTCGCACCTCGCGGTGAGTTGGCGCGGACTGCCCGGTCTGATGGCCCTGCGCGCGCGTCACGCCGGCACACCGCTGGTACATGTGGAACACAGCTATTCAGAGGGTTTCGTGGCGCGGAACGTGAACGCGCGCCGGCGGTTCGGCACGCTCCTGTCGGCCGCCTACGCGATGTTCGACCGGATCGTCGCGGTCAGCCAGACGCAGGGCGAATGGCTCGTGCGCCGCGGGCTCGTCTCGGACGAGGCGCTGGCCGTGATCCCGCCTTGCGTGGATCTGTCGGCCTTCCGCGCGCTGCCGGCCCCCGATGGACCGGTCCGGACGGTCGCGGCGCTCGGGCGGTTCCACGCGCAGAAGGGCTTCGATCTTCTGATTCGTGCCATGCGCGCGTCGTCGCGGCAGGACCTGCGGCTAGTGCTGATCGGTGACGGGCCGGACCGCGACGCGCTGGTGGCGCTTGCCGACGGCGATCCCCGGATCTCCTTCGCGCCGTTCGCCGCCGATCCGGCGGCGGCTCTGGCCCAGGCTGACGCGGTCGCAATGCCGTCGCGGTGGGAACCGTTCGGGCTCGTCGCTCTCGAGGCGCGCGCGGCGGGTCGGCCGGTGCTGGTGGCCAATGTCGACGGCCTGACGGACCAGGCGCGCGACGGCGCGATCGCGGTCGCGGCCCCGACCGTGGAGGCATGGACGACGGCCCTGGACAGCCTGGGAATTGCCGACGACGCGGCGCCGCGCGCGACCGGCCGCGAGGAGGCCGCCGCGCTCCAGTGGATGGCGCTGGCCGCCGACGTTCTGGCGCCGCAGGCCGAGGGCCGCGCCGCTGCTTGATCCGGCAGGGGGTGGGCAGATTGCCCACCCTACGACGCATCGCACCCGGCCGATCATGTCACCTCGTAGGGTGGGCAATCTGCCCACCCTTGTCCGCGTCACCTGGCGCGCGCCTCGCGGATCAGCCGCAGGATGTCCTGCGCCGCTTCGGGGATATTGGTGCCGGGCCCGAAGATCGCCTTCACCCCGGCCTTCTGCAGGAAGTCGTAATCCTGCTGCGGGATCACCCCGCCGCAGATCACCAGGATATCCTCGGCCCCTTGCGCCTTCAGGGCCGCCACAAGCTGCGGCGCCAGCGTCTTGTGACCCGCCGCCTGGGAGGAGATGCCAATGACGTGCACGTCGTTGTCGACCGCGTCCTGCGCCGCTTCCTCGGGCGTCTGGAACAGCGGGCCGACATCCACGTCGAAGCCGATATCGGCAAAGGCCGTCGCGATCACCTTGGCGCCGCGGTCGTGACCGTCCTGGCCCATCTTCACCACCAGCATCCGCGGGCGGCGGCCCTCGTCCTCGGCGAAGTCCTCCACCGCCTTCTGGATCGCCGCGAACCCCTCGTCGCCCTCGTAGGCCGCGCCGTAGACGCCCGCGAGCGTCTTCACCTCGGCCCGGTGCCGGCCGAACACCTTCTCCATCGCCATCGAGATCTCTCCAACGCTCGCGCGGGCCCGCGCCGCCTCCACCGCGGCGGCCAGAAGGTTGCCCTCGCCCGCCGCCACACGCTCCAGGTCCGCCAGCGCGGCGTCGCAGGCCGCCTGATCGCGGCTGGCGCGTATCCGCTCCAGCGCGGCCACCTGGCTCTCCCGCACCGCCGAATTGTCGATGTCGCGGATGTCGAGGTCCTCTTCCTTCGGCAAGCGGTACTTGTTCACCCCGACGATCACGTCCTCGCCGCGATCGATCATCGCCTGGCGCGTCGCCGCCGCCTCCTCGATCCGCAGCTTCGGCATGCCGGAGGCGACCGCCTTGGTCATGCCGCCCATCCCGTCCACTTCCTCGATCAGCGCCCAGGCCTTCTCGGCGAGGTCATGGGTCAGCTTCTCGACGTAGTAAGATCCGGCGAGCGGATCGACGACCTTGGTCACCCCCGTCTCTTCCTGAAGGATGAGCTGCGTGTTCCGCGCGATCCGGGCCGAGAAATCGGTCGGCAGCGCCATCGCCTCGTCGAGCGCGTTGGTGTGGAGCGATTGCGTCCCGCCGAGCACAGCGCTCATCGCCTCGTAGGCGGTGCGAATGACGTTGTTGTAAGGGTCCTGTTCGGAGAGCGACACGCCCGACGTCTGGCAATGCGTCCGCAGCATCTTGGAGCGCGGATTCTTCGCGCCGAGATCGGTCATGATCCGGTGCCAGAGCATCCGCGCCGCGCGCAGCTTCGCCGCCTCCATGAAGAAGTTCTTGCCGATGGCGAAGAAGAACGACAGCCGCCCCGCGAACTTGTCGATGTCCATGCCGCGCGCGACCGCGGCCTCGACGTATTCCTTGCCGTCGGCGAGCGTGTAGGCCAGCTCCTGCACGAGGTTCGCGCCGGCCTCCTGCATGTGATAGCCGGAGATCGAGATCGAGTTGAAGCGCGGCATCTCGGCCGAGGTGTATTCGATGATGTCCGCGATGATCCGCATCGAGGGTTCGGGCGGATAGATATACGTGTTGCGGACCATGAACTCCTTGAGGATGTCGTTCTGGATGGTCCCCGACAGCACCGACTTGTCGTGGCCCTGCTCCTCCCCGGTGACGATGAAGTTCGCCAGCACCGGGATCACCGCGCCGTTCATCGTCATCGACACCGACACCTTGTCGAGCGGGATGCCGTCGAACAGCACCTTGGTGTCCTCCACGCTGTCGATGGCGACGCCGGCCTTGCCGACATCGCCGACGACGCGCGGATGATCGCTGTCGTAGCCGCGGTGGGTGGCAAGATCGAAGGCGACGGAGACGCCCTGCTGCCCGGCATCGAGCGCGGCGCGGTAGAAGCGGTTGCTCTCCTCGGCGGTGGAGAAGCCGGCATATTGCCGGATCGTCCATGGCCGGCCGGCATACATCGTCGCCTTCACGCCGCGGGTAAACGGCTCCAGCCCCGGCAGGGTGCCGAGATGCGGCAGGCCGGCGACGTCCTCCTCTGTGTAAAGGGGCTGGATGTCGATCCCCTCGATCGTCTTCCAGGTCAGATCGTCGAGGCTGCGCGTCTTCAGCTCGCTCTCAGCCAGAGCCTTCCAGTCGTCCTTGGTCGCACTCATCATCCTGTCCTCTTCTCGGGCGATCCGGGCGCGCGGCCTGTGCCGCCTGGACCGGATCGGGGTCCTCCACATACCGCGCGAGGCCATCCGCCCCGGCGCGCAGCCAGTAAAGATCGTCCTGGTAGCTCTCGCGCAGGGCCGCCGCGAGCTCGTCGGGAAACGGTTGCCAGGCCTCTCCACGCAGGCGCAGCGCCGCCGGATCGCGGCCCTGCTCGGCCAGGAGCCGGCACAGCTCGGGCGGGCGCGGGGCGCGGTTCGCCCCGAAGGCGCCCGGCGGCGATGGCGGCAGGGCCGGATCGCCGGTCAGCGCGGCCATCAGTGCGTGCGGCGCATCGGCGAAGCGTTCGTATGGCGTCACCACGATCTGCGTGTCCGGCAACGCACAGGCAAGATCGGCGATCACCTCGCGCCAGCCGCGCCGGGCGGCGAGGATGCGCGCCAGCGTCACGCCGTCCGGCGGCGCCACCCCGCGCGCCACGAGACAGGCGAAGAGCGAGGTCCAGTAGCTGGCCGGTTCGCGGATCTGCAGCACCGCCCGCGCCGGCCCGAAGGCCGCGCCGAGCCGCGCCAGACGCTCCCCAACCGCCGGGTATAGGCCGTGCGCGCGCAGGTTCGCACGCGGCGTGCCGATCATGTTCGCGTCGCTCACCACCAGCGTTGTCGTGCCGCGCGCCGCCTCGGCCGCGCAGGCCAGTTTCACCCGGCCGACATCGCGCGGCCGCGCCTCTCGCGAGGCCACGTTGTGCAGCAGGCCCGTCCGGGTCCGGCGCGGATCCCAGACGGTGATCCCCCGCACCGAAAGCGCGTCGGCATGCGCGCGTGCATAGAGCTGGAACGCGGTCGAGGCGGAGCGATGCGCGCCGAGATGCAGACAGACGTCCATGACACTCTCCCGTAGCCGGTGGCGGGAAGCCTTGCGGCATGGCCATGAGGACGCCGTTAACGCCGGCTTTCGCCAGAGTTTCCGAACGCGCAGACGCGGCGCTGACATTTTCGGGATCGCCCGTCCGCAGGTGATACCCAAGTGCCGGCACGGGGACTATATCTAACGAGATGACACGCTTTTTGACCATTCTCGCGGCGCTTCTCCTGTCCGCGCCCGCCCTTGCGGCCGACGGCACTGCGACAGACGACCTCATCGTCTCGGCCGAGGGTCGCAGCCTCGACGAGTTCCGCTGGATCAAGCGACCCATCGTGGTCTTCGCCGACAACCCCGCCGATCCCCGATACGTCCAGCAGATGCAGTTTATTGCCGACCGCGAGGAGGCGTTGCGCGAACGCGACGTTGTGGTGATCACCGACACCGACCCCTCCGGGCGCTCCGCGATCCGGCAGGAGCTGCGCCCGCGCGAATTCATGTTGGTGCTTCTGGCCAAGGACGGCAGCCGCGTGCTGCGCAAGCCCTTCCCCTGGTCGGTGCGCGAAATCACACGCTCGATCGACAAGCTGCCGGCGCGCCAGCAGGAGGTGCGCGACGGACGAAATGGCGCGCCATAGCCGCAGGGCGCGTTGATTTCGCGCCGCGCCGGACGTATGTATACCTTATGGGACCGGACGGTCCGGCCTACCGAGCGAGGAAAGCGATATGTCGAGATCACCGAAATCGCCGCCCCCTATTTCCGGCCAGACCGGCCCGCGCCCGGGATACTGAGGCTCGGCGCCTGTGCGCGCCGCACTTCAGATATGCTCTCGTCCAGCGCCTCCAGTGCGCTGCGCCCCATCTCCAGCGCCTCCAGTTTCAACGAGATGTAGTCCGTGTACATCTTGATGCGCTGCGGCTGCGTGCTGTCGCGGAAGCCCGTGTCTCGCAGATCGGCGATGATCGCCTCGATTGCGAAGACCTGGTTGTAATACCGAACGATCGGCTGGATTGCCGCCTCCGGCAGGAGGTGGATGCTGTCGATCGACGCCTGGAAGATGGTGTCGTTGCGCTCCGTCGGGATCAGCGGGACGTAATCGGGATCGGATTCCATCGTCTCCACCATCGCCCGCCACGCCTCGTTCAGATCGAACCGCGGATTGCCGAGGATGTCGACGTAATGCTGGATCTCGGCGCGAAGCGCGACCTGCAAATCCTCCTGTCGCGCCCGGCGCCGGCGCTTTTCGCGCCCGCGCTCGCGCAGGCCCGCCATCAGCCAGCCGACAGACGCGACGCCGGCGCCGACGAGTGCGGCGGCAAGGCGCGGATCGCTGTTGACGGCGGTATCGGTCATCGCTCTATTCGAACTCCATGATCACGTCGTCGACGGCAAGGCTGTCGCCCTCGCCCGCGTTGACCTTCGACACCAGCGCCTTGCGTTCGGCGCGCAGGATATTCTCCATCTTCATCGCCTCGACGGTGCAGAGCGCCTGACCCTCCTGAACCTCGTCGCCCTCACCCACGTGGAGCTTCACCACGAGGCCCGGCATCGGGCAGAGCAGCATCTTGGACGTGTCCGGCGCCTCCTTCTCGGGCATCAGCCGCGCAAGCTCCGCCTGCCGGGGAGAGCGAACGTGCACACGCAGGTCCGCGCCGCGCGACCGGATGCGGAAACCGCCTGAGATCTTGCCGACCTTCATGACCAGCGGATCGCCGTCGACCGTCATGCGGGCAAGTTGATCGCCCGGTGTCCAGTTGCCCTGCACACGGTGCGACTTGTCCCCCGCGAAGCGCACGGTGGCGCCGTCGCGGTCGGCGGCGACGGTGACGTCGAAATCGATCCCCTGCAGCGCGACGTTCCAGTCGTCGCCCACCTTGCGTTCGTGGTTGTCCAGCGTGCCGGAAATGCGCGCGCGCCGGATCTCCGCCACCCGGTTCATCGCCGCGCAGGCCGCCGCAATGCGCCGCAGCGCCGCCTCGTCCAGGTCCACGCCCTGGAAGCCCTCGGGATATTCCTCGGCGATGAACGCGGTGGTGATGTCGCCCGACACGAATTTCGGGTGGTCCATCACCGCCGAGAGGAACGGCAGGTTGTGCCCGATCCCTTCCACCTCGAACCCGTCGAGCGCGTTGCGCATCCCCTCGATCGCGTCCGCCCGGGTCGGCCCCCAGGTGCAGAGCTTGGCGATCATCGGGTCGTAGTACATCGAGATCTCGCCGCCCTCGAAGACGCCGGTATCGTTGCGCACCACGGCCGCCTCCACGTCCAGCTCTTCCGGCGGACGATAGCGCGTGAGCCGGCCGATGGAGGGCAGGAAGCCCCGGTAGGGATCCTCCGCGTAGAGGCGGCTCTCGATGGCCCAGCCGTTCAGCTTCACGTCATCCTGGGAAATCGTCAGCGCCTCGCCGTTCGCGACGCGGATCATCTGCTCCACGAGGTCGACGCCGGTGATCAGTTCGGTCACCGGATGCTCCACCTGCAGGCGGGTGTTCATCTCGAGGAAGTAGAAGTTCTTGTCCCCGTCCACGATGAACTCGACCGTGCCGGCGCTGGTATAGCCCACGGCCTTGGCCAGCGCGCAGGCCTGTTCGCCCATCTTCTGCCGGGTCTCGGGGTCGAGGAACGGGCTTGGCGCCTCCTCGATCACCTTCTGGTTCCGCCGCTGGATCGAACATTCCCGCTCGCCCAGATAGATGCAGTTGCCGTGGCCGTCGGCGAGGACCTGAATCTCGATATGGCGCGGCTGGGTGACGAACTTCTCGATGAAGATGCGGTCGTCGCCGAAGCTGCTCGCCGCCTCGTTCTTCGACGACTGGAAGCCCTCGCGCGCCTCGTCATCGCTCCAGGCGATGCGCATGCCCTTGCCGCCGCCGCCGGCGCTGGCCTTGATCATCACCGGGTAGCCGATCTCGGAGGAGATCCGCACCGCCTCCTCGGCGTCCTCGATCAGGCCCATATAGCCCGGCACCGTCGACACCCCGGCCTCCTGCGCGAGCTTCTTGGAGGTGATCTTGTCGCCCATCGCCTCGATCGCGCCCTTGGGCGGGCCGATGAAGGCGACGCCGGCCGCGTCGAGTGCCTCGGCGAATTTCGGGTTCTCGGACAGGAACCCGTAACCGGGATGCACCGCTTGCGCGCCAGAGCTGCGGATCGCCTCCATCACCTTGTCGATCACGATATAGGACTGGCTCGCCGGCGCGGGACCGATATGCACCGCCTCGTCGGCCATTGCGACATGCAGCGCGTTCCTGTCGGCGTCCGAGAAGACCGCAACCGTCTTGAGGCCCATGCGGCGGGCCGTCTTGATGACCCGGCAGGCAATTTCGCCGCGGTTGGCGATCAGGATCTTGTCGAACATCTCCGTCCCTTTCGATGTATCGGCCCCGGCGCGCGGCCACGTGGGCACGCGCAAACACGAAAAAGGCCACCGAGGCGCGATGCCCCGGTGGCCGGAAACTCGTCCGTCACGCGGCCGGTGGCCGCGGTCGGGCTCAGATCAGCGGCAGACGCCCGGCGTGACGTCGTCACACACGGTGCCGGCCGCGATGCCGGCTGCCGCACCGATGGTGCCGTCGCCACCGAGCGCGCGGTCCGCGGCATAGCCGCCGACGCCGCCGAGCGCCGCGCGCGGCACGTCCGAGCTCTCGCAAGCCGCGAGGCTCCCGCCGAGTGCGCCGACCAGTGCGGTGAACTTGATGACCTTAAGCATGAGGAAGACTCCCTTCGTTCCCAAATCGCGTCTTGGATGTACGCGCCGGGAACACTTGTCCGTCGAAACTTGTTCCGCTGAAAGGGGGGAATCACATAGTATTGAGCGTTGCCTTGCCGGCGCCCCCCGCAACCGGCAAGGCTCCGCTTATGCGCCATTTTGCGCACAGCCGGTGCCGCAGGAAAAAATCCGGGCGGCCGGTCAGGGGAAAGTCCGGTCCGCCCGGAAGGGGAAGGGTTACGGTGACCATGCGGCCGAGGTGTGCGAAGCCGCATAGCAAGTGACCCAGTTTGGGACGGTTCCACGCTGTCAGAGACGCCGGCCACCGCCAAGCCTGCGACACACGCCGCGCGTGTCTCGGCCCGTTCTCGCCCATAGGCGTCCCCCTTCGGCTGAATCATGCCCAGAACTCCGGGTCGAAGGCCTCGGGAAAGCTCGCTCGGGCGGCCGCCTCGTCAATCACGAGTTGCGCATCATAGGACGCGGGGTCGAAAGGATCTTCCGCCGGCACCACTTCGCGCCCGAACAGCCAGGACAGCCGGCCCGCGTCGAGGTTACCGCGCTCGAACGGTTCGGTGCCGAAATAGTGCCAGAGCGCGGCCATGAACCACAGATCCGCGCGCCGGTCCGGCGGACGGCGGTCGGCATAGCGCTCGCGCCGGGTGATCGGCGTGATCCCCTTGGGGTTGGCGCGGCGGATGGTGAACTGGAAATCGGTGCCGGGCAATCGCCCGGGAAACCCGCGATGCTTCAGCATGGGCCGGCCTCCGATCTGACGAAGGCGCGGGTGCGGCCCGATGGCGGGACGGATCGGCGACCGATCCGTCCCCCGATCCGATTACTTGTACTTGCCGGTGTAGACCGGTTCGGACGTGATCGGCGCGGGTTCGACCACGACGACTTCTTCTTCCTGCTGGCCGCCGCATGCCGACAGAGCAGCGACGAAGCCGAACAGGGCGGCGAGCTTAACGGTGTGGGACATCCTAGTCTCCTGTCAGTGTTCACAGAACGAGCGGCCCCCTTGGGATCCCCTCGTCCGAGTCGTGATGTAGCAGTCACAATACTGCGACCACCCCCCAAGCTAGCGGAATTTTTAAGGAAAGGATATGCGAGACGGTGACATAGGGGCGCATGTGACGCGAAAGACGCAAAGGACGGCATGTCCTGCCCATGTCCCGCAAGATGTTGTGCGGCCATCAGAACGGCTCCCAGATACAGGCGTCACCCTCGACGCTGTAGGCCTCGAAAACCTGAAGGATTCCGGGGCGCGCAACCCCGAATTCCACCGGCTCGGCCGAGAGGCTGATGACGATGCGCCGGACTTCCGGGTCGGCCTCCTCGAGGGCGGGCAACGCCAGGTCCCGGCACAGCGTGTCGATGTCGTCCGTCAGCTCCGGAAGGTCACCCGCGATGTCCGCCAGGCCCGGCGCGACGAAGCGGTAGCGATAGAGACCGCCAGGTTCGGACAGCACCTCGTGCAGCTCGACCGCCTGGCCCGAGGGCAGCGCAGGCATGTCTTCGGCAAGGGCGGCGACGGGAGCCAGAAGCGCGGCAATGAGGCAGCCCCGGCCCCTTTTCAGGGCTCCTCCCGCCGGGGCTGCGCTAGCGCGGGCCGGGCCCGCTACCTCGATATGGCATCGGGGGTGTGGCATCATCGTCCGCCCCCCGTCCGCGCCCAGGCCTGCCAGCGCGCCCTGTGGGACGGCGAGGACAGCAGCGCGGCAATTTTCGCGTCGGTGTCGCAGGGCGCCCGGGAATTCAGCCTCCCCCCGGCGCGAATGCTCATTCCTTCGCCACAATTCGTAATCTCTATCACAGGCGAGAAACCGCGCAAGTGTTGCATTTGCCGCCAGAGATCCTGACGAACCGCGCGGGCCAGTCGGCTCCGGCGCTCGACGACCGGGAAGTGCTGCCGCGCCACCACGTCGAAGCGCGGCGGCCAATGCCGGGACTCCACGAGGCGCCCGGGTTCCGCTTTCACGTACCAGCCGCGCTGACGCGGCGGCGCGGCGCCCCAGTCCTGATCTTTCCCCTGCCCCATCGCGATCAGAGCGGAATATTGTCGTGTTTCTTCCACGGGTTCGCGAGCGTCTTGCCGCGCAGCGCCGCAAAAGCCCGGCTCACCCGCCGGCGGGTCGAGCGCGGCTGGATCACCTCGTCGATGAACCCCTTTTCGGCCGCCACGAACGGATTTGCGAAGCGGCTTTCGTATTCCGCCGTGCGCGCCGCGATTTTCTCCGCATCGCCCAGTTCGGAACGGTAGAGAATCTCCGTCGCGCCCTTGGCGCCCATCACCGCGATCTCGGCCGTGGGCCAGGCATAGTTGAAATCGCCGCGCAGATGCTTGGACGCCATCACGTCATAGGCCCCGCCATAGGCCTTGCGGGTGATGACCGTGACCTTCGGCACCGTCGCCTCGCCATAGGCGAACAGGAGCTTCGCCCCGTGCTTGATGACGCCGCCGTATTCCTGCCCGGTCCCCGGCAGGAAGCCGGGCACGTCGACGAAGGTCAGGATGGGGATCTCGAAGCAATCGCAGAAGCGCACGAAGCGCGCGGCCTTGCGGCTGGAATCGATATCGAGGCAGCCGGCAAGAACCATCGGCTGGTTCGCCACCACGCCCACGGTCTGCCCTTCGAGCCGGATGAACCCGGTGACGATGTTGCGCGCGAAATCGGCCTGGATCTCGTAGAAATCGCCCTCGTCCGCGACCTTCTCGATCAGTTCCTTCATGTCGTAGGGGCTGTTGGCGTTCTCGGGCACGAGCGTGTCGAGCGACGCTTCCTGCCGGCCCGGCTCGTCGAAAAACGGGCGCACCGGCGCCTTTTCGCGGTTCGACAGCGGCAGGAAATCGACGAGGCGCCGGACCTCGGCCAGTGCCTCCACGTCGTTCTCGAACGCGGCGTCGGCGACGGAGGATTTCTTCGTATGGGTCGAGGCGCCGCCCAGTTCTTCGGCGGTCACCACCTCGTTGGTCACGGTCTTCACCACGTCGGGGCCGGTGACGAACATGTAGGAGCTGTCCTTCACCATGAAGATGAAGTCGGTCATCGCCGGCGAATAGACCGCGCCGCCCGCGCAGGGGCCCATGATGACGGATATCTGCGGGATCACCCCTGAGGCCATGATGTTGCGCTGGAACACTTCGGCATAACCGGCGAGCGAAGCCACGCCTTCCTGGATCCGGGCACCGCCGGAATCGTTCAGCCCGATCACCGGGGCGCCGTTCTGCAGCGCCATGTCCATGATCTTGCAGATTTTCTGGGCGTGCGTCTCGGACAGCGAGCCGCCGAAGACGGTGAAGTCCTGGCTGAAGACATAGACCATGCGGCCGTTGATCGTGCCCCAGCCGGTAACCACGCCGTCGCCGTAGGGACGTTGCTTCTCCATCCCGAAATCGGTGCAGCGATGGGCGACGAACATGTCGAACTCCTCGAAGGAGCCTTCGTCGAGCAGGAGGTCGATGCGTTCGCGCGCGGTCAGCTTGCCCTTGGCGTGCTGACTGTCGATCCGCTTCTGTCCGCCGCCGAGGCGGGCCTCGGCGCGGCGGTCCTCGAGTTCTTGCAGAATATCCTTCATCCGCCCGCTCCTCTCGGCTTCATCGCGCCGGACCATACAGCGCGCGGGTCATGCCTCAAGCGATTTTCGGCAAATTTGCAAATCCGGCATAGGCCCCACGCGGAACATCGCAAACCCGCAAAGTCACGGGGGCCCGTGGACAGCCCTGCCAAGCCGCCCTAGGACCGATCCATGGCCAATCTTCCCAAGGTCGTCTTCCTCGACCGTTCCACCCCGCCGCATATTGTCACGCTGGTCCTGTTGTCGGGGCTTTCGGCGCTGGCGATGAACATCTTCCTGCCCAGCCTGCCGGCGATGGTCGACTATTTCGACACCGAATACCGGCTCGTGCAACTGTCGGTGGCGGTCTATCTCGGGGTGAACGCAGGGCTGCAGATATTCCTCGGCCCGGTCTCCGACAAGTTCGGGCGGCGGGTCGTCATCCTGGCCGGGCTGGTGATCTTCGTGCTGGCCACGATCGGCTGCCTGCTGGCGCGCGACATCTACGTCTTTCTCGCCTTCCGCATGGTGCAGGCGACGGTGGTCACCGGCATGGTCCTGGGCCGCGCGGTGGTGCGCGACATGGTCCAGCAGGACCGCGCCGCGTCGATGATCGGTTACGTGACCATGGGCATGGCGCTGGTGCCGATGATCGCCCCGGCCATTGGCGGCGTGCTCGACCAGGCGTTTGGCTGGAAGGCGAATTTCTGGCTCATGCTCGCGCTCGGCATCGCGCTGTTCTGGCTGACGTGGCGCGACCTTGGGGAAACGGCCGCCCCGTCGGGCCTGAGCCTGCGCCAGCAATTCGGCGAATACCCCGAGCTTCTGCGCAGCCCTCGGTTCTGGGGCTACGCGCTCGCCGCGGCGTTCTCTTCGGGGGCGTTCTTCTCCTATCTCGGCGGTGCGCCCTTCGTGGGCACGGAGGTCTTCGGTCTCGATCCGGCGACGCTGGGGGTCCTGTTCGGGGCGCCGGCGGTTGGCTATCTGGTGGGCAACTGGGCCTCGGGCCGCTTTTCGGCGTCCGTCGGCGTCAATCGCATGGTGCTGATGGGCGCGCTTATCAACGCCGCCGGGGTCGGCACGTCGATGCTCGTCTTCGCCGCCGGCCAGGGCTCGGCGCTCAGCTTCTTCGGCTTCATGTGCTTCGTCGGCCTTGGCAACGGCATGACCATCCCGAACGCCACCGCCGGCGCACTGTCAGTGCGCCCCCGCCTTGCGGGCACGGCTTCGGGCCTTGCCGGCGCGATCATGATCGGCGGCGGCGCGGCGCTCTCGGCGCTGGCCGGGGCACTGTTGCAACCCGGCACCGGCCCCTGGCCGCTGCTGTGGCTGCAGTTCCTCACCGGTCTGTGCGGCATCGCGGCCATCGCGCTGGTGGTCCTGCGCGAGCGCCAGCTCGAACGCACCGCCGAGGGCTGACCCGCGCGCGGTCACGGTCATGAAACCGGCGGTCATGTCTGGGCAAACGGCGTGCAATTTGCAAACTATCCGGGCCACATACGCAAATCCGCGAACTCCGGAGCCCCGATGCCCGTCCAGAAACTCTATGCCGGTGCCAAGTTGCGCGATCTGCGCGGGCGCCTCGCGCTCACGCAGAAGGATTTCGCCGCCAAGCTCGGCGTGTCGCTGCCCTACCTGAACCAGATGGAGAACAACAACCGGCCGGTCTCCACCACGGTCCTCTTGGCGCTGGCGCAGGAATTCGGCTTCGACGTCACCGAGCTTGGCCAGGGCGACGCCGAGCGGTTGATCACCGACATGCGCGAGGCGCTGGCCGACCCGATCTTCGCGGAGACGCCACCGCTCGCCGACCTGCGGCTTACCGCGTCGAACGCGCCCGCCTTCGCCCGGGCGTTCCTCGAATTGCACCGCGCCTACCGACAGACACACGAACGGCTCGCCTCCCTCGACGAGGCGCTGGGGCGCGAGGGATCGCAGCTTCAGCCCTCCCCGTGGGAGGAGGTGCGCGACTTCTTCCACTATTGCGACAATTACATCGACGCCGTGGACCGCGCCGCCGAACGCTACGCCACGCTCGCCCCCGAAGAGCCGTCGCTGCGCGAAGCCGCCATCGCCCGGCTGCGCCGCCGCGGCGTGACCGTTGCGCTTGCCGATATCCAGACGCTGCGCCACTACGACCCCGAGGCGCGGCGGCTGACGCTGTCGGCGCGCGCCCCGCAGGAGACGCAGACCTTCCAGTGCCTGTTGCAGGTGGCGCTACTGGATTACGGGCCGCTTCTGGACGCCACGCTCGACCTCGCGCGGTTCCAGTCGGACGCGGCGCGGTCGATCGCGAAGATCGGGCTGGCCAATTATTTCGCCGGCGCGGCGATGATGCCCTACCGCGCCTTCCTGGCGGCGGCGCGCGAGATGCGGCACGATCTGGAACGGCTCGCCCTCGCCTTCGGCGCCTCGATCGAACAGGTGGCGCACCGGCTGTCGACGTTGCAACGTCCGGGCGCGAAGGGCATCCCGTTCTTCTTCGTGCGGGTCGACCAGGCCGGCACGATCACCAAGCGGCATTCCGCGACGCGGCTGCAATTCGCCCGCTTCGGCGGCGCCTGCCCGCTGTGGAACGTACACCGGGCCTTCGAGACGCCCGGCCGCTTCCTGCGCCAGCTGGCCGAGACCCCGGACGGGGTGCGGTACATCAGCCTCGCACGTGACGTCTCCAAGCCCGGCGGGCATTACGGTGCGCCGGTGCGCCGCTACGCCATCGCACTCGGCTGCGAGGTCGCCCATGCGGGCGCGCTGGTCTATGCCGACGGGCTGGATATCGCGCGAGCCGAGGCGTTCGAGCCCATCGGGATCTCCTGCCGGATCTGCGAGCGGCGCGATTGCCACCAGCGCGCGGTGCCGCCGCTGGAGCGCAAGCTGTCGATAGCCCCGGACCGGCGCGAAGTGCTCCCTTACGAGGTGGAGTAAAGGGGTCGGGCGCGAAGCCAGTGGGCCAGCCCCTCGCGCTTTCCGGGGTTTATGTGAGCAGGTGAAGGAGGGAAGCCGGCGCGCGCCTAGGTCAGGTGGCAGCCGGCCAGCGCGCCGCGAGGCTGGCGACGAGCGCGCGGTCGGTGTCGTCTTCCGGGCCCTGCGCCCAGGGACGCAACCGCATCCGGAGCGCCTGCAGGAGCGCCCCGTCTTGCCCGTCCGACCAGACGTAACCGGCGCGTCGCGCATCGGCAGCGAGATCGCCCGGCCGGCCCGGCTCGGGCCAGACCGCCAGCCCGCGCCGCGCGAGGCGCCGCCAATCGAAGCGCGGGCCGGGGTCGATCTTTCGCCCGATGGCCACGTCGGAATGACCGAGGACCCGTTCCGTCGGGATCGACCAGCGGGCCAGGATGCCCTCCAGCAGGGTCTCCAGGGCGATCATCTGCGGCTCTGCGAAAGGCTGCGCGCCGTTGTTGGCCAGCTCGATCCCGATGGAGCGGGAATTGACGTCGGTCACCCTGCCCCAGGCCCCGACCCCGGCGTGCCACGCCCGGCGCGACTCGTCTACCAGCTGCCAGACCCGCCCGGCTTCCGAGATCAGGTAATGCGCCGAGACCTCGCGCTGCGTGTCGCAGAGCGTGTGAAGCGCCGCGTCGCAGCTTCGCATCGCGGTATAGTGCAGGATGACCAGATCGGGGCGCGCACCGCCCCGCCGGGCCCCGTGATTGGGGCTGGGATGCTGAACCGGGATCAGCCCCGGCTGCGCCGGAAGGGCGCCGGGTTCCAGTCGCAGGCGAAGCCATCGCCGTCGGCGTCAAGGCCCTTGCGGTCGCGCTCCGGCCCGCCGGAGGCGAGGAAATCCTCCTGCGCAAGGTCGGCGGATGCGTAGTCGGCGCAATTGCGCTGCTCGCGCGACTTCGACGCGAAGGCGGAGCGGCTGTAGATCGGCTGACCCACCTGGTTCGAGGTCCGCAGCGCGTATTCCACCACGTTGACCGACTCGCCGGCCGGCCGGGGCGGCAGCGGCTCCGGCGTGACTTGCTGGTACTGCGCCGTGTTCTGCGCGACGCGCGCAGCATCCTGCTCGATGGATCGCTCGGCAGACACCGCGTCGAAATCGTTCTCCGAGGAGATTCCGGCTCCGTTCGTCACCGCCGAAGGGGCCGGCGCATTGCCCGACGGCCCCGGGAACGCGCCCGACGAATTATCCATGTCCGAGCCGGACCGGTCGAGCGCCGCGGCCGCCATCGACGCGATGTCGTCACCGCCATTGCCCCCGCTGGTCCCGGCCTCTGGCTGCGTGCTCCCGCTGTCCACGTTCGGGCGGTCGGTCTGCGCGAGCTGCCGGTCGACCTGGGCGCGCCGCGTGTCGTCGTAGCCGGCCACGTCGTTCGGCACGGTCGGGGCGCAGGCCGCGAGGGTCGCAAGCGCCACGGAGGAAAGAACAAGAAGCCGCATCGGATCACCCGTCTGTCGCATGTCGCCGCGTTACCACCACCGGTCGGGCTTCGCCACGATCCCTGCCGCACGTTCCAGTGAGGAGGCGACGTTCAGAAGATCGCCCTCTTCCCACGGCCGACCGATGAGCTGCAGCCCCAGCGGCAGTCCGTCCCGGTCCTGCCCGGCCGGAACCGAGATCCCCGGCAGACCGGCAAGGTTCACCGTGACAGTGAAGACGTCGTTGAGGTACATCTGCACCGGATCGGCCTCTTCCATCGCACCGAGCGGGAAGGCCGCAGACGGCGTCGCCGGGGTGAGGATTGCGTCCACCCCCTGGTCGAATGCGTCCTCGAAGTCCTTCTTGATCAGCGTCCGCACCTTGCGCGCCCGGTTGTAGTACGCGTCGTAGAACCCCGCCGACAGCACGTAGGTTCCCACCATCACCCGGCGCTGCACCTCGGGGCCGAAACCCTCGGCGCGGGTCTTTTCGTACATGTCGACGATGCCGTCGCCCTGCGCCAGCGTCGCACGGTGGCCGTAGCGCACCCCGTCGTAGCGCGCGAGGTTCGACGATGCCTCCGCCGGGGCGATCACGTAATAGGTCGGCAGCGCGTATTTCGTGTGCGGCAGGGAGATATCGACGACCTTCGCGCCGGCATCCTCCAGCATCTTGCGACCCTCGGCCCAGAGCGCCTCGATCTCCTCGGGCATGCCGTCCATGCGGTATTCGCGCGGGATGCCGATGGTCTTGCCGCGGATATCACCGGTCAGCATAGCCTCGAAATCCGGCACCGCGAGGTCGGCGGAGGTGGAATCCTTCGGATCGTGCCCCGCCATGGCGCGAAGAAGGATCGCCGCGTCGCGCACGTCCTTGGTCATCGGCCCGGCCTGATCGAGCGAGGAGGCGAAGGCGATGATGCCCCAGCGCGAACAGCGCCCGTAGGTCGGCTTCAGCCCGGTGATCCCGGTGAAGGCCGCCGGCTGGCGGATCGATCCGCCTGTATCGGTGCCCGTCGCGGCAAGGCAGAGATCCGCCGACACCGCCGCCGCCGACCCGCCCGACGAGCCGCCCGGCGTCAGTGCCGTGTCGTCGCTGCCGCGCCGCCAGGGGTTCACCGCGTTGCCGTAGGCGGAGGTCTCGTTCGACGAGCCCATGGCGAACTCGTCCATGTTGAGCTTGCCCAGCATCACCGCGCCGGCCTCGAAGAGCTGCGAGGTGACGGTGGATTCGTATTCCGGCTTGAAGCCGCCGAGGATCCGGCTCGCCGCCTGGCTTTCGACGCCGCGGGTGCAGAACAGATCCTTGATCCCCATCGGGATACCGCAGAGGTCCGGCGCATCGCCCGCCTTGAGGCGCAGATCGGCGGCGGCGGCCATGCCGCGCGCCCGCTCCGGCGTCTTGTGCGCGAAGGCGCCGAGGGCATCGGCCCCCTCGATCGCCCCGAGGCACGCCTCGGTCAGCTCCGCGCTCGTCACCTCGCCGCGGCGCAGGGCATCGCGCGCCGCACCGATCGTCAGCTTTGTCAGCTCGCTCATTCCACCACCTTCGGGACCGCGAAGAAGCCCTCGCGCGCATCGGGCGCGTTCGACAGGACCGTCTCGGCCATGCCGCCGTCAGTCACCACGTCGTCGCGGCGCTTCAGGCGCATCGGGGTCACCGACACCATCGGCTCCACCCCCTCGACGTCGACTTCCTGCAACTGCTCAATGAATCCGAGGATGGCGCCGAATTCCTGCGCCAGTGCGGGCAGCGCGTCGTCGTCGACGCGGATCCGCGCGAGCTTGGCCACGCGCGCGGCGGTCGCGGTGTCTATGGCGGTCATGGGGCACCTCGTCGTCGGGGTCTCTCAGGGCCCCGCCTTTACCCCCGTGCCCCGCCGCTCGCAAGGACATGGGCGCGCAACACCAGGATCATCCACGCCAGCATCGCGGCATTGAGGATGTGCCACAGGAAATGCGTGCCCACCGGCAACGCCCCGCAGAGCGGCGCATCGAGCGTGCGAAAGGCAATGGACACGCACAGGAGCCCCGCGCCGAGCGCCAGGCCGCGCGCCGTTTCCGGCGCCCGCCGCGCCAGCAGCGCGGCATGGGCGAAGATCAGGAGCGGCACCGGCACGTAGGCGGCCGAGCCGCCCAGCACGTCCCGGAACGGCAGCACCTCCGCCAGCGCCATCATCGCGGGCACCGAGACGAGCGTGCAGACGCCGGCAGCAAACCGCCCCTGCCCCCAGAATTCGCGATGCGCGGCGTAGATGTAGAGGACAATGAACCCCAGGATCGGCAGCACGTCCGCCATGCCGGCCCAAGCCTGTGCCACCGTGTGGAACAGCCCCGACCCGATCCCGATCAGGACCAGCACCGCCGCCAGCGCCCGCGCCTTCGGCAGGCCCGCCGTCTTTGGCCAGACCCAGAGCGCCGCGAACATGAACGCCAGGTTCGTCACCGCGTTCACCGGCTCGGACCAGAGGCCGGGTCCCAGGCGTTCGCAATAGCCATCCACCGCTGTCGTCCAGTCCACCCGCCGCTCCTTCATCTGCCCGGAAATATCCCGGGGAGCGCGAGGGGCTGGCCCCTCGCCTCGCACCGCCGCCCCTGCGGCCGTAGGGGCATCTAGACCCGAAGCCGGGACAATCTAGCTGGCCCGGCAGCGCAACACCTCACCGGAGAGAGACCCATGAAGATAACCTGGCTCGGCCATTCCTCCTTCCGCCTCGAGATCGCGGATCACGTCATCCTCCTCGACCCCTGGCTCGACGGCAATCCGTCCTTCCCCGAGGATCGCCGCGAGGAGGCGACGAAGGGGGCAACCCACATCCTGCTCACCCACGGGCACTTCGACCACGCCAGCGAGGTGGTCGGCCTTGCCAAGTCGCTTTCTGTACCGGTCATCGGCCAGTTCGACCTGATGGGCCATTGGGAAGAGAACGAGGGCCTCGAGGTTACCGGCTTCAACAAGGGCGGCACCGTGGACCTAGGTGACTGCAAGATCACCATGGTCCACGCCACCCATTCCTCGACCATGCCGGGGCCGCACGGGCCGGTCTCCGCCGGCTCGGAATGCGGCTTCATGATCGCGGCCGAGGGACACGTGATCTACGTGTCGGGCGACACCGACGTGATGGCCGACATGGGCGTGTTCCAGGCGCTGCACCAGCCGGATATCGGCATCCTCTGCGCCGGCGGGCACTTCACCATGGACATGACGCGCGCGGCCTACGCGGCGAAGACCTTCTTCGACTTCAAGACGGTCATCCCCTGCCACTACAAGACCTTCCCGCTGCTCGAACAATCGGCCGAACCGCTGAAAACGAGCCTGCCGGGTGTCGACGTGATCGAACCCGAAGTCCTCTCACCGATCGAGATCTGATCGCGCGCGTGGGCGGGGCCTCGGGGCCCCGCTGCCACGGCAAAACCGCTCGCGGGTTCCGGGCCGCTTCGGCATAATGCGAAGCAAAACGAGCAGAGCCATGACGGACCGTCCCGACCGCCCGCCCCGCGTGAACATCCTGATCGTCGCTCAGTCCGGGCGGCTCGAATACGAGGCGGCGCTGTTCGCGCTGTCGCTGTCGCGCAGCCTCACCGGGGACAGGTTCCGCCTTATCGTGGCGGAGCCGCAACCCGGTCCGCTCTGGCACGCCGATCCGTGCATCGGCCCGGAGATCCGCGCGCTGCTGGAAGCGCAGGGTGCGACCATCGTGCCCTTCGAGAGCCGGTATTTCGGCGCCGCCTATCCTTACGGCAACAAGATCGAGGCGCTCTTCGCCCTGCCCGATGAGCCTTTCGTCTTCTTCGACACCGACACGCTCGTCACCGGCGATCTCGATGCCGTGCCCTTCGACTTCGACCGGCCGACCGCGTCGTTCAGGCGCGAAGGAACCTGGCCGGTGATCGAGCTCTACGGCCCCGGCTACGAGGAGATCTGGCGCGCGCTCTACAACCGCTTCGGGCTCGATTTCGAGAGCACGCTCGATCCGGACTGGCCGGACGAATACTGGCAGCGCTACCTCTACTTCAACGCCGGTTTCTTCTTCCATCGCAGGCCCCGTGTCTTCGCCGAACGCTTCCTGCGCTACGCGCTGACGATCCGCGACGACCCGCCCGACACGCTCGTCTGCCAGAGCCTCGATCCCTGGCTCGACCAGGTGGCGCTCCCCCTGGTGATCCACGGGCTCGGCGGCGGCAGACACACGCTGCCGCCCGGCTGGCTCGACGGGGCGACGACCTGCCATTACCGGATGCTGCCGATGCTCTACGCCCGCGAGGACGATCACGTCGTCGAGACGCTGGAGGCGATCTGCGCGCCGAGCAGGGTCAGGAAGGTGCTGAAGGCCCACGACCCGATCCGACACATGGTCTATCATGGCCGCGGCCGTAAGGTGCGCGCGCTCTTCGACCGGGCCCACCTGCCGCGCAAGGAACAGGCCATCCGCAACCGGCTGAAGCGCGAAGGCTTCTGGATGCGCTGAGCGCCCGCCCGCAACCGGCGATGGACGCCCCTCCCGCCAGCGGCTAGCGTCGCCCGCGGACACGACCCACGGGAGGACGACAATGACCGAAACGCCCCAATACGGCTTCGACACGCTCCAGATCCATGCCGGCAGCCGGCCCGACCCCGCCACCGGCGCGCGCCAGACCCCGATCTACCAGACCACAGCCTACGTGTTCCGCGACGCGGACCACGCGGCGGCGCTCTTCAACCTTCAGGAAGTGGGCTACATCTATTCGCGGCTGACCAATCCCACGGTCGCGGTGCTACAGGAACGCATGGCCACGCTCGAGGGCGGCGCCGGCGCGGTCTGCTGCTCTTCGGGCCATGGCGCGCAGATCATGGCGCTGTTTCCGCTCATGGCGCCGGGGCGCAACGTCGTGGTCTCGACGCGGCTCTACGGCGGGTCGGTGACGCAGTTCAGCCAGACCATCAAGCGGTTCGGCTGGTCGGCGACCTTCGTCGATTTCGACGATCTCGACGCGGTACGCGCGGCGGTGGACGACGACACCCGCGCGATCTTCTGCGAATCGATCGCCAACCCGGGCGGCTATATCACCGATCTCGACGCCATCGCGGAGATCGCGAACGACGTCGGCCTGCCGCTCATCGTCGACAACACCTCGGCGACGCCGTACCTGTGCCGACCGATCGAGCACGGGGCGACACTGGTCGTTCACTCGATGACCAAGTTCCTGACCGGCAACGGCACCGTCACCGGCGGCTGCGTGGTCGACTCGGGAACCTTCGACTGGTCCGCCTCGGGCAAGTTCCCGTCGCTGTCCGAGCCCGAGCCCGCCTATCACGGCCTGAAGTTCCACGAGACCTTCGGCCCGCTGGCTTTCACCTTCAACGGCATCGCCGTGGGGCTGCGCGATCTCGGCATGACGCTGAATCCGCAGGCGGCGCATTACACGCTTCTCGGGATCGAGACGCTGAGCCTTCGGATGAAGAAACACGTCGAGAACGCGGAGGCCGTGGCTCGCTGGCTGGAGAACCACGATGCGGTGTCCGCCGTGACCTATGCCGGCCTGCCCTCTTCGCCTTGGCACGACCGTGTGGCGCGGATCTGCCCCAAGGGGGCCGGCGGGCTCTTCACCGTGACGCTCAAGGGCGGGTACGAGGCCTGCACCAAGCTGGTCGACAGTCTGGAGCTCTTCAGCCATGTCGCCAACCTCGGCGACACGCGCTCGTTGATCATCCATTCGGCCTCCACCACGCACCGCCAGCTCACGCCGGAGCAGCAGAAGGCGGCGGGCGCGGCGCCCGACGTCGTGCGCATCTCCATCGGGATCGAGGATGCCGACGACCTGATCCGCGACCTCGACCAGGGCCTGGCCAAGGCAGCGGCGGCCGCCTGAGGGCGACGCCAGTGGCCCCGCGACCGCGCCGTCGCGGAGCCACTGGCGAGACTTCGCCAATTTTTTCGCCTTCGCTCGAAAAAATCGCTCGGAACATTATCGCCGGTCGTAGCACGCCCGGCATCTTCGGCGCCTGCCAAGAAAATCGGCGTGGCGCCGCGCTGCAGCAGCAGCGCTAACACCTCCGTTCTTTCCTCCGATTTCGCGCTTTCCGCGCCGGAATGCACCCGTACCCGGCGGAACATCGCCGGACGCGAGCTGTTCGCTGCTCAGGCCCTCAGCCAATCCGAATGTGAAAGTCACGGAGGACCACGACCACATGACGACCTTTACCCGCCTTCTCGTGAGCACCGCGCTCACGCTGCCCATGGCCGCCGCACCCGCCTTTGCCCAGGACTCCGATCAGCCCTGCCAAGAGCTTTCGACAATGATCGAGGACGGGGTGCCGCAGGATGCCTCGCTGACCGAGGAAGAGATCCGCACCGCGATCGAGAACGAGGAGACCTCGGTCTGCTCCGATCAGCTCGCGCAGCTCGAGCAGATGGAAACCGACAGCGACGGCGCGGAGGCGGATGCCGAAGCGAGCGCGGAAGCCGAAGTGGCCGAGCGTGAACAGACCACCGTTCAGATCGACGAAGAGCGTGTCGTCGAGGGCGTTGTCCGGCTCGAGCGCACGCCGCCGCAGGTGGACGTGGAACAAGGCGCCGCCGACGTGACCGTCCGCAATGCCGAGCCCGAGGTGACGGTCCAGCAGCAGCAGCCCGAGATCACCGTGCGCCAGCCGCAGGCGACCGTGTCGCTGGAAATGGCGCAGCCGACCGTGCGTATCGACCAACCGGCGCCCGAAATCACCATCACCATGCCGGATCCGAACGTCGACGTCGCGAACGCGGAACCTCAGGTCGACGTCCAGCAGGGCGAGCCGACCGTGTCCGTGCAGCAGGCGCCGCCGGCGGTGAACCTCGACCTTCAGGTCGTCAACAACGAGGACGCGACCGGCGACGGCGTTCAGGTCGAGGACTCTCAGTCCGGCCAGACCTACGCGCAGGGCGAAGAGCAGGAGCTCCAGCCGCTCGACAACGCCGAGGTGGCCGTCACGCAGGCCGAGCCGAACGTGACCTACGAGCAAGCGTCGAACCAATCGGGTGACGAGAGCGACGCGGCCGAGGGTAGCAACTCCGGCGGCGTAACGTTCGAGAGCGCCGGCCAACCGACGGTGAACTACGAATCCTCCGAGCCGAACATCGAGTTCAACATGACCGGCGAGCCGCAGGTCGAGTTCACCCAGTCCGGCGAGCCGCAGATCACGATGCAGACTGCGCAGTCCGGCGACGCATCGGACCAGCAGGACGGCGAGCAACAGCAGGCGTCGGATCAGTCCGGTCAGTCGGCCGAGGGCGACGAGTCCGAGATGGCAAACGCCGAGGACAGCGAGATGACCTCGGACGACAGCCAGTCCGCCGAAGCCAACGCGAGTGCCGAGTCGGACAACAGCGACAGCGGTGACATGCAGTCCGCCGATGCCGAGCAGTCGGCCGGTGAAGGCGAAGACATGCAGACGGCCGGCGGTCAGAACGATCTCGGCATCTCGGTCGACGGCTACGAGGCAGTCGCGGCCGCGGATGTCGAGCGTGAAGAGCTGACGGACTCCGCGCTGTTCAACGCCAACAACGAGCGGATCGGCGACATCGAGGAAGCGGTCACCAACGGTGACGGCATCGAGCAGATCGTCGTCGGCGTCGGCGGCTTCCTCGGCCTCGGTCAACGCCAGGTGGCAGTGTCCCTGGACGAACTGCAGGTGATGCGCGCCAGCGAAGGCGACGAGGTCCGCGTCTACACCGACATGACGCGCGACGAGATCGAGAACATGGAACAGTACGACGGCTGAACGCCGCTCAGAAACATTCCTACAAAGGGCCGGTGCATTGCACCGGCCCTTTTTCTGTCGGGTTTTCCTAACCCAGTCGCCGCGAGATAACCGAAGGACACCCGGCTGCGCGCCCTCCCCGGTGCAGAAACATGGGTCAGTGCGTGCAAGCGGCGCATCGACGGCCCTGCGATGCGCGGCGGCCTTAGGCCTTTATTCCGCGCGGGCACCATTCCGATGGTGCCCGACCAGCCAGTGCCAACGTGCAAACAACAAGAAAGGGCGCCTCCAGAATCTGGAGGCGCCCCGAAACGACTTCAGCATGCCGCAGGGTGTCGGCGGTCAGACCGACGCGCGGTAGATCTTGTCGATGTTCGCGCCGAGCGCGGCGTTGAACTCGTCGTCGGACTGCTGCTTCGACAGACCCTCGGTCAGCGCCCGGCTGAAGCTGGCGATCATCTTGGAGTTCTTCGACAGCCGCTCGCAGGCGTCATCGGTCGAATAACCGCCCGACAGCGCCACCACGCGCAGAACGCGGGGATGGTCGGCCAGCACGTCGTAGAGGCCCGGTTCGCTCGGAATGGTGAGCTTCAGCATCACCGTCTCGTCCTCGGGCAGCTTGTCGAGAAAGCCGTGGATCGCGTCCCGCAGCATCCCCTCGGCCTCAGCCTTGGTCTCCGAATGGATGTCCACCTCGGGCTCCAGGATCGGCACGAGGCCGGCATTGGTGACGAGCTTGGCGATCTCGAATTGCTGCGCGACGATGGCGTCGATCCCGTCGGGATTGGCCTCGTGGATGACCGAGCGTTCCTTGGTCCCGAAGATGCCGAAGCCCGCGGCCTCGGTCAGCAGCGCCTCGAGGCCGGGCATCGGCTTCATCATCTGGACGCCCTTGTCCTGCGCCTCGAGCCCCTTGTCGATCTTCAGGAAGGGCACGATGCCGCGGTCGTTCCACAGAAGGTCCGCCACCGGCTTGCCCTCGATCTCGCCGCGCATGGTGCGCTCGAACAGGATCGCGCCCAGCACCTTCTGGCTGGTGAAATCCGGCGCGGTGATGATCCGCGCGCGCATCTCGTGGATCTCGGCGAACATCTCCTCCTCGCCGGAATACTGGTCCTCCTCGACCCCGTAGAGGCGCAACGCCTTCGGGGTCGATCCACCCGACTGGTCGAGCGCGGCGATGAAGCCCTGACCCGTCTCCATACGGCGGGCCATGTCGACAAAAGCGGCGGTGTCCTTGGCCATGTCTGTGGTCTCTTCCCTCAAGCGGTTATGTCGCAGACCGTCTACGACATGGCCCCGCGTCGCGATAGGGCCCGAGACGCCTTTTAACGCTAACAGCGCGCTCTGCCGCTCAGCGCGGGTCCACCCGCAGATGGATGCCGCCCTTCGCGCGCACGGTCAGATGCGCCACCGGCTCCGGCACCCGCCCCGGCACGGGCGCCACGCGATGATCGCGCAGGAGCCGCGCGAGCAGCAGCGGCCCCTCTACCATCGCGAAGCCTGCGCCGGGGCACACGCGCGCGCCGGCCGAGAACGGGATATAGGCGTCGCGCTGGCAGGCGCGGCCGTTCTCGGTGCTCCAGCGCGCGGGGTCGAACCCGTCCGGGTTCTCCCACAGCCGTTCGTGCCGGTGCAGGTGCCAGGGGCTGAGCACGACCTGCGCGCCCTTCGGCAGATCGCGATCCCGGAATCGCTCCGGGCACGTCGTCTGCCGCACCATCATCGGCACGGGGGGATAAAGGCGCAGCGCCTCCCGAAACACGTCCCTTGCGACGCGCAGCCGGCTCATGTCACCGAACGCGCCGGTCATCCCCTGCGCCTCCTCCGCCACCCTGTCCTGCCATTCCGGGTGCGTGGCCAGGAGATACAGCGCCCAACCGAGCGCCGAGGCCGAGGTCTCGTGGCCCGCCAGGAAGAAGATCGCGACCTGGTCGACCATCTCCTCGGTGGTGAAGGTCTCTCCCGTCTCGGGATCGCGGGTGGTCATGATCTTGGTCGCCAGGTCGTCCGGCGCGCTGCCGGCCGCGATCTCGGCCATGCGCCGCTCCGTCAGCTCGGTGATGAGCGCCCGGATCCGCCGCGCCGCCCGCTTCGTGTCGCGCCGGAAGAAGCGCGGCAGCGCGCGCGGCAGCGGCACGAAGGCGGCAAGGTTCAGGATCGGCTGGCTGCGCTGATAGGCGCGGAATTCGTGGAACACCGCCTGCGCCATCCGGTCCTCGATCGGGATCGAAAAAAGCGTCCGGAAGATCACGTCGGCGGCGGCGTGGCTCGCCTGTTCTTCGGCCTCCAACTCGCCGGGGGCAAGCCGTGCCGCGGCCGCCTCGCTCGCCGCCAACATCGCGGGCCAGGTATCGCGCAGCCGCCCCCCCTCGAAGGCGGGGTCGATGATCCGCCTCTGCCGCTCCCACGCCGCGCCGTTGGTCAGGAACACGCTCTCGCCCAGGAGCGGGCGCAGCCCCTCGCCGATCCGGTCCGATTTCGGAAAATCGCGCGGGCGGTCCTTCAGCACCGTCTTCACGAGGTCCGGCTGGTTCACGAGGTAGGACCGGAAGAAGGGCGTGCGGAACTCGGCCATCCACGCGCGATAAAGCCGCGCCGGCTGGGCCGACAGGATATCCGCGCGGAAGAGCTTCGCATAGCGCCAGAGCGACACGCGCTCGGCGCGCGACGGCGGCTTCGGCGGCAATCCGGGCGGGCCGTCCGGGCTCATGCCGCCATCGAGGTGAACTTGGACACCGGCACGTCGATCCGGCTGGCCGAGGGCGGACGCCCGGCATAGCGGGTGGCAAGGCTGAGCGGCCCCGCGGTGATCTGGAAGTAGTCGTAATCGAGCGGCCGGTCGAAGGCGCACAGGTACTGGAAATGCAGCCGGAAGAAACGCCAGCGCAGCTCCTTCCACCGCGCCGAGCTGAGCGATCGGGTGAACTGTGCCGAGAACACCAGCGGCCAGCGTTTGCCCAAGGGCGCCACGCCCGACACAGCCACCGGATCGCAGAGCGCGAAGGCGCAGCCGTCCCCCGGCGCGGTCACGTCGACCCAGGTCAGCGCCTCGCTGGCCGACAGGAAATGCAGGTCCGCCCGCAGCCGGTGCGCGCCGGGCAGGAAGGACACCATCGGCACCACCTGCCCCAGCGACAGGAAGGCAAGGCGCGGCCCGTTCGCCGGCACCCGCCCCGACCGGATCAGGTCGGCGAGGATCGACACCCCCAGATGCGCGCCCGAGGAATGGCCGACCACCAGCACCTCGTCCGCCCCGTCCGTCAGCGCCGCTGCGATGGTGTCGGCGAATTCCGCCATGCGCCGCTCCAGCGGCGCGGGGCTGGCGCCGTTCCAGCGCGCCGAATAGGCGTAGTCGTGCATCAGGTAATAGGCGAGGAACGTGCCGTCCTTTTTCTTGAACCAGCGCAGCACCAGGGCCGCGAGCGCACCGCCCGACAGGAGCCCCACGGTACCGGCGAGGAGGCCCGACACAGGGCCGAGGAGCTCCGCCGCGACCGCGATCACCGCCGCGCCGAGTGCCAGCGCCACCAGAAGCTGCACCAGCAGCATTCCGATCGGATAGAGCGCCGCGATCACCGGCCCCTTGCGCAGCCGCATCAGCCGCCGCAGCGCGCCCGAGGCGACATAGGTCCACGCAGTCCGCACGAGCTGTGCGTAGGTCGCCGGGATGGTGTTCGACATCGACCCGCGGACGATGTCGGACCAGACCAGCACCTCGATATCCGCCGCGCTGTCCGCGTCGCCGATGCGCGCATCGACGTGCCAGCCATACGGGCCCTTCGTCGTCTTCGGCCGCAGTGTCAGATCGTAGCCGGAAATCTCGGCCTGAGCCGCGCCTTCCTTGCGGTAGAGCTCGCGGTAGCGGCGGGGGTGAATCGGATCGTAGCCGGGGATGTAGAACACCCGGCGCCTCCGAACCTCCTGCGTGCCGTCTGCCATGCCTCGACGCTCCGTCTCGCGCGTCTTGCCAGCATAGGGCGCCAGTCCGGCCGATTTAAGGCGCGAAATGCGGCGCGATTGCGGCCGGCGCGCTCAGCCCAGCATCGCCAGCGCAGGGAACGTTTCCAGCAGCCAGAACGACAACGCCGAAAACGCCCCGGTCAAAAGCGCGAGGCCGACGACGATCAGAAGCACGCCCATCACCCGCTCGATGGCCTTCATGTGCGGCTTGAGCCGGTTCATCAGCCCCATCGCACGGCTGAGAAACAACGCCGCGAGGAGAAACGGAATACCCAGCCCGGCGGCGTAGACCGCGAGCAGCACGGTGCCGCGGGTCACGTTCGCCTCGGACGCCGCGAGCGACAGGATCGCGCCGAGCTGCGGGCCGATGCAGGGCGTCCAGCCGAAGGCGAAGGCGAGGCCGAGGATATAGGCGCCGAAGGCCGATCCGCCCTGGTCGCCGGTCTCGATCCGTGCCTCGCGGTCGAGGAAGGGGATGCGGAAGACGTGCAGGAAGTGCAGACCGAACACGATCACGACCACGCCCGCACCGCGCGCCAGCCAGACCTGGTTCTGCAGGAAGAACGCTCCGAACGCCGAAGCGGTGAAGCCGAGCAGGACGAAGACCGTCGAGAGTCCCAGCACGAAGAAAAGCGCTGCCAGCCCCGCCTTCGCGCGGGCCGATCCGCCGGCGCGCATCTCGGTCACCGACACGCCGGACATGAACGCCAGGTAGGGCGGCACGATCGGCAACACGCAGGGGCTGAGGAACGAGACGATTCCAGCCAGAAGGGCCACGAACATCGCGGGCGCGAGTCCCGCGTCGATGATCTCGATTCCGAACATGCCCCGTGCTTAGGGCATCGCGGCGACAACGTCACGCGGGGCGCAGTCACAGGGGCGTGGACAAGCTGTCACATTCGGCCTAGGCCAAAGGCATGACCCAAGACCTCGACGCGACCGGCCTGCTCTGCCCCCTGCCCGTGCTCAAGGCGCGCAAGCGCCTGTCGGCGCTCGCCTCCGGCGATGTGCTGGTGGTGACGACGGACGATCCCGCCGCGATCATCGACGTGCCGCATTTCTGCACGGAGGCCGGACACGCGCTGGAAGGCCAGGACGAGGACGGCCCCCTGATGATCTGGACGATCCGCAAGGCCTGACGCGCGCCGATCCGACGCGCGTCATGGGGGTTGCCGGAGCTCAGAGCCCCAGCGACCACCAGCCCCGTTTCTTCGGTTTCGGCGTCTCCTCGGACGCGTCCGCGTCCTCCTCGGCCGTGTCCGGCGCGCTGTCGCCCGCACCGTTGGTGGCCGCGTGCCGCGAAGCCTCCTCGGTCGCCGCGCCCTCGGTCGCCGGCTCGGGCTCCGCTGGGGCGGACTCGGCCGCGCGGGCTTCTGCCTCCGACACCGGTGTCGCGTCCTCGGCCGGCGCGTCTGGCTCTGAGGCGTCAGCCGCCGCCGCCGGGGTCTCGACCTCGGCGACAGGATCGGCGTCCGCGACCGGCGAATCCGATGCGGCCGGGGCCGGCTCTGCCGGAACCTCTTCCGCGCTCGGAGCCCCGTCGCTTTCAGAAACCACCGGGCTGTCATCAACCACCGCTGGCGCTTCGGCCTCCGTGGAACCGTCCGGCGCAGGATTGGCCTCCGGCTCGGTCACGGTCGCCTCGGGCGCAGCGCTCTGTGCAGCCGCCTCGGTCTCCGCCGGGCTGTCCGCGTCGGCACTCCCGGATGCGGCGGCGTGCTCGGCCGTCTCCTGCGAAGCGTCCTGCCCCTCGGCGTCCTGGCTTTCGCCCGAGCCGGACTTGGACTTGCGCCGCCGGCGCCGGCGGCGCTTCTTGGGCTTGGGCGCCTCGTCCTCGGCGGCGACCGTTTCCTGCGGCTCCGCCTCGCCCGAGTCGGCGGCCTCCTGCGGGGCTTCCGGCGCCTCCTCGACGTCGGGTTCGACCTCTTCCTCGGCGTCGGAATCGATCGCGTCCATCAGCGCGGCGTCACCGACCACCACCGGGGCCGCGACCTCGGGCACGTTGCGGGTAGCGGTCTTGAACTTCTCCATCGAGAAATCCGGGCTGACCAGCGATGGGTCGCCCTCCACCCGCACGGCCATGCCGTAGCGCATCTCGATGGCGGCGATATGCTCGCGCTTCTGGTTGATCAGGAAGTTGGCGATGCCGACGGGGCACTTCACCAGCACCTCGCGCGAGCGGCGGCGCACGCCTTCCTCCTCGATCTGGCGCAGCACCTGCAGTGCCATGTTGTCGTCCGACCGGATCAGGCCGGTGCCGTGGCAGGCCGGGCACGGCTGCGTCGTCGCCTCGATCATGCCGGGGCGCAGGCGCTGGCGCGACATCTCCAGCAGGCCGAAGCCCGAGATGCGCCCGACCTGGATGCGCGCGCGGTCGGTCTTGAGCTTGTCCTTGAGCTTCTTCTCCACGGCGGCGTTGTTCTTGCGCTCGTCCATGTCGATGAAGTCGATGACGATGAGGCCCGCAAGGTCGCGCAGGCGCAGCTGGCGGGCCACCTCCTCGGCGGCCTCGAGGTTGGTCTTGAGCGCGGTTTCCTCGATCGAGCCTTCCTTGGTGGCGCGGCCCGAGTTCACGTCGATCGCCACCAGAGCCTCGGTCACGCCGATCACGATGTAGCCGCCGGACTTGAGCTGCACCGTCGGATTGAACATGCCCGACAGATACGATTCGACCTGGTGCCGCGCGAAGAGCGGCATCGGATCGGCGTAGTGCTTCACGTTCTTGGCGTGGGACGGCATGATCATCTTCATGAAGTCCTTGGCGATGCGGTAGCCGCGGTCGCCCTCCACGAAGACCTCGTCGATGTCGCGATTGTAGAGGTCGCGGATCGACCGTTTTATCAGGTCGCCTTCCTCGTAGATCTTCGCCGGCGCGATGGATTTCAGCGTCAGCTCGCGGATCTGCTCCCACAGGCGCTGCAGGTATTCGTAGTCGCGCTTGATCTCGGTCTTGGTGCGCTTGGCGCCGGCGGTGCGGATGATCAGGCCCGCGCCCTTCGGCACGTCGATCGCCTGCGCGATCTCTTTCAGCTTGGAGCGGTCGGCGGCGTTGGTAATCTTGCGGGAGATGCCTCCGCCGCGGGCGGTGTTGGGCATCAGCACGCAATAGCGGCCGGCGAGCGACAGGTACGTGGTCAGCGCCGCGCCCTTGTTGCCGCGCTCTTCCTTGACGACCTGCACCAGGAGGATCTGGCGGACCTTGATGACCTCCTGGATCTTGTATTTCCGCGGACGCGCCTTGCGCGGCGGGCGGATGTCCTCCTCGGTGTCGTCATCGGCGACGGATTCGATGCTGTCGTCGTCGGCGCGGGCGCGCGGCGGTTCCTCGGCCCCGCCGTCCGCGTAGGCCTCGGGCGCCTCGTCGTCGCCGTCGGCCTCTTCCGCCGCTTCCGCCTTCGGCGCCGCCGCGTCCTCGGCCGGAGCCGCCGCGTCCGCGGCGTCATCTCCGCCGGAGTCGGGCTCCTCGACCGGCGTTTCGGCCACGGTCTCCATCGGCGACAGACCTTCGCCGGGATCAGCGGACCCGTCGCCCTCCTCGCCGTCGCCGAGATCGATCGTCTCCATCCCGCGGACCGACTCGGCGTCGCGGGAGGCGACCTGGTCGCCGGTACGCGCGGATTCGGCCTTGGAGGACGACCTGCGGCGCGAGCGCGTCGGCTTCTTGGGCTTTTCCTCCTCGTCCTCGGCGCGGGCCTGCCGCTCTTCCTCTTCCATCAGGGCGATTCGGTCGGCGACCGGGATCTGGTAATAATCGGGATGGATTTCCGAGAAGGCGAGGAAACCGTGCCGGTTGCCGCCGTAATCGACGAATGCCGCCTGCAGCGACGGTTCGACCCGCGTCACCTTGGCGAGGTAGATGTTCCCCGCGAGCTGACGCTTGTTTTCGGATTCGAAGTCGAATTCCTCGACCTTGTTGCCGTCCACCACCACGACGCGGGTTTCCTCCGCGTGGGTGGCGTCGATGAGCATCTTCTTTGCCATATTGTCCGTTTGCACGCGCGCGCGCCGCCCGGCCCCGGGGGGCGGACGGCACGGTCGCTATGTCTTGTCAGGGCGAAGCGCGCCGCCGTGGCAGGATGCGGGGCAATGCCCACATGCGTCTGCCTCGTGTTCGGTGCGCGCGTCATCGCGGTTCTTCTCCGACGCGTGGCGCGGCTCGTCCGAGCCGGCGCCTGCGCCCGTTTGATACCCGCCCGCGTCATGCGCGGTCCGGGCGGTTTCCATGGCCCGGGATAAGGGCCTGATCGGTCTGGCAAGGGGGCCCTTTCGCACGCGGCGTCTGCGACCCGATCACCAGCGAAACTCGTGAAGGCCGGGCGCAGCGGGTCTGCGCGGCGCGGCCTGATCGCGACATTAGCCCGCCCGCGCGGCAAAAGACAATGGCAAATCGTGTCCGGGCAATGTGCGGCCGGACCGGCCGGACCGGCGCCGGGGCGTTGCCCCGGGCCCCGGGGTTTATCCAGCCGGACGAAGAGGCTGCCGGGCGCTCTTGAGGCGCGGGGGACGCTGTCTTCAGCCCAGTTTGCGCAGCCGCGCGAAGAGCGAGGACGTATCCCAGCGGCCGCCGCCCATGGACTGCACGTCCTTGTAGAACTGGTCGACCAGTGCCGTGACCGGCAGCGAGGCGCCGACCTCGTCGGCCGCGTCGAGACAGATGTTAAGGTCCTTGCGCATCCAGTCGACGGCGAAGCCGTGCTCCCAATGGTCGTCGAGCATGGTCTCGTAGCGGTTCTGCAGCTGCCAGGAGCCCGCGGCCCCCTGGCTGATCACCTCCACCACCGCGCGGCCGTCGAGGCCGGATTTCTCGGCCATGTGCAGCGCCTCCGAGAGGCCCTGGACGAGGCCGGCGATGGCGATCTGGTTGCACATCTTGGTGGTCTGGCCGGCGCCGCTGTCGCCGATGCGGCGGCAGAGCTTGGCGTAGACGGACATGATCGGCTCGGCGGCGTCGTAATGCGCCTGCTCGCCGCCGCACATGATCGACAGCTGCCCATTCTCGGCGCCGGCCTGCCCGCCCGAGATCGGGGCGTCGACAAAGCCTGCGCCCTTCTCGGCGAAGGCATCGTAAAGCTCGCGCGTGACTCGGGCCGACACGGTCGTGTGATCGACGAAGATCGCCCCCGCCGCCATGCCGGCGAGCGCGCCGTCCTCGCCGAGGCAGACCGAGCGCAGATCGTCGTCGTTACCGACGCAGGCCATCACGAAATCCGCACCGGAGGCGGCCTCGCGCGGGGTGGCGGCACGGGCGCCGCCATGCTCCTGCGCCCAGGCCTCGGCCTTGGCGGCGGTGCGGTTGTAGACGGTGACGTCGTGGCCCGCCTTTTGCAGGTGCCCCGCCATCGGATAGCCCATCACCCCGAGCCCGAGGAACGCCAGCTTCGCCATTCGTCACTCCTTCCGCGATCCGTTCGGGGCCAGTCTGTCGCAAGGCCTCCCGCCCTTGGCAAGCCCGCATCGAGGCGGTAGTCCGGCACGACGCCGCACGTGCGGATCTTGGAGAGGGAATACAGGCAATGCGGCTGGTCTTCCGCTGGCTTCTGCGGCTCGCCACGCTGGCGATCCTGCTGGCGGTGATCGGCGTCGGTCTGGTCTATTACCTCGCCTCGCGGTCGCTGCCGGATTATTCCAAGACGCTGCGCGTGGACGGGATCACCGCGGACCTGGAGATCGTGCGCGACAATTCCAACGTGCCGCATATCTTCGCGCGCTCCGACCGGGACGCCTATTTCGGGCTGGGCTACACCCACGCGCAGGACCGGCTGTGGCAGATGATGCTCTTGCGGCGCACGGCTCAAGGGCGGCTGTCGGAACTGTTCGGAAGCCGCACCGTCGACACCGACACGCTGATCCGTCGGCTCGATCTCTACAACCTCGCGCGCGCCTCGGTGGAGCATCAGACGCCCGAGACGCTGGACGCGCTGGAGGCTTACGCCGCCGGTGTCAACGCGCGGATCGACGAGATCAACCGGCGGTCGCTGGGACGCGGGGCTCCGGAGTTCTTCCTGTTCGACGCGCGCCTGCCGCCCTGGCAGCCGGCGGATTCGCTGGCCGTCATCAAGGTGATGGCGCTGCAGCTTTCGGGGCACCTCTCCGAGGAGGTGCTGCGCGCGCGCACCTCGCTGGCGCTGGAGGACGAGGACAAGCTGGCCGACATCCTGCCCGACATTCCCGGCGACGGGGTGGCGGCGCTGCCGGAATACGCCGCGCTGGCGCCGGGCGCGTCGCGGACCGCCGCGCTGGAGCCGGTGCCGGAGCGGGACGGGTTCCTGTCGCCCCTGCCCGAGCGCGGGCTTGCCGGCGCGTCGAACGCCTGGGCGGCCGCACCGTCGAGGTCGGCCTCGGGCGGCACGCTTCTGGCGGGCGATCCGCATCTGGGCTTCACGGCGCCGTCGATCTGGTATCTCGCGCGGATGCAGCTGACGGCGGGCGGAGTCATCGGCGGCACCATTCCCGGCATCCCGGCGATCATGGTGGGCCGGTCGGAGCAGCTCGGGTGGGCGATCACGTCGTCCTATCTCGACGATCAGGACCTGCACCTGGAGGAGCTCAACCCCGACGACCCGCAGCAGTACCGCACGCCGGACGGGTGGAAGGAATTCCGCACCCGCCGCTCGATCATCGAGATCAAGGACGCGCAGCCGATCACCATCACCATGCGCTGGACCGACAACGGGCCGGTGCTGCCCGGATCGGTCTACGACCTCGGCGCGATCACGCCGCAGGGGCACGTGATGTCGCTGTCCTGGACGGCGCTGTCCGGGCGCGACACGTCGATGAGCGCGGCGGTCGGCCTGATGGGGGCACAGGACGTGCGCAGCGCGATCGAGTTGTCGGAGGCCTATGTCGCGCCGAGCCAGAACCTCACGCTGATCGACGACGAGACCGTGGCGATGAAGACCATCGGCACGATGCCCCGCCGCGACCCTGGGCATCAGAGCCGGGGGCGCCTGCCATCCCCCGGCTGGGTCGAGGCGAACCGCTGGCAGGGCCGCCTGCCCTACGACCAGAACCCCGAATTCGTCGCGCCCGCGGGTGGTGTTGTCGGCAACACCAACAACAAGGTGATCGACCGGCCCTTCCCACGTCACATGAGCCATGAATGGGGGGACAGCCAGCGGGTGATGCGCTGGCGCGCGATGATGCAGGGCCGCGAGGTGCATACCCGCGACAGCTTCATCGAGGCGCAGCTCGACACCGTGTCGCCGGCGGCGCGCACGCTCCTGCCGCTGATCGGCGCGGACCTGTGGTTCACCGGCGAGGCCGCCGCCGAAGGCACACCCGAGCGCCGCCGCGCCGAGGCGCTGAGCCTCCTGGCGGACTGGAACGGCGAGATGAACGAGCACATGCCCGAGCCGTTGATTTACGCCGCCTGGCTGCGCGCGCTTCAGGACCGGCTGATCCGCGACGAGCTCGGGCCCCTGGCGGACGAATACGACCATGTGCAACCGCTCTTCATCGAACGGGTGTTCCGCGACGTGAGCGGGGCCTCGGCCTGGTGCAACGTGATCCGGTCGAGCCGGGACGAGACCTGCACCGACATCGCGCGGCTGGCGCTCGACGACGCGCTGGTATGGATCGACGAGACCTACGGTACCGCGCTCGAAAGCCTGCGCTGGGGCAATGCGCACCAGGCGACGCACGATCATCCGGTTCTGGGCGATGTGCCGGTGCTGCGGTATTTCGTGAACATCCGGCAGTCGACCTCGGGCGGCGATCACACGTTGCAGCGCGGGCGGACCTCCGGGCAGGATCCCGAACCGTTCCTCAACGTGCACGGCGCCGGCTATCGCGGCGTCTACGACTTCGCCGATCCGGATTCGTCGGTCTTCATCAACTCGACGGGACAGTCGGGGCATTTCCTGTCGCGCCATTACGACGATCTCGGCCAGCTCTGGCGCCGGGGCGAGTATATCCCGATGTCGCTCGATCCCGAGCTTGCCAGGGCCGCCGCCGTCGGCGTGACCCGGCTGACCGCGAAGTAAGGGACGCCGCGCCGGTCGCCTCGTGGCGTGAGTTGCGCAGCGTCGGGCCACGGTCCCGCGATGCACGGTGGCCCGACGGGCTTGTGTCCACGCGGGAGCCGCGCAGCGCAGGGCCGCGGTCCGGGTCTCAGAGCGGCGCGCTTTATTCCGGCCACCTCGGCAAGACCTCAGAGCATCGCGCCAAGCGTCCCCAAATCGCCGGTCCGGGGGGCGGCCCGGCGATGCGCGGCGGCCTTCGGCGTCCACTCGCCACTGGATCGTCGTTCGAGCGGGCGATTTTCGAACCCGCACCACAGCGCGCCCGCTCCACCTGCCTACGCGAGAAAAAATTCAATCCGTTTGCAACCATTTTCACGCCGATTTGTTAGCTCGGGAGTCACAATAAGAGCCAGCAGGGACACGCATGAGCCAGATCTTCGGGCGAGGAGCGAACACGGCCGCGCGCATCGCGCTCCCGTCGCTCGTGATCGTCCCGGTGCTGATCCTGGCCACGCTGATCTTCTTCCGCTGGACCGACTACGTCACCGGCGAGGACCGCATCGTCGACCAGCCGGTCGCCTTCAGCCACCGCCACCACACCTCCGAGGTCGGCATCGACTGCCGCTACTGTCACACGTCGGTGACGGAGGAGGCGAGCGCCGGCCTGCCGCCCACCAAGACCTGCATGACCTGCCACAGCCGCCTGTGGTCCGAGGAAGAGATGCTCCAGCCGATCCGCACGAGCTGGGTCACCGGCGAGCGTCTGCGCTGGAACCGCGTCCACGACCTGCCCGACCACGTCTACTTCAACCACTCGACCCACGTGACCAACGGCGTCGCCTGCACCCAGTGCCACGGCCCCGTGGGCGACATGCGGCTGATCGGCCAGGAGGCGCCGCTGACGATGGGCTGGTGCCTCGACTGCCACCGCGACCCCGGCCCGAATCTCAGCCCGCCAGAGGAGATCTTCGCCCCCATGCCGACCCGCCGTGCCAAGATCGACGCCGCGGCGATCCATGCGCTCTTGCGAGACTACGATATCGAGGCCGGAAACCTGACGGATTGCACCACATGCCACCGATGAGCGCGCCCCCGGATCTTCGCACCGGCACCGAAGGCGTCGACCGCCGCGGGGCGCTGAAGCTCTTTGCCGCCGGCGCCGCGGCACTTGCCACAGGCTGCCGCCCGCAGGAACAGATGCTGCCCTATGTGGACATGCCCGAGAGCGGCGCGTCGAGCGACGCCGCGTTCTTCGCCACCGCCCTGCCGCTGGCGGGCGCCGCCCGCGGCGTGCTGGTGGAGAGCCACCAGGGCAAGCCGACCAAGGTGCACGGCAACCCCGACCACCCGGCGAGCCTCGGAGGCACGGACGTCTTCGCGGAGGCGGAGCTGCTCGCGCTTTTCGATCCCTCGCGCTCCACCAGCCCCATCGCGGGCCAGGCGCCGGTGACATGGTCGGCGGCTGCGCAGCGGCTGCGCGCCGCGGCCGGGCCCGGCACGGCGCTTCTGACCGGCCCCGTGGCCTCGCCGACACTGGCCCGCCAGATCGGCGCGCTCCTGGACGAGGTGCCGGGCCTGCGCTGGTTCACCGAGCGGCCGGCGCAGCCGGCGCTTGAGGTGCAGGCCGGCCCCGGCGCGATGGACCGGATGCAGCTCTGGCCCGATTGGGACCGCACCGATGTGGTGGTCACGCTCGGCGCCGATCCGCTCGGCCCCGGGCCCGGACAGGTGGCGCTGACCCGCGGCTGGTCGCGCAGCCGGCGCAATCGGCGCAGCGCCGCCCGCCTCTTCGCGTTCGAGCCGGTACCGACTCTCACCGGCACCAAGGCCGATTACCGCATGGCGGTCCGGCCGGAGGATCTGCCCGGCATCGCCGAGGCCCTGCGCGCGGCGCTGGACGGCGGCAGCGACGTACCTGCGCCGGTGGCCCGCGCGGCCGAGGCGCTTTCTGCCGCACCCGGCCGTGCGGTCGTTCTGCCGGGACCGGACCTGCCCATCGAGACGCAGGCGCTCATCGACGAGATCAACCGCACGCTCGACGCGCCGCTCGCGCGACTCGCACCCGCCTGGCGCTGGCCCTCGCTCGCGCAGGAGGACGCCGGCGCGCTGACCGACGCCATCGCCTCGGGCGAGGTGGAACGACTGGTGGTCCTGGGCGCCAACCCCGCCTACACCCTCGGCGAAGCCTTCGAGGAAGCCGCGCGCGACATCGAGATCCTGCATTTCGGCGAGCGCCGGGACGAGACGGCGGCGATGGCGGCGCTGCACGGCCCGCTGCACCATCCGCTCGAGGACTGGTCGGACCTGCGCGCGCTCGACGGAAGCGCCGCGCTCGTCCAGCCGCTGATCGAGCCTTTGCACGAGACCCGCTCCGCCCACGAGGTGGTGGAGATGCTGCGCGGGCGCACCGGCACCGGCCCCCGCGCGCTGGTGCAGGAGACCTGGCGCGCAGAGTGGGGCGAGGATTTCGATGCACGCTGGCACGAGGCGCTCAGCCGCGGCGTGATCGAGGGCTTTCCCGTCGGCACCGTGTCCCCGGACTGGCCGGCCGATACCGCCGTCTCCGAGACCCCCGACGGCGCCTTCGCGCATGTGCGCCAGCTCTCGACCTCCGTCCTGTCCGGCGAATACGCGCCGAACGGTTGGCTGCAGGAATGCCCCGCGCCGCTGACGAAACAGGTCTGGGGCAACGCCGCCAGCTTCGCGCCCGTCGATGCCGAAAGACTTGGCATCGAAGAGGGCGACACCGTGGTCCTGCGCGGCGGAGGCACCTTCGCACGCCTGCCTGCGGTCATCCTGTCGGGTCAGGCCGAGGGCACTGTGGGCACCACTCTCGGCTACGGGCGCAAGGCCGCCGGCGCCATCGGCAGCGGCGTCGGCATGAACACCGCCCCGCTCGGCCCCCGCGTGGACGTGGAGCGCGTCGACGGCGGCGCCGAACTCATCCGCACGCAGCGCGAGTTCGGCCAGCACGACCGCGACCTTCTGCGCAGCGTCACCGATGCAGAGGCCGGGCTCGAAAGCGAGCACCACCAGCCGGCCAGCTTCTACCGCGAGCGCGACCATGACAGCCCGTCCTGGGGCATGGTGATCGACACCGACGTCTGCTCGGGCTGCAACGCCTGCATGATCGCCTGCCAGTCGGAAAACAACGTGCCCGTCGTCGGCCCCGAAGAGGTCGCGCGCGGGCGGCACATGCACTGGATCCGCATCGACACCTACGATCTGCCGGGCGAGGATCGGCGCGGCTTCCAGCCGGTGCCCTGCATGCATTGCGAAAAGGCCCCTTGCGAGCCTGCCTGCCCGGTCGCCGCCTCGGTCCATGACGAACAGGGGCTCAACGCGCAGGTCTACAACCGCTGCGTCGGCACACGCTTTTGCCAGGCCAACTGCCCCTACCAGGTGCGGCGGTTCAACTTCTTCGACTATTCCGACAGCCAGGCCTATGCCGATCTCGGCGCCGACCTGCTGCAGGCGATGCGCAACCCCGACGTCAGCGTGCGCGGCCGCGGCGTGATGGAGAAATGCACCTATTGCGTCCAGCGCATCGAGGCCGCGAACCACGCCGCCTCGCGCGAGGACCGGCCCATCGCGGACGGTGAGGTCGTGACCGCCTGCCAGTCCGCCTGCCCGGCCGAGGCGATCACCTTCGGCGACGTCACCGACCCCGAAAGCGCCGTGAGCCGCGCCAAGGAGAATCCGCGCCACTACGCGCTCCTTGAACATCTCGGCACCCGGCCTCGCACCACCTACCTGGCCCGCGTCGCCCCCGGCGCCGAAGAGGACGAGGGCGCATGAGCGAGGCCTACATCCCCGACGCGCGCCCCGGCGCGATCACCGCGGATGTCGCGGACCCGATCCTGAAGCGGGGGCCCGGGCGGATCTGGTGGATCTGCCTCGTCGTCTCGCTCGCCCTCACCGGGCTGATGGTCGTCAGCCTCGTCGTGCTCGTGACCGGCGGCATCGGCATCTGGGGGATCAACACCTCGAACGTCTGGGGGTTCGCGCTCGTCCACTACGTCTGGTGGATCGGCATCGGCAACGCCGGCACGCTGATCTCCGCGATGCTGCTGCTGACCCGGCAGCACTGGCGCACCTCGATCAACCGATTCGCCGAAGCGATGACCTTGTTCGCCGCCTGCATCGCCGGCCTCTTCCCGATCTTCCACCTCGGGCGGCCGTGGCTGTTCTACTGGCTGGTGCCCTATCCCAACACGCTCGGCCTCGTGCCGCAGTGGCGCAGTCCGCTGGTGTGGGACTTCTTCGCCATCGCCAGCTACATCCTGTTTTCGCTGATGTTCTGGTACACCGGCGCGATCCCCGATTTCGCCACGATGCGCGACCGCGCCAAGGGCAAGATCGCGCAGATCGCCTATGGCATCCTCGCGCTCGGCTGGCGCGGGTCGGCGCGGCACTGGAAGATCTGGCAGAGCTATTACGGCGCGATGGCGGCGATGGGCGTGCCGCTCGTCGTCTCCGTGCACTCGGTGGTGGGCATGGATTACGCCGCGGGCATCGCGCCGGGCTGGAACGTGTCGATCTACCCGCCCTATTTCGTCGTCGGCGCGATGTTCTCGGGCTTTGCCGTCGTCGTCGTGCTCGCGGCGATCTTCCGGCGCGCGCTCAATGCCGCGCACATGATCACCGACCGGCATTTCGACGTGATGGGCAAGATCCTCCTGACCGGGTCGCTGATCATGACCGTCAGCTACGCAACCGAGTGGTTCTATGCGTGGTACTCGGGCGAGCACGCCGAACAGCGGGTGGTGGCCGACCAGCTCTGGGGCGACTTCTGGCCGATCTACTGGGCGATGCTGCTGGGCAATTGCATCTTCCCGCAGCTCTACTGGATCCCGAAGATGCGCACCAACCTCACGGCGACGATCCTGATCGCCATCGGTATCAATTTCGGCATGTGGTTCGAGCGGGTGGTGATCACGGTCATCCCGCCCGCGCGCGGCTTCCTGCCCTCGCAATGGTCGTTCTACTGGCCGACCTTCTGGGACTGGTCGCTGTTTCTCGGCACGCTGGGCTTCTTCACGCTGCTCTTCACGCTGTTCCTGCGGGTGATCCCCGCCATCTCCGCCCACGAGATGAAGGAGCACCTGGGCGAGGAGAAGCGCACATGAGCCGCAAGCTCCTTCTCGTCTTCACCGAGGTCGCGCCGATGGTCGCGGCAGTGCGGAGCCTCAGGGGTGAGGGCGTCACCGGCCTGGATGCGCACACGCCTTGGCGGGTGCCAGAGATCGAGAACGCTCTGGAACCCGATGGCCCGGGCGTGCGCCGGGCAATGCTGATCGGCGGCGCGCTCGCGGCCTCCGCGACCTTCGCGTTCCAAGCCTGGTCGGCGGTCTGGTTCTACCCGCTCGACATCGGCGGGCGGCCGCTGTTTTCCTGGCCCGCCTTCGGGTTCGCGACGTTCGAGATGGCGATCCTAGGCGCGGCCGTCACCGGCTTCGTGACGATGATCCGGCGCTGCGGGCTGCCGCGCCTCAACCACCCGTTCTTCGCCACGGCAGAGACCGAGGCGGCGACCGACGACACGCTCTACCTGTCGGTGCCGGAGGCAGCGGCGCCCGACCGACTGCGCCTGTCGAAGCTCTCCGGGCTGCAGGGCATCGTGGAGGTGGACGGATGAACCGCCTGCCCCTCGCCCTTCTCGCCCTCGCCGCGCTCGCCGCCTGCCGGGAGGAGGACTCTTCCCTGACGGACCAGCCCAAGCTGGAGGCGTGGGAGACGAGCGCGATCTGGGCCGACGACGCGGCCGCGCGCCCCTGGCCCGAGGGCGTCGTGCGCCGCGATGCGCCCGCGCCCGGCGCGGAGATGACACCGCCCGAGGTGGACGCCGCGCTGCTCGCCCGCGGCCGTGAGCGGTTCGACATCTTCTGCAGCCCGTGCCACGGCCTGACCGGCGCCGGCGACGGCCGCGTGGTGGAGCGCGGCTTCCCGCAACCACCCTCGCTTCTCAGCGCGCGGCTGCGGGACGCCCCGGCAGAGCATTTCGTGCGCGTGATCGCCGAGGGTTACGGCGTGATGTTTCCATACGACGACCGCGTGCCGGCCCCCGATCGCTGGGCCATCGCCGCCTATATCCGCGCGCTGCAGGCGGCCGAGCCGGACGTGGCCGAGGACAACCCCGCGCGGGCGCTCGTCCCGGTGGGAGGCGCCGATGGCTGAGGTTCCGAGCGTGCCCCGCGCCACTCCGATGCGGATGGCCGCACTGGCGGTGCCGGCGGCGATCCTCGCGGTGATCCTGGGGATCTTCGAGCCGGCGGCGCTCGCCTCGGGCTTCCTCGTGGCGTGGGTGACGTGCCTGTCGGCCTGCATCGGCGCGGGTGTCTGGCTACTGATCGCGCAACTGACGGGCGGGGTGTGGCCGCTGGCGGGCGGCGCGACGCTGCCGGCGCTGTCACGGATGACGCCGCTCGTCGCGGTGCTGGGGCCGATCGTGTTCCTGTGCGGCCCGATCCTCTACCCGTGGTGGCACGAAAGCGAGGGGCTGCGCGGCGAAATCTACCTCGTGCCGTGGTCGTTCGGGCTGCGCGGCGCGGTGATGCTCGCGCTCTGGGCGCTGATCGGCTGGCTGGCGCCGCGCCGGCCCGGCGCGCCGGTCTCGGCGCTGCTGCTCACCGGCTACGGCATCACCGTCGGGATCGCGGGGCTCGACTGGATCCTGTCGCGCGATCCGCACATGCTGTCGACCGCGTTCGGGATGCTGCTGGCGGCGATGCAGCTCGGCCTCGCGCTGGCGGTCTGCGCGATAAGGGGACTGGACACCGCGACGCCGCGGGCGGTGGCGGATTGGGGCGGGCTGATGCTCGCCACCTGCCTCGGGACCTTCTACCTCTCGGCGATGCAGTTTCTCGTCAGCTGGTCGGGAAACCTGCCTTACAAGGCCGAATGGTTCGGCGCGCGTACCGACGGCATCGGCACCTTCGTCATCGTCGCGGCCTTCCTGCTCGGAATATTGCTGCCGTTCGGGACCCTGATCGCCACGCACCGGCGCGGATCGGCGCGGGCCCTGCGGGCCGTGGGCGGCAGCATGGCCGCGGCGGTCTTCCTGCACATGCTATGGCTGACCGAGGGCGGCGGGATGCACGTCGCGCTCGTCGCTGCCGCGGCGGTGCTGGGCGCGGTCGCGGGCCTGATCTGGCCGCTGCTGGAGCGGAGGGCCGGAAATGGATGAACTCAGGACCCCCGATTTCCCGGTCCGCTGGGTGCTGATCACGATCGTCGCCGGTTTCGTGCTCGTCGGCGCCGTGGTCGGAGTGATCACGCTGACCTATGGCGGCGCGCGCCCGTCCTCCTTCCCGCAGCCGTCCGACCTCGGTGCGCCGCGCCTGGAGACCGAACCGGTCGCCAATCACGAGGCATGGCTGGCCCGCCAGCGCGCGCTCCTGAGCGGCGCCGAGGGCCGCACGCCAATCACCGAGGCGATGGAGGCGATCGCCGCCCGCGGCGCCGAGGCCTACGCGCCCCTGCCCGCCGAGGGAGGCGCGCAATGATCCGGGTCTGTCTCTCCCTCGCGCTGATCTGCCTGGCCCTGCCGCTGCGCGCGGGGCTCACCCCGGCCGAGCTCGACACGGTGCGCGCCGATCCGCCCGAAGGCGCAAGCGTCGAGCTCGGGACCGACCAGCCGACGGTGCTGATCTTCGCGGATTACGATTGCGGCGCGCTCTGCGATGCGATCCTGGCGCAGACGGCCGAAACGCTGTCCGGCACGGGCCTGACGCTCGGCGCGGACTACGCGCTGGTCGTCGTCGGCATCGACCCGCGCGACGGCCCGGGCGCGGCGCAGAGCTTCGTCGAGGCGCAATCCGGCGCGCTGGCCGCCCAGAGCATCGACACACGAACCCCGGACGAGACGACGCTCTCGGATCTGACGCAGGCGCTCGGCTACACCTACCGCTTTGATGCGGAGAACGACCGTTTCGCCCATCCTTCCGCCCGCTACGTGCTGACGGCCGACGGCCAGGTCTCCCGCGTGCTGCCCGCCTTCCGCGCCGCGCCAGAGGACCTGCGCCGCGCGCTGATCGAGGCCGGAGAGGGCCGGATCGGCGGGATCGCGGAGCGCATCGCGCTGGCCTGCTACGGCTTCGACCCTGTCACCGGGAAATATTCGCTGTCCATCGCGCGCGCGGCGACCGCGGGGGGCATCGCAAGCACGCTGCTCGTCGCCGGCGGTATCGCCATCGCGCTGCGCCGCGAACGCAGAAAAGGAGCGACATGAACCGCGCCGCCCTGCCCGACCAAGCTTCCACCCAGGCCGTCGCCTTCGACCAGCTGTTCTGGACGATGGTCGGCTTCTCGGTCTTAATCGTGCTGCTGGTCGGCGCGCTGATCTTCGTCTTCTCGCTGCGCTTCCGCGCCAGGACCGGCGTGCCGCGCAAGAGCGTGGCGGTGCTCGAAAGCCGGCGGGTGGAGATCTTCTGGACCGCCGCCACCGCCTTCTTCGCGGTGTTCTTCTTCTGGTACACCTCCACCGTCACGCTCGACACCGTAGAGGCACCGCCCGACGCGATGGAATACCACGTCGAGGCGAAACAATGGATGTGGAAGACGCGCCACCCCTCGGGCGTGCGCGAGATCAACGCCATGCACGTGCCGACCGGGCGGCCGGTGACGGTGTTCCTCAACTCGCAGGACGTGATCCATTCGTTCTTCGTGCCCGCCTTCCGGATCAAGAAGGACGTGGTGCCGGGCCGGACCTCCACCGTCTGGTTCGAGGCGACGAAGCCGGGAACCTATCCGCTGTTCTGCACCGAGTATTGCGGCACCAACCATGCGGTGATGACCGGCGAGGTTACGGTGATGACCCCCGCCGATTACGCCGCCTGGCTGGAGACGCGGGCCGAGGGCGAGACGCTCGCGGCCACCGGCGCGCGGCTCTTCACCGAGGCCGGCTGCTCGGGCTGTCACGCGGAGGCATCGCAAGTGCACGCCCCGGACCTGTCGGGCCTCTTCGGCCGCGACCGGCCGCTGGCGAACGGTGACATCGTGACGGCCGACACCGCCTATATCCGCGATGCGATCCTGCTGCCCGAACGCGACATCGCCGCCGGCTTCGAGCCGATCATGCCGAACTTCACCGGCATTCTCGAGGACGGCGAGGTCGAGGCGCTCGTCGCCTATATCCGCACGCTGGGACAGGAGGGTCTGGGGCAATGAGCGCGACCGACGCACACGGCCATATCGAGCAGGAGCCCGACTATCTCGGCGCCGGGCACAGCATCCGGTCGTGGCTGCTGACCACCGATCACAAGCGCATCGGCATCCTATACCTCGGCACGCTGATCATCTTCTTCCTGATCGGGGGCGCGGCGGCGACCTTCATCCGGCTGGAGCTTGCGACGCCGGAAGGTGATCTCGTGACGGCGGACACCTACAACCGGCTCTTCACGCTGCACGGCGTGATCATGGTGTGGTTCTTCCTGGTGCCGGCGGTGCCCTCCACCCTGGGCAACTTCCTACTCCCGCTCGCCATCGGCGCGCGCGACATGGCGTTCCCCAAGCTCAACCTCGCGAGCTGGTACATCAACCTCGCCGGCGGCGCGCTGGCGCTGGCCGCCCTCTTGCTCGGCGGGGTCGATACCGGCTGGACGTTCTACACGCCCTATTCGTCGCTCTATTCCAATTCCTACGTTACGCTCGCCGCGCTCGGCGTTTTCATCGCCGGGTTCTCGACCATCGCCACCGGCCTCAACTTCATCGTGACGGTGCACACCCATCGCTGCGAGGGGCTGACGTGGATGCGCCTGCCGCTCTTCGTCTGGTCGCTCTACGCCACCTCCATCGTCATCGTGCTCGCGACCCCGGCACTGGCCATCGCGCTTTTGATGGTGGTGATGGAGCGGCTCTTCTCGCTCGGGCTCTTCGACCCGGCGCAGGGGGGCGATCCGATCCTCTTTCAGCACATCTTCTGGTTCTACAGCCACCCGGCGGTCTACATCATGATCCTGCCCGGCTTCGGCGTGGTGACCGAGGTGCTGACCTGCTTCTCGCGCCGCAAGGTCTTCGGCTACGAGGCGATGGTGTTCGCGATCCTCGGCATCGCGCTTTTCGGGTTTTTCGTCTGGGGCCACCACATGTTCGTGTCGGGCCAGTCGGCCTATGCGAGCCTGATCTTCTCGCTGCTGTCGTTCCTCATCGCGATCCCCTCGGCGATCAAGGTGTTCAACTGGTCGGCAACACTCTATGGCGGGCACATCACCTTCGAGGCCTCGATGCTCTACGCGCTCGGCTTCGTCGGGCTCTTCACGCTCGGCGGGCTGACGGGGCTGTTCCTGGCCTCCATCCCGATCGACGTGCACATGCACGACACCTACTTCGTCACCGCGCATTTCCATTACATCATGGTCGGCGGCATGGTCTCGGCCTTCTTCGCCGGCCTGCACTTCTGGTGGCCGAAGATCACCGGGCGGATGTATTCGGAACTCTGGGCGCGGCTCGCGGCCCTGCTGATGTTCCTCGGGTTCAACTTCACGTTCTTTCCGCAATTCATCCTCGGCTACATGGGGATGCCGCGGCGCTACCATTCCTATCCGCCCGAGTTCGAGATGTGGAACGTGCTGAGCTCGGCCGGCGCTGTGATCCTTGCCGTCGCCTATCTCATGCCGATCGTCTATTTCAGCGTCTCGCTGCTGCGCGGGCCGCGGGCGGGGGACAATCCCTGGCAGGCGCGCGGGCTGGAATGGCAGACCTCCTCGCCGCCCCCGCGCGAGAATTTCGGCCCCCTTCCGGTCGTCACGCGCGAGCCCTACGACTACCACGCCGCCGACGAAGAACCGACGGCGCGCGAGGGCGAGCTGAACTTCCCCACCCGGTCCGAGACGGAGTTCCGCGAATGAGCGAGGCCCTGCACGAACCGTTCGAGGATATCTCCAAGCAGCGCAGCGCCGAGCAGGCGGGGATCTGGATCTTCCTCGCCTCCGAGGTGATCTTCTTCGGCGGCCTGTTTCTCGGCTACGCGGTCTACAGGTACCGCTACCCCGACGGCTTCGCGCAGGCGCTCGCGGAGACCAACCTCACCCTCGGCGTCGTCAACACGATCCTGCTGCTGTGTTCGAGCGCGACCATGGCGCTGAGCGTCTGGGCGGGGCACGCGGAGATGCGGCGCCTCGTCGTCCTCGGTCTGAGCGCGACGCTGCTGCTGGGCTGCGGTTTTCTCGGCGTGAAGGGGTTCGAGTATTACGAGGACATCCACCACCACCTCGTGCCCGGCCACCCAGAATTTCCCGTGGAGACCATCGGGGCGGAGATGTTCTTCAGCCTCTACTGGGCGATGACGGCGCTGCACGGGGTGCACATGGCCATCGGCCTCGGCCTCATCGGCTGGACGATCCTCGCGGTCCGGGGCGAGCGCCTCGCCTGGCGCGAGACGGCGCATCTGCACGTCGTGGGGCTTTACTGGAACCTCGTGGACATGGTGTGGATCTTCCTCTTTCCGCTGCTCTATCTCGTGGGGCGCATGTGATGGCAGAGCACTCCGCAGCCCCCCTGATCCGCAAGGCCGCGTGGCTCGCCCTCGTGATGCTGCTTCTGATGGCGTGCTCGGTCGTGTCTGTCCTGATGCTGGACGGCTGGCTGGCCGTGGCCGTGCCGCTGGCGGTCGCCGTGCTCACCGCGACCATCGTGGCGCTGGCTTTCATGGAGGTGCAGAAGGCCGACGTGGTAAGCCAGATTTCCGCCGGAGTGGCGGTCGCCTTCCTCGGCATCCTCTTCGCGCTGACCTTCGCGGACGAGCTGACGCGCGCCCATATCCCGCCGACCTTCGAGGGCGCGGGCGAGTAGGACGCCGCTGGGCTAGCGGTCAGGGCGCGCAGCGGCGTCGAGTGCCTGTTTCAACACCTCCCGGTCGCCGATGTGATTGCCAAGGATCAGGATGAGGCGCGCGTTGAAGGCGTGGCTTTCCGCCTCGCTCAACCCTTCGTGGGCGGCGAGAAGATCGCAATAGACGCCGTCGGGATCGGACAGGTTGGGATCGAGCGTCAGGGTCATGTCGGTCACTCCTTTGCGCAGGCGTGGTGCAGGGCCGCGCGAACGGCGTCCGCCTCGAAAACGTCCCACCGCGCGGCGACATGCTGGTCGGGTCGGATCAGGTAGACGCCCGACGAGGCATCCCCGAGATAGCGCTCGGCGAGCGCGCCGGCGGGGCTCTCCGAGGTGGACAGCGCCAGGCGCGTCGCGGTGATGCCGCCGTCCTCCACCGCCTCCGGCGCGTCCGCGTCGATCGTCAGGAGGGTGAAATTGGTGCCGAGCCGCTCCAGCAGATAGCCATCTGCGACTGGCGCGTCGGGACATGGCGCACCGGGCCGCGTCCGCGCCGGGCCACCGGTGAGCGCATCTGCCCCGTTGAGCGGCCCGGCGTCGTAGCTGCACGGCACCGACAGCCGGCCCGAGTTCACCAGAGGCCGGGCGAAGGCGTGCCGCTCTGCCAGGTCCAGCACCGCGTTCCGGAAAAGATGGCTGATCGCCGATTTCGGTGTGATGAAATCGGTGGAGCGCGTGGAATTCAGGATGTTCTCGTCGGCGCCGTGGCACCGCTCCGCGCAATAGGTGTCGAGGAGGCTCTCGGGGGCCTTGCCCGCCACGACGAGGCCGAGCTTCCAGCCGAGGTTGTCGACGTCCTGGATGCCGGAATTGGCCCCACGCGCCCCGAAGGGCGACACCTGGTGCGCCGCGTCACCGGCAAAGAGGACCCGACCGTGGCGGAACCTCTTCATCCGCCGGCACTGGAACGTGTAGATCGAGGACCAGACGATCTCGTACTCCACGCCGTCACCGAGCATCGCGTCGAGCCGCGCGCGGATGTTCTCTTCCTTCAGCTCCTTGGCGCGGTCCACGTCCCAGCCGATCTGGAAGTCGACGCGCCAGATGCCGTCCGGCTGCTTGTGAAGAAGGCAGGACGCGCCCGAGGACTTGAACGACGGCTCGAACCAGAACCAGCGCTCGGTCGGGAAATTGGCGCTCATGCGGATGTCGGCGATCAGGAAATTGTCGGTAAAGACCCTTCCCTCGAAATCGAGGCCCATCATCTTGCGCAAGGGAGACCCCGCGCCATCGGCTCCGATCAACCAGTCGGCGGCGACGCGATACGGCCCCTCGGGCGTCATCACGTCGAGCAGAACGTGGTCGTCTCGCACCTCGGCCGCGTCGACCCTGTTCTTGCCGCGGATCTCGATGGGTGCCCCCTGCGTCTGCGCCTCGCGGACCCGCTCGACGAGGAAACGCTCGAAATATGGCTGCTGGAGGTTGATGAAGGCCGGGAACTTGTGCCCATCCTCCGGCAGGAGGTTGAATTCGAACACCTTGCGGTCCTCGTGGAAGACCTTGCCGAGGTTCCACACCACGCCCTTGCCCAGCATCGGCGCCGCCGCGCCCCAGCGGTCGCAGATCTCGAGCGTGCGCTTGGCAAAGCAGATCGCGCGGGAGCCTTGGCCGATCCCCTCGTGATCGTCGAGCACGACGACCGGGATGCCCTGCAGGCCGAGGTCGAGCGCGGTCGCGATCCCGATCGGGCCACCGCCGAGCACGACGACCGGATGCCGGACCGGCGCGCCCGCGTCCTGGTCGGCGCACTTGGCGTATGGATAGAGCTTGAACGCCAGGCCGTAACGGTCGTCCAGCATCCCCGTTGTCCTCCCTTGGAATGCCGGGGCCGGCCTGCGACCGGCCCTCGGGCCTCTCGTCATGACGGGCTTTGCGCCCGTGATCCCCGCAAACGCTCCCCCTGAGCGTTTGCCGCGCCTCTGGCGCGGTCCCGGCGCTCACCCCTGCAGCGCCGCCCACATCTCCTTGTCGCGCGCGGCGGTCCAGACGCGCGGGGTGTCGATGCCTTGCGCCTCGTCGTAGGCCCGCGCAACGTTGAACGGCAGGCAATGCTCGTAGATCGCGTAATCCTTGAACTTGGGGTCGCACTCCGCCCGCACGGCATCCCAAGCCTCTTTGAGCGTGCCGCCGCGGGCGACGACCTTGGCCGCAGGCTTGTACGTGCTGGCGACGAAATCGGCCGTGTTGGCGATGGCCTCGGCGACCTTTTGCTCGCCGACGAGCGCGTCGCCGCGGCCCGGCGCGATGCTCTTGGGCTCGAAAGAGGCGATGGCCGCCAGCGTCTCGGGCCAGTCCGCGAAATGCCCGTCGCCGCAATAGCAGGCCGAGTGATACTCGACGATGTCGCCGGTGAACATGACCTCCTGGTCGGGCACCCAGATCACCGCGTCGCCGGCAGTGTGCGCCCGGCCGAGATGCATGATGTCCACCCGCCGCTTGCCCAGATAGACGGACATGCCATCGCTGAACGTGGTCGTCGGCCAGGTCAGCCCGGGGATCTCCTCGTGCCCCTGGAAAAGCCGCGGGAAGCGCTCGAACTCGCTGTCCCAGTCCTCCTGCCCGCGTTCGGCCACCATGGACCGCGTCACGTCGGACATGATGACCTCGGGCGCGCCGTAGGCCGACGCGCCGAGCACGCGCACGGCGTGGTAATGGGTCATCACGAGATGGCTGATCGGCTTGTCGGTCACCGAGCGCACGCACTCGATCACCTTGCGGGCAAGGCGCGGCGTGGCCTGCGCCTCGACGATCATCACGCTCTCGTCGCCGATGATGACGCCGGTGTTCGGGTCGCCCTCGGCGGTGAAGGCGTAAAGCCCGTCGCCCACTTCCGTGAAGCTGACGGTCTTCTCTTCCATGTCTCCGGCAGAGGCGAATGCCTTGGCCATGCGATCTCTCCTTTACTCTGTCGCCCAGCCGGGCAGGTCCCCGGCCGGCAGTATCGTTCCGGTGCAGACGCCGAAGCCGACGCGGTATCCGTCGCCCTGCGCGGCGCCGCGCAGGATCACCGTGTCGCCATCCAGAAGGAAGCTGCGGGTCTCCCCGGTCTCCAGCGTCAGAGGCGTCTGGCCGCCCCAGGAGAGCTCCAGCAGCGAGCCTAAGGCGCCCGCCTCGGAACCCGAGATCGTGCCCGAGCCCATCAGATCGCCGACCCGCATCGGGCAGCCCGACGTCGTGTGATGCGCCAGCTGCTGCGCCGAGGAATAGTACATCTCGCGGTAATTCGTGCGCGCGATCACCGTCTCGGCGCCGCCCTCCGGCACGAGCCCGACCTCCAGTGCGATGTCGTAGAGCATCGGCCCCGGTTCGCGCAGATAGGGCAGCAGCGCGCGCTCGCGCTCCGGCGCCCCGACGCGGAACGGCTCCAGCGCGGCTTTCGGCACGATCCAGGGCGAGATGCTGGTCGCCGTCGCCTTGGACTGGAACGGCCCGAGCGGCTGGTATTCCCAAGCCTGGATATCCCGCGCCGACCAGTCGTTCAGCAAGACGTAGCCGAAGATCATCTCGTCCGCCTCGGCCACGCTCACCATTCCGCACGACGGCTGTCCGACCACTGCGCCCAGCTCCAGCTCGAAGTCGAACCGCGCGCTCGGCGCGAAGCGCGGCAGCGTGTCCTCCGGTCCCTTGAGCTGGCCGTGCGGCCGCGTGACACCGGTGCCCGACACCATCACCGAGGAGGCCCGCCCGTTATAGCCGATCGGGATCGACAGCCAGTTCGCCGGCAGCGCGTTCTCCGCCCCCCGGAACATCGTTCCGACATTGGTCGCGTGGTGCTTTCCGGCGTAGAAATCCGTGAACTCTGCCACGGTGAACGGCAGAACCATGCGGACACCGGCCTGCGGGACGAGGTACGCGTCCAGCGTCTCCGCCTCCGGCGCGCCTTCGGCCAGCATCTCGGTCAGCGCCGCGCGCAGCCGCGCCCAGACCGCGGGGCCGCGCGCCATGAACGCGGTCCAGTCGCCACCCGAGAAGACGGCCGGGGCCCCCGGCTCCACTTCGATCCGTCCATCCGCCTCGAGCCGCGTCACATCGAGGATCATCGCCCCGATCGCCACCCCGCAATGCGCGCCCGCCCCCACGGCGAAGGCGCCACAGGGCAGGTTGTTCAGCGGAAAGTCGGTCCCGGTGGAATTCGCGCTCTCCACCCAGCTTCGCATCAGGCCCATGCGCACTCCTGCAGCCGCGCGCCCCTGCTTCTTCTCGTTCGAAATACTCCGGGGGAGTCGCCGCAGGCGACGGGGGCGGAGCCCCCATTCCGGCCCCTCACTTCACCCCCGGCGTTCCGTCGAACTTCTTCTCGATCCCGTCCCAGCAATCGACGTAATCGTCCTGCAGCGGCGCCTCCCTCCCGGCGAACTCCGTCAGATGCTGCGGAAAGCGCGTCTCGAACATGAACGACATCGTGTTGTCGAGCTTGGCGGGCGCCAGCTCGGCGTTCGACGCGCTCTCGAAAGCCTCGCGGTCGGGCCCGTGCGGCAGCATCATGTTGTGCAGCGACATGCCGCCGGGAACGAAGCCCTGCGGCTTGGCGTCGTACTGGCCGTAGATGTTGCCCATCAGTTCGGACATGACGTTCTTGTGGTACCAGGGCGGGCGGAACGTGTCCTCGGCGACCATCCAGCGCTCGCGGAAGAGCACGAAGTCGATATTCGCGGTGCCCTCCACACCGGAGGGCGCCGTCAGCACCGTGAAGATCGATGGATCGGGATGATCGAAGAGGATCGCGCCGACCGGGCAGTAGGTGTTCAGGTCGTACTTCACCGGGGCGTAATTGCCGTGCCAGGCGACGACGTCGAGCGGGCTGTGCCCGATCTCGCATTCATGGAACTGCCCGCACCACTTGATGGTGAGCGTCGAGGCCACGTCGCGATCCTCGAACGCCGCTACCGGCGTCTTGAAGTCGCGCCGGTTGGCCATGCAGTTGGCCCCGATCGGCCCGCGCCCCGGCAGGTCGAACTTCTGGCCGTAATTCTCGCACACGAACCCCCGGCACGGCCCCTCCAGCACCTCGACCCGGTAGACAAGCCCGCGCGGCAGGATCGCGATTTCCTGCGGGGCGAGGTCGATCACCCCCAGCTCGGTCGAAAAGCGCAGCCGCCCCTCCTGTGGCACGACGAGCAATTCGCTGTCCGCCGAATAGAAATAGGCGTCCTCCATCGAGGCGTTCACGAGATAGACATGGCTCGCCATGCCCACTTGCGTGTTCACGTCGCCCGCGGTGGTCATCGTGCGCATGCCGGTCAGCCAGGTCAGCGCGTCCTCGCTATGCGGGATCGGGTCCCAGCGGTACTGGCCGAGGCTCGTGACACCCTCCGGAACATGCGGGGCGCTCTTCCAGTACGGAAGATCGATGCGCTGGTACCGCCCGGAATGCTTCACCGAGGGGCGGATGCGATAACACCACGTGCGCTCGTTCCGGTGGCTCGGCGCGGTGAAGGCGGTGCCCGACAGCTGCTCGCCGTAGAGGCCGTAATTACACTTCTGCGGGCTGTTCATGCCCTGAGGCAGCGCGCCCGGCAGCGCTTCGGTCTCGAAGTCGTTGCTGAAGCCGGGCATGTAGCCCTCGGTCGTGCCGCCGCTTCCGGCTGCGCGCACCATACCGTTCGGAAGCTCCTGTGATGTCATCGACCCTCTCCCTCCCGGCTGAGGCCGGCACGATTCGATGTGCGGGCAGTATTCGTTGCATACGCAACGAGGTCAAGAAACCGTTGCATTCGAGACGAATTCGGGAAATCAAGGGCCGAGGACAAGACCGGGACACTCCCCGTGAGCAAGGACCTGCCCGATTTTCACCTGGCGCGCTTCCTGCCCTACCGGCTGACCGTGGCGGGCGCGCATCTGAGCGCGGGACTCGCCCGGCGCTACAAGGCCGAGTTCGGCATTTCGGTCGCCGAATGGCGCATCCTCGTACATCTTGCCGATGCCGGCGAGGTCTCGATCCGCGATCTCGAGGCGCGCGTGCATCTGGAGAAGTCGAAGGCGAGCCGCGCCGCATCACGACTCGTCGCGGCAGGCCATGTCACCAAGGTTCCGAACGCCGACGACCGGCGCCTGGTGCGCCTGTCGCTGAGCGATGGCGGGCGGGCGCTGATGGGCGAGCTGCTGCCGATGGCGGCGGCGTACCAGGAGAAGCTGGAAATCGTGCTCGGTCCCCATCTCCATGGCCTCGAAGCCGCGCTGGACCGGCTGATGGCGGAAGACCTGTGATCGCGGAATTTACCGGTTTCGGGGCGACGCCGGCGCCTGCCTCTGCCGCCCCGCACGCCCTTTCCGCGACCGACACGGATGCCACCGCATGAAACTGGTCAACCGGATCTACGACGACCTGCGCCCCGGCGAGACGGCCGAGCTCAAGAAACTGGTGACGCAGGACGATCTCTATATCTTCGCGGCGGCGTCGGGGAACTACAACCCGATGCACCTGCCCGAGACCGACGGCGACGGCCGGCCCGAGCAGGTCGCCCCCGGCATGTTCGTCGCCTCGATGATCTCGGCCGTTCTGGGCAACCTGCTGCCCGGGCCCGGCACGCTCTACCGTACGCAAAGCCTGGAGTTTCATGACCGCGCGCATGCGGGGGACGAGCTCATCTGCACCGTCACGGTCGAGGAGAAGCTGCCCGGTGGCGCCGTGCGCCTGTCGACCAGGGTGCGGCGCAGTTCGGACGACGCGCCCATCGTGACCGGCACCGCCGAGGTGCTGGCCCCTGACCGGCCCTTCGACGGCGGCGACCTGGAGATCCCCGGCCTCGTCGTCCAGCGCCACCGCCACTTCGACGCGCTTCTGGAGCGTGTGCGCCCCCTCCCCGCGCTGCCGACCGCGGTGGTGGCGCCGGACGATCCCAACTCTCTCGGCGGCGCCCTGCTGGCGGCCCGGGAAGGGTTGATCGAACCGATCCTCGTCGGTCGGGAGCCGGGCATCCGCGCCGCCGCCGAAGGCATGGGCGCCGACCTTTCGGGGATCGAGCTGATCGACGTGCCGGGGGGCGACAAGCTCGCCGCGGCGATGGCCTGCCGGCTGGTGCACGAGGGCCGCGCCGCGGCGGTAATGAAGGGGCACCTGCACACCGACGATCTGCTGGTGCCGATGCTGGACAAGCAGACCGGCCTTCGGGTGGGCCGCCGCTTCACGCATGTCTTCGTGATGGACGTGCCGGGCCTGCCGCATCCGGTCATGGTGACCGACGCGGCGATCAACATCACGCCCGACCTTTTGACCAAGGCCGACATCGTGCAGAACGCCATCGACCTGTCGCACTCGCTGGGGATCGAGCCGCGCGTCGGCATCCTGTCGGCGGTGGAGACGGTCAATCCGGCGATCCAGTCCTCGCTGGACGCGGCGGCGCTGTCGAAGATGGCCGACCGCGGCCAGATCACTGGCGGCGAGGTGGACGGCCCTCTGGCGATGGACAACGCCGTGGACCCGGGCGCGGCGACGACCAAGGGCCTCAAGGGCGGTGTCGCGGGCCGGGCCAATATCCTCGTGGTGCCGTCGCTCGACGCCGGCAACATGCTGGCCAAGCAGCTGGCCTTCATTTCCCACGCCGAGGGCGCGGGTCTGGTGCTCGGCGCGCGCGTACCGGTGATCCTCAACTCCCGCTCCGACAGCCCGATGTCGCGGCTCGCCTCCTGCGCCGTCGCGGTGCTGCACCACGCCGCCCGCACGGGGGCGCCGGCATGAGCGGCGCGATCCTCACGCTGAACGCGGGCTCCTCCTCGCTCAAGGTCGCGCTTTATGCCGAGTGCGGCGAGCGGCAGCTCGCCCGCGGTCACGCAGACCGGATCGGCCCGGACGGCACGCTGACCCTGACCGATGCGGACGGCGCGGCGCTGCCGGTGGGCGCGGGTCCGGTTGCGACGCATCGCGACGCGCTCGACCGGGTGCTGGAGACCCTGGCCCGCGCGCGACCCGAGGACCGCATCGCCGCGATCGGACATCGCGTCGTGCATGGCGGGATCGCCCACGAGGCGCCCGTGCCGGTTACCGAGGGCCTGCTCGACGTTCTCGACCGGCTGTCGCAATTCGCGCCGCTGCACCAGCCCCACAACCTCGCCGGCATCCGTGCGGCAGAGGCGGCCTTTCCGGGCACGCCACAGGTGGCCTGCTTCGACACCGCCTTCCACCGCACGCACCCCTTCGTGAACGACACCTTCGCCCTGCCCCGCCGCTTTTACGACCGAGGCGTGCGGCGCTACGGCTTCCACGGGCTGAGCTACGAGTACATCACCGGCGAGCTGGCCCGGACCGACCCGGCGCTGGCCAGAGGTCGGGTCATAATCGCCCACCTCGGCAACGGCGCCTCGATGTGCGGCATCCGGGGCGGGCGTTCCGTCGCCTCCACGATGGGGTTCTCGGCGCTCGACGGGCTGCCCATGGGCACCAGGTGCGGGCAACTCGATCCCGGCGTGGTCCTGTACCTGATGACCGAGGAAGGCATGGACGCCGCCGCGATCTCGGATCTTCTCTATACGCAATCGGGTCTTCTGGGCCTGTCGGGCGGGCTGAGCAACGACATGCGCACGCTCGAAGCCTCGGCGGCGCCCGAGGCGCGCGAGGCCATCGATTACTTCACCTTCCGCATCCGCCGAGAGCTCGGCGCCATGGCCGCCGCGCTCGGCGGGGTCGACGCGATGGTCTTCTGCGGCGGCATCGGCGAGAACTCCGCACCCATCCGCGAGGCGGTCTGCGCGCCGCTGGAATGGATGGGCGTCGTCCTCGACAACGCCGCCAACCGCGCCCATGCCCGTGTCATCTCGACGGCCGGGGCGCCGGTGCAGGTCATGGTCGTGCCGACCAACGAGGAACTGGTGATCGCGCGCGCCACCCGCGCGCTGACGGGCGGTGAGGCCGCGCAGACCTGACAGTTCCATTGGCGCACGAGACGCCCCGTCGGCTGCCACCCCTCGACCGCTGGGGCGCCCTGGCCCTGCCATATCCCGACGCGCTCCGGGCCGCGTGGACTGTTGCCGTGCCACCATTTGGCTGTTATCCAGCGCTCAAATCCGTTGGGGTGCCCCGCTCGGGGCTGAGAGGCGACAGCCAACCCATCGAACCTGATCCGGACAATACCGGCGTAGGGAACGGAACTTGATCTGCCGGCTGCGATCCCGGCGTGACATGTCCTCCGTCTCCCCCGTCGGTTGGGGGTGACGATGAGACACGCGAGCGCACTTACAATCGCAGGCTCCGACAGCGGCGGCGGCGCGGGCATCCAGGCGGACCTGAAGACATTCTCCGCGCTCGGCGTCTTCGGCACCAGCGCGATCACCGCGATCACCGCGCAGAACACCCGCGGCGTCTTTGCCGTGGAGGCCATCTCTCCGGCCACGGTGTCGGCACAGATCGCCGCCGTGCTGGACGACATTCCCCCGCAAGCCATCAAGATCGGCATGCTCGCCTCCGCAGAGATCGTGGCCGCCGTGGCCGAGGCACTGGCGGGCTACGACGGGCCGGTCGTGCTCGATCCGGTCATGGTGGCGAAATCGGGCGATGCGCTGCTGGCGCAGGAGGCCGAGGCCGCGTTGATCGAACGCCTTCTGCCCCGCGCCGACGTGCTGACGCCCAACCTGCCCGAGGCCGCGCGCCTCATCGGCACGGCCCCCGCACGCGACGCGAGCGAGGTCGAGGCACAGGGCCACGCTTTGCTGGCGCTCGGCACGCAAGCCGTTGTGATGAAGGGCGGCCACGCGGAGGGGCCGACCTGCACCGACCGGCTGGTCACGGCCGGCGGATGCACCGCGATGGATCAGCCCCGCATCGGCACCAGCAACACCCACGGCACGGGGTGCACCCTGTCCTCGGCCATCGCCGCGGAGCTTGCGAAGGGCGCCGGGCTGGAGCAAGCGGTCCGGCGGGCGCAATCCTGGCTGCACGGCGCGATCCGGGCTGCTGACGGATTGGGAATCGGCGGCGGTCATGGACCGGTCCATCACTTCCACGAGGCGTGGACGTGACGCACGCGACCGTCATTGGCGCCGGGGTCGCCGGGCTCTGTGCGGCGACCGAGCTTATCGCCCGGGGGTGCGAGGTGACTGTCTTCGATCCCGAAGACCAGCCCGGCCGGCATCAGTGTTCGTGGTGGGCCGGGGGCATGCTAGCGCCGTTCTGTGAAGGCGAGACGGCGGAAGAGCCGGTCGTCCGGCTTGGCCAAGAGGCTGCCGGCTGGTGGGCGGCCCAGGGCGTCCATGTAAAAAGCGATGGCACGCTCGTCCTCGCCCTTGGCCGCGACCGGCGGGAGATCGATCGCTTCGCCCGGCGCACCGAGGGACACACGCGGCTCGACAGCGCGGCGCTGGCAGACCTGGAACCCGATCTTGCCGGCCGCTTCGACCGCGCCCTGTACATGACGGGAGAGGCGCACATCGACCCGCGCGCCGCGCTCGTTCATCTACGCGACCGGCTGGAGCGGGATGGCGTGCGCTTCGTTGCAGAGACGGGCGAGGCCGAGGGCCTCACCTTTGATTGCCGGGGTCTGGCGGCGCGCGACGCCCTGCCGGACCTGCGCGGCGTGAAAGGCGAGATGGCCGTCCTGCACAGTGACGAGATCCGCCTGTCGCGTCCGGTACGCCTGCTGCACCCGCGCTACCCGCTCTACATCGTCCCGCGGGACGGCGGCCGCTTCATGCTCGGCGCGACCCAGATCGAAAGCGACGACCGGCGGCGCAGCGTGCGCTCCGCCCTCGAACTCCTCTCCGCCGCCTACGCGCTGCACCCCGCCTTCGGCGAGGCGGAGCTGATCGAGATCGGCGTCGATGCCCGCCCCGCCTTTCCCGACAACCTGCCCCGGCTCGTGCGGCGGGGCGACACGATCCACGTCAACGGCCTTTTCCGCCACGGCTTTCTTCTGGCGCCCGCGCTGGCGCGGATGGCGGCGGAGATGGCGTTGGACGGGTCCAAACCGGAGTTTACCCATGAAGATCACGGTTAACGGCACCGAAACCGAGGTGACGGCGGAGACCCTGTCCGCCGCGCTCACCGAACTTGGCTATGGCGACGCCAAGGTCGCCACGGCTGTCAACGAAGCCTTCGTTCCCGCGATGGCCCGCGATGTCGCGCTGTCGCCGGGCGACCGGCTGGAAATCGTCGCGCCGCGGCAGGGGGGCTGAGATGCGGCTTTACGGAACCGACATCGCGTCGCGCCTGATGCTGGGAACAGCGCAATACCCCTCCCCGGCGGTGCTGGCCGAGGCGTTCCATCGCTCCGGCGCGGGGATCGCCACCGTGTCCGTCCGCCGCGAGGCGGGCGGCGAGCGCGCCGGCGGCGCGTTCTGGGATCTCGTGCGCGAGCTGGGCGTCACCGTCCTGCCCAACACCGCCGGCTGCCATTCGGTGCGCGAGGCGGTGACCACGGCGCAGATGGCGCGAGAGCTCTTCGATACGACCTGGGTCAAGCTGGAGGTGATCGGCCATGCCGACACCCTCCAGCCCGACCCGTTCGGGCTGGTGGAGGCCGCGCGCATCCTGACCGACGAGGGCTTCAACGTCTTTCCCTACACGACGGAGGACGTGGTGCTGGCGGACCGGCTGCTGGGGGCGGGCTGCGAGGTGCTGATGCCCTGGGGCGCGCCGATCGGCACCGGGCTGGGGCTGACCAACATCTACGGTCTGCGCACGCTGCGCGCGCAGTTCCCCGACGTGCCGATGGTGGTCGATGCGGGCCTCGGCCTGCCCAGCCAGGCAGCGATGGCGATGGAGATGGGCTACGACGCCGTCCTGTTGAACACCGCCGTGGCAAAGGCCGGCGATCCCGCCGCGATGGCCGACGGCTTCGCCCGCGCGGTGGAGGCCGGCCGGCTCGCCTTCGAGGCCGACCCGATGGAGCCGCGCGACATGGCGGCGCCCTCCACCCCCGTCATCGGAAAGGCGTTCCTGGAATGAAACTGGACCGGTTCTATCCCATCTTCGACAGCGTGCACTGGCTGGAGCGCACGCTGCCGTTGGGCGTGAAATTCGTGCAGCTGCGCGTGAAGGACCGGCCCGAGGCCGATCTCCGGCCGATCATCGCGAAGGCGCAGGCGCTGGCCCGCAGCCACGGCGCGGCGCTGGTGGTCAACGATCACTGGCAGATCGCCATCGACGAAAGCTGCGACTGGGTGCATCTCGGGCAGGAAGATCTCGACACCGCCGACATCGACGCGATCCGGCGGGCGGGCCTCAAGCTCGGGATCAGCACGCACGATCATGCCGAGCTTGATCGCGCGCTGGCGCTTTCGCCCGATTACGTGGCGCTTGGACCGGTCTACCCGACGATCCTGAAGAAGATGAAGTGGCACGAGCAGGGCCTCGACCGCGTCACCGAATGGAAGCGGCTGATCGGGGATATCCCGCTGGTCGCCATCGGCGGCATGCGGGTGGACCGGGCGGCCGGCGCCTTCGCGGCAGGGGCCGACATCGTGTCGGTCGTCACGGACATCACGCTGAACGACGAGCCTGAGGGCCGCGTCCGCGACTGGATCGAGGCGACGCGATGACCCGCTACGTCCGCCAGATCGCCGTACCGGAGCTGGGCGCGGACGGCCATGCCCGGCTTCGCGCGGCACGGGTGCTGGTCGTCGGCGCCGGAGGGCTCGCCGCGCCGGTGCTGCAATACCTCGGCGGCGCGGGGCTGGGGCACATCCGGCTGGTCGATCCCGACGTGGTGGACGCGTCGAACCTGCACCGCCAGACCCTGTTTCGCGAGACCGATATCGGCCGCCCCAAGGCGGAAGCCGCAGCGGACGCGGTCACGGCGCTCAACCCCGAATGCAAGGTCGACCCTGTGGTCGGCACGCTCGATCCCGGCAGCGCCGAGGCGCTGTGCGAGGGCGTCGATCTTGTCCTCGACTGCGCCGACAGTTTCGCGGCGAGCTACATCCTCTCGGACACCTGCGCCGCGGCGGACCTGCCGCTGATCAGCGCCTCGGTGATCGGGATCGACGGCTATGCCGGCGGCTTCTGCGCCGGCGCCCCGAGCCTTCGGGCCGTGTTCCCGGATCTGCCGCAGCGGCTCGGCTCCTGCGCGGAGGACGGCGTGCTCGGCCCCGTCGTCGGCATCGTCGGCGCGCTTCAGGCACAGATGGCGATGGCGGTGCTCGCGGGCATCTCCCCCTCGCCGCTCGGCCAGCTCGTCACCGTCGACGCGCGCGGCTTCCGCTTCGGCGGCTTCCGCTTCGACGGCGCGCCGGAGCCCGCGCACCGGCCACGCTTCCTCGCCCCCGCCGCCATCGCGCCCGCCGATTTCGTCGTCGACCTGCGTGCCGAGGACGAGGCCCCGCTCGTACGCCCCGAGGCGCACCGCATGCCCGCGACCGCCTTCGGCCCCGGCGGCCCGATTCCGGCCCCCGGCCAGCGCGCCGTGCTCTGCTGCCGGTCGGGACAACGCTCCTGGACCGCGGCCGAACGGCTCGCCTCCGTCTGGGACGGAGAGATTTGCCTCGTCGCCCTCGGCGACCCAACAGGAGAGACCGCATGAAAGCCAGATTGACCGCGCTCGCGCTGCTGACCGCAACGCCGGCCGCCGCACAGGACGAGATGACCATCGTGCTCGACTGGTTCGTGAACCCCGACCACGGGCCGATCATCATCGCGGAGGAACTGGGCTACTTCGCCGACGAAGGGCTGTCGGTGGAGATCGTGCCGCCCGCCGATCCCGCCGATCCGCCCAAGATGGCCGCCGCCGGGCGCGCCGATCTGGCGGTCTCCTACCAGCCGCAACTGCACCTCCAGATCGCCGAGGGCATGCCGCTGACCCGCGTCGGCACGCTGGTCGCAACGCCGCTCAACTGCCTTCTGGTGCTCGAGGACGGCCCGGTGGACGAGATCGCGGACCTTGCGGGTGCGAAGATCGGCTTTTCCGTCGCGGGGGTCGAAGACGCGCTCTTGTCGACAATGCTGGGCCAGGCGGACCTGACGCTCGACGACGTGGAGATGGTGAGCGTGAACTGGTCGCTGTCGCCCTCGATCATGTCGGGCCAGGTCGACGCGGTGATCGGCGCGTACCGCAATTTCGAGCTCAACCAGATGGAGATCGAGGGCGTCGCCGGCCGGTGTTTCTACCCCGAAGAGGAAGGCGTGCCGCCTTATGACGAACTGATCTACGTCGCCAACCCCGAGACGATGGACACCGGCATGATCCGCCGCTTCCTGTCGGCGACGGAACGGGCGACGCAGTACATCGTGAACCATCCGCAAGAGAGCTGGGAGCTGTTCTCGGGCACCTCGACTGAGCTTCAGGACGAACTGAACGAAAAGGCCTGGGCCGATACGATCCCGCGCTTCGCGCTCCGGCCCGAGGCGCTGGACGAAGGCCGCTACGCGCGGTTCGAGGCGTTCCTCGCAGAGGCCGGGCTGATCGAGGGCACCCGCCCCGTCGCAGATCTTGCCGTCGACCTTGGGGCGCAATCGCAATGAGTTACGGTGCGACCTTCCCGCTCTGGCGCGCCGCGTGCGGCGACGTCTGGGGCGACTACACCCGCCATCCCTTCGTGGAGGGTATGGCGGATGGCACGCTCCCGCGTGCGGGGTTCCTGCGCTACCTCGTGCAGGACTACGTCTTTCTGGTGCACTTCTCGCGCGCCTGGGCGCTCGCCGTGACCAAGGCCGAGACGCTGGAGGAGATGCGCGCCTGTGCGGCCACGGTGCACGCGCTTCTGATCGAGGAGATGCGCCTCCATGTGGAGACCTGCGCGGCCGAGGGAATCGACGAGGCGGCGCTGTTTTCCGCCACCGAAGCACCGCAGAACATCGCCTATACGCGCTACGTGCTGGACGCCGGGCATTCGGGCGATTTCCTCGACCTGCTTGCGGCGCTCGCGCCCTGCGTGCTGGGCTACGGCGAAATCGGCGCGCGGCTGGCGAAAGAGGCCGGGGACACCCCCTATGCAGACTGGATCGCCACCTATGCGGGCGAGGACTACCAGCGCACCTGCCACGAGGTCGGCGCGCTGATCGACGGCGCGGTGGCGCGGCGCCTTGGCCCCGACCCGCAGGAGAGCCCGCGCTGGCCGCGTCTTTGCGCGCGGTTCGAAATGGCGACGCGGCTTGAGGTCGATTTCTGGGGCATGGGCCTGCCCGCATGATCGACGCGCCGGCGCTGCACCTGTCGGGGCGGGCGACGATCGGCGGCACGCCGATCTTCGGCCCGCTGACGCTGGAGGCGCCGGCGGGCGAATGGACCTGCCTTCTGGGCCCCTCAGGTGTGGGCAAGTCGACGCTTCTGCGCCTGCTTGCCGGGCTCGGCGAGGAGGTCGTCTTCGACGGGGACCTCGCGGCCGGGGACGGCGCGCCGCTCCAGGGCCGGGTGGCGCTGATGGCCCAGAGCGATCTGCTGCTGCCGTGGCTCGATGCGACCGAGAATGTCGCGCTCGGCGCGCGGCTGCGCGGCGAGGCGCCGCAGCGCGACAGGGCGCGCGACGTGCTGGTGCGAGTGGGCCTTGCCGATCACGCCGGCAAGCGCCCGCACGCGCTTTCGGGCGGGCAGCGGCAGCGCGTGGCGCTCGCGCGCACGCTGATGGAGGACCGGCCGGTGGTGCTGCTGGACGAGCCGTTCTCGGCCCTCGACGCCCGCGCACGGGCACGGATGCAGGACCTGTCGGCAGAGGTTCTCGCCGGACGCACGGTGCTGCACGTCACCCACGACGCGGGCGAGGCCGCGCGGCTCGGCACCCGCGTTCTGGTGATGAGCCGCGACGGGCTCGCCGACGTGCCGCCCCCGGACACACGCCCGCCCCGCCCGTTCGACGCGGGCGACACGCTCGCCTATCAGGGCAAGCTCATGCGCCTCTTGATGGAGGCGGTATGACCCGGGCGCTGCGCATTGCGGGGATCGCGCTTCTGGCCTTCGCGGCCTGGCAGGCGCTGGTGACGCTGACCGGCCTGCCGCGCTTCATACTGCCCGGACCGGGGCTGGTCTTCGGCACGCTCTGGACCAGCCGTGCGCTGATCGCGGAACACGCCGTCGTCACCGCGACGGAGGTGCTGTTGGGTCTCGGCCTCGGGGCGGTGCTCGGCTTCGGCTCGGCGATCCTGCTCGCCGCCTCGCCGCTCGCCCGCTCGGTCCTGCGGCCGATGCTGGTGTTCAGCCAGGCGGTCCCGGTCTTCGCGCTGGCGCCGATCCTGACGCTGTGGCTGGGCTACGGGCTGTGGTCCAAGGTGGCGATGGCGCTGCTGATCATCTACTTCCCCGTGACCTCGGCGTTCTTCGACGCGCTGATGCGCACGCCGCCGGGATGGCTGGAACTGGCGCGGGTGATGAACGCGGCGCCTTCGCGGATCCTCTGGCGCATCCGGGTGCCGGCCGCCCTGCCCGGCTTCGCCTCGGGCCTCCGGCTCGCTGCGGTCTACGCACCCATCGGGGCGATCATCGGCGAATGGGTCGGCGCGTCACGCGGGCTCGGCTACCTGATGCTGCTGGCGAACGGGCGTGCCAAGATCGACCTGATGTTCGCCGCGCTGATCGTGCTAGCGGTGCTGACGCTGCTGGTGCATGCCGCCGTCGACGCGCTCTGCCGCCGTCTGTGGGAGCGCTGAGCGCCCGACAGCCCGCACTCTGGACGCCACCGCCCGATCCCGCCACACTCGTCTGGCGCGCCCACGCCCGACGCCCCGGCGCCATTTCGATGACCGAAGCTATTGAGCAGAATCCGCGCAGCGCACGCACCAGATCGGAGACGAGACATTGACCGCACACGAGACGCCCCTCGCCGTCGACCCGTCGGACACCCACACCGACGCCGACCTTTCCGAAGACATCACCACCACCGCCACGCTCGAACCCGACACGCCCGTCACGTCGAGCTTTGCGCCGGGGGGCGTCGACAGCGACTGGTTTCGGGCGACGCTGACCGCCGGTCAGCGCTATTCCGTCGAGCTCACCGGCTTCAACGGAAGCGGCGAGTTGAAGTCCGTCTTCGACGCGGAGGGAAAGCTGGTCTACACGCTCGATGACGGCGGCTTCGGTTCGGCGCCGTTCGCAGTGCGTGAGGACGGGACGTACTATGTCGCGGTATCGACGTACCTCCTGGCGAGCGACGACGAGCCGCCGGCGCCCTACGCCCTGACGCTTGCCACGCTCGAACCCGACGCCGAGGGCGAGACGCCGGCCGGCGCCGCCCCGGCCTATGTCGGCGGCCCCGCGACGAGCGGGCAGATCGACCATCTCGGCGACGTGGACGTCTTTGCCGTTTCACTGGACGCGGGGCGGGTCTACACCGCCGAGGCTAGCTACGACGATCCGGTCTCCGGCGCACCGACCTTCACGGAATTTTCCCTGCGCACCGCGGCGGGCGAGTTCCTGCGCACCGGATTCCTGCGCGACGGTGTCATCACCACGGGCGCGGTGACCGTGCCGGAAAGCGGAACCTATTACCTGTCGTTCTCGGATCTGTCACAGGGCGGGGCCGGTGCCGCCTTTTTTACGCCCTACGCGATCGCCGTGGCGGAAGGCCCGGCCGATGCGCTGGTCGGCACAGCCGCATCCGAGCGTCTCGACGGCACGGCGGCGGACGACGTGATCCTGGCCGGGGGCGGCGATGACACGACCCGCGCCGGGGACGGCAACGACGAGATCTCGGGCGGAGCGGGCGACGACGTTCTGACCGGCGAGAATGGCGACGACAGCCTCTTCGGCGGCGCCGGCGACGACGTCCTCGCCGGCGCGGACGGCAACGACCTCGTCGATGGCGGCGCGGGCCGCGACAACCTCGGTGGCGGCTTCGGCGACGACACGCTGAACGGCGGCACCGGCAACGACACGCTGGGCGGCGGACGCGGCGACGACGACCTGCGCGGCGGGACCGGCGACGACGTGATGAGCGCGGGCGCCGGCCGGGACACGATCGACGGCGGCGACGGCGGCGACACGATCGGCGCGGGCTTCGGCGACGACCTCGTGGCGGGCGGCGACGGCGCAGACAGCCTCGGCGGCGGCAACGGGCGCGACAGCGTGTTCGGCGGCGGGGGCGACGATTCCATCGGTGGCGGGCTTGGCCACGACACCGTGCATGGCGACGACGGCGACGACTTCCTCGCCGGTGGCGGCGGCCTCGACGAGCTTGTCGGCGGTGCCGGCGACGACACGCTGAACGGCGGCTCGGGCAACGACGTGCTGTACGGGTCGGGCGGAGCGGACGTTTTCGTCTTCAACGATTTCCGCGCCGGCGAGATCGACGTGCTGGGCGACTTCGAGGACGGCACCGACCTGATCCGCGTCCGGCTCGGCGCCTTGCTCGAAGAGGGCCAGCGCCCGCGCGACATAGGCAGCGGCCCGGAGGACTACATGGCGGCGTTCGAGATCACCGACGGGCCGTCCGGCGCGGAGATCGTGGTTCGAGACCATGCCATCCGGGTGTCCGGCGTCAACGCCGCCGACTTGACCGCCGACGACTTCCTCTTCGTCTGAGCCCGGCGGGACAGTGGCGCGGGAACACGTTATGAAGGCCGCGGCGGGACACCGTGGAAAGACCCGGCGCGATCCCCCTGCGACGAGCACCCGAGTTCGCCGACGGGTAGACGCGCTGCCTGCCCCGCCACGGCCCGACCCAAGCAAGACAGAGGGACAGACCCGAGATGCGCCTTTCCCCCGCCCGCTACCTGCCGGTCCTCGACTGGGGCCGGCGCTACGACCGCGGCGCGCTGAGCAACGACCTGATCGCGGCTGTGATCGTCACGATCATGCTGATTCCGCAATCGCTGGCCTATGCGCTGCTCGCCGGTCTGCCTCCAGAGGCCGGGATCTACGCCTCGATCGCACCGATCCTGCTTTACGCGGTGTTCGGCACGTCGCGGGCGCTGGCGGTCGGCCCGGTGGCAGTGGTTTCGCTGCTGACCGCCTCGGCCGTGGGACAGGTGGCCGAACAGGGCACCGCCGGCTACGCGGTCGCGGCGCTGACGCTGGCGGGCCTGTCGGGCGCGTTCCTGCTGCTGCTCGGCGTTTTCCGCCTGGGGTTTCTGGCCAATTTCCTCAGTCACCCGGTCATCGCCGGGTTCATCACCGCCTCGGGCATCCTGATCGCCACGAGCCAGCTCAAACACATCCTCGGGGTAGAGGCGCATGGCCACACGCTGATCGAGATGGTCGGCAGCCTGCTTGCCCATATCGGACAGATCAACCCGATCACTGTTATCATCGGCGGCGCCGCGACCGCCTTCCTGTTCTGGGTGCGCCGCGGGCTCAAGCCGCTGCTGCGCCGCATGGGGGCCGGGCCGCTGCTGGCCGACGTGGCGACGAAGGCGGGACCGGTCGCGGCAGTGGTCGTCACCACGCTGGCGGTCTGGGCCTTCGGCCTCGCGGAGCGCGGCGTCGACATTGTCGGCGAGGTGCCGCAGGCGCTGCCGCCCCTGACCCTGCCCGGCTTCGCGCCGGACCTGATACGGCAATTGGCGATCCCGGCGATACTGATCTCGATCATCGGCTTCGTCGAATCGATCTCGGTGGCGCAGACGCTCGCCGCGAAGAAACGGCAGCGCATCGACCCCGACCAGGAGCTCATCGGCCTCGGCGCCGCCAACCTCGGCGCGGCCTTCACCGGCGGCTACCCGGTCACCGGCGGCTTCGCCCGGTCGGTGGTGAACTTCGATGCGGGCGCCGAGACGCCCGCCGCCGGCGCCTTCACCGCGATCGGGCTGGCCTTCGCCGCCGTCGCGCTGACGCCGCTGGTCTACTACCTGCCGAACGCGACGCTCGCCGCGACCATTGTCGTGGCGGTCCTTAGCCTCGTCGATCTGTCGATCCTGCGCCGCACCTGGGATTATTCACGCGCGGACTTCGCGGCCGTCGCCGCGACGATCCTGCTGACCCTCGCGCTCGGCGTGGAGATCGGTGTCGGCTCCGGCGTGATCCTGTCCATCGCGCTGCATCTCATCAAGACGTCGAAACCGCATGTCGCCGAGGTCGGGCTCGTCCCCGGCAGCCATCACTTCCGCAATATCGACCGCCACGACGTCGCGACCGATCCGGCGATCCTGTCGCTGCGCATCGACGAGAGCCTCTATTTCGTCAACGCCCGGTTCCTGGAGGACCTGATCCAGGACCGCGTGACGGACGGCTGCGCGGTGCGCCATGTGATCCTGATGTGCTCGGCGGTGAACGAGATCGACTTTTCCGCGCTGGAGAGCCTCGAGGCGGTCAACGAGCGGCTGCGCGACATGCGGATCGGCCTGCACCTGTCGGAGGTGAAGGGTCCGGTGATGGACCGGCTGAAAACCACGCATTTCATCGACCACCTGAACGGGCAGGTGTTCCTGTCGCAATATGACGCGTGGCGGGCGCTCAGCACCGCACCGCCATCAAACGCCGCAGAATGACCGGCGCTCAGCCGCCGCCCAAGCCGGCCAGGGCGACGCCGACACCGTAGGCGACCGACGCCGCGATGGCGCCGATCAGCGCCGTCTCGGCCCCCGAGCGCCACCAGGGCCGCAGCGACCAGCGGCTCCTGAGCGCACCGATCAGGAAGAACGCCAGACCCGTCGCCACGATCGCGGCCGAGAAGGGATCGCCGACGCCGATCACGAACGGCATGAGCGGGACCGACCCGGCGGAGACGAAGGCGGCGAAGGTCACCGACGCGGCCCCGGCCGCGCGCGGCTCCGACAGGCTCTTGCCGTATTCGTCGGTCAGCATCAGGTCGATCCAGGCCTCGCGCCGCGCCGCGATGGCAGCGACGGCCTCCTCAAGAACATGGCCCTGCAACCCCTTGGCGGCGAGGATCTGGCGCAACTCCTCGCGCTCGCCCTCGGGGGCGAGCCTGATATGCCGCGCCTCGACCTCGCGCAGGCGCGAGAGGTCCTCGGCCTCCGCGCGGCGGGCGCTGAAATTGCCGAGCGCCATGGACACCCCGTCGGCCAGGAGATTGGCGACCCCGAGGATCAGCACAACCGACACCGGCAGCCCGGCGCCCTGAACGCCGGCCACGATGGCGAAGGTGGTCACCGCGCCGTCGATGGCGCCGTAGACCGCATCGCCCAGGTGGCCGGGCCGGCGGGCCTCTGCCAGGCGTTCGGAGACTTCCGCGGGCGCGTGGCCGTGTTCGAGCCTCACTCGCTCACCTGGATGGTCTCGATCCAGACCGTGAGGTCGGCGACCGAGGTCTCGGTCAGAACGGCCTCGCCGGTCTCGGTGTTGCCAAGCGCCACCTCGAGATCGAAAAGCGGCCCGAAGACCGGCATGATCACGCCGTGGCCGCGCACGTCGTCGCGTCCGTCGATATGGCGCATCACCTGCTCCTCCGGAAAGGATCCGCCGGCCCGCGCGGCGATGCGCGTCAGGTCCGCCGGCCGCACCGACAGCAGGTCGGCGAAATCACCGTCACCCGTGCCTCCGGCGCCATGGCAGCTCTGGCAGAAGACGGAATAGACCGCTTGTCCGGTGGCGGGCGAGGGGCCGACCTCCTGTGCCATGGAGGGGCCGGCCAGAATCGCGGCGAGGGCGAGAGCGATGCGCATGCTATGCCTCCTTGGGTCGCATGAGGTAGGGTCGGCGGGCGCTGCCGCGACGTCATTCATCGATCAGAACCGCGGCCCCCGGGATGTCGTGGACCCGGCGGATCATGCAGCCGGCCTCCCTGCGGTAATCCTCCACCGCGACGTGGCCGTGACGCAGCAGGACGACCTGCGCATCAATCGGGTTTCCGGCACGCAGCAGCGCGTGCATCGTGTCGGCACAGGCGTTCATCCGCCGCGCCGCGAAGCTCCACGCCTCCACGCCGATGTCCATCCATGCCTTCGCGAGGCGCAGTCCGGGCAGTGAATCCGGCGGAGTGGTCGGGCCCCTGTCTGCACGGGTCACGGCCCCTCGCAGGGGCGCTTGCGTCAAGTCGTTCATGGCGTCCTCCTCTTTCGGATGCGCGGGATGCGCGAGGCGGAGTCTGACCGCCGGCACGGCGCGTTGCATTGACCAGGGTCAAAGACGGCACCTACATCCCAAGTTAAGATCGGCACCGGCACGAAGGAGGCGGGCATGACGGATCGGCAGGACGAGGTGGTCGCATTCCTCTCGGACCCCGCAACGCACGACGGCGCAGAGGTCGACGTCGTGGAAACGCACGCTGCGCTGGTCTTCCTTGCGGGCGACCGGGCGCTGAAGATGAAGCGCGCGGTGCAATACGACTACCTAGACTTCAGCGACCTCGGTACCCGCCGCGAGATGCTGGAGCGGGAGCTGGAGCTCAACGCCCCCGGCGCACCGGAGATCTACCGCGAGGTGATCGCTGTGACCGACACCGCGGACGGGCTGGCGCTCGGCGGCGACGGTGCGGCGGTGGAATGGGTGCTCTCGATGAGCCGCTTCGACACCGAGAACGAACTGTCGCGCGTGGCCGAGCGCGGCGCCCTCGACACCCGGCTCGCCTTCGACCTGGGCCGGTCGGTGGCGCAGATGCACGCGCGCGCGCCGCTCCGGCAGGAGGACGGCGCGACGCTCGTGGACGAAATCGTGGAGGAACTCGCGCAGGCCTTCGCGACGATGGAGGACGCGCTCGGCGCGGAGTCGTCGGAGGCACTGACGGGCGCTCTGCGAAACGCGGCGTCGGGCGCGGCGGAGCAACTGTCGCAGCGCAGCACGGACGGTCACGTCCGGCGCTGCCACGGCGATCTGCACCTGCACAACCTCGTTCTGATCGACGGCCGCCCGGTGCCGTTCGACGCGCTGGAATTCGACGAACGGCTGGGCACCTGCGACGTGCTCTACGATCTCGCCTTCCTGCTGATGGACCTCCGCCACCGCGGATTGACGCAGGAGGCGAGCGTCACCCTCTCCGCCTGGGCCTCGGCGATGGAAGGCGCGGAGGATGACGGTCTCGGCGCCCTGCCCCTCTTCGTCGCCATGCGCGCGGCGATCCGGGCGATGGTGCTGATCCAGACCGACCGTGCCTCGGCGCACGAAGGACGGTCCGACGGCGAGGCCCGCCGCTACGTGCAGGAGGCACGCTCGGCGCTGGCGCCGGCCGAGGCGCGCCTCGTCGCCATCGGCGGCCGCTCGGGCAGCGGCAAGTCGACGATGGCGCGCCACATCGCGCCCGACCTCGGCCCTGTCGGCGCCCTGCACCTGGCCAGCGACGTGGAGCGCAAGACGATGATGGGCGTCGGTCCCTTCGATCCCCTGCCCGAAAGCGCCTATACCGAAGAGAAGAGTGCGCAACTCTACGACCGTCTGCTCGGGCGGGCCGAGGCGGCCTTGGCGAGTGGCATGTCCGCGCTGCTCGACGCGACCTTCCTCGACCCCGCACAGCGGCGCGCGGCGGCCGAACTGGCCGCGCGGAAGGGCGTGCGCTTCGACGGCGTCTGGCTGGGCGCCCCGGAGGCCGAACTGCTGCGCCGCGTCGATGCGCGGCACGGCGACAGCTCGGACGCCGACGCCGCCGTCGTCTCCCGGCAGTCCGAGCCGGACGACCTCGGCCGCGGCTGGAGCCGGATCGACGCCGGCGGCGGGGCCGACACGGTCGCCGCCCGGCTGCGGGCGTTGCTGTAACCGGCGCGCGGCGCGTCGACCTCGGCGGCGCCGCGCGGTAGGCTGCAAGAAAGCGGGCCGCGCCGCGCCCGAAGGCAAGAGACCCAACGGAGCCGGGACATGAGACGATTACTGCTGACCCTTCCCCTCGTCCTGGCCGCATGCGCCCCCGAGACGCCCGCCGCGCCGGAGACGGCCGCCGGTGCCGCGCTTTTCGCCACGCATTGCGCAAGCTGTCACGGGGCGGAGGGCCGCGGCGACGGCCCGGCGGCCGAGGATCTCGGCGCCGTCCCCGCCGACCTCACGCGGATCGCGGCGCGGCGGGACGGGGTCTGGCCGATGCTCGAGGTCATGGCCATCGTCGACGGCTACGCCCGCCGCACCGACGCGCGCCCCGGCATGCCGGTCGTCCCCGAAGTGGCGGAAGGCCCCACGGTCGAATTCGAGACCGGCAACGGCATGGTGCAGCAAACCCCGGCCAACCTCTTGGCCATCGCTCGCTATCTCGAAACCATCCAGGAACCGCAGCCGACGCGCTACGTGCCCTGAGGCGCCGACGGCGCGCCGGCCAAATAGAAGGGCGCCATAGGTGGCGCCCCAATGTCCCGGAATGGGCTAATCGGCCTAACGACTGACGTTCTATGCTTTGGCCCGTCAAGCAGTACGCATCAGCTTCGGCCCCGAACTCTTTGACGTGGCACCATTCCCTTGCAGTCCCGGCCACCCCGCCAAAGGCGCGACAGCCGGGTCCGACGGGATCAGCTACACCCGGACGTGCCGCCGCAAGTATTGCACTTCATGCAGGTGCCGTTGCGCACCAGCGTGTAGTTGCCGCACTCGCCGCAGGGGTCGCCCTCGTAACCCTGCATGCGGGCCTTGGTGCGGGCATCGACCGGCTTCGCGGCGCTGCGGGTGGCGACCGCGACGTCCGAGGCGCTCTCGCCCACCACCGCGGAGAACGCGGCGGAGGGGTCCTGCGGGCCGGCAAATCCGGTGGCCTGACCGCCGCCCTGCAGCACCACCAGTTCCTGCGGCACGCGCTTGCGCAGGTAGCCCGAGGAGCTGATCTGCTTGAGCACCTCGAGCGACCGCGACGCGGTGCTTTCGCTGATCTCCTTGACGTTGGAGACGCCCTCTTCCTCGCCGCGGCCGAGATCGTCGAAGGTCGCGCCCTCGGGCTTGACGTGCGCAAGATCCGTCCGATCGAGGTAGGACACCGCCAGTTCGCGGAAGATGTAATCGAGGATCGAGGTCGCGTTCTTGATGCTGTCGTTGCCCTGCACCATGCCCGCCGGTTCGAACTTGGTGAAGGTGAAGGCATCGACGAATTCCTCGAGCGGCACGCCATATTGCAGGCCAACCGACACCGCGATGGCGAAGTTGTTCATCATCGCCCGGAAGCCCGCACCTTCCTTGTGCATGTCGATGAAGATCTCGCCGAGGTTCCCGTCGGAATACTCGCCCGTGCGCAGGTAGACCTTGTGCCCGCCGACGATGGCCTTCTGGGTGTAGCCCTTGCGACGCTCGGGCATCTTCTCGCGGCCGCGGGCGATCTCCTTGACCACGACCTTCTCGACGATCTTCTCGGCCAGCACCGCCGCCTTCTCGTGGCTGGAGCCGGTCTCCAGCACTTCGGCGGCCTCGTCGTCATCCTCCACCAGCGCCGAGGCCAGCGGCTGCGACAGCTTGGAGCCGTCGCGGTAGAGCGCGTTGGCCTTCGTGCCGAGCGACCAGCTAAGCTCGTAGGCCTTCTGGCAATCCTCGATGGTGGCGTCGTTGGGCATGTTGATCGTCTTGGAGATCGCGCCCGAGATGAAGCTCTGCGCCGCCGCCATCATGTGGATGTGGCTTTCCACCGACAGGTAGCGCTTGCCCTTCTTGCCGCAGGGATTGGCGCAGTCGAAGACGGCGTAGTGCTCTTCCTTCAGGTGCGGCGCACCCTCCAGCGTCATGGTCCCGCAGACATGATCGTTTGCCGCCTCGATATCGCCCTTGGTGAAGCCCAGATGGCGCAGAAGGTCGAAAGCCGGATCCGTCAGCTTCTCGGCGGGAATGCCGAGGACGTTCGTGCAGAACTCCTCGCCCAGCGTCCACTGGTTGAACACGAAGCGGATGTCGAAGGCCGAGGCGAGCGCGTTTTCCACCTTCTCGATCTGCGCCGGGCCGAAGCCGTGACCGATGAGCGCGGTGTGATTGATGCCCGGCGCGTTGCCGAGGGAGCCGTGGCCCACCGCGTAGGAGACGATCTCCTCGATCTGGCTGGACGGGTAGCCGAGCTTTTCCAGCGCCGCGGGCACCGACTGGTTGATGATCTTGAAGTAACCGCCGCCGGCCAGCTTCTTGAACTTCACCAGCGCGAAGTCGGGCTCGATCCCGGTGGTGTCGCAATCCATCACCAGGCCGATCGTGCCGGTGGGCGCGATCACCGTCGCCTGCGCGTTGCGGTAGCCATGCGCCTCGCCGAGGCGCAACGCCTCGTCCCAGGCCGACTTCGCCATGTCGACAAGCTGCGCGTCGGGGCAATTGCCCTGATCGAGCGCCACCGGTCTGACCGCGAGATTCTCGTAGCCCTCGGTCTCACCATAGGCCGCGGTGCGGTGGTTGCGGATCACGCGCAGCATGTGCTCGCGGTTGCGCTCGTAGCCGGCGAACGGCCCGAGCTCTCCGGCGATCTCGGCCGAGGTGGCGTATGAGACGCCGGTCATGATCGCTGTCAGCGCCCCGCAGAGGGCGCGGCCCTCGTCGCTGTCATAGGAATACCCCATGTTCATCAGCAGTCCGCCGATATTGGCGTAGCCGAGGCCCAGGGTGCGGAAATCGTAGGACAGCTGCGCAATCTCCTTCGACGGGAACTGCGCCATGGTGACCGAGATCTCGAGCGTCAGAGTCCAGAGCCGCGTGGCGTGGACATAGGCCTCCGCATCGAACTTGCCGTCCTTGTAGAAGGTCAGCAGGTTCATCGAGGCGAGGTTGCACGCCGTGTCGTCGAGGAACATGTACTCCGAGCACGGGTTCGAGCCGCGGATCTCGCCGTCTTCCGGGCAGGTGTGCCATGCGTTCACGGTGTCGTGAAACTGGATGCCGGGATCGGCGCAGGCCCAGGCGGCGTGGCCCACCTGCTCCCACAGGTCGCGCGCCTTGATTGTCTTGGCGACGCTGCCGTCGGTGCGGCGGATCAACTCCCAGTCGGCATCGTCCTTCACGGCCTTCAGGAAGGCATCGGTGACGCGGATGGAGTTGTTGGAGTTCTGGCCCGAAACGGACGCATAGGCCTCGCTGTCCCAGTCGGTGTTGTAGGTCGGAAACTCGATCGAGGCGTAGCCCTGCCGCGCGTAGTCGAGCACGCGCTTGACGTAGGTCTCGGGAATGTGGGCCTTCTTGGCGGTCCGCAGCGCGGATTTCAGCGCGTCGTTCTTCGCCGGGTCGTGGGCGTCGTCCTCGGCGCCGTCCCAGGTGCGGATCGCGGCGAAGAGCGCGTTCAGCATCTCTTCGTGCATCTTGGAGCCGGCGACGATCGACGCAACCTTCTGCTCCTCGCGGACCTTCCAGTTGATGAAGTCCTCGATGTCCGGGTGATCGGCGTCGCAGATCACCATCTTCGCGGCGCGGCGCGTGGTACCGCCCGACTTGATCGCGCCCGCGGCCCGATCGCCGATCTTGAGGAAGCCCATCAGGCCCGAGCTGCGGCCCCCGCCCGACAGGGCTTCCCCTTCGGCACGAAGGGAGGAGAAGTTCGTGCCGGTTCCGGATCCGTACTTGAACAGGCGCGCCTCGCGCACCCACAGATCCATGATACCGCCATCGTTCACGAGATCATCGCCGACCGACTGGATAAAGCACGCATGGGGCTGCGGATGCTCGTAGGCCGACTTCGATTTGGTCAGTTTGCCCGTCTTGTAATCGACATAGTAATGACCCTGCCCCGGCCCGTCGATGCCATAGGCCCAGTGCAGACCGGTGTTGAACCATTGCGGCGAGTTCGGCGCGGCGGTCTGCGACGCCAGCATGTGCCGCATCTCGTCGTAATAGGCGCGCGCGTCCTCTTCGGTGGTGAAGTAGCCGCCTTTCCAGCCCCAATAGGCCCAGGCGCCGGCGAGACGATCGAAGACCTGCTTGGCAGAGGTCTCTCCGGTCGTCTCGGTGTCCTTGGCAGCCGGGGCGGAGCGCCACAGGAATTCGGGGACGTCGGTTTCGGCGACGCGCTTGAGGTCGGTGGGCACACCGGCCTTGCGGAAATACTTCTGCGCGATGACATCAGAGGCGACCTGGCTCCACGACGCGGGCACTTCGACCTCGTCGAGGCGGAAGACGATGGTGCCGTCGGGATTGCGGATCTCCGACGCAGTGGTGACGAAATCGATGTCCGCATACGCGTCTTCGCCGGCCCGCGTGTAGTGTCGTTCGATCTTCATTGTCCGTGCCCCATTCCAGATCTTGTGTCGTGTCGGTCCTGCCTCAGACCCGGGCACACGGCTTTCCTGCCGCCCCTCTTGCATGGCGGCGCCCCCTTTCGGCGGTGGCTGAGGATCGCTGTGTGTCCCGGCCCCCGGCCTACCATATGTTGTAGGCACTCGGGTCGGCCTGCACAAACTGACCCGACTCGGGGGGGTAAGTCAAAGGGATTTTCACCAAATGTAGTGGAGGTATGATGGACCGGCACCACCGCTGGCATTTCGCGAGCAGTTACCCACAAGTCCGCCTCATCCTGCCGCAGTGGAAATGCCGCCTTCCGCACAACTTCTCCACAGAATTGTCAGCCGCTGCCTGCCGTTGCGGCATTGCGCGCGCGCCACACTCCCGCGTCTTTCTTGGGACGACGGCGGCGCCGGAGACGGGCCGAACGGCGAGTCGCTCAGTCGCCTGCCGGACGTCCAAGCTCGGCCGCGACGCGGCGGCGCGCACGGCGAAGCTCCGCCTCGATCGACGGCATTCCCTTGTTCGCCGAATAGCGTTCGAGATCGGTCAGCACCTCGATCATCCAGCGGTGCTCCTTGGGATCAGCCCCGGAACTCTGCATGGCATCCCTCGCCGTCCGGAAGTTTCGACCAGCCACGGAACAACCAAACGATGAGTTTCACGGCTACCCGACCCCACCACCACACCTCGCGCATCTTGCGACACCAGGTGCACGGCACCGGGCCCGACTATATTGTCGGGGTTCGTGAACGTTGGTAGCGTGCCCGCCGATGTCAAACCTTGTCTTCACGCCGGGCGTTGCCGCTCCGCAGCGCACGCTGCTCATCCTCGGGCCGGCCAGGTCGAAGACGTCTTTCCTTGCCGGAATGCTGCATTTTGGCGGAATCCATTTCGATCAATCCACGCCCACGTTCGAGGATCTGCCGCTCAGCGAAGCGATGGAGCGGCACGACACCACGGCCTTCGACGCGATTCTCGAAGACCGCAACCGGCGCGACTCCTGGGGCTGGAAACGGCCGAGCATCGGTGGCTACTGGAATGAAGTGGTGCCGAAGCTGCGCATGCCGCACGCGATCATGCTGACAAGGGATGTCACAGCAATCGCACTGCGCGCCCAGATCGCGCATGCCGGGCAGCCGCGGGTCAGCCTGCCGGAACTGCAGCGCAAAATGCTCGTAAACCTTAACATTCAACGCAACCTTATGAAAAAAGCGGCCGATTCCGGCATCCCGCTGATGTGCGTCTCGGCCGAGAAGATGTCGGCCGCGCCGGTCGAGACGGCACGCGCCTGCGCCGCTTTCTTCCACCACGATCTGGATACCGCGCCGGTCGAAGACTTCATCGCTCAAGGCAACGCCGCATACGAGGATTACGCCCGGGACTGATCCCGCCGCCCCGACGATGCGAACCGGATCGACACTGGTCGGGGCGAGAGGATTCGAACCTCCGACCTACGGTACCCAAAACCGTCGCGCTACCAGGCTGCGCTACGCCCCGAACGGCGCGTGTGTAGCGCCGAGCGGCCGGGTTGAAAAGCCCGGATCAGCCAGCGGAGTCGCTTTCCTCGCACGGCCACGCACCCTCGGCGATCGACGGATGTCGCATTTCGGCACCCGGCGCGATGCCCAGCGTCTCGGCCATGCCGCCATTGACCTCGAGCACGTACTGGATGTCGTCGCCGCCGGGAATGCCGGTCAGGTCGTGCGGCTGCGCGCGGTCATGCACCTTCTGCACCACCCCGCGCGCATCGGCGAAGATCATGTCGAGCGGAATAAGCGTGTTCTTCATCCAGAACGCGACGCTCTGCGGCCGGTCGTAGACGAAAAGCATGCCCTCGAGCCGACCCATCTCCTCCACGTGCATGAGGCCCTGCGCGCGTTCCTCGTTGGTATCCGCCACCTCTGCGCGGAAGGAGACATTTCCGAAATCGCCGCGGATCGAGACACGATCCTCCCGGCACTCGGCCGCGGCCAGCACCGGCAGGATCGCCAGTGCCAGCCCCGGTCCTACGGCGTCTGCAATGCCGCGTATTCCCATGCACTCACCTCGGTCGCCATGCGCCCGCGCTTGCCGTCCACCGCACGGATCGCCAGCGCCTCCCCCGGCTGCAGTTCAGCCAGGCCGGAGCGGCGCAGGACCTCGATGTGGATGAAGACGTCCTCGGACCGGCCGAAGACGTTGGCAAAGCCGAACCCCTTGGCTTTATCGAACCACTTCACTCGCGCCGGTTCAAGCGGCGCGTCGCGCAGCACTTCGGGATCCATCTGTTCGAAATCGGCCAGCGGAACGGTCTGGGCTTCGGTCGGCGGAGCGATCTCGTAGACCTGGACCGCCTGCGCCCCGCGCGGCGTTTCCTGGACCGCGATCTGTACGCGCGCGCCATCGGCTATGGAACTCTGGCCGAAATTCCGCAGCACATTGGCGTGCAGGAGGATGTCGGGGCCGCCGTCGTCGGAGATCACAAAGCCGAAGCCCTTGCTCGGATCGAACCACTTCACCTTGCCTTGCACGTGTTCGAACTCGTTTACACGCTCTTCCCGTATCACACGTCACCTGCCGATAACTGACTCACTCTTGCATGTTAGCATGCACCCCGAATGAACACATTCAAAAGATGACCGCGCCTCAATTATTTGGAATAAGAATTCGGCTATAAAACTATACAGACAGCTCAGGGGTTTAGTCGCTGAACACGCCATGCTTCGGCAGGTTCCCGCCGCGTCCAGGAAAAACGGTCATGCAACCGAAAGGCGCCATCCGCCCAGAACTCGATCTCCGTAGGGATGATTCGAATTCCACCCCAGAACGGCGGGCGCGGCGGGTTCGGTCCCTTCTGCGCGGTGACGGTCGCGACTTTCGCCATCAGCGCCGCGCGGCTCTCCAGCGGCTCGGACTGGGCCGAGGCCCAGGCGCCCAGCCGGCTCTTGAGAGAGCGCGTCGCATAATACGCATCCGCTTGCGGGCCGTCCTCCACCTCGGTCAGCCCGCGCACGCGGATCTGGCGGCGCAGCGACTTCCAGTGCATCACGAAGGCGGCCTTGCCGGCGGCGGCGATCTCGCGCCCCTTGGTGCTGTCGTAATTGGTGTAGAAGACGAAGGCGCCGGCCTCGATTTCCTTCAGCAGCACCATGCGTGCGTTCGGCATACCGGTCTCGTCCACCGTCGCCAGCGCGATGGCGTTGGGATCGTTGATCTCGGTCCCTTCGGCCTCCGCCGCCCAGGCGCGGGCGATCTCGAACGGATCGTCGCCCGCGAAAATTCCAGTGCGTTCGGTCATCTCCGCCTCCTGCCTTCCCCTGGCCGCCCGGCCTTGATGGTCCCGGCCCCATCGCCTAAAGGACGGCAAGACGGCAATGTCGGGTGGAGAGCGTGGATGTCAAACACTCTGATGGCAGGCAAGCGCGGGCTGATCATGGGGCTCGCCAATGACAAGTCCATCGCGTGGGGCATCGCGCGTGCCTGCGCCGATGCGGGGGCGGAGCTTGCCTTCTCCTACCAGGGCGAGGCGCTGAAGAAGCGCGTCGGCCCGCTCGCCGAGAGCCTCGGCAGCGAGATCGTGCTGCCCTGCGATGTGGGCGACGAGGCGTCGATCGACGCTCTCTTCGAACAGCTCAAGAAACATTGGGACAGCTTCGACTTCATCGTCCATGCCATCGGCTATTCGGACAAGTCCGAGCTGCGCGGCCGCTACGTCGATACCTCGCGGACCAATTTCCTGAACTCCATGGACATCTCGGTCTACTCGTTCACCGCGGTCGTCCAGCGCGCGGCGGCGATGATGAACCAAGGCGGATCCTGCCTGACACTGACCTATTACGGCGCCGAGCGCGTCATGCCGCATTACAACGTGATGGGGGTCGCCAAGGCGGCGCTGGAGGCGTCGGTGCGCTACATGGCCGAGGATCTGGGCCGCGACGGCATCCGCGTGAACGCGCTCTCGGCCGGGCCGATCCGCACGCTCGCCGCCTCCGGCATCGGCGATTTCCGCTACATCATGAAGTGGAACGAGTTGAACTCGCCCCTGCGTCGCAACGTGACCACCGACGACGTGGGCAAGTCGGCACTCTACCTGCTGTCCGATCTCGGGTCGGGCGTGACCGGCGAGACTCACCATGTCGACGCGGGCTATCACATCGTCGGCATGAAGGCCCCCGACGCCCCCGACATCGAGAAGGCCTGAGCGGCCGGCATGGACTGGCCGCACCTCCTCGCCTTCAACCTCACGCTCCTCGCCGCGATGGCGAGCCCCGGCCCTGCGCTGCTGCTGGCCTTGCGCACGTCGCTCGTCGCGGGGCCGCGCGCGGGGATCACCACCGGCCTCGGGCTTGGCGCGATGGCGGCGGCGTGGACGGCGGCGGCGCTTCTGGGGCTGCAGGCGATCTTCGCGCTCGTGCCCTGGGCGTACCTCACGCTGAAGATCGCCGGCGCGCTCTACCTTCTCTGGCTCGCCCTGGCGATGTGGCGCGACGCGCGCGCGCCCCTGTCCGAAAAGGGCCGTGTGGCCGCCGCGCCGTTCCGCACCGGACTCCTGGTAAACCTCGCCAATCCCAAGTCGGTGCTGTTCGCCGCCTCGGTCCTCCTGGTGATCTTCCCCGCTGACCTTGCCGCGTAGGAAAAGATGGTGATCGTGGCGAACCATCTCCTGGTGGAATGGACAATCTACGGCGCCTTCGCGCTTCTTCTCTCGACCCGGCCGGCGCGGGACGGGTATCTCGCGCTGAAACCGCTCCTCGACCGCGCCGCCGCCATGGTGCTCGGGGCGCTCGGGCTGAAACTTCTGATCGACAGGTGACCGCGATGGATCGACTGCCGCACGAGAAAGGCTTTCACGTCAGCTGGGACCAGCTTCACCGCGACGCGCGCGCGCTGGCCTGGCGCCTGCAGGGCCACGGCCCGGACGATGGCGGCTGGCGCGCGGTGGTGGCGATCACCCGCGGCGGCATGGCGCCGGCGATGATCGTCTCGCGCGAGCTCGATATCCGCACCGTCGACACGATCTCGGTGAAATCCTACGACCACCAGACACAGGCCGAGCCGAAGGTCATCAAGTCCCCGGACATGGACGTGGTGGGCGACGGCACCGGCATCCTGATCGTCGACGACCTCGTCGACACGGGCCGCACGCTCGAAGTCGTGCGCGCACAGATGCCCAAGGCCCATGTCGCCACCGTCTACGCCAAGCCGCAGGGCAAGCCGCAGGTCGACACCTTCATCACCGAGGTCAGCCAGGACACCTGGATCTTCTTTCCGTGGGACATGGCCCTGCAATACGTCAAACCCTATCACGGCACCGACGACTGACCCTCGTCTCTCGCCTTCTCCGGTTTCATCTGCCCGGAAATATCCCGGGGTCCGGGGCAGCGCCCCGGTCCCGTCCCCTCAACCCCGCGTGACGCCATGACCAGCCGCACCGCCACCACCTTCCGCCCGCCCGTGATGGAGGCCCGCCGCTGGCTCGACGGCGTGAGCCACCCGCCCGGGCGCCCGCTCCTCAACGTCAGCCAGGCCGCGCCGGTCGACCCGCCGCCCGAACCCCTGCGCGCCGCCATGGCCGAGGCGCTGTCGGACCCGGCCACCCATCTCTACGGCCCCGTCCTCGGCCTGCCGGCCCTGCGCGAGGAACTCGCCGCGACATGGGCCCGCCATTACGGCGGCGCGGTCAGCGCGGTCAGCGCGGACGAGATCGCCATTACCGCCGGCTGCAACCAGGCCTTCGCCGCCGTGATCGCGGCCCTCACGACCGAGGGCGACGAGGTCATCCTGCCGACCCCGTGGTACTTCAACCACAAGATGTGGCTCGACATGTCGGGGGTGGCCGCGATCCCGCTCGCCACCGGCGCCGACCTGATCCCCGACGCCGAGGCCGCGCGTGCGCTCATCACCCCGAAGACCCGCGCCATCGCGCTGGTCACGCCAAACAATCCCGGCGGCGTCGAATACCCCGCCGAAACGCTCCGAGCCTTCCGCGATCTCGCCGCGGAACACGACCTGACCCTCATTGTCGACGAGACCTACCGCGACTTCGACAGCCGCCCCGGCGCGCCGCACGATCTGCGCGCCGGCGGCCCCGACCCGCATCTCGTCCAGCTCTATTCCTTCTCCAAGGCCTACCGCCTCACCGGCCACCGCACCGGCGCCATCATAGCGGACCCGACCCTCCTGTCGGAGGTTGAGAAATTCCTCGACACCGTGGCCATCTGCGCCCCGCAGCTCGGGCAGATCGCCGCGCTCTGGGGGCTTCGCAACCTCGGCCAGTGGGTCGCCGGGGAACGGGACGAGATCCTCGCCCGCCGCGCCGCGATCGAGGCGCACATGCCGCAGCTCGCCGCGAAGGGCTGGCGGCTGATGGGGCTCGGCGCCTATTTCGCCTATCTCGAACATCCCTTCGCCGCGCCGTCCGAGGCGCTCGCCCGCGACCTGGTGGCCGAGGCCGGCATCCTCTGCCTGCCCGGCACCATGTTCATGCCCGAAGGCGACCCGGCGGGCGCACGCCAGATCCGCATCGCCTTCGCCAATGTCGACGCGGACCAGATCGCAGAGCTCTTCGCCCGCCTCACCGCGCTCGACCGCCCCCTTGCGAGCGGCGCCGCCCCCGCATAGAGATCGCCCGGATCGACGCGCAGTCCGGCAGGAAGGATACCGCATGGCATTGAAGGCCAAGGGCCTCTCGAAGGCCTTCATCTGGGTGCTGATGGGCCTGCTGTTCCTGGGCCTCATCGGCTTCGGGGCCACCAACCTGTCGGGCAATGTCCGCAGCGTCGGCGCCGTCGGCGACGAGGAGATCGAGGTCGACGCCTATTCCCGCGCGCTGCAGAACCGCGTCGCGCAGATGCAGCAGCAACGCGGCGCGCCGGTCTCTGTCGCCGACTTGCAGGCCGCGGGAATCGACCGGCAGATCCTCGGCCAGCTCGTGACCGAGGCCGCGCTCGACTGGGAAGCCGGCCGCATCGGGCTGTCGGTGGGCGACGAGATCCTCGCCCAGGAGCTGCGCCGCATCGGCGCCTTCCAGGGCCCGGACGGCAATTTCGACCGCGACGCCTACGCCTATGCGCTACAGAACGCCGGCCTCAGCGAATCCGAGTTCGAGGCGGATCTGCGCGCCGAAAGCGCCCGTTCGCTGATGCGCGCGGCCGTCGCCGCCGGCAACCGGATGCCCGACACCTATGTCGACACCATCGTCGCCTACGCCGCCGAGACGCGCGATTTCACCTGGGCGATGCTCGACGAGGACGACCTGCAATCGTCCGTGCCCGAACCCACCGAAGAGGACCTGCAGGCCTATTACGAGGCCAATATCGACAGCTATACGCGCCCCGAGACCAAGCGCATCACCTATGCCTGGCTCACGCCCGACATGCTCGCCGAAACGGTGGAGATCTCCGAAGAGCGGCTGCGCGAGGCCTACGAGGAACGCACGTCCGAATTTGTGCTTCCCGAGCGGCGCATGGTCGAACGGCTGGTCTTCTCCTCCGAGGAGGCCGCCGCCGAGGCCGCGTCCCGCATCGAGTCGGGCGAGATCGACTTCGAAGGACTGGTGGAGGGCCGCGGCCTCGCACTGGCCGATGTCGACCTCGGCGTGGTCACCCGCGACGACCTCGGCGGCGCGGCGGATGCCGTCTTCAACGCCGGCACCGGCGAGGTCGCCGGGCCCGCCCCCGCGCCAACCGGGTCCGCCCTCTACCGCGTGAACGCGCAGCTTGCCGCGCAGGAAACCCCGTTCGAGGAGGCTGTCCCCGCGCTCCGCGACAGCCTCGTCCTCGACGAGGCCCGGCGCGTCATCGAAAGACAGGCCGAGGATCTCGACAACCGCCTCGCCGGCGGCGCCACGCTCGAGGATCTCGCGGCCGAGACCGACATGCAGATCGGAGAGATCGACTGGGCCGGCCAGAACGGCGACGGCATTGCCGCCTATCCCGCCTTCTCCGAAGCGGCCGGCGACATGGTTCCGGGCGACTACCCGCAGATCGAGGAAACCGGCGATGGCGGACTCTTCGCCATCCGCGTGGACGAGGTCCTTCCGGAGGCGCCCCGGCCGTTCGACGAGGTTCGCGACCGCGTGCGCACCGGCTGGACCCGGGCGCGCGTGACCGAGGCGCTGTCGGGCCGCGCCGACACCGTCGCCGACCGCCTGCGGAGCGGCCAGAGCTTCGAGGCCGCCGACCTCGAGCCCCGGACGCTCGAGGCGGTGTCGCGCAGCACCTCGGTCGACGCCCTGCCCTCTGGCGCCGTCACCGATATCTTCGAGCTTGCCGAGGGCGATATCGCGGTCCTGCCAGGCCAGGGCCGCGTCGCCATCGCCCGGCTCGACGCCATCGTGCCCGCGGACATGGACAGTGCCGAAGCGCAGCGCATCGCCGACCGTCTGCGCCAGCAGGCCGCCGGCGACGTCGCGAGCCAGCTCTTCCAGGCGCTCGCAGCCGACATCCAGACCCGCGCAGGCGTCGAGATCGACCAGCAAGCGCTCAACGCGGTCCACTCCCAGATGCAGTAACCCGCACCGGAGGCCTTCGGCCCTCCTTCCCGTACCCCTGCTGCTTCTTTGGGCCGAGAAATACTCCGGGAGCGCGAGGGCAGCGCCCTCGCCTGGGGGTTTGGGGGGCCTCCCCCAAACATGGTGCGCGCGCGGCAGCGCGCACCGCCGGATCAGAGATAGTCCGAGCGCTGCAGCCCGTACTTCGCCATCTTCTCATTGAGCGTCCGGCGCGGAAGGCACAGCTCTTCCATCACCGCGGAAATCGACCCCTTGTGGCGCCGCATCGTGTTGTCGATGAGCATGCGCTCGAACGCCTCCACGTATTCCTTGAGCGGCTTGCCCTCGGTGGTCATCACCGGCTTCATCTCTTCATGGTCGTTCATCAGGAGCGACGCGATGGTCCCCGTGCCGCGCCGCGACTGCAGCGTCGCGCGCTCGGCCAGGTTGATGAGTTGGCGCACGTTGCCCGGCCACGGCGCCTGCAGCAGCTGCGCCGCCTCTTGGGCGGACACTTCGGGCGCCTCGCAGCCGTATTCGTCGGCGTATTGCTCCGAAAGGCGCGTGAAGAGCGTCAGGATATCCTCGCCGCGCTGGCGCAGCGGCGGAACGGTGATCCGCAGGGCTGCCAGCCGGTAGAACAGGTCCGACCGAAGCGCCGTTTCGCAGGTCTTGCCCTCGTCCTGCAGGTTGCAGATGGCGACGATGCGGGTCTCGGGCGGGTTGCCCTGGTCATTGATCACCGATTGCAGGCGCGCCTGCGCGTGGTCCGACAGCGCCTCGATATCCTCGAGCACCAGCGTGCCGCCGCGTGCCTCCTCGATCGCCGGCAATTGCGGGTCGCCTTCTTCCACCGGCCCGAAGAGCCGCTTGAGCAGGGTCGTCTCGTCCATCGCGGCGCAGGGCAGCAGCACGAACTTCTTGCCCGCCCGGCTGCCGACCGCATGCAGCGCGTGCGCCACGAGCGTCTTGCCGGTCCCGGTCTCGCCGTCGATGAGAACGTGCCCGTCGGCCTGGCCGAGGTCGAGGATGTCCTCGCGCAGCCGCTCCATCGCCGGGGAGGAGCCGATCAGCTTCTGCATGATCTGCGTGCCGTCCGACAACTCCTTGCGGAGCTGGCGATTGTCGAGCGTCAGGCGCCGGGCGGCGGTGGCCTTCTTGGCCAGTTCGGACATCCGGTCGGGGTTGAACGGCTTTTCGAGGAAATCGAAAGCGCCGATGCGCATCGCCTCCACCGCCATCGGCACGTCGCCGTGACCGGTGATCATGATCACCGGCAGCGCGCTGTCCACGCCCATCAGCTTCTTGAGGAACTGGATGCCGTCCATACCCGGCATCTTGATGTCCGAGATGACGATGCCGGGATAATCCGGGGACAGGCCCGTCAGCGCCTCTTCCGCGCTGGAAAAGCTCTCGGTGTCGTATCCCGACAGGGCCAGCCACTGGCTGATCGACTGGCGCATGTCCTTTTCGTCGTCGACGATCGCAATCTTCATGGCCTTCGCCATCGCGCATCACTCCGCGGCTTGTTTGTCTTCTTCTTTCAGGATCGGCAGCTGCATCTCGAAAACTGCGCCACCCCCCTCCGCGTTCCGCGCGGTGAGGCGACCGCCCAGGTCTGCGACGATCCCGGACGAAATTGCAAGGCCGAGTCCGGTGCCGTCGCCGGGCTGCTTGGTGGTGTAGAAGGGCTCGAACAGGGCGTCGAGATCCTCGATCCCGTGGCCGTTGTCGCGCACCGACAGCGTCGCCGTCTCGCCCTCGGCCAGAAGCACCTCGATCTCGGGGTTGCGCACGCTCTTGGTGGCGTCGAGCGCGTTGCGCAGAAGGTTCACCAGCACCTGCTCGATCCGCATCCGGTCGCCCATCACGCGCACCGGGTGATCGGGTGTGATCCGGCTGATCCGGACCTTCCGCACCTTCAATTGTGGCTCCATCATCGACAGCGCCGAGGCGAGCGCCTCGCCCATGTCTACGGGGCTCAGCTCGTCGGCGCCTTTTCGCGCATAGGATTTCAGCTGCCGGGTGATCGCGCCCATTCGCTCGATCAGATCGTCGATGCGATGGAAAGCGGTCTGCGCCTCTTCGGGCCGGTTGCGCCGCAAGAGGAGCCGCGCCCCCGCAAGATACGTCTTCATCGCCGCCAGCGGTTGGTTGAGCTCGTGGCTGACCGCCGCCGACATCTCCCCCAGCGCGGCGAGCTTGGAGCTCTGCTCCAGCGTCTGCTCGGCCACGGCGAGGTTCTCCTGCACCCTCTCGCGCTCCGCGATCTCCCGCTGCAGCCGCGCGTTGAGTCGGCGCAGTTCCGCGCTCTCGCGCTGGAACAAGGCCATGCGCAGCGCCGTCCTGCGCGACAGCGCGTAGAAGGCGAGCGCGGCCAGAAGCGCGAAGACCATGATCTCCAGCGCCAGCACCGCGTTCACTCTTTCGCGCACCGAGGCATAGGTGGTGAAGGAGCTGATCGACCAGCCGCGGAACGGGATGCGCCCGTCGATGCGCATCACAGCTTCGCCGCGCAGGTAGGCGTCGGCGGTGACGGCCGTCCAGTCGGCGGTGGCCTGGATCGCGCGCTCGATCGCCGATCCCGGCGGCTGACGCTCCAGCGCCTCGCTCACCTGCAGGCCGCGCCAGCGCGGCTCCGTGGCGAGGATGATCTGCCCCTCGGAATTGGTCACCAGCACCGCGTCCGAGATCCCCGCCCAGGCCCGTTCGAACTTCGACAGGTCGAGCTCCACCAGGATCACGCCGAGCGCGGTGCCCCCCGCCTCGACCCGCCGCGAATAGAAGAAGCTGAAATCGCCGGTCTCGCGCTGCCGCGTGGTGAAAACCGTGGCATTGGAGCGCATCGCATCGACGAAATAGGGCGCCTGGCGGTGCCCTTCACCCAGACGGTTGCGGTCGGTCGCGGCAACCGTGCGCCCGTCATTGTCGAGCAGCATGAGCGAGGCACCGCCGATCTGTTCGGCATAGAAGATCAGCCGCTGGGAGCTTTGCACGTATTCGCCGGTCTGCAGCGCCCCGATCAACGACTGGTCGAGCGCCAGGAGCTGCGGCACGATGGCGTTGCGCCGGATCTCGGACAGCAGGTTCCCCGAATAGAGTGCGAGCCGCAGCTCCGCCCGGTTGCGGGTGGTCTCGGTGAACCGCTGGGTCAAGAGCTTGTTGGTCACCCACACCGTCGCGACCGCCGCCACGAAGAGGACAAGCAGCGCCGTCCGGACACGCCAGCTCAGCGGTCCGGGTCCGGATGTCTCCTCGCTCGTCTCAGGCGCGTCGGACATGGACCCACCCTAGGCACGGCGGAAAACGGCGGCAAGTCAGGCGAGATCCAATGCACGCGCCAGATGTGCAAAGAGCGCCGCACCGTCGGTGCCGCCCTGGGCGGGATCGGCGGCGCGCTCGGGATGCGGCATCATTCCGAGGACACGGCGATTCTCCGACAGGATCCCCGCGATGTCCTGCACCGACCCGTTGGGATTGCCCTCGTAGGTAAAGGCGACGCGATCCTCGCCGGCCAACCGCTCCAACGTGGCCTCGTCGGCGATGTAATTGCCGTCGTGATGGGCAATCGGCACGCGGATCGTGTCGCCCACCGCGTAGCCCGCGGTATAGAGGCTCTCCGTCGTGGCCACCCGCAGGGGCACGGTACGGCAGATATATTTCAGCCCGGCATTGCGCAGCAGCGCACCGGGCAGCATCCCGGTCTCGGTCAGGATCTGGAAGCCGTTGCAGATGCCGAGAACATATCCGCCGCGCTCGGCATGGGCCTTCACCGCGCCGATCACCGGCGAGGTCGCCGCGATCGCGCCGCAGCGCAGGTAGTCGCCGTAGGAAAACCCGCCCGGCACCGCCACGAGGTCGGTGCCCGAAGGCAGCGCGGTGTCCTTGTGCCAGACCATCTCGGTCTCGATGCCGGCGGCCTTCAGCGCCACGGCGAGATCGCGGTCGCAGTTCGATCCGGGAAAGACGATGACGGCGGCACGCATCACAGGGTCTCGATCCGGTAGCTCTCGATCACCGTGTTGGCCAGAAGGCGCTGGCACATCTCCTCGATGCGCGCCTCGGGCGTGCCGTCGGCGAGCTCGAGCTCGATCACCTTGCCCTGCCGCACGCCCTCGACGCCGTCGAAGCCCATCGCCCCCAGCGCGTGGCGCACCGCCTCGCCCTGCGGATCGAGAACGCCGTCCTTCAGCATCACATGCACCCGTGCCTTCATCGCCTCTCTCCTCGGTGCGCCCGGCTCCGCGGGCCTCTGCCCCTGTCTTCTTCTCGTTCCAAGTACTCCGGGGGTGTGGGGGCCGGCCCCCACGCAGGCCGGCCATCCCGCGCCGCGTTCAACGCCCCTGCCGCTTCCCGGTCCATGTCGCCAGATACCGGACGTTGCCGTCCGTCTTTCGCTTTCAATTGATGAGCGTCGGCTTGGTGATCGGCTGGGAATTCTTCGGCATCACACCGAGCCGCCGCGCGACCTCGGTATAGGCGTCGGCGAGGTCCCCCAAGTCGCGGCGGAACACGTCCTTGTCGAGCTTCTGCCCGGTCTCCACATCCCACAGCCGGCAGCTGTCCGGAGAGATCTCGTCGGCCACGATCAACCGCTGGAAATCGCCCTCGAAGAGCCGGCCGACCTCGATCTTGAAGTCGACGAGCCGGATCCCGACCGCCATCATCACGCCCGACATGAAGTCGTTCACCCGAAGCGCCAGGCTCAGGATGTCGTCCATGTCCTGCTGGCTGGCCCAGTTGAAGGCGGCGATGTGCTCCTCGGTGACAAGCGGATCGCCGAGCTTGTCGTCCTTGTAGTAGTATTCCACGATCGGCCGGGGCAGCGCCGTGCCCTCCTCGATGCCGAGCCGCTTGGACAGCGATCCCGCCGCCACGTTGCGCACCACGACCTCGAGCGGGATAATCTCGCACGAGCGCACGAGCTGCTCGCGCATGTTCAGCCGGCGGATGAAATGCGTCGGCACGCCGACGTTGTTCAGCCCGGTCATGAAGAACTCGGAGAGGCGGTTGTTGAGCACGCCCTTGCCGTCGACCACGTCCTTCTTCTCGGCGTTGAAGGCGGTCGCGTCGTCCTTGAAGTACTGCACGAGCGTTCCGGGCTCCGGACCCTCGTAGAGAATCTTCGCCTTGCCTTCGTAGATCTTCTTGCGACGCGCCATGACGGCCCTTTCGTTGAATGGGTGCAACAGGTGCCTCCCGCCCGCGCATCCTTTAGTGCATGGGCCGCAGTGTCGCAAGCGCGCCCGCCGGCTTGCACAGTGCGGCGCGCAGCGGCATAGCTGCGGGTGAGAGCCAATCTGTCCGGGACCGTATCATGACCACGTTCGACGACCGCGAAAACGCATTCGAAGCCAAGTTCGCCCATGACGAGGAGATGAAGTTCCGCGCCGAGGCACGGCGCAACAAGCTGCTCGGCCTCTGGGCCGCAGAGAAGCTGGGCCTGTCCGGCGAGGCCGCCGACAGCTACGCTCGCGAGGTGGTGAAGGCCGATTTCGAGGAGGCCGGCCACGAGGACGTCGTGCGCAAGGTCGCCGGCGATCTCGGCGACAAGTCCAGCCCCGACGAGATCCGCGCCCAGATGGCGGAATGCCTCCTCGAGGCCAAGAAGCAACTCGCCGAGGAGCACTGAGCCACCCGGCCCATGCGCGGCGGCGGCATCCGCTGCCGCCCCACCCCGGCCGACCGTGCGCCCTGCTCCGCCGCTTCTTCGGGCATCAAGCACTCCGGAGAGCGCGAGGGGTTGGCGCCTCGATCGCGCTAAGACCTTTCGACAGGAGACCGGGCCGCGCCGGGCCTGTAGGCTGACCGGGAACGCCTTCGACCGGACCGGACCTCCGCCATGACCCGCAGCGCCGCATCTCCCGCCCCGTTCGTGCCGTCTTCCGCTCTGGTGGTGGACGACCATCCGCTGTTCTGCGACGCGCTCAGCCTGACATTGACCTCTATCGCCGAGTTCGAACGGATCGAGACGGCGGGCACGCTCGAGCAGGCGCTGACACTCACCGATGCTGAACCCGCCGACATCATCGTGCTCGACCTCAACCTGCCGGACGTGAACGGGCTCGACGGGCTGGTGCGGCTGCGCAAGGCGGCGCCGCGTTCGGCGATCCTCGTGGCGTCCTCGATGGCCGACAACCGGATGATATGTCAGGCGCTCAAGGCCGGGGCCAACGGCTTCGTGCCCAAGCATTCCCAGCGCGGCGTGTTCCGCCGCGCGGTGGAAGCGGTCACCGCCGGCCAGGTTTTCGTCCCCGAAAGCTACATCGACCCCGAAGGCGACGGCGAGGGGGAGTCCGACGCGCTCGCACGGCTCGGCTCGCTGACCAACCAGCAGGCGCGCATCCTCGCGCTGATCTGCTCCGGCAAACTCAACAAGCAGATCGCCTACGAGTTGTCGATCGCGGAAACCACGGTCAAGGCGCATGTCACCGCGATCATGCGCAAGCTCGGCGTCCAGAGTCGCACGCAGGCCGTTTTGATCGCCCAGAACGCAAGTTTCGCGCGGGTCTTGCCAAGCGGCGATTGACGTCCCTATGTTTCATCCCGCCAAGGGGAGGACAGGCACAATCGTGGATGGAGCTCAGAGCGGTCCCGCGTTCCACCCCGCGCCGGGCACCGCGCGGGCCGCAATCCCCGCACCTGACGCCGCCCCGCCCGGGGCCGATGTCCTCTGCGTCACCCAGGTCCCGGCCACCGCCGAGCGCCCGGCACGGGCCGTGGCCGCCGCTCTCGGACCCGGCCCCTTCGCGCTCGTCTGCCTCTTCGCCGCGCCCTCGGCCGATTTCGCCGGTCTCGCGGCGGACTGCGCCGGGCTCTTCGGTGACGCCGAGGTGATCGCCAGCACCACGGCCGGAGAGATCGGTGCGGACGGCTACGAAGAGGACCAGATCGTCGCGGTGGGCTTTCCCGCAGGCCTGTTCGCGGTAACAGCCTACCCCGTCACGCCGCTCTCGGCGCTGGACGAGAGGGTCACCGACGAGCTGATCCAGCGGCGCAGCGCACTGTCGGAGCGGCCCGGCGCCGCCGGCATGGCGGCCGAGTTCGCCTTCCTGCTGGTCGACGGTCTGTCGATGCGCGAGGAGCACCTGACCGCGATGCTCTCGCGCGGGCTCGGCCCGATGCCGCTCTTCGGCGGCTCGGCCGGCGACGGCACGCGCTTCGGCGAGACGCTGCTTGCCCTGAACGGCCGGGTGATGCGCGACGCCGCGCTGGTCACACTGGTGCGTTCGCGCTGCCCCGTGCGGGTATTCAGCCTCGACCACCTGGTCCCGACCGAGACGCGCATGGTGGTGACCGCCGCCGATCCCGAGCGCCGCGTCGTGCAGGAAATCAACGCCGAACCCGCTGCCCGCGAATATGCCCGGCTCCTGGGCAAGGATCCCCACCAGCTCGACCCCTTCGTCTTCGCCGCCTACCCGGTGGCGGTGCGGCTGGGGGACACCCACCATGTCCGCGCAATCCAGCGCGTCAACGAGGCCGGAGAGCTGGTGTTCTTCTCGGCGATCAACGAGGGCATGGTGCTCACCCTCGCCCATCCCGGTGACATGTCGGAGCACCTCGAGCGCAGCCTGGCAGACCTCGGCCGCGACGGCCCGCCGGCACGGATCCTCGGCTGCGACTGCATCCTGCGCCGGATCGAGGCCGGACAGAGCCAGCAGACCCGCGCGATCAGCCGCATCCTCGCGCGCCACCGCGTCACCGGCTTTTCCACCTATGGCGAGCAATTCGGCAGCCTGCACGTCAACCAGACGCTGACCGGCGTCGCGATCTACGCGCCCGAGGGCTGAGCCATGACGCTGATCGATCCCTCCGACGACCTCGCCCGGCAGAACGAGAAACTGGTGAAGATCGCCGAGGCGCTGATGCGCCGGGTCGAACACCAGACCGCGGAATCCGGCGCCGCCTACGCCCAGTTCGAGCGCGCCGCGCTCTTGGAGCAGCGGGTGCGCGAACGCACCCGCGAACTCGAGCGCACGCTGGACCTGCTGCACGATTCCAACGCGCGACTCGCTGCGGCCACCGACGAGGCCGAAGCGGCGCGCCGCAACCTCGCCGATGCCATCGGCACGCTGAACGAGGGCTTCGCGCTCTTCGATCCCGAAGAACGGCTGGTGATGTGCAATGCGCGCTTCTGCCGGGATTTCCGCGACTCGGTGCGCGATCTCGCGCCCGGTCTCGCCTTTGCCGACTATGTCCGCCAGGTCAGTCGCGCGCGCGCGCTGGCCCTGCCGCCGGGCGTGACACCGGAAGACTGGGCGGTGGAACGGCTGCGGCGCCACCGCGACCGGCACGTGATGTTCAATGTCGAACTGACCGGCAATCGCTGGCTGCAGGTCTCCGAACACCGCACGGGCAACGGCGGCACCGTGGTGGTGCAGACCGACGTGACCGACATCGTGCAGATAGAGCGGCAGGAACGCGCGCGGCTGAAGGACAGTCAGGCGCGGATGATCCGCGCCACGCTCGATCACCTCAACCAGGGGGTGGCGATCTTCGACGGCGCAGGCCGGCTGGTCGGCTGGAACGAACGGATCGGCACGCTCCTTGCGATCTCGGCGCGATTTCTACGCATCGGCGCGGGTTTCGACGCGCTGCTCGACAGGCTGCCGCCGGATTTCGCCTTTACCGGTCGCATCGGCCGCGCCGAATTCTCGGGCTGGGCCGACCGGCGCGGCGCAACGGGACCGATCCGCTTCGAGGTGCGGCGGGCCACGAGCCAGGTGCTCGACGTCTTCGGCCAGGGCATGCCCGACGGCGGCTTCGTGCTGTCGGTGACCGACGTGACACAGGAACGCGAGGCGGCCCAGCGGCTGGCGGACATGAACGAGGCGCTGGAGAGCCGGGTGATGGAGCGCACGCTCGACCTCGAGGACGCGCTGGCCGCGGCCGAACGCGCAAACGCCTCCAAGAACCGGTTCGTCGCCGCCGCCTCGCACGATCTGCTGCAACCCCTGTCGGCGGCGAAGCTCCTGATCTCCTCGTTGTCGGACCGGCTCTCGGATCGCACCGACCGGGCGACGTTGGGCAAGGCGGAAAGCGCGCTGACCTCGGCCGAGGCGCTGATCGAGGCGCTTCTCGACATCTCCAAGCTGGAATCCGACCGGCTCAGCTTCGACATCCGCCCCATCGCGCTTGAGGAACTGCTCGCCCCCCTTCGCGACCAGATGGAGGTGCTGGCGGCAGAGAAGGGCCTCGGCCTGACCGTCGTGCCCTCCGGGCTGTGGGTGGAGAGCGATCCGACCTACCTGCGACGGGTGATCCAGAACCTCATCTCCAACGCGGTGCGCTACACCGCACACGGCCGCGTGCTGGTCGGCGTGCGCCGCCGCGGCAGCGCCGCCCGGATCGAGGTGCACGACACCGGCCCAGGCATCGCCGAGGCCGACCAGAGCGCCATCTTCGAGGAGTTCCGCCGCCTCGACGCGCGCGCCAGCCGCAACGACGGCCTCGGCCTTGGCCTGGCGATCGTGGAGCGCGCCTGCGCCCGGCTGGGCCATCCGGTGGGACTGCGCTCCGAGCTCGGGCGCGGCTCGTGCTTCATGGTGAGCGTTCCGGTGGCGGGCCACGGCGCCCGTCCGGGCGCGCCCCGCCTGCGGCCGATGCGGCCCGCGGGGCTGGCCGATGCCGGCCTCATCGTGCTCCTCGTGGAGAACGACCCGGACCTGCGCCGCGCCCTCGTCCAGCTCGTCGAAGGCTGGGGCGTGAGCGTGATCGAGGCCGAGGACGCCGACGGCGCGCTGGATCTGCTGGACGACCTCGACCTCGTGCCGGACGCGGCCCTTATCGACCAACAGCTCGGCCCCGGGCGGCCCGGCACCGCCCTCTACCAGGCGATCCGCGAGCGCTGGGGCGCTGTGCCCACGGCGATCATCACCGCCGACCGTTCCGACGCGCTGCGCCGAGATTGCGCCGCCCTCGGCCTGCCACGGTTGCTGAAACCGATCGACCGGACCGCCCTCGCACAGTTCCTCAAGGACACCGCCGCTCCACCGGTCTGAGCGCGCGCCCGCGCCGCCACCGTCGGCCCCCGGAGATCGCGCCCCCGCAAGGGGCGCTCGGCTGCCGAGGAAGCCGGACGCCGTCCCACCTCGCGCCATGCTCCTGCTTCTTCGGGCCTCAAATACTCGATTCCGTCCGCCAAGCCCCCCGCCCGCCGGGCTTCCGCACAACCGCGAGGCCCTACCGCGCGATGACGATATCCGCCCGCAACCCGCCCAGACGCTCGCTCTCGCCGAGGCGCAGCACGCCGCCATGGGCGCGGGCGATGTCGGCGGCGATCGCCAGCCCGAGGCCAACCCCCGTCCCCCGATCCTGGTTGCGCGCCGGATCGAGCCGCACGAACGGGCGCAGCGCGTCCTCGCGCCGGTCCGGGGCGATGCCGGGGCCGTCATCCTCGATCCGGATGCGCAACGACTTGTCCGACAGACGCACCGACACCTCCGCCCGGCTGCCGTAGCGCACCGCGTTGCCGATGAGGTTCTCCATCGCCCGGCGGATCGCCACCGGCCGAAGCGGCACCGTCCCGTCCCCTTCCACGAAAGCGAGCGTGACCACGTGGCCCTCACGTTCCGAATCCGCGACCACCGCGCGCACGAGCGTCACGGGATCGGTCGGCTCAGCCTGTCCGCTCGCGGCATTGTCGCGCGCGAACTCCAGGAATGCGTCGACCAGCCGCTGCATGTCGTCGACGTCGCGCAGGAGCGGCCCGGCATCCTCCTCGTCCAGCATCGACAGGCCGAGTCTCAGCCGGGTCAGCGGCGTGCGCAGGTCGTGGCTGATCCCCGACAGCATCAGCGTGCGCTGTTCGATCTGGCGTTCGATCCGGTTGCGCATGTCCAGAAAGGCGGCGCCGGCCGAGCGCACCTCGGTTGCACCGGAGGGCGAATAGGGCACGTTGCGCCCACGGCCGAACGCCTCGGCCGCTTGCGCCAGACGGGTGATCGGACGCAGCTGGTTGCGCAGGTAGAGATAGGCGATCGCGGTCATCAGCGCGCCGAAGACCACCATGTTGACCAGCAATTGGTGCGGATTCGAGGCCGACACCCGGTCGCGGTCGAAGCTGAACCTGAAGGTGTCGCCCCCCCGCTGCACATAGAGGATCGCCTCCTGGTCGGTCGGCAGGATCACGCGCCGCAGGCCCGGAATCGTCTCGCGCAACTCGCGGATCACGACGCGGCCCGAGAAATCCCACCAGCGGCGCAGGTCCCGCGCCGGCACCTCCTCTGCGGTCACGCTCACCTGCGACAGGTCGAGCATGTCCGGCAGCCACCTCCGCTCCGTCGCCAGCGCGGCGTTGACCTGCCGCGCGAGCTGGCCCGAAAGCTGCTCCGTCACGCCTTCGAAATGGCGCTGGATGAACACCACAGACACGACAAGCTGCAGCACCACCACGGGGGCGACGAGTATCAGGAAGGCGCGCGCATAGATCCCGCGCGGCACATAGCGTTTGAGCCAACCGAAGGTCATGCGCTAGGCATAGGCCGAAGCGCGGCGGGAGGAAACTGCCCCGTGGTCCCCAGGAAAGGCTCCGATGACCCACACCGACCCCACAGCGGCTTACGGGACGCCCGAGCGCCTGGCCCCCGGCCTGTCCCGCCTGGTGGCACCCAATCCCGGGCCGATGACGCAGCGCGGCACGAACACGTATCTGCTGGGCGACACCGAGATCGCGGTGATCGACCCCGGCCCCGCGCACGAGGCGCATCTCGCGGCGATCGTCGGGGCACTGGCACCCGGCCAGCGGATCACGGCGATCCTCGTCACCCACGCGCATCTCGACCATTCGCCGCTGGCGCGCCCGCTCGCCCGCCGCACGGGCGCACCGGTCCTGGCCTTCGGGGATGCGCGGGCCGGCCGCAGCCCGGCGATGGAACGCCTTGCCGCGACGGCGGAGATAGGTGGCGGCGAAGGGGTCGACGCGGACTTCGTTCCCGACCGCACGCTCAACGATGGAGAGGTCGTCGCCGGCGCCGGCTGGCGGCTCGAGGCGCTGCACACGCCGGGCCATTTCGGCAATCACCTGTGCCTGGCCTGGAGCGATACGCTCTTCACCGGCGACCTGGTGATGGGCTGGGCCAGTTCCCTGGTCTCGCCGCCCGACGGCGATCTGACCGACTTCATGGCCTCGCTCGAACGGCTGTCGGCCCGGCCTTGGTCGACCTTCCATCCCGGCCACGGCGCTCCGGTAACGTCACCGGCGGCGCGGCTGGCCGGGCTCCTCGCCCACCGCCGCGCCCGGGAGGCATCGATCCTGTCGGCCCTCGCCGAGGGACCAGCCACGCCCCAGACGCTCGCCGCGGCGATCTATACCGAGACGCCGACCGCACTGCTCCCCGCGGCCGAGCGCAATGTCCTGGCTCATCTCATTGATCTGACACAGAGAAACCTGATCGTGCCCGAGGGCGACCCGACGCCGACTGCTCGCTTCGCACGACTCTGAGGGCTGTCTAATTTTCTTCGACTTTCTCGCCGCGGCCCTCTGGACCCCGCCCGGCACCCTTGCTATATGCGCTCCCGTGTTCCGGCGTAGCTCAGCGGTAGAGCAGTTGACTGTTAATCAATTGGTCGTAGGTTCGATCCCTACCGCCGGAGCCAAAATCCCCAGCGAGCGACTGAAATCCAAGGATCCGAGATCCATACCCGGGGCTCGATGACGAGGTTAACCACCTCCACGCCACGGTGCTTACAGGATCGGCGTGTCTGTGACGATCCAGCCGGGGACATGAGAAACCGAACCGCATCGAAATAACGTTCCGCTGCTATTCGCTTCGCCCCACCGGCCAACCGGCGCCAAGATACTGGCAAGCGGCCTCAGCGAAACGAGCGCCCCGGTCTTCGTCCCGAATACGGCGACAAATACGATGGTGCCCGAAACGCAGGCCTTGCTGCTGGAGAACCACGCGCGCTTCGAGATCGGGACATGCGGGCGCGCTTGTTCGGCCACGGGCCCCTCAGCGCCGAAACCGTCTGCTTGAGCTCGGAGCCGAGGACCGGATCATCCCGGACGCCAGGGACACGGCTCTCGGTCAGCCATGACCACACGATGCCGTCCATCGTTCGGGCCAGCTTCAGGGATCGCAATATGGGTCTGTGACCTTGGGTCTTGACCGCAAGGAGGCCGGCGTCCGCACCGGCACGGAGTTCGGTGACGCCTTGTGACACTGCGATGTTCGAGCGCTTCCTCGACATACTCGGACGACCTGCTCCGGCGCCGCTGCGTCCGCAGCGTTGCTGAGGCGGCGATCTTAGCTTCATGAGGGTCCGTCACACTCAGGAAATCCAACCTTGCGCTACCACGGCCTCGCGATGGCCCGCGGCCGCTGCTCGGGCAGCCGACGTCCTGCGCATCATGCCCCCAAAGTTGAACTGCCCGTCCGCCCCGGGCCTGCTACTCTCGTCGCGACGTGGGCCGAGGGAGGAAGGCATGCACGACAACGAGCACGTGAACGAGATCGACCGCGTACTGCGCGGATACGAGACCGGACGCGACGGGCTGGTCTCGGACAGTTGGCGGCGGTGCGTCGAAACCTACGGGATGGACCCGACGCGCCCGGACCCGGCGCATATCGTCACCGATGCCGAGCTGCGCCAGCACCGCGAGCAGTCCGAGCGGCTGATCGCCACCGCCCGCTCCGGCCTTCAGGCGCTTTTTCGGCAGGTCGCCGGGCAGAACTACGTCCTGCTGCTCGCCGACGCGAAGGGTGTCTGCGTCGATTTCTTCGGCGATCCGCGCTTCGAGGACGAGCTCCGCCGCGCCGGGCTCTATCTGGGCTCGGACTGGACCGAAGACCTCATGGGGACGTGCGGTGTCGGGTCCTGCATCGTGACCGGCGAGGCCGTGACCATCCATCAGGACGACCATTTCGGGCTGGCCCATACGCCGCTGTCCTGCACCGCGGCGCCGATCTACGACACGTGCGGTCAGCTCGCCGCAGTGCTCGACATCTCGCTGCTCCGCTCGCCCAGCCCGAAATCGAGCCAGAACCTCGCCATGAACCTCGTGACGGCCTCGGCCAGGCGGGTCGAGATGGCGAACCTGATGGCGATGACCCGGCGCGAATGGGTGCTGCGTTTCTCGATCTCGCCGGAATTCCTCGAGGTCGACCCCGACGCAGCCGTCGCGCTCGACGGATCGGGTCGGATCGTCGGCATGACCCGCGGTGCAAGAGACTGCCTTGCGCAGGACATGCCGGACGGACCGCTCGGGCGACGGATCGACGAGTTCATGGAGCTCTCGGTCGACGACCTGCCCGACCTGATGCGCGGGCGTCCGACGGAAGAGCGCGTGCTGCGCCTGAAGGACGGCCGCGGCATGTTCGGCCATGCGATCGCGCCACAGGCGCCGCGCCAGACCCGGCTGCGCCCCGCTCAGACGCTGCCGGGAGGATTGTCGAGCTTCGCGGGCCCCGATCCGGCGCTACAGCAACTGCTCGACCACGCCGCGCGTCTCGCGCCAACCTCCATCCCGCTCCTGCTGTCGGGCGAAACCGGAACCGGAAAGGAGCGGCTCGCCCGCGCGATCCATATGTGCGGGCCGAAGGGCCGGGCCTTTCACACAACGCGATGTGCCGGGGCGGAGCCGGCAGCTTTTTCCGAACTCGTGGATGCCAAGCCGGGCACTCTGTTCCTGCGCGGAGTCGAGGATCTCGGCCCGCAGTCACAGGCTGCACTTCTGGACCTGTTCGAGCAGCGCGACGATCTGCGTACGGTCGCCTCGACCCGCACCGATCTTGCCACTCTGCGCGACATCGGCGCGCTCCGGCCCGACCTCTACTACCGGCTTGCCGGAGCGAGCCTGACACTGCCGCCGCTCCGGCACCGGCGCGATTTCGGTTGGCTTCTCGACCGCCTGCTGAGATGCCGCTCCGGCGGGGAACTGCGCCTGAGCGCGGCCGCCCGGGCCGACCTCGAAGGGCGCGACTGGCCCGGCAACATTCGCGAACTCGCGCATGTGCTCGACGTGGCCGCGGCGCTCGCGGAGGGCGCGGTGATCGACCTGCCCGAGCTTCCGCGGCCGAGCGCGACGCGCTGCGACCCCGAGGCGCCCGGGACCGACCTCGAGGCACTCCTCGAAGCCTGTGGCTGGAACATGGCCCGGGCGGCACGTCGTCTTGGCGTGAACCGCTCGACCGTGCTGCGCCGGATGCGCAAGGCAGGCCTCGCTCCGACGAACTGAGCGGATCGTTGCGCGGGTCGCGTTGCACGCCGTTGCGCCCGCAACATGCAACGGCCGAAGTGGCGGAATCCTCGTCGCCAGGCCGCAAAACCGGTAGTGTCCGAGCGCCGTCATCCTCCAGCCTTCGCCCGTGGAGTTTCGAAGAGGAGGAGACCGATGCTCGATTCAACCGTGGCCGACCAGACGCAGGCAGTCCTGGACGCCTTCGGCAAGGCGCTGGAGGAGGGTGACATCGCGACGGCGAAGGAGATGTTCCTGGAGGAGTGTTACTGGCGCGATCTCGTGACCTTCACCTGGAACCTCAAGACCGTGGAGGGCAAGGACCAGGTGGAGGATATGCTTCGCCACCAGCTCGCCACAACCAAGCCGCGCAACTGGCAGTTGGCTGACGGGGAAATGCCGGCCGAGGAGGACGGCGTCACCACAGCGTGGATCCAGTTCGAGACCGAGCTCGCGCGCGGCTACGGCCTGATGCGCCTCAAGGACGGGAAGATCTGGACGCTACTCACAACAATGGTGGAGCTTAAGGGCTTCGAGGAAGCCAAGGGCTTCGACCGTCCCCTCGGGGCGAAGCACGGCGCCGGCAAGAACCGCGAGAGCTGGGCCGAAGAGCGCGCGCGCGAGGCGGAGGAGCTCGGTTACACCAGACAGCCTTACGTGCTCGTGATCGGCGGCGGCCAAGGCGGCATCGCGCTCGGCGCGCGGCTGCGGCAGCTTGGCGTGCCCTCGCTGATCGTCGAAAGGAACGATCGGCCCGGGGACAGCTGGCGGAAGCGGTACAAGTCGCTCTGTCTGCATGACCCGGTCTGGTACGATCACCTGCCGTACATCAAGTTTCCCGACAACTGGCCCGTCTTCGCGCCGAAGGACAAGATCGGCGACTGGCTCGAGATGTACACCAAGGTGATGGAGCTGAACTACTGGACCCGCACCACGGCGAAATCCGCCGAATACGACGAGGCGGTCAAGGAATGGACAGTCGTCGTGGACCGCGACGGAGAGGAGGTCGTCCTCAGGCCCAAACAGGTCGTGATGGCGACCGGCATGTCCGGCAAGAAGCGGATGCCCGACTTTCCCGGCATGGACACGTTCAAGGGCGAGCAGCACCATTCGTCCGAACATCCCGGCCCGGACAAGTATGCCGGAAAGAAGTGCGTGGTCGTCGGCTCGAACAATTCCGCTCACGACATCTGCGCCGCGCTCTGGGAGCATGACGCCGACGTCACGATGGTCCAGCGATCCTCGACCCATATCGTGCGCTCGGACAGTCTGATGGAGATCGGACTCGGCGCGCTTTATTCCGAAGAGGCGGTGCAATCGGGCATGACCACCGAGAAGGCGGATCTCATCTTCGCCTCCCTGCCCTACAGGATCATGCACGAGTTCCAGATTCCGCTCTACGACCGGATGCGCGAGCGCGACAAGGACTTCTACGACGGTCTCGAGAAGGCCGGCTTTCAGCTCGACTGGGGCGACGACGGATCGGGGCTCTTCATGAAGTACCTGCGGCGCGGTTCGGGCTACTACATCGATGTCGGCGCGAGTCAGCTCATCATCGACGGCGAGGTGAAGCTCAAGTCGGGCCAGGTGACCGAGGTGGTCGAGGACGGCGTGATCCTGGACAGTGGCGAGAAACTCGAGGCGGACCTGATCGTCTACGCCACCGGCTACAACTCCATGAACGGCTGGGTGGCCGACCTCATGGGTCAGGAGATGGCCGACCGCGTGGGCAAGGTCTGGGGCCTCGGTTCGGACACCACCAAAGATCCCGGTCCCTGGGAAGGCGAGCAGCGCAACATGTGGAAGCCCACCCAACAGGAGCACCTGTGGTTCCACGGCGGCAATCTGCACCAGTCACGGCACTATTCGCAGTTCCTCGCCCTGCAACTGAAGGCGCGGATGGAGGGGCTTCCGACGCCGGTCTACGGTCTTCAGGACGTGCATCACCTCGGCTGAGCGCCGTTTCGAGATACGCGGCCACCGGTGCTGCGGCACCGCGCCCGCGCCCCCCGTGCCCGCCTTCTCCCTCGGGCACGGGGCCGGACCCTGTTGAAGGAAGGAACTGCAGCCATGAAGGTAGCACGCTGGCATAAGGCCAAGGACATCCGCGTCGAGGATGTGGAAGAGCCGTCGCCCGGACCGGGACAGGTCAAGATCAAGGTCGCCTGGACCGGAATCTGCGGCAGCGACCTTCACGAATATCTCGCCGGGCCGATCTTCGTCCCCGTGGGCGACCGGCACCCGCTCAGCCACGACGCGGCGCCCATTGTGATGGGGCACGAGTACTGCGGCGAGGTGACCGAACTGGGCGAGGGCGTCGAGGGTCTCTCGGTCGGCGACCGCGTCGCGATAGAACCGATATTTTCCTGCGGTGACTGTGCGCCCTGCCGGGACGGTAAGTACAACCTCTGCGACAGCCTCGGTTTCGTCGGCCTGTCGGGAGGCTGGGGCGGGTTCGCAGCCTATTCGGTCGTGCCCGCGCAAATGGCACACAAGATGCCGGACGGTCTGTCGATGGAACAGGGCGCGCTGGTGGAGCCCGCGGCGGTCGCCCTGCACGCCGTGCGGCTCAGCCAGATCAAGGCCGGGGACCGCGCGGCGGTGTTCGGCGCGGGGCCGATCGGACTGCTGGTTGTCGAGGCGCTGCATGTCGCGGGCGCCTCGGAGATCCAAGTGGTCGAACCGTCCGAGACCCGCCGCGCCAAGGCAATGGAGCTTGGCGCGACGCACGCCATCGACCCGGGCGAGATCGACCCGGCCAAGGCGATCGTCGCGGCGACGGGCGGCGGAGTGGACGTATCTTTCGAGGTCACCGGCGTTCCGTCGGTCCTGCCCCAGACGATCGACGCGACCCGGCACGAGGGTCAGGTTCTGGTGGTGTCGATCTGGGAATCCGAAGCGGCGTTCCACCCCAATACCGTTGTGCTGCGCGAGCGCCAGATCAAGGGCAGCATCGCTTATCGCAACGTCTATCCCGCCGTCATGGCGCTGATGATGCGCGGCTATTTCTCCGCCGACAAGCTTGTGACCAAGCGAATTCCAATCCACGACATTGTCGCCGAAGGGTTCAAAACGCTGGTGAACGAGAAGTCCCAGATCAAGGTTCTGGTCGAAGCACCGGCGCAGTAGCGGTCCGGCTTGAAGACGCCGGGAGCCGCCGGTTTGCGGCTCCGGGCTACTTTCCCTAGCATACCCGGCAGGGCGAGACGGGCACCGCGTGGCGGACAGTGCCCATCCGTCTCCGAGAGGCGAAGGATATCGGGCCGAGGATGCAGGGCTGCCCGGTCTGGACGAACCCGGCCGATGCAAGAGGCAGGCGCAAGCCGCGGGCGCTTGCGAAAGCCGGCCCGGCCCGGCAGACGTGAGGCCAGACCCCGGCGCCGCCAACACGATCCCGCAGAATCGGACCGTCTACGTCCGGCCCGAACGCGGACCGGAGGGATACTTATGTCCCGCCGAAGCGTATGGCTTGCATGGAAATCGCGCGGCGCCCTCGAACGCGACGGCGCTCGCCGCCGCGCTTACCACCGACGACCCGCGCACGAATGCCGGTGCGGACGCAACTTGAAGGCTTGAGAATTGACACGTCTGACACGCAGAAAACTCCTGCTCGGGGCAGCAGGCTCGGTCCCTGGCTTGATCGGCTTGCCCGCATTCGGGCACCAGGCCCCGGACTTCGACAGCCAGATACAGCCGGACGGCCTGCCGCCCGACATGCAACCGCAACTCGTGGAGATCGGCTTCGGCCTGGCGCCGTTCGAGATACATGTCGATCCGGGGGTTTTCGCGCTCTACTGGACGCAGCCGGACGGGTGGGCCTGGCGCTATCCGGTCGGGATCGGACGTCCCGGGCTATACGAGGACGGAGAGTTCTACGTCGGCGCCAAGAAGAAGTGGCCGAGCTGGACTCCGACCGAGGACATGATCGAACGCGACCCCGAGCAATACGCGCAATACAGCGACGGCATGGATGGCGGCCCCGGGAATCCGCTGGGCGCACGCGCGCTCTATCTCTTTCAAGAGGGGCGCGGCGACACGTTCCTGCGCATCCACGGCACCGATGATCCGTCGACGATCGGACGGCGCGTCTCGAACGGATGCGCCCGCCTCACGAATGCGCAGATCCTCGATCTCTACGATCGCGTACCGGAGGATACGCGCGTCGTGCTCTACCCGACGCTCTGACACGTCGCGCAGGCCGCGCGAGCGCCGGGAACGCGGCCTGATTTGGCAACAGCCCGGATGCGCGCCGCCGCGCGAGGCCTCGCCGGTGATCGGGACGCGGACCTTCAGGCGGCCGGCCGAGCGTCGTAGCCCGCGTCACGGATCGCCGCCTGCACCTGGTCCGGCTCGGCGCCCATCACTTCCACGATCCTGGAGCCCAGATCGCAGCTGACGGTGGCGCCCGGAGCCTTGGCCTTGAGTTCCTTCTCGATCGCCGCCGTGCAGTGGCCGCAGCTCATGTCGGGAACGCTGAATTTCATCGCGCTGGTCCTTTTTCGTCCTTGCCGGCAGGATGTAGGGCCTCCGCCCGCTGGAAGGTCAAGGCCGCGGAACGACGCCAATACCTCTTGACCCTCCAGTGACTGGAAGCATTACCTGTCCCCGCAGATCACGGACTCATTCCGAGAGGTGCGCCATGCCAGATTCCCGATCCATCGCACTCGCCGTCGACGGCATGTCCTGCGCCTCCTGCGTCGGGCGTGTGGAACGCGGCCTTGCGGCCATTGACGGCGTCGAAGACGTCAACGTCAACCTCGCCACCGAAACCGCGCACTTCGATGCTGACGGTCCCGCGCAGGTGGTCGAAGCCGTCCGCACGCTCGAGGCACTGGGCTATCCGGCGCGCACCAGCACGGTCACGATGAACGTGGCAGAGATGTCCTGCGCCTCCTGCGTGGGGCGCGTCGACCGGGCGCTGGCGGCCGTACCGGGGGTCATCTCCGTGAACGTCAACCTCGCAGCGGAGACGGCCACGGTGACCTACGCCGAAGGCGCGGTCACGCCGGAGGCCCTGGCGAAGGCCGCGAGCGGGGCCGGCTACCCGGCCGAGATCGCAGAGCGCGCCGCTTCGGAAGATCGCGATGCACGCAAGGAGGAGGAGAGCGGTACGCTGGCGCGGAACACCGCGGTCGCCGCGGCGCTCGCCCTGCCCGTCTTTCTGCTGGAGATGGGAGGACATGTCGTGCCCGCCTTCCATCACTGGATCGACGCCACCATGGGGCGCGAGACAAGCTGGTTCCTTCAATTCGTCCTGACCACGCTCGTGCTCGCCGGGCCGGGGCGCCTGTTCTACCGCAAGGGGCTGCCCGCGCTGATCAAGGGCGCCCCCGACATGAACAGCCTCGTCGCGGTGGGCACCGGCGCGGCCTATCTCTACTCCGTCGTCGCGACCTTCCTGCCTGCGCTTCTGCCCGAGGACGTCCGTGCCGTCTATTTCGAGGCGGCGGCGGTGATCGTCGTGCTGATCCTTCTGGGCCGCTGGCTCGAAGCGCGCGCCAAGGGGCGTACTGGCGCCGCGATCCGCAAGTTGATGGGTCTTCAGGTCCGCACGGCGCGCGTCCGGCGCGGCGGCGAGACCGTCGAAGTCGCGGTGGACGATCTGCGCTCTGGCGACGTGCTGCTCGTGCGCCCGGGCGAGCGCATCGCCGTCGACGGCGAGGTCATGGAGGGCAGCAGCCATGTCGACGAGAGCATGATAACCGGCGAACCCGTCCCGGTCGAGAAGGCCGAGGGCGCTGGCGTGACCGGCGGCACCGTGAACGGCGCCGGCAGCCTGACGTTCCGGGCCACTCGGGTTGGTGCCGACACCACACTCGCCCAGATCATCCGCATGGTCGAGGAAGCGCAGGGCGCCAAATTGCCGATCCAGGGCCTCGTCGACCGCATCACCCTGTGGTTCGTGCCCGCGGTGATGAGTGTCGCGGTGCTGACCGTGCTTGTGTGGCTGATCTTCGGCCCCTCCCCCACGCTGACGCTGGCGCTGGTGGCGGGCGTCTCGGTCCTCATCATCGCCTGCCCCTGCGCCATGGGCCTCGCCACACCAACCTCAATCATGGTCGGCACCGGACGCGCGGCCGAGATGGGCGTGCTTTTCCGCAAGGGCGACGCGTTGCAGGAGCTCTCCGGCGTGTCGGTGGTGGCGCTCGACAAGACCGGCACGGTCACAGAGGGGCGGCCCGAACTGACCGACCTCGTATTGGCCGACGGCTTCGACCGCCAGAGCGTGCTCTCACGCGTCGCGGCGGTCGAGGAGCGCTCGGAGCACCCCATCGCCGAGGCCATCCTGCGCGCCGCGCGGGCCGAAGACGCACCGCGCATGACCGCGCGCGATTTCGAGACGGTGACCGGCCACGGCGTTTCGGCGCGTGTCGAAGGCGCGGAGGTGCTCGTGGGCGCCGAGCGGATGATGACCCGCGCGGGCCTCGACATCGGCACCATGTCCGAGCGCGGCGCTGAACTGGCCCGGCGCGGCCGGACGGCGCTGTACGCCGCCGTCGACGGCAGGCTTGCAGCGGTGATCGGCGTGGCCGATCCGGTGAAACCCGCCAGCCGGGCCGCGATCGAGGCGCTGCACGCTCAGGGCCTGCGTATCGCGATGATCACCGGGGACCGACAGGAGACCGCCGAGGCCATCGCCTCCGAGACCGGGATCGACAACGTGATCGCAGGCGTGCTGCCCGACGGAAAGGTCGCGGCGCTCGAGGAGCTGCGCTCGGGCAGCGGCCGCATCGCCTTCGTCGGCGACGGCATCAACGACGCGCCCGCGCTGGCTCATGCCGACGTGGGCATTGCCATCGGCACCGGCACCGACGTGGCCATCGAGGCCGCCGACATCGTGCTTATGTCCGGCGACTTGCGCGGCGTGGTGAACGCGTTCGAGGTCTCCAGGCGAACCATGCGCAATATCCGCGAGAACCTGTTCTGGGCCTTCGCCTACAACACTGCACTGATCCCGGTGGCGGCCGGAGCGCTCTACCCCGCCTTCGGCATGCTGCTTTCGCCGGTGCTGGCGGCCGGTGCGATGGCTCTCTCGTCGGTCTTTGTGCTGACCAACGCGCTGCGCCTGCGCCGCATCGCCCCCGCGATGGATGAGGGCGACACACCCCGGCGGACGGCGCGGGAACCGGCCCCCCACCCGGCCCCGGCCGAATGACGGAGATACGCATGAATATCGGAGACGTCGCGGAGCGCTCAGGCCTGCCGCCCAAGACCATCCGCTATTATGAGGACATCGGCCTCATCCGCCCGGGGCGCAGCGCCAACGGCTACCGCGCTTTCCGCGAAAACGACCTGCACAAGCTGGCCTTCATCGGCCGGGCGCGCACCCTGGGGTTCACCATTGAGGAGTGCCGGACCCTGCTTGATCTCTACGAGGACGAGAACCGCGAAAGCGCGGTGGTCAAGAGGATCGCCGAGGATCACCTCGCCCGGATCGACGAGAAGATCGCGCAGCTGAAGTCGATGCGCGCCACGCTCGCCGAACTCGTCGCGGCCTGCCACGGCGACAGCCGCCCCGACTGCCCCATCATAGAAGACCTGGGCCGGGGCGGCAGACCCGACGACCCTGCGTGACGCCGAAGCCTCCGGCACGGGCCGGAACCGGCACCGGAGGGCACGGGCGATGCGCCATACCTGCCGGGCCACGGCAGCGGGGTGACGAGCACCCCGTCGCCCCGTCCACCTCCGTCCGCATGGCCGGACACGGCCGCTCGAGGCCGGCTGCCGCGAACCTAGCGGTTCACCCCGGGAATCGCGGTCCGGGATTCCACGATCTGCAGGACCTGTGCGACGATTCCGGTCAGAATGACGTAGATGACCGCGAGAAGCAGAAAGACGTCGAAGAACTGGAAGGTCGTGTTGCCGATCTTCTCGGCCCGTGCGGTGATCTCGCTCACCCCGATGGCATAGGCGATCGAGGTGTATTTAAGCTCGAGGATGGCCTCGTTCGTCCATTGCGGGATCACCCGGCGCATGGCCTGCGGAAGGACGATCGAGCGGAACCCCTCCATGCGTGTCATGCCGATGGCGCGCGCCGCCATCATCTGTCCGGGCGGCACCGAGCGCACGGCGCCGCGGAAATACTCCGCCTGGTAGGCGGCGGAATTCATCCCGATCGCCACGAACGCGGCGAGAAACGGATCGAGGACGATGCCGATCTCCGGCAGGCCAAGATAGATGAAGAACATCTGCACGAGCATCGGCGTGCCGCGGAATATCTCGACATACGCGGTCGACAGGCCATAGACGACGCGGTTGCCATAAAGCCGGCCGGTAGCCAGCAGGAGGCCAAGCGTGAACCCGAGGATCATCGCAAGCACCCACAGACCGAGCGTGACCGGCAGGGCCGCGAGGATCTCCGGCAGGTATTCGACCGCGAAGGAGAGGAAATCGGTCACGCGGCCTCCCCTTCTCCGATCGCGGTCAGGAACTGCCTGGCGCGGTCATGCTTCGGGGCCGAGAAGAACTCTTTCGGCGGCGCCTCCTCGAGCACGTGGCCGCCATCCATGAAGATCACCGCGTCGGCCGCGCGGCGCGCGAAGCCGACCTCGTGGCTGACGACAAGCATCGTCATGCCATCGCGCGCCAGGCTCTGCATGACCGACACGACCTCCCCGGTCAGCTCGGGATCGAGCGCGGAGGTCGGCTCGTCGAACAGCAGGACGTCGGGATCCATCGCCAGGGCACGCGCGATCGAAACGCGCTGCTGTTGGCCGCCGGACAGCTGCGAAGGGTAATTGTCGGCCCTGTCGGACAGCCCGACCCGGTCGAGTTCCCGGTCCGCCCGCTGGCGGGCATCGGCCTTCGACATCTTGCGCAGCTTGCGCAGTCCGATGGTGATGTTGTCCCGGGCACTGAGATGCAGGAACAGGTTGAAGTCCTGGAACACGAAGGCGATGCGCTGCCGCATCCGGTTGACGTTGGCGTCCGTGACCTCTTCGCCATCGAGCCGGACATGGCCCGAATCCGCGGGATCGAGGCGATTGACGCAGCGCAGGAGCGTCGACTTGCCGGTGCCGGACGAGCCCATGATGACCTTCGTCTCGCCGCGGTCGAGCGACAGCGACACGCCCTTGAGCACCTCCGTCGATCCGAAGCTCTTGCGGATGTCCTCGACTTCGAGAAGCTTTGCCATCACCGGGTCTCCCCATATCCAGGTATCGCGTAACGGCGTTCGAGGCCGTAGAGGGCCCGGTTTCCGAGCCAGTTCACGACGAAATACATCAGCGCGATCACCGCGAAGACGACGAGGATGTTTCCTTGCGTGCTCGAGATGATGTAGCGACCCTGCCGGGTCAGCTCGACCACGCCGATCACGTAGGCGAGCGACGTTGCCTTGAGCTCGCTGGAGAACTCGTTGGTCCAGGGGCCGATCGCCTGCCGCAGCGCCTGCGGAAGGACGATGTTCTGCACCGCCTGCGCGCGCGACATGCCGATGGCGCGGGCGGCCTGCATCTGCCCCCTCGGAACGGCCTGGATGACACCCCGGAAGATCTGCGACTGGTAGGCCGTCGATCTCAGGCCCAGCGCGAGGACGGCGGCCGGGAACGGCTCGATCGGGTAGAAATCCCCGAGACCGTAGAAGAAGAGCAGCAGCAGGACGATTTCCGGGATACCGCGGAAGACCCGCTCGAATGCCATGCCGAACCAGCGCAGCGGCCTTGGTCCGTAGACTTCCGCCAGGGCCAGCGCGATCCCCAGCACGAAACCGACCGCGAGCAGCGCGACGAGAAGTTGTATCGCCACCCACAGGCCTCCGAAGAGATACGGCAGGTGGTCGATGATGATGTCGAAGATCAAGGAATGCCCCCGTCATGAAGGGGCCGGCGACGCTGCCACCGGCCCGCGTTCGTGGCCCGGTTCAGCCGTCGTAGCCGGGGATCGGGTCCTGGTAGCTCTCGACATAGTCGGGCATCGTGGTCGGGATCTCGCGGATCGAGGCCTCGGGCTTGTATTCGTGCACGATCTCTTCCCAGGCGCCGGAGTCGTAGATGTTCACGATGCCGGCGTTGAGCTTGGCGAGAAGATCGTTGGGATCGCCCTTCTGCACCGCGAGAGCCTGCGGCTGGTTGCGCTGGATCGTTCCGATGATCTTGATGTCGCGCCCGTTCGCGATGAACTGCTCGGCCGTGTCCGTCGAGGTCACGACCGAGTCGAGGCGACCGGCTTCCATGTCCTCCACGGCGACGACGTAATCTTCGTAACCGCGGATCGAGAGACCGACATCGCCGTTCTCCACCAGCTCGCTTTCGAGCCAGTTGTACTGCGTCGCGCCGTTCTGCGCCCCGACGGTGGCACCGCAACAAAGCGCCGTGACCAGGTTCATTTCGGAATCGGTCGGAACGAGGATCTCGTCGTCGTTCTCCCACCAGGGAATCGTGAAATCGAGCGCTTCCGCCCGGTCCTCGGTCACGTTGAGCCCTGTCACGAGCAGGTCGATCCGCCCCTGCGCCAGCGCCGGGATCAGCGAGGGCCATGGCAGATCGGTGAACTCGACCTCGATGCCCTGGTCTTCGGCGATGGCCTTCATCGCGTCGATCGCGATCCCCTTGTACTCGCCTTGCTCGACATAGGCCCACGGCGGAAACGACGCTTCGACACCGGCTGTGTAGGTCTCTTGCGCGGACAGGGGGCCTGCAACTCCGAGTGCTGCGGCACAGACCATGAGGCGGGTTCGGTACTGCATTCTGACGTCTCCTTGACCTTGCGGATATGTATCAAATCCTACCGCAGCGGCTCGGAAACGAAAGGCCGCGGGCCGCATTTTGTGTCGCTCCGCCACATAACTGACTGACAGGTATATGAATTTGGAGGGTATTAGACGCTGCATGCACCGTTTGCGGAAGCGAGAGTCGCGGCAGATTCACTTGCAGATGCATGTTCCTCAACCCGTCGGCAGCGCAGAGCCATCCTCTCGTTCGCCAAAACATGGCCGGCAAATGTCGGCCAGCTTTCCGAAGGAATAGCCACCCCGCGCCGCATCGATCCCGCCGTGAAACGTCGACGGCGCAACGAAACCCCGATCCTGGCGCACTCACCGCCTGGTCGAGCCGCGGTAGCGGGCGGCGGCTTGCTTGCCGACGGCGCGCAGGCTTCTCGTGACGCCGTGAACGGTATCGACCGCCTCGCGCCCGAACGACTTTTCTCCGCGCGCCAGACGCGCGCGGTTGCGCTGTACGCTCACCGCCTCGAAGAACCGCGCCTCGAGCTGCTGGCGGACCGCCGGGACGTTCCAGTCGTCGGCTCCGACCGAGACCGGAACGGGCGCCTCGATGCCGACCTCCTGCGCGATCGCGCGCACAGCCTCCCCGATCCGGGTCTGAACCTCTTGGGGGATTGCGTGCTCGGGATAGGGCCAGTCCGGCCCGGCGAGCCTGTCGCAGAAGGTCGCGACGCCGAGGACCGGGGGAACCCTGCGGTCGGGTCTTTCGGAAAACCGCGCGAAGATCGCGTCGATGGCGGCCCGGTCGACCTCGCGGCCCGGTCGGTTGACGGGCAGCGCCCACAGCAGGATGTCGCACCGTTCCGCCTCGCGCAGGGTCACCTCCTTCACCCCGGTGCTGCCGTCGAGGCCCGGCAGGTCGACCACGTGGCACGGCATGCCGAGGATCTCTCCGTCATGCGCGGTCTCGCGGTCCGTGGTCGGCGGCATGTCGGTTTCTGCCGCCTCCCGTCCGAGAAGCGCATTGGCCAGGCTCGACTTGCCCGCGCTGATCTGCCCGGCGATGGCGATGCGCAGCGGCGCGTCCGGTTCGGCAAGCCGCGCGCGGTCGAGGTTGGCATCCGCGAGGATGCTGTCCAGAAGCTCCGCATCCGACATCCGCAGGCGCCCGGAATAAAGCTCCGTCGCCGCCTTCGCGATCTCCTCGTAGAGGATGCGCTGGCCGATCACGTGCAGCTCGCCGGTCAGCATTTCGGAATTTCCGCTCGTCACCACGTCGTTGAGCTCCCGGATGATGGCGAGAGGCAGCCCGGCGGTCGCGCGGAACACGCGGTAGGCGCCGTAGCCGAGACCGTAGATGCGCCGCGCACGGTCCTGATTGCGCCAGAGCCACAGAAGGGTGCCGACAGAGATCCGGTCCGAAATCGAGATGTGGGATTTCAGATTGGCCCGCAGCCGCGAGGAGACACGCTCGACCAGCAACAGGGCTTCGGGGATCGTGAAGTCGAATTCCCCCTTGCCCCGGTCGCCCGAGGCGCGCGCGACGGTCCGAATGACCTCGAGCGCGAACGCCTGCATCTCCTCGGCGGGCATTGGCCTGCTTGAGAGCCGCGCGTCGATCAGGGCCCGGCCCGCCGCGAAGGCCGCGCGCTCGGGTGCGGACCAATCGGGGTTCGCTTCGACATGCCCCCCTTCGATGTCCTCGGGATCGGGCGCTTCGTCGCGTTTCGCGAACCAGGCCGGGCTGTTGAGCGCGACATAGATCGCGAGAGCGAACAGCGCGCAGCCGATCGAGAATTGCAGGAGCGCGCCGTGTTCGCGCAACCACACGAGACCGAGGAGGAAGCCCGCCAGGAAGGGCAGACCGATCGCGGCGGCGCGAAGGACGATGCGCCATCGCAGCAGCGCGCCGCGGAGCCGGTCAACGATCATGCCGGCCCGCTCCCTTCAGTGCCGCGCGGAACGTCTCCTGCATGTCGTCGCGGGACGGCGTCTCTCCGACCGACAACGTATGGAGGTAGCGCGCGGCGGTACGGCCGAGCGCATAGGTCGCCGCGAAGGTGAACGTGCTCGCCGCGACGGCGCCCACCGTCTGCCCGTAGGCGGGGATGAACTTGCTGCCCTGGCGAAGGGCGACGGCGCCCGCGAAGCGCCCGCCGATGCCGAGCCCGAGCAGCGAGACGAAATTCCGCGCCAGCGCGATGGTCACCGGCACGCCGTAGTGATCGCCCAGCTTCTTGAGCATCGTGAACTGGATACCGGTCGAGGAGAACAGGCCCACAAGGACGATGGCATCGGACCCGGCGGCGAGGCCGGAATAGAACAGAACCGTCCGGCGCACCTCCCGAAAGGCGCGGGATTCCGCGTCGGTCGCCGCCTCTTCGCGCAGCGCCAGCCCGGCATTCGGGAGCGTTTCGACAAGCGCGTCCTGCAGCGCCGCGATCTCGTCTTCGCGCGGCGCGCCGGTCCGGGGCAAGCTGATGACGACGTCCGGGATCTCGCGGCCCGCGGCCTCACGGAACCGCCGCGCGGTCGCGGAGCGGGCCCTTTGCAGCGCGCCGGCGTCGGACACGAGATCGCCGCCGGTATGTACCAGCAGAACCTCCATCTTCGGGCGCCGCCGCATCACCGCCCGAAGCGCCTCCGCGACCTCGCCCTGCACCGGATCGTCGAGCCGCGCGACCACGATGATCGCGTGGCTGTGCCCTTCGCAGGCTGCAAGGTCTTCCGACGGATCGTACCCGGCCTCGCCGAGCCCGCGCGTATCGAGAAAGCGGACAAGCGGCTGATCGCCGGGATAGTCGAACTTCCGGGACGTCCGTGTGCAGGACGTGTAGCCGTTGCCCAGCTCGATGTCGTCGAGCCCCGTCAGCACCCTGATGAGAGAGCTCTTTCCCGCACCGGTCCGCCCGAGGAGCCAGACGATTGGAATATCACGCGACACATGCCCCTCGGCGGGCCGGCTTCCACCATCCGTGGACCCGCCCTTCGGCGCGCCGGTTCCGAGTATTCGGTGAAAGATGTTCTTCATGGAGTTTCGCGTGTGATCCGGCAGGGTTCCATCCTAAACCATAAGTACCGCAACGGGATCAGCCAAGATGCTCGAGCGACAGCCCGGGGCACGGAGGCCGTCATCGGGATCGGACAAGACAGCCGGGTGTGATCCGCGGCGACCCGGACACCCGGCTGATCAGCACCGGCTCGACAATCCGGCAAACGAAACGCAATAAGGCACCAGAGCGCCGCCGGGGCCACGAGCCCTCCACGGCGCGAGGATTGCGTGTACTTGGGAGGAAACAGCATGAAATCATTGGGTTTGGTCTTCGGCGCCGCGCTCGCGTTCGCAACAATGGCCGGGGCCGCCTCGGCCGAGACGCGGGTGACTTACAAGTCCGCCAAGTCGGGCTCGTCGTACTACCAGATGGGCGTGGAACTGGCCGAAGCGATGAAAGCCGGCACCGGCGGCGATATCTCGGTCACGATCGAGGAGAGCCAGGGCTCGGTCCAGAACGTGATGGAAGTGCGCGCCCGCGGCGGCGACTACGTCTTCACCACGCCGCCCGCCCTCGTCGGGCTGGCGCAGGAGGGCCGCGCGATGTTCGAGGACAGGAGCGTTCCGGCCTTTGACGAGATCCGCGCGCTCTTCCCGATCCCGTCGCTGACGATGCACTTCGTGATGTCCGAAGAGACCGGCGCGACGAAGCTGGCGGACCTCGAGGGCACGACCATCCTGCTCGGCAAGGGTTCCTTCGGCGCGACCGAGGGTGAGAAATACCTCGAGATGTTCGGGCTGTCGGAGAATGTCGAGATCGCGGATGTGGAGCTCTCGAACGCCGTCTCGGCGCTGAAGAACGGTCAGATCGACGGGTTCGTGACCGCCGGCTCCTACCCGGCGCCGAACGTCGTGGAGGCCGCGGCATCGACGCCGGTCAACGTGATCTCGATGAGCGAGGACCAGATCGAGGAAACCGGCCGCACCCGGCTCGTCATCCCCGCCGGAACCTATTCGGGCCAGGATGAGGACATCGTCACCACCTCGCTGCCGGTGGCGGCGTTCACCACCACGAAGATGGACGACGAAACCGCCTACCAGCTGACCAAGACCTACTGGGAGCAGAAAGCGAAGATGTCGGACACCTCGCCGTGGTGGGCGGGCGTGACGCCCGAACTCATGGCCAACATCACGACCGAACTGCATCCCGGCGCCGCACGCTACTACGACGAGGCCGGCATCACCGCCGGCGGCTCCGGCCAGTGACATGAACCGCGGCGCGGGGAAGTACCCCCGCGCCGCCTTCCCCTGCCCTTCAGCATCGACATCATCGAATGACCGACCTCCCCGAGAACCGGCTCCTCGCGGGCTTCTGGATCGCGCTCGCCGCGGCGCTGGTGGCCTACCATCTCGCGCTCGTTTTCTCGGGCCTCGTTCCGAACCTGGTGAGCCGACCGCTCCACATGGCGTTCATCCTGCCCTTCGCGCTGGTCTTCGATGCGCGCAGCCGGGCCCGGTGGCTGACCGGCCTCGTGATCGCGGCGGTGGGGATCGCCGCGGCGCTCTGGGTGGCGCTGAACAGCAGCGCGCTCGGCGACCAGTACGGCTTCATCGAAAGCAACTTCCAGCTTGGCGTGGCGATCACGCTCCTGCTCGTCGTGCTCGAGACCGCCCGCCGCGCGATCGGATGGCCGCTTCCGCTCGTCGCCGCGCTGGCGCTGCTCTACGGGCTGTTCGGGCAGCATATCCCGGGCGAGTTCGGCCATGCCGGCACGCCGATCGAGAGCTTCCTCGGCACGCTGACCATCGCCGAGGGCGGCATCTGGGGCCAGTTGACCGGCGTGTCGGTCAACGTCGTCGCGATCTTCGTGATCTTCGGCGCAGTGCTGAACGCCGGCGAGGCGGGCCAGGGTTTCATGAACCTCGCTTCGGCGGCGGCGGGCCGGCTGACCGGGGGGGCGGCCAAGGTGTCGGTCCTGTCCTCGGCGCTTTTCGGATCGATCTCGGGCTCGGCCTCGGCCAATGTCGCCTCGACCGGCGCGATCACCCTGCCCGCCATGACCAAGCTCGGCTACCCGAGGCGCCTCGCCGCGGCGGTCGAGGCGGTGGCGTCGTCGGGCGGACAGATCATGCCGCCGCTGATGGGGGCCGGCGCCTTCGTCATGGTGGAGCTGACGGGCGTGCCCTACACCGGCGTGATGGCAGCGGCGGCGCTGCCCGCGCTGCTTTACTTCGTCGCGGTCTGGGTGGGGATCGACGCCTACGCCAGGCGGTTCGAACTGCGGGGCATCGACGCGGCGGACCGCCCGTCGGCCCGGGCCGTCGTGGTGACCTCGATGTTCTTCGCGGTCCCCTTCGCGGTGCTGCTCTGGGGCATGTTCGGCGCTGGGTTCACGCCGGAATACGCCGCCGCGATGGCGATCCTCGCCGCGGCGCTCCTGCTGCTTCTCAACGCCGAGATGACCTTCCGCCCGCGCCAGATCGCGGAGCGATCCGCGAACGCAGTGCTCAACGCCGCCCGCCAGGTGTCGATGATCGCCTCGATCATCCTCTGCGCGTCCATCGTGATCGGGGTGCTGGCGATCACCGGCCTCGGCGTAAAGATCACGTCGCTCATCCTCGCGGGATCGGGCGGGCTGCTCTGGCCGTCGCTGCTGCTGACCGCGCTGGCCTGCCTCGTCCTGGGCATGGAGGTGCCCACGACGGCGGCCTACGTGATCTGCGTGTCGGTCGCGGGCCCTGCGCTGATCGAGCTGGGCCTCGCGCCGCTGCAGGCGCATCTCTTCGTCTTCTGGTTCGCGCTTTTGTCGACGATCACCCCGCCGGTCTGCGGCGCGGTGTTCATCGCCGCCGGCATGATCGGGGAGCGCTGGCTGAAGGTGGCGTTGACCGCGATGGCCCTCGGCATCGGCCTCTATATCATCCCGCTGGGCATGATCGCCAACCCGGCCCTGATCGCGCTGTCCGAGACGCCGGGCGCCGCGCTTTTCGCCGGATTGCGCGTGGCGGCCGGCCTGACGCTGATATCTCTGGGCCTCATCGGCACCCGCCGCCCCGTCTACACGATCGCGCTCTGCGGGGCCGGCCTGACGATCGTCTTTCTCGGCGCGCCTGTCTGACAGGCCGGCCGGGGCGAGCCCCGTGCCGGCCCCCAGGACCGGAGATCAGGCGGCGTCGAGCCGGGCGCCGGTTTCACCGTCGAAATAGTGCAGGCGTGCCGGGTCGTAGCCGAGGCCGATGCGCTGGTCGCGGTGCAGGTCGACGTCCGGCGACAGCCGCGCGGTCAGCTCGCGCCCGCCCAGCCGGCAGATCGCCATGGTGTCCGACCCGAGCGGCTCGTAGACCTCCACGGTCGGCGTCAGGTTGGCCGCCTCGGGCGTGGCCCAGTTCAGGTGCTCGGGCCGAATGCCGACATCGATCTTCGCGCCGTCCCGCGCCGGCACCTCTCCGAGGTCGAGCGCGACCTCGTCCATGCGCAGCTTCGGCGTACCGGAGGAGCGATCGACCTCGCCCGAGAAGACGTTCATCTGCGGCGAGCCGATGAATTCGCCGACGAAGCGGCAGTTGGGCTTGGCGTAGAGTTCCATCGGCGGGCCCTCCTGCACGATCCGGCCCGCGCGCAGGACGACCACGCGGTCGGCCAGCGTCATCGCCTCGGTCTGGTCGTGGGTGACGTAGACCATCGTGGTCTCAAGCATGGCGTGCAGGCGCTTGATCTGGGTGCGCATCTCCACCCGCAGCTTGGCGTCTAGGTTCGAGAGCGGCTCGTCGAACAGGAACACCGACGGCTCGCGCACGATGGCGCGGCCCATGGCGACGCGCTGGCGCTGACCGCCGGAAAGCTGGCCGGGCTTGCGGTCGAGGTAGTCGCGGATCTGCAGGATGCCGGCGGCTTCCTCCACGCGCGGCGCGATGTCGGCGGCCTTCTGTCCCCGCATCTTCAGGCCGAAGCCGATATTCTCGCGCACCGTCATGTGCGGATAGAGCGCGTAATCCTGGAACACCATCGCCACGTCGCGGCCCTTGGGCTCCACGTCGTTCACGAGACGCCCGCCGATGCGCAGCTCGCCGCCCGAGATTTCCTCGAGCCCCGCGATCATGCGCAGCATCGTCGACTTGCCGCAGCCCGACGGACCGACGAAGGCGACGAACTCGCCGTCGTTCATGGTCAGGTCGACGCCATGGATGGCGCGTACCGCGCCGTAGTCCTTCACCAGTCCGTTCAGACGGATATCGGCCATCTAGTCCTCCTCCCGCACAGCCCTCGGAAATTGGGGGTTGCGTTATCGATAATTGAGACGTTATCAATATCGATAATACGACGCAAGCCCGGCAAGGGCACGGTTGGGGAGGACCGGACGGAGGCATGGCGGTGGAGAGTTTCAATCAGGACCCGGTCTCGGATCTCGTGCCGCGCCAGTCGAGCCGCCGCAGCCACACGCTCTTCGTCGAGCTGCAGAAGGAGATCGTCCTCGGCATCCTCGCGCCCGACAGCACCCTGACCGAGCTGGACCTCGCCCAGCGCTTCGGCTGCAGCCAGGGCACCGTGCGCGAGGCGCTGATGCAGCTGAGCGAGGAAGGCCTCGTGAAGCGTCAGCCCAATCGCGGCACCCGCGTCGCCCCCTGCCCGGCCGACGATGCCCGTGCCCTGCTGACCCTGCGGCGCGAGGTCGAGTGCACGCATCTCGACCGGGTCGTGGAGCGGACCGACGCGCACCTTTTGGCCGACATGCGGGCGCTTCTCGATGCCATGCGCAATGCCGCGCGCGACGGCGACGAATACGGCCTGTCGGTGCGCGACCGGGCCTTTCACACCCGCCTCTTCGAAGCCGCGGACCTGCCGCTGGTCACGCCGATCCTGACCCGCTGCCTGATCCACGCGCATCGCTTCAAGATCCTGAACTCGCAGCCCAATCGCGCGCTGGAGGAGACGGCCGAGCGGCATCGCCCGATCGTCGAAGCGCTGGAGGCGCGTGACCGCGCTCGGCTGCACGACCTTCTGGCGCACCACATCGCGACCATCGTGGATTTCGGCCCCGACCTCACCGGCGGTGCGGCGGAGGGCGACGCATGACCGGTCCCTCGCCCAACATGCAGGCGGTGCTCGACCAGCTCGCGGCCGAGGATGCGGGGCTCGCCGATCCCACGACTCTGCCGTCGCAGCACGGCCGCGCGTTGGCGGATCTGACGAACCTGCGCTGGAACGCGGACCTGCCGCCGGTGCGCGAGGCGCGCACGGTGATGCATGCCGGTCTGCCCGGTCGCTGGATCGTCCCCGAAAACGACACCGGCACCGACGCGATCCTGCACGTCCATGGCGGCGGCTGGGCATTCTGTTCGGTCGCCACGCACGAAGGCGCATCCCGTCGCCTCGCCAATGCCTGCGGCTGCCCGGTGCTGACGGTTGATTACAGGCTGGCGCCGGAACACCCCTACCCCGCGGGGCTCGAGGACATCCTGCGCGCGTGGTGGGGCTGCGATCCGGCCCGCCGCTGGAGCCTTGCCGGCGACAGCGCCGGCGCCAACCTCGCGCTTGCCGCCGCCCTGCGCCTGGCTGCGATGGGCGAGGCCCCGCCAGCCACGCTGCTGTTGTTCTACGGCGTCTACGGCGCCGACTTCGAGACCGAGAGCTACCGCGCGCGCGAAAACGGGCCGGGCCTGACCCGCGCCAAGATGATGCGCTACTGGGACTGGTACGCGCCCACCCCGATGCGCGACGACCCGTGCGTCGCGCCGGTGGTCGCCGCTGACGCGGCTCTCGCCGCGCTGCCACCGCTCTATCTCAATGCCGCCGGGCTCGACCCGCTGCTGTCGGACACCGAGCAGCTCGTCGCGCGGCTGCGCGACCTGGGGCGGGACGACCGCTTCGACCGGATCGAGGGGGTCGTTCACGGCTTCATGCAGATGGGCACCGCCCTGCCGGAGGCGCGGAGCGCCTTCGAGCGCGCCGGTGCCGCGTTCCGCGACATCACGTCGACCGCCGCCCAAGGAGGGACGGCCCAACAGGGAGGAAGACCATGAAACTGAACAAGATTACGGCACTGGCCTCGGCGCTGGCGCTCATCGCCGGCGCTGCCTCGGCGGACAGCACGGTGCGCTTCTGGTACCACTTCGACAACGCCGACAACCCGATGAACGACCTCATCGCGGCGTTCGAAGAAGAGAACCCCGACATCACCGTCGAGGCCGAGAACATTCCGTGGAACAGCTACTACGACCAGCTTTACACGGCGGTGATCGGCGGCAACGCCCCCGACGCGGCGATGGTCAAGATGTTCGCGCAGCCGCGGCTCGTGGAGATGGGCGCGCTGCAGCCGATCGACGACTGGCTGTCCGAGTGGGACGGCGCGGACGGGCTGCAGGACAACCTGCTGACCCTGACCGCGGGGCCTGACGGGTCGCAGTACTACCTGCCGGTGCAGTACGTCGTGCTCTACCTCTACTACCGACCCTCCATGTTCGAGGAGCTGGGCCTCGAGGTGCCGACCACCTGCGAGGAATTCCGCGAGGTCGCGAACGAGCTGACCCGCGACACCGACGGCGACGGGCAGACCGACACCTACGGTTTCGGCTTCCGCGGCGCCAAGGGCGGGCACGACCACTGGGCCAGCTTCACGCTGGGCGCCGAGGGCGTGAGCCTGACCGACGGGCTGGCCTCCGAGGCCGGCGTCGCAGGCACGCAATTCGTGGCCGACCTCTTCCAGGAGGACGGCGTGTTCCCGCCCTCGGCCCCGAACGACGGCTTCCAGGAGATCATCGGCGCCTTCAAGGCCGGCAAGACCGCGATGACCATCCACCACATCGGCTCCGCCAACGGCATGGTCGAGGCGCTTGGCGAAGACGTGGCCGCCGCGCCCGTCCCCGAATGCGGCGGCGGGCGCTGGACCGCCTTTGGCGACGAGAGCACCGCGGTGATGGCCAATGCCGAGGACCCGGAAGCCACGTGGAAGTGGATCAGCTACCTGTCGTCGGAGGGCAACAACGCCACGTTCAACGAGGCGACCGGCCAGTTGCCGGTGGTCAAGGCCGACAGCGACAGCTGGTCACTGCATCCGCAGAGGTTCGTGCAGGCCACCGTGGACAGCCTGCCCTTCGCCGAGATGCTGCCCAGCAGCAACGCCACGGCGGATTTCGTCAACACGGTCTGGCCGACGCAGATGCAGCGCGTCCTGACCGGCGACATCGAGGCGGCCGAGATGAACGAGACCATCGCCGAGCTCTTCGCCGAGTGATGCGTCTCTCCCGGGCGCCCCGCGCGGGGCGCCCGGACCGCGACCCTTCCCTTCCGACAGCCGAAAGCTTCGTGCCATGACGGACGCGACCGCGACCGATACATCCCGACACGATCGCCAGAGCCGCCGCGCCACGCTGGGCCGCCGCGTTCTGCCTTACGCGATGCTCTCGCCCGCCGTGCTGGTGACGCTGGCCATCGTGTTCTTCCCGATGGTGCAGACCGCCTGGATGAGTCTGCACGACTACGTGCTCTTCCGACCCAACGACTTCGACTGGGTCGGGCTCGAGAATTTCCGCACCGCTCTCTCGGACGAGGTCTTCTGGATCTCGCTGCGCAACACGATCATCTGGATGGGCACGACGATCCCCGCGCAGCTCCTGCTGGGGCTGGTGACGGCGCTCCTGCTCAATCAGCAGTTCCCGTGGCGTCCGCTGGCGCGCGCGCTCATCATCATCCCGTGGGCCCTGCCGTCGGTGGTGATCGCGCTGATGTGGGTGTGGATCTACGACAGCAATTACGGCGTCGCGAACGAATTCCTGCTGCGCATGGGCCTGATCCAGCAGTCGATCCCGTGGCTGGCCGATCCCGACTATGCGCTGGCCTCGATCATCCTGACGCTGACCTGGCAGGGCTTCCCGTTCTTCGCGGTGATGATCCTCGCCGGCCTCCAGGCGATCCCGCAAAGCTATTACGAGGCTGCTGCCATCGACGGCGCGAGCGCGTGGCGGCAGTTCTGGCACATCACCCTGCCGGGCATCGCCGGCGTGATGATGACCGCCGTGCTGCTGCGCCTGATCTGGGTCGCCAACAGCTTCGACGTGATCTTCGTGATGACCGGCGGCGGGCCAGGCTACGCCACCCACACCCTGCCGCTCTATGCCTTCATCAAGGCGCGGACGAACCTCGATTTCGGCTACGGCTCGGCCATCGCGGTGCTGTTCACGATGCTCCTGATGGTGGTGGTCGTCTTCTACCTGCGGCGGACCGGAAAGGCGGTGTCCTGATGGCGCTTCACAAACCTTCGACGATGCGGCGCATACTGACGGTTGATCTGCCGATGGTGGCGATCCTCGCCTTCACGCTCGGCCCCTACCTGTGGATGTTCCTGACCTCGATCAGCGATGAATCCACGCTCTTCACCGAGGGGCCGTCGCTGCTGAACGCAACGCTCGAAAACTACACCCGGCTGTTCCGCACGGTGGGCTTTGCCGACAACCTCCTCGACAGCTTCATCGTCGCGGGCGGAACCGTGATCGTGGGTCTGTCGCTGAGCGTGACCGCGGCCTACTCGTTCTCGCGCTTTGAATTTAAGTTCAAGCGGGTTCTGATGCTGCAATTCCTGCTCATCAACATGTTTCCGCTGGTGCTGCTGATCCTGCCGCTCTTCGTGCTGATGCGGGTGCTGGGGCTGCTCGACACCCACATCGCGTTGATCATCGCCAACTCCACCATCGCGATCCCATTCTCGATCTGGATGATGGTCAGCTACATCAACGGCATCCCGCGCTCGCTCGACGAGGCGGCGATGACGGACGGCTGCACCCGTCTGCAGGCGCTGCGCCGCGTGGTGCTGCCGCTCTGCCTGCCGGGGATCATCGCCACCGGGATCTACATCTTCATCACGTCGTGGAACGAGTACCTCTACGCCCTGACGCTGGGCGGCCGCGAGGTGCGCCCGATCACCGTCGCCGTGCAGACGCTCATCGGTGAATACGAGGTGCAGTGGGGTCTGCTGACCGCCGGCGGCATCGTCGGCGCCCTGCCCGCGACCGTGCTGTTCCTTCTCGTCCAGAAACGCCTGATCTCCGGCCTGACACAGGGCGCGGTGAAGGGCTGACCAAACCAAGAGGACCTGTCGTGCAGAATCCGATCGGCATCATTTCCATGCAGTTCGCGCGCCCCTTCACGCGCGCCGACCTGCCCTATTTCGGCAAGGCGCGCGAGCTGGGCTTCGACTTCGTCGAACTGCTCGTGCCCGAACCCGATGACGACCTGAGCCCGGCCGACGTGCGCCACGCGGCCGAGGACGCGGGCATCTTCACCGTGCTCGCGGCGCGGGTGAACCCGCAGCGCTCCATCGCCTCCGACGACGCGGACGCCCGGCAGGGCGGGATTGACTACCTGCGCCAGGCCGTTGACGTCGCCGCCGAGATGGGCGCGACCGTCGTCGGCGGGCCGCTCTACGGCGAGCCCATGGTGTTCGCCGGGCGCCCGCCCGTGCCGCGCAGCGACGCCGACATCGCGGCGCGGGCCGCGCGCACGGTGGAGGGCTTCCAGGCGGTCGCCCCGCACGCCGAGGCGGCGGGCATCACCCTGGCGGTCGAGGCGCTTAACCGGTTCGAGACCGACATCCTGTCGACCACGCGGCAGGCCTGCGAGGTCGTGGATGCGGTCGACAACCCGGCGTTCAAGCTGATGCTCGACACCTTTCACATGAACATGGAGGAGCGCTCCATCCCCGACGCGATCCGCATGGCCGGCCCGCGCATCGCGCATTTCCAGGCCAACGAGAACCATCGCGGCCATCCCGGCACCGGCCATATCGACTGGCCCGCCGTCATGCGGGCACTCGCGCACGCGAACTACGCCGGGCCGATCTCGCTCGAGCCGTTCCGCCGCGACGACGATCGCGTGGCCCTGCCCATCGCGCATTGGCGCGCGCCCCACGAGGACGAGAGCGCCAAGCTGCGCGCGGGCCTCGGGGTGGTGCGCAACGCGCTGGCACTGGCGGAGGTGGACCAATGATCCGGATGGGATGGATCGGCTGCGGCCGGCACGCGCGCCAGATGCTGCTGCCCCAGCTCGGGCGTAACGACATCCGCGTCGCGGCCCTGTGCGACCGCGACGGCGCGGCGCTGTCGCGCACGGCCGAGGAATACGGCGTGACCGCCTCTTACGACGATTTCCGCGAGATGATCGCGGCGGGCGGCATCGACGCCGTGGGCATGGCCGTCGGCCCCGACCTGCACCGCGCCGCAGCCATCGCCGCGCTCGAGGCCGGACTGCCGGTCTTCATGGAAAAGCCCCCCGCCGCCGACGCGGCAGGTGCCCGCGAGGTCGCAGAAGCCGCCCGCCGCGCCGGCAAGCCGGTCATGGTCGGCTTCATGAAGCGTTATTCCACCGGCAACCGCATCGCCATGAACACGCTCCGCGACGGAGATTTCGGCGACGTGCTGGGGATCACCGGCGCCTACATGACCGCGCCCACCTATTTCGAGGGCGAGCCCGACTATACCGGCTTCTACCTACACCACTGCGTCCACTACATGGACCTGATCCCGTGGTTTGCCGGCGAGGATTTCGGCGACATGCAGGTCCGCAGCGCATCCCCCGCGCCGGGCAAGCTGCTGCTGCACGTCAACTTCACCACCGCGGGCGGCGTGATCGGCAACGTGGTCATGGGCACCGTCCAGTCGCGCGGCACGCCGATGGAGGAGATCCGCATCATGGGCGACCACGCCCGGCTGCACGTGGACAACATCATCGACGTCGCGCTTTACCGCGATCCACCGTTCAAGGCGGACGATCCCGGCGCGCGGCTGGACCCGGCCTGCGACACGCTCTCGTGGCGGCCGAACTTCACCGCCGCGGCGAACGAGGATCACAAGGGCTATGCCGCGCTCCTGTCCGACGTGGCGGCCGTCCTGCGCGGCGACACCCGCGCCGTCCCGGACATCGAGGACGGCGTGCGTGCGATGGAGCGGCTGGAAAGGATGATCGACCAGATCGACTCCTGACCTGCACGCTTCGGCGGTCCCGCGACAAAGCACGCAGTCGCGGGATCCCTCGCTGGCGGGCATCGGGGTGTGGCCCGCCAGCGGAACTTGTCTTGCAGGCCGCCCGGCCTCTTCAGTGCGATGGCGGCACCGCCGGACACCGACTTGTCCTGACAGTGCACTCAACCCTGGCCCGCCATGGCTGTATCGCGCGGTCGGGCTTGCGGCGCGCGGGCTGCCTCATTGCGGCAGTTCGATCTGCATCTTGACCTCTTCGGGTGGCGCCTCCGCGGCGCGCTCGAAGGCGGCAACGCCGTCCTCGAAGGCGTAGGTCCGGGTGATCAGCGGTCGCACGTCGATCGTGCCCGATCCCAGCATCGCCAGGCAGCGCGGGAAGACGTGGGCATAGCGGAAGATGTTCTCGACCCGCGCCTCGCGCACCATCGCCGCCCCCGCGTCGTAGGGGATCGCGTCCGACTGACCACCGATCAGGGTGACGCAACCGCCCGGGGCGAGCGGCTCGAACACGCCTGCGGCGGCCTTGGGCGATCCGGTCGCCTCCCAGACCACGTCGGCACCCCAGCCGTCGGTGTCGGACAGGACCGTGGCGGCCGGCTCCCCGCCGCCGGCCCGGACGGGCACGACGGCCGGGCTTAGGCCCGCGGCGATCTCCAGCTTGGTGTCCGACAGATCGGTCACGTAGAGCCGCGCGCAGCCGGCCGCCAGAGCCGCCAGCGCAGTGACCAGCCCAATCGGCCCCGCGCCGAGGACCACGCCCACGTCCCCAGGCTTGACCCGCGCCTTGGTGGCGGCATGGACCCCCACCGCCAGCGGCTCCGCCATCGCCGCCTCGGCGAAGGAGACGTTGTCGGGCAGTTTGAAGGTGAACGCCTCGGGGTGCACGCAGGTCGGGCGCAGGATGCCATGCACCGGCGGTGTCGCCCAGAACCGAACCGCTGGATCGACGTTGTAGAGACCCAGCCGCGAGGCCCTTGAATTGGGATCGGGAATCCCCGGCTCCATGCAGACGCGATCGCCGACGGCAAGCCGGGTAACCTCTGCCCCCGTCTCGATCACGGTGCCGCTGGCCTCGTGACCTAGGATCATCGGGTCGCGCACCACGAACGGCCCGATGCGCCCGTGCGTGTAGTAATGCACATCCGAGCCGCAGATCCCCACGGTGTGCAGCTTGATGCGGACATCGCGCGGGCCGAGCGTTTCTTCCTCGCGGTCGACCTGCGGGACATCGCGCAGCGACAATTCGTGTTGGCGTTCCAGGACCAGAGATCGCATTCGCCTATCCTTTCAAGATGATACAATCCCCCCGCCCAGCACGCAGGCAAAGGGTCGTGACGATCGGCGGCCGACCCATCCGCCAAGCGCGTCCGGACCGGTCGGAGCCCGAGCCTTATCACCATCGCCCCGGACGACCAGCAGAACCGGTGCGTTGCGATCGGCAGCACGGCGGCGAACCGTGAGCCCTTCCTCGCGATAGAGCCGCTGGGTCTTCTTGCGGTTCACGGTATGGCCTTCCTGGCGCAGAAGGACGTGCAGGGGACGGGATCCAAACCGTCGCCTTTGATCGGCCAGCTCCCGCAGCTCCGCGTCATCGGGACTTCTGGCGCGATAGCGGATCGAGCTCCGATCCACGGCGATCATGGCGCACGCCCGCCGTTCGCTCACGTCGAGGCTCGTCCTCAGATGTGCGACCGCGTTCCGCTTGGCGGCGGGCGTCACCACTTTTTTGACAGCTGATCCTTCAGCCTTGCATTGTCGAGCATCGCATCCGCATAAAGCCACTTCAGTCTTGCGTTCTCGTCTTCCAGAGCCTTCAGGCGGCGCGCGTCAGACACGTCCATGCCACCATACTTCGCCTTCCAGGCGTAAAACGTCGCCGACGACATCCCGTGCCTGCGGCAAAGATCCGCGACGGTCGCCCCGGCATCTTTCTCTCGCAAGATATCGATGATCTGCTCTTCGCTGAACCTGCTTCGCTTCATATCCAGTCCCTTCACTTTGGTCTGGATTCCGGCAGCCCATGGAGGAGAAACAAGGGGTCACGTCACTTGGTGCCGGGTCGGTTCGACGGCGGCATCCGCCTCGGCGATGGGCTGGACTAGGACATCATCGCCCGACGTCGCACGCATGAGACCCGTCCGGTGGTGGTCGGCGCGCCAGATTACCTTGCCCGCGCGGGAACGCCTGAAAACCCAGCCGACCTGGGCAATCACACCTGCCTTGGCTACCGGATGCACTCGGCGCGTCGGGTGATGCCGTCGCGGTTCACAGGGCCCTCCGGCAGGCGATGTCAGCATAGCGTGTTGGCAGGCCGCGGCGTATCGAGGAATGCCTTGAAGATGGAAAGGTAATCGCGGTCGCCATTCTCACGGGCAGCGTGCCACCGGCCATAGGCCCTGAGGTTGCGCGAAGCCGGGCCGCAGAATGGGCGGATGAAGTCCCGGTAGCGGCTGATCAGGGCGTTCACGGTGTTGATGTGATGGGTCTTCGGCATACGGCGAGACCGCTTCCCGCCGTTCAGCGCGAAGTGCGTGATGCGGGTGGTCTTTGCGATCGCCTCGTAGGTGGCGTGGCCATCGGTGCAGAGCACAGCGTCCGCCGCCATCGTTGGGAGAAGCGCA